>SOIM01000021.1 GCA_004377185.1 Methanomassiliicoccales archaeon | reverse complement strand
GGTGGACCGGAACCAATTGGGGCATCGAGACAGTGGACTCAGTTGGTGATGTTGGAACGCACAGCTCTATAGCTCTCGATTATAACGATGTTCCGCACATAAGCTATTATGACTTCACCAATTCAGGCCTCAAATATGCGAAGAAATATGCGAGCATTGTCTCATATGATTGGGACTTCGGAGACGGCTCTCCCTATGAGACGGGAGCAAGACCAACTCATGTCTACGTTAACCCTGGCGTCTACAATGTCACTCTCACGGTTACGGATGTGCAAGGATTAAAAGACACGGATAACTGCATTGTCACCGTTCTTCCGGGGAATCAACCACCAGTTGCGGACGCGGGTCCCAACCAAACAGTCAACGAAGGAGACATGGTCTACTTTGATGGAACAGGAAGTCACTCACCAGGCGGAAATGGAAGTGTCTGGACACTTAAGACTGATTCTCTGGTGCCGATGACAGGTGCGGCCTCCACTACCCTCAACGGTGAAATCTACCTAATTGGGGGAGATACTATCGATTGCATCGCCGGTCCCACATCTATTGTCCAGAAGTATACCCCCTCGAATGATTCTTGGTCCAGGTTGCCAGACTTGCCCGCTGAAAGGGTCTATCTTGGTGCAGCAACCGTAGACGGAAAGATATACGCCATTGGTGGAAGCGACGGAAACCTTAGCACCAATACCACATTCGAGTTCGATCCTGCCACAAACAACTGGACTGCGAAGGCGCCCATGCCCATCTGGATGGAGGCTTTTGGCACAGCCGTCGCAAATGACCGTATCTATGTCATTGGAGGTTGGAGCACGTTCATGTATTGCTATCCTTGCGGGATGGTCTTTGAGTACGACCCCTTGGCTGATAGTTGGTCTACGAAGCCCGATTTGCCCACCGCTAGGGCGTATCTTGCAGCCACTGGTCTTGAGGACAAAGTCTATGCTATTGGAGGAGACGCTCATGAGTCACTCAACACTGTCGAGGTATACGACCCAATCACGGAAGCATGGACCAAAAGAGCCAACCTGACTACTAACCGCTCCGGTCTTTCTGCCGAAGCGTTGGGAGGGAACATCTACGCCTTTGGTGGAGCAGAGACTTCAGGCCCACCCTTGAACTCAACTGAGATGTATGACCCCTCTGAGGATAGTTGGACCCAAAAATCTCCCATGATAGAAGCGAAAGCGAGCTCTGGTTCTGGAGTTGTGGGCAATTGTATGTACTCTACAGGAGGCTATGGTGGCCTTCTTCCTATTACCAGCAATGAAGAATACTGCTTGGATGGCGAACTGATTTATGAATGGGACTTCGATGCCTCTGTTGATTCGGACGGAGATGGGAACTTCACGAATGATGTGGGTGCTACAGGAACCACTTCTACGCATGTCTACGGCGATAATGGCATCTACACAGTAACTCTGAAGGTGACTGACAATGCAGGTTTATGGGACACGGACACTTGTGTCGTGACGGTTCTCAACGTAGCACCGACCGCGGACGCAAACGGACCTTACGAAGGATTTGAAGGAACTCCTGTTGAATTCAAGGGGAGCCACACCGACCCAGGCTTTTTGGACACACACACCTACGAGTGGGACTTCGATTATGACGGAACAACTTTCACTCTTGATGCAACGGGTACTACTGTTCAAAACATGTGGTATGATGACTATTCAGGAGATATTGCCCTAAGGGTCACGGATGATGATGGTGGATGGGACATAGATGTCACAACTCTGACGGTAAGAAACGTTCCTCCCACAGCAGATGCAGGAGAAGACAAGGAAGGGTACGAGGTTTCCACATTCACATTCAATGGAAGTTGCTCTGACCCGGGAATCTACGATACGCATACCTACGAATGGGACTTCGACTATGATGGAATCAACTTCGATGTGGACGCTGTTGGTCAGTCAGTTACGCACACCGGGATTGACGACTTCGATGGGGATGTTGCCCTCAGGGTGACGGATGACGATGGTGGCGTTGGGATAGACACTGTTCACGTTCTGGTGAAGAATGTACCGCCAACAGTGGAACTGAGAGTACTTCCAATCGAAGTCAACGTCTCTTTGAGGATCGCAGGAGAGAAATGGCATGATGTCTCAGTAGAATTGTATGAAGATGATGTTATGATAGCACAGGGAACTCTTACCCGATACCCAGGAAGCCCAAATGATCAAATGCTTCATCTTGCAGGATTTAAGATTAATATCTCCAGAGGATACTCAGCTATAGTCCGCTACACACCCGAGGACGACCCAATAAACGGCCAACCAAACGGTGCAAATCCATGCTGGATCATACTGACATTTGATGATGGAGAAGAAGTCTGGTTACACCACACTTTCAATGTGCAACATCCAGACAGATATGTTTGGGAAGCCGATTTGTCAGCAGCAATACTCTCTCATGGTCTAAGGTTCGAAGCAACTGCATACGACCCAGGTGCGGACGACCTGACATTCCACTGGGACTTCGGGGATGGAACGAACCACACCACCTTCTATCCAAACGTGAACAAGACATTCCCTGTGGAGATTACCGAAATAGTTACTCACGTCTTCCCAGGCAGTGGTACTTACATGATTGCCCTTACCGTTGTGGACGATGACGGTGGATCAACCACAATTTCGATGTCTATCACCCTCTGAAAAGTTAACCTTAAACAAGGTTAACTCCTATAGAAATCAACCACTAGCTATACTCCCAAAAGTTAACCTTAAACAAGGTTAACTCTCGTGAATCAACCCCTGAAAACAATCCTCTTGCTCAAAAGCCTAGGCAGAGTGAGCTTCTTGAATGGCCGTCCTTCAAGCTCCTCCTTGATAATATCCCTAATCTCATCCAAGCTCATGCCCTTGACTTCACCGCTCCGCAATCTCACCGGTAGCGTATCCCCATCCCTCTCCTTCTGACCGTACACTATGATCATGTTGATCCATTCTCTCTCCGCGTCTCTGATCTTCTTGCTGACCTTGTCGCCCCTGTCGTCCACATCCGTCCTCGCATCCAGCTCCTTCGCCAACTTCACGCAGTCCTCTACGAACTCGTCCCCGATTGGAACAAATCTGATCTGTGTGGGTGCCAGCCAAAATGGCAGCTCAGGTTTCTCTAACTTCAGTGCTTCCTCCAGGATAGCATAGATCCATCTCTCTATCGAACCGATCGAGGAATGGCAGATGATGCAGCCTTTGGCCTCTCCCTTCTCATCGAAATAGGTAATCCCGTACCTCTCCGCGTCATCCACGTCCAACTGCACTGTGCCCAGCTGGCAGTTCCCTCCAACAGAATCCATTGCCTGGATCTCGTTCTTCACCACCCAGTAGTGCTTCGCCTCAGAGAGTGTTTCGATCAAAGCGGGCCTTTTGGAGTGCTTCAGCATCTCAACGATCTTGTCCTTGTTGTTCTCGTAGAATTCCTTCACAATCCTAAAACCGAGGGCCCATTCCACTCCCGTTCCGTCCGCATGGTCACTGTAGTTCCTGTGAATGAACTGGAACTCATCCCACCCTTGCTCCAGATCCGTTGCGAAACAATGTATGTCCGGCATGTGGAATGCTCTCAACCTCTTAAGGCCGGAAAGCTCCCCTCTCTGCTCGTACCTGAAGCTCTTGGAGAACTCATACACTCTAAATGGAAGTTGCTTGTAGCTCATCGTAGCGTTCTTTAGAGTCCTGAACAGACCGAAGTCGCCCGCGAACCTAAGTACGAACTCTTTTCCGTCTTCGGTCTCTAATGTATAATGTCTCTCATGAAATGAAGCGGTCTGGCCTCTTATGTCCGGCAGGGACCAATCGTACATTATGGGCGTATCGATCTTGATGGCCCCTATCTTCTCTGTTGCTACGTAGGTCGCCCACTCTCTAAGCAGGTCGAACATCAAATCCCCTTTTGGATAGAACTTGAAATGGCCCGAATCGGTCGCTTCTTCGTAGTCGACCAGTTCCAGCCTCTGCATCTCTCTTATGCTCGGCGGTTCATCCTTTGGCTGACCCTTGACTTCCTCGGATAGAATGAACTTCTTCAGCGTTGGATATTTGTCCAGAACAGTGAGTTTGTCAATGTCTTTCGGGTCGAACTTGTACTCTTCTCCTTCGGGTGTCAGGACGAAATACTCGCTTTCTATCTTCTCTACGACCTCTTCTCTCGTAAGCTTCTTCTCTTCTACTTCCACACTTCTTGAAAGCTCCGAAAGAGGATGTCCCTTGCAAGAAATCTTGAAGGCCTTGTACCAACCGAACGGGGACCTGTGTACGTTGAAGTCCTGTTCCTTCAGGTTGTTCTCTATTCTCTTGAGAATGTCCAGCGCTTTGTCTGGCTTTGCGAGAGACGGGCTCAGATGAGCATACGCGTACAGCATGATGTTGCTCGTTTGAACCTTCCTTGCTACATCAACGATTTCTCCGGCAGCCCTTTCGGCCGAACCAATCACATCCTTCTCATCCTGCTTCTCCACTGCCGCGAAAGCCACCAACGTCTCTTCCATCCTGCCCTGCTTGGCCTCATCTGGAATGTCCTCTGCATACTTGGTTGGCTCCTTGGCCTCGTATTCCATGTAGTCCGCGTGGATGAGGAGAAGTTTCATCGTAGCGAGAAAGTAGAACGGGATATAAAAACAATCCTTCCCCAAACTATAAAATGAGAATCCTCAATCCTCTGTCAGATGTTCAATGCCAGGGTTCTGGACCTTCGAAGTCGGGAGGAGATCAGGAGGGAGATGAAGAAGATTGGTGTCACGTCCGTCGGTGTCCAGATAATGTTGAAGAAGTCCGATTCTCGTTTGATCAAGGTTGAAGGAGTGGGCACAAAGGAAGCGAACATAATCAAGCAGGAGATGCTGTCCCCAGGGGGAGATGCTGCCACCGAAAAGGGTACCCTGGATTTCTCTGTTGAGGAGTCCGATCTGATTCTGATGGGCACTGCCAGTCAGTATGAGAAATTGCTTTCCAAGCTCAAGATGCAACCCTTCAAGTGCAAGCAAATCGCAGCAGAGATTGAGGAGGTCTTGGAGAATTATGAGAAGAGAGATTTCGTACTGAAGCTTCCCAAGAAAGAGATCCCATTGAACCGAACCCTTGTAATGGGTGTCCTGAATGTCACGCCCGATTCGTTCTCGGATGGCGGTAAGTTCTTCGAGCTAGACGCTGCAATCAATCATGGAGAGGAGATGGCGAAACAAGGGGCGGACATCATAGACATAGGGGGGGAATCCACTCGTCCTTATTCCGATCCTGTGTCCTTGGATGAAGAACTGAAGAGGGTCAGACCGGTCGTAGAAGAACTGCTACAGAGGATCGATGTTCCTATCTCAATAGACACAATGCACCCCGAGGTTGCGAAAGAGATCGTGGGGATGGGCGCGCAAATGGTGAACGATGTGAGCGGTCTGAGAAATGAACAGATGATTTCCACTGTTGCTGAATTGGATGTACCAGTTGTGATTATGCATATGCTGGGAAAGCCGAAAACCATGCAGGAGAAACCTGAGTACAAGGATGTCATGGGGGACATATGCAGATATCTCAGGAATCAAGTTGATGCTGCTGTGCGAGGAGGGATATCTAGAGAGAAGATAATCGTGGACCCCGGGATTGGTTTTGGAAAAACCATTGAGCATAATCTGGAGATAATCCGAAGGTTGGGCGAGATGAAGAGTCTGGGTCATCCTATTCTGATTGGGACTTCGAGGAAGTCATTCATTGGCAAGATTCTGCACGTGGATGAGACAGAAAGAATGGAGGGAAGTCTGGCAGCCATGGTGTCAAGCATTCTGAATGGTGCGAACATAGTGAGGGTGCACGACGTCAAGGAAAGCGTCAGGTCGGTCAGGATTGCAGATAGGATAGCACCGAGGTCCATGTGATTTTGTCGAGATTTCTTGTGTGGGCCGAACTAAATCTGAATACATCCAAAAACAATTATATATCACACTCACGCTGATATATTCAGAGAGCAACGAGCCGGAGGGAGAGGGACGAGAACGAGAGGGACAAGTGTTTGTGTTCTTGCGGTTCTTTTAGCGACCGCTTTCTTGAACGTCGGTGCAACGGAACCCATCGATCAGCAGGATATCAGTATGGACGCATACACCAAATGGAAGGTCCTTCAGAACGAGATTGAGAGTAACAGAGATTCTTCTGAGGGCGATAATCCTTCCGGGTTCTCCTATCAGGACGGGCCGTTTCCTCTCACAAATGATGATGGTTCATTTCTTGCTTCAATCTCAGACAACGAACCGTGTTGGCCGTATGAAGACCACTGCTATTTCTTAGACAGAATGCGGAGGCCTCCAAACAAACTCGGCGATTTCACTATAAATCCTCACAAGACTGCCGGAAATTTCGTCGTAGGGGACCACCATGAATTCTACATCGGAGACCAGAATGGGAACGGCATACTTGAGTGGGTCGTTATGTTCATCTATCTCCCCCAGATGGAGGACGGTATTGACAATGATGGGGACGGTTGTGTTGATGAACCTGGTGGCAACTACTGGTGGCCCGACGGGACATGCTCCAATAGACTTCCAGATGCAGCTGTCGTGTACGAAACCGGAGGGTACCCTATTGCTGGCGGAGACAGGGGCGATTTGTTGGTAAACATCGATTGGTATTCGAGTACTCCTACTCTCAAGTTGTTCAGGGCGTTTGTGTCTCCTTCCTTCCATGCTTATAAGGTTCGAGGGCTCCTACTCAATCCCCAGATAGCTGGTGAATTCATTTCTTACTATGCTCATGAGAAGGACAACTACGTGAACTCCAATCCAGAGATGGATAACGACTTAGCAGACCACTACGTGGGAAACATAGACGCACGTTTCTTCCCCTCCAGAGTTCCCGTGAACCATGTATGCTCGGCCGGAATGATGGACGAACCTTTCTCAACTTGGAAGAGGGATGACGGATATGTGGTCACCAGTTATGAGCTTGATGAGTCCTATGATGATCATGACTGGAACGGAGATGGTGATATAATTGACAGGGTCGTGGCATACTATGCGGCTGATCCTGTATCCGGCAACTGCAGGGAGAATGTTGTGAACACCGGAGTAAGTGGGATCCATCCAAGAATCGCGGGAACTGTCCTGACTCCCGCTTACACTTATGAGTCCAATGACGGACGGGACTGGGACCAGGATGGTTATAAGTTTGAGCGCACGCGGCTCTATCATGACATTGACAGCACTTGGAACTTGAAAGGGAGGGCTTATACATCCATAACCTTCACAGCACCTGTTCCGACGTGGGGATTCGGATGGTGGGGATTGCATAACGATTGCTATCAGCACCCGACTTTCCCGCTAGAATTCGGTGGAGCATTTCTTGTATATGATCCCTTCCCCTACCCTCCAGGGAGATACTACAGAGTCCACTTCTTCCTGACCTCGGACGAGGATGGTGACCGACATTCCCCTCTGCCTGATTACAGGATTACCTATGATGGCTGGCCAGTGGGTTCTATTGGAGGTCGTTGTGTTCTGATGTATGCAAGAGAATATCAACTTAGAGTGGATGGGAACGGCGATGGAGATCAAGTGGATTCATTTAGCATTATCTTTTGCCCGTCTGAAACCGGAGGTGACGGAAGTTACATAATTAATCCTACGGGTAATTACCCCAAAGGCATGATGTCATGGCCCTTTCTTTGGGAAGGATACGGATGGTTTGGAGTGTATCCAGAAGTTGCGGGCTTTGTGACCATTCCGAGTGCCTCGTATGGCTCCTGCAAATGCGATTACCTTGGGCCCCCACCGCAAAGATTTTGGTGCAAGACTGATCAAATCTACCAATTGCGGTGGCACTACTAGTTCTGTGTCCTCGTTGGACCGTCCACCTCACAAAAAGGTTTTAAGACCGAACTGGAATTGCGCCATCCGTGATTCCGAAAGAGAGGATAGCAGAAATCCTTGGAAGCTACGAAGATTCCATATCCATCGCAACCGTATGCTCACACTCCAGTCTCCAGATCTTTGACGGAGCAAGAAAGGAAGGTTTCAAGACAATCGGCATTGCGATAGGAAAACCCCCAAGATACTACGATGCATTCCCTAAGGCCAAACCGGACGAGTTCTTCATCGTGGACAGCTACCCTCAAATTCTGGAGAAAACGAGCGAACTGGCAGAGAAGAATGCTGTTGTAATACCCCATGGATCGTTCGTAGAGTATCTGGGTGCCCAGCGTTTCTTGGAGTTAGATCTCCCTACGTTCGGAAACAGAAGAGTCCTGGAATGGGAATCCGACAGGGACAAAGAAAGGGAATGGCTCACCTCAGCCGGCCTTTCCATGCCGAAGGAGATAGACAACCCAGAGAACATCGACTCACCCGTTCTGGTGAAGTATCACGGTGCGAAAGGGGGAAGAGGATTCTTCATCGCCAAAGATTACGAGGACTTCAAGGCCAAGGCCGATTCGGGCGAGAAATACTCGATACAGGAATACATCGTGGGTACCAGGTACTACATGCACTATTTCTACTCCCCAGTGACGGATGGTGGCTACAGGCTCAGCAAGGGCTGCTTAGAGTTCCTCAGCATCGACCGAAGGGACGAATCCAACATCGATGGCCTGTACAGAACAGGCTCGCAGGAAGAAATGAGAAAGATGGGAATCGATCCAACGTTCGTAGTAACTGGCAACATTCCGCTTGTTCTTAGGGAATCGCTTCTGCCGAAGGCATTTGATATCGGGGAGAAGACGGTTGAGAAATCGCTGGAACTGTTCGGTGGGATGATAGGCCCCTTCAGTCTGGAGGCCATCGTGACCGATGACCTGGAGTTCAAGGTCTTCGAGATCTCCGCTCGCATTGTGGCTGGTACCAATCTGTTTATCTCGGGCTCTCCCTATGCTGACCTTCTGGATGAGAAGATGTCCACCGGAAGGAGAATTGCCAGAGAAATCCGAATTGCTAAAGAGAAGAACCTCCTGATGGAGGTCCTGAGCTAGGTGTTCTCGTGCTTGTTCTGATTCTTGCAGATACCGAACTTGAGCTTGTGCCTGAGGAACTGGCCAATCACCCTTCAATTGTCAAGAACGCTAGAAAGAGAGGAAAGACACCCTCCAAGATCCTCTTGGACATCTCGCTGCACCGTTCTGCGTTTGGTGACAGTTCTGACGTTGAGAGGCGCGGAAGACCCGACATTGCTTACTTCGTACTCACATTGTGCTTGGATTCAATAGCCAATGCCGAGGGTAAACTGACCACACTTATCCACACCCGCAATGATGACTTGATCGAGGTCTCTCCAAAGCTGAGACCTCCCAAGAGATACAACCGCTTCGTTGGATTGATGGAGGATTTGTTCGACAAGGGGGCCGTTCCAGAGGGTAAGCCCTTGCTCACGATCACAAGGAATATGACCCTTGAGAAAGTGCTGGAGAAATGCAACCCGAAGACCACTGTCTGCCTCTCCCCGGACGGTGAGCCAGCTGATCTAGTAACCCTTTTCAACGATGTTGAAGAAACAGTTGCCTGCCTAGTGGGCGGATTCCCCGAAGGTGATTTCACCAGTCCCGCAAAAGAGCTCTCGGACAGGGTGCTGTCCATATCCCCTCATCTGCTGAAGGTTTGGACGGTAGCCAGCAACATTCTCGTTTCCTACAATCTATCGGACAAAACTTATAAGTGAGCGGGATATTGAATCAATTGTGGACGATGATACACTCCTGCTGATAATGGTCGTTGGGGTCGTCATGATAGCCGTGATAATCTTCGAGGTTCTGTATATCAGGAGCAAGCGGCTGAAGAAGAGGCTGAAGGAAGGCAAACGCTACGTAGCCAAGCCGTCAAAGGGAGAACTGAAGGATGACGCTCACAACGCTCTCATCACTGGAAGGGCCATCGCGAGGACCCTGGTGAGGGGCGGAACGCCCATGGGGGCCATCTGGGACATGCTCGAGGAGGCGGAGAAGGCCTTTGACAAGGGGGAATACAAGACCAGCATCGAGGTCGTGGACAGGGCCAAGGAATCTATGAAGCTGGCAAGGCTTGCTCATGAGAAGAACGGGGACGTTGTAAAGCTGGAGTCAACACCATCCACTCCACCCGGCGAAGACGAGATGCTCACCAAGGAGTACATCCAGAAGAAACTACCAGAGAATTTCATGCAGGCCAAGTTCTCCATCGGAGTGGCGCAAGAGCAGATCGAGGAGGGCAAAAAAGCGGGAATGGACGTAACGGCAGCCAGCTCAGTCCTCCAGGACGCGGAAAGAGCGTTCGAGAACAAGGACTACACGGCCGCACTCAGGGAAGCCATCCGTTGCAAGAATATGCTAGGCACAGGCGAAACCAGTCTGACGACGATCGCTCCCGAGGAAAAGGTCATCGAGATCACCGAGGAACAGCTCAAGAACAGATGCGGGGGTTGTGGAGAGTTCCTAGACCAAGAGGACAGCTTCTGCAGGAAATGCGGTGCCAAGATCCCAAAAGCGTCCGAATGCGATGAGTGCGGAAAGATGGCCGATATGGACGACAAGTTCTGCAGAGGGTGCGGAACCGAGCTTCCCCGCTAGCGGCTGATACCTTCATCCAGCTGCTTTTTTGCATCCCGTTCCAAGGAAAGCTCCTCCTCCCACTCGTCCAAGGTGTCGAAGATCTCCTTCAACTGCCTCAGGCAATCAATGCAAATCCAGTTCTTTCCGATCTGCTTCATGGGTTTCTTCTTGTAGGAGATGACCCCACACGTCCAGCAGGTATGCATGTCCTTGGTACGATGCTCGGCATAGGCCTCCATCTTTCTGCCTTCCGCTATCGTTTCCATTATCACCTTTTTCTTCTCTTCCTCTTCCTTCAAGGAATCGTCTCCATATACCTGCGTTCAAATGGTCGGAGGATATAAAAACGTTGCAGTGAATGCAATCAGAAAGTCTTAAAAGAATCCAGTTCTATTATCGCGTGGTGATACCGTGGGCAAGAGCGCCAATTTGGACAAGGTCATGTCCGACTACTACGGAGAGGACCAGGTGGTAGCGATCATAACAATAAAGGCGAACACCAAAGAAGCAGAGAAGATCGCCATGGCGGTCTCCAAGTTCGAACTCATCGAGGATGTCTTCCTGGTGACAGGGGACACGGACATAATCGCGAAGGCCAGGTTCGAGAACTATGCCGGCCTGAAGGACTTCGTGCTGAAGTCGCTGGCGCCCATAAACGGTATCAAGGATACCAAGACTCTGATGGTGGTTACGGCCTATAAGGAAAGGGGAGTGACGAAGGTAATTGAGTAGGCATTGCCTGCTGTTGGTGAGCGAGGTTAAAAGGATGGTGGTTGAATGGCATCTAACGAGAAGCTCAAACAAGTCATGGACGTCCTCGACCAGCTGGCTGAGGATACTTCAGTTCCTAGGAATATCAGGAGGGGTGCGAACGAGGCAAAGGATCTTCTCCTCAAGGAGGAGGACGCCCTGGATGTAAGGGTAGCGAGCGCTATTTTCATGATGGACGAGTTGGCGAACGATCCCAACATTCCACTTCATGGTAGGACCTTGATTTGGAACATAATAAGCCAACTGGAGACGGTCAAGTAATGTTGTAGGAATGTTGCAGCATCATTCTCAAGAATGGGAGAATCGCGGTCGTGATCTAGCCTGGTTAGGATCTGAGGTTCCCAACCTCATTGCTCGGGTTCAAATCCCGGCGGCCGCATACCAAGAATGAGCTCTACATCCCTCCGTTCCTTCTGTTGTACATCCTCGATTTGGCTTTCCACGATTCCTTCAAAGCAGTGGGCTTTGCTTCGATCCTGAGTTTGATGACCTTCTTCTTCGGTTTCTTCAGGACCAACCTGTGGTAGATGGATTTCATGCTTTGCACGGTATAGACCAAATACCCTATCAAAACGAGCATGCTCACCCACCATACGTAGATCCAAACGAAGCAGATCAAGGCTATGCTTATGAGAGCCCCCATTATCATGTTCGTCACGAACGCAGCGCCCTGCCACTTCTCGGATATGCTCAACGCCTTGTGGGGGAAGTTCGCTCTTCTTGTCGGATGCCCCATCGTATCTGCCAGATTGAACCAAAGGAAGTACAGCGTCCAGGCCGAGATAATCAACGCCAGTATGTGTAACGATCCGCTGGTGACGATCATCATGATGCACGAGAACGTAAAGATTGCAAGAACTACCACGAGCTTCCTGTTTCTACGGTAGATCGGTAACGGGTGAGGCATGACCATGGTCCTGACAACTCTGGATACCAGCCTTCCTCCATACTTTAACGGTTCCGAGATCCTGTTCTTCAGGAAACGATAGAGAGCATCCGATTTCCTCATGAAGATTGGAGCTAGAGCACTCATGATGAAACAGAACGCTCCGGCAAATGGGTACAGATATTCCCCCTTGGTCGCACCCTGGACATCGCTCCCCACCTTAGCGTACAGAACGGATTCCGCGCCCCTTCCTACGAGGGAGGTCCCAATGGATGTAGATGCTTTCGGAGAGAACCCGATCAGATAAGCAAGTGCTGAGGTTATGAAGATGTCGTTCAGGATTATGAGCGGAATGGCAAGAATCAGAATGTTAAGAATGGACGGGAACATGGCAGGGTTGATCATCATTCCGAATGAGATGAAGAAGATCGCAACGAACGCATCCCTTAAAGAAACCAATCTCTTCCGCAATTTATCGGATATTTCCGTGTCCGCAAACACCATTCCTATGAAGAAGGCACCTATGATGGCCGGAATGCCAGCGACCTCCGCAAGTGCTGAGGCCAAAAATACAATTCCAAGGGCAAAGAGTACGAACAGCTCCTCATTCTCTATCTTCTCGAAATGCTTCGCGATCCTCGGGATGACGAACATGGCCAGGAAGACAAAGAATAGAATGAAGAGTACTATTCCCACAACCAGGGCGAGAATGCTGAGTGAGGAGCCTCTATCCTGAACTATCATCCCGCCGGCCACTGCCAGGAGGAGAATTGCGAGAAAATCCTGCACTATGATCATTCCGATGAGATACTCTGTTTCCGTTTTGCCCAACCTTTTGAGCTCAATTAGGACCTTTGCGGTCACTGTCGCGCTGCTTAGACTTATAACACCGGTGAGGAAGAAGGTATCCAATAATGGCCATCCCAGAAAGGCACCTAATGCGAAACCGGCGAAAAAGTTTATTCCGAGGTTTATGAACGCCAGGATCATTGCCGGCTCTTTCGTTTTCTTCAGTTTCTCAAAAGAGAACCCCAATCCCACAAAAAAGAGGAGGAGGATAAGACCGATGTGAGCGAGCTGTTCGATGAATTCGAAATCCCGTATCAGGCCCTCATATTGCAGGCCGAAGATGTTTACGGTCATGTACGGGCCAATCAGGATACCCGCTAGCATGTACCCGATGATCACGCTCTGCTTGAGCTTGATGGCCAGGCCCGCCCCTATGAAGGCAATGAGCATTATGACGCCCATCTCGAAGACAAGGTACCCTGCATCTAACATCGGATAATCTTCCCACTTTTAGGGGGAAGGGAATGACTAGTACAACGCAGAGCCGGAGCTAGTGCAATGAAATCGTTGGGGCATTTTGCAATGAGATGACCAAAGCTTTCTGAAAATCACTGTAGAGTAGAATCTCGTGCATTCCCATCCCGTCCCTGAATAGCAAACAATCTACTAAAAACTATCTCTCACGATTTAGTTAAATAGTCCCAGAACATTAACTTCAGAAGATGGGAAACTCGAGTTGGTATAATCTCGAATTCAAAGAGGTTTTGAAGGAACTGGACACAAGTCCGATAGGGTTGGACGACAAGGACGCCCTAGCAAGATTGGAGAGGTACGGGCCGAACGAGCTTGTGGAGGCCCGGCGCAAGTCACCTCTCCGAATATTCTTGGCACAATTCACAAATTTCTTGGTCATCATCCTGCTGTTTGCAGCCGCAATATCGGCCGCGATAGGTTTTCACCAAGGTACCGTCGAGGAGCTGTACGACGCCGTAGTGATCATGATCATCGTCATCTTCAATGCCGTGTTTGGCTTCATCCAGGAGTACAAAGCAGAGAAGTCCCTTGAGGCACTGAAGGCTATGGCCGCTCCTCAAGCCACCGTGATCCGTGAAGGGGAGACCCTGATTATCCCGACAAGGGAGTTGGTACCTGGAGATGTCATCCTTCTCAACCCAGGAACAAAGGTTGCTGCGGACTGTCGCCTGATGGAAGCGGGAGACCTTCGGATCAACGAAGCTTCCCTAACGGGGGAGTCTGTCCCCGTTACCAAGTCTGTCGAGCTCATCAAAGGTAAGGTCATCATCAGCGATCGACGGAACACCGCTTTCAGTGGCAGTACCGTGGAGCGTGGAAGAGGCAAAGGGGTCGTGACCGCCACAGGTATGGAGACCGAGCTGGGGAAGATTGCCGGAATGGTCCAGGCGGAAGAGACAGAGCAGACCCCCCTCCAGAGAAGGCTCGCACGCCTGGGAAAGGCCATCAGCGTCGCAATCCTAATCATCTGTGCCGTGGTGTTCTTGGTGGGATACCTGCAGGACCCAGAGAACGTGGTGGAGGAGTTCCTCACCGCTGTCAGTCTGGCCGTTGCCGCCGTTCCTGAAGGGCTGCCCATAGTGGTGACAATCTCTTTGGCCTTGGGCATGCGGAGGATGGCGAGAAGGCACGCCCTCATACGCCGGCTGCCCTCTGTGGAGACCCTTGGTGCCGTCACGATAATATGTAGCGACAAGACAGGTACGCTGACCGAGGGCAAGATGAACGTAAGGGAGATATTTGTCAGCGGAAAATCTTACGATGTCAGGGGCAAGGGGTACCGACCAGAGGGGAATATCCTATTGGAGGCGAAGAAGGTGGACCCGTCACAGGAGAGCGGTCTCTCTCTCCTTCTTCGAGCTGCGGTGCTGTGCAATGACTCCTCTTTGTATGAAAAGGATGGCTTCTGGAACGTGCAAGGAGACTCGACGGAGGGGGCCCTCATCGCGACCGCCACCAGGGGTGGGATTCTCAAAGAGACCATGGAAGAAGAAGAGCCCAGGGTGGGAGAGGTAAGCTTCACGTCCGAGCGCAAGAGGATGACCACTTTCCACAGGACGAACGGTGGATTGGTAGCGTACATGAAGGGGGCGCCGGAGTATGTACTGGAGAGGTGCGATCGATACTTGTGGGATGGCGAACCTCGTCCGCTGGCCGAAGAGAATATCAACGCCTTTCTGGAGAGGAACCTGCAGATGGCCTCCAGGGGAATGAGGATTCTTGCCGTGGCCTACAGGCAGCTGGATAATGATACCACCGACCTTGGCGAGAACATGGAGGAGCGCTTTGTGTTTCTGGGCCTCATGGGAATAATGGATGCGCCGAGATCTGACGCGATCGAAGCGGTGGCAGAGTGCAAGGTGGCGGGCATCAAGGTGGTCATGATCACTGGGGACCACAAGTTGACCGGTGAGAATGTCGCAAAGGAGATGGGGATCTTTGAGAAGGGAGATCTGACGGTGACGGGATCAGAGTTGGAAAAGATGTCGGACAAGGAACTGAAGGACATTGTGGAGAAAGTGAAAGTCTACGCCAGGGTGTCCCCTGAACACAAGGTACGTATCATCAAGGCTCTCAAGGCCAAGGGGCATGTAGTGGCGATGACCGGAGACGGAGTCAATGACGCCCCGGCCCTCAAGGGCGCTGACATTGGGGTGGCCATGGGCATAACCGGCACCGATGTTGCCAAAGAGAGCTCCGAGATGGTCCTGACCGACGACAACTTCGCTTCAATCGTCAAGGCTACAGAAGAAGGGCGGGTCATCTACGTCAATATCAGGAAATTCGTCCGCTACATGCTGAGCACAAACTCGGGGGAGGTTATGGTTATCCTCGTCGCGTCCTTGCTAGGTATGCCCTTACCCCTTATAGCCATTCAAATCCTCTGGATCAACCTAATAACGGACGGCTTCCCTGCCCTGAGCCTTGGGGTGGAACCGTCTGAGGCCGGTGTCATGAAACGTCCTCCCAGGAACCCTAAGGAATCCATATTCGCGGGTGGCATGGCATACCACATAATCTGGGTGGGGGTGCTGATGACGGTTGGAACGCTGGGCATTTTCACGTGGGGCCTTGATGGTGGTCTGCCCAGGGCGCGTACCTTGGCCTTCATAACCATCGCGCTCTTCCAGCTGTGGCACGTCCTGACGATCCATATCGAAGAGGACACTGTCCTGTCCAAGAAGTTCTTCGCCAATCCCTACCTGCTTGGAGCCATCGCCCTGAGCGTGCTCCTGCAAATGGCTGTCATCTATGTACCATCTTTGAGCGAGGTGTTCCGCACCGTGCCTCTACCCCTGCCCGAGCTCCTTCTCTGCGCCCTTGTGGCGAGCTCTCTGTTCTTTGCCGTAGAAGCGGAGAAGCTGTATCGCCGTCGGCGGAAGAGCAGGGTCCAAAAGTCCAGTTCGCAACCGTCGACCAGCTGAGAGTAAAGGCTCCTCTGTCCGAGCTCCACCCATCATACTTCTCTTCTCCATTGACAGCTCTGGTCTTGTATCATCTGTTAGGTTGATCATTGCTGAGTCGTACGAGACTTTGAGGCTCAGAACCAGATTTTCTTTGTCGGGTGCTTTTTTCAGGACAGCTCCTCGTCAATGATCTCGGAAATCCTTTTGCTGGCCTTGCCGTCCCCGTAGCTCTCCCGTCTCTCTCCCTTCGGGTCAAACGTCTTTATTGCATCCAGAATTCTATCCTTGTTTGCACCGACCAGTATGTTCCACCCGTCCTCCACCGTCTCAACCCATTCGGTCTCTTTCCTTAGTGTGATGCAAGGTATCTCGTAGAAGTATGACTCCTTCTGCACCCCTCCGCTGTCCGTGATCATCTTCTTGGCGTTCATCAAGAGGCATGTGAAATCCAGATAGCTGGCAGGTTTGATCAGGTGGATGGATTCTTTCAGTTTATCATGTAACCCGTACTTCTTCAGGAACTTGATTGTTCTTGGGTGAGCGGGGAACACCACGTCCTCTTCAGATGATATCAGAGCATCAACTATGGTTGTCAGGTTCTCCTTCGAATCCGTGTTTACGGGTCGGTGAACGGTCACCAAGAGATACGATCTCTCTTTTATGTCCAGTTTCTTCAGGATTTCCCTTTCTTCCGCCAAAGCCTTGTTGTGCAAAGCAGCGTCATACATCACGTCCCCGACCAAATGAACGCCTTTTGTCAGTCCTTCGTTCTCCAGGTTCTTGACGGCCGTCTTTGTTGGGCAGAATAGCAGATGAGACACCCGGTCCACGAGAACTCTGTTCACTTCTTCCGGCATCTTCCTGTTGAAACTCCTCAGGCCCGCTTCCACGTGAGCGACAGGGATGTGAACCTTTACGGCTGCCAGTGTCCCAGCAAGAGTGGAGTTCGTATCACCGTAGACCAGAACGAGTGCGGGTCTCTCTTTCAGAAGGACATTCTCCACTCCGATGACCATGCGACCCGTTTGCTCCGCATGACTACCTGAACCGACCCCGAGATTGTAATCTGGCTCCGGAATCTTCAGCTCTTCAAAGAATGTTGCGCTCATTGTGGGATCGTAATGCTGACCGGTGTGTAGGATGATCTCCTTGTGTTTCTTACGAATCTCCCTCGAAACCTGGGCCGCCTTGATGAACTGGGGTCTTGCCCCAACAATGGACACAATATCCATGCGGTACTCTCGAAAGTGGTTCGGGGTTAAATCTTTTCTTGTTCGGCTGGGTCATTCCATGTTCAGTTCTTGCCAAAAGCTTTTTGAGTGATATGCCCATTCGTAAATCGCATTTATACCCGGGGAGGAGGGTAGAACATGGCCAGAACGATTCAGGATATTGTCGTGACGGGAAAAGAACAGGTTGAGGTTAGACACGAGATAATAGTCAATTGGATGCAATCTCAGGTGCGTGGGTTGTGGAAGATAGAGATGCTTACATCAAGTTTCAGCAGGGTGCAGGCATCGCGGATGCCGCCAGACTCTTTGAGATTACGCTGAGGCAACAAGACAAAGACACCATTGTCGTCCACACAGAGGGGTACGTCAAGGTCCTGGGTGGCGAGAAGGATTTCAATCCGAAGGCTCTCAATGCGGGAATACCCAGAAGGAAGGGGTGGAAGGCAATTCAAGACCTTTGGAACAGACTCAGCTACATGTCTGCTGGTGGACCTCAGGCTCCTGTTCCTCAACAGCAAGCTCCAGTTTACCAGCAACAAGCTCCTGCACCTGCTCCTGTACGGCAAGCCCCGCCGCCACCTCCCCAGCCACAGCAATATCCGTGTCAGAAATGCGGGCAGCCGTTGTCCTTCATTCAGCAATACAACAAATGGTACTGCTATAATTGCCAGACCTACGTGTGATGCTGGAGTCTCGTAAAAGCACTCAGCATTCCAGAATTCCTAGCAATAAGGTTAATATCTTCAGATTGTTCTCACTTGACCGGCATGAAGAGAGTCGTCGTGGTCGGATTGGGATATGTCGGAATTCCTGTAGCTTGTGGCTTTGCGAACGCTGGATTTGAGGCCGTGGGAATTGACGTCATTCAGTCCAAGATCGACATGATAAACAAAGGGGAATCCCCCGTCAAAGGAAAGGAACCCGGCCTGGACGAACTTCTCAAGAAGGTCCATCGTGCTGGTAGGCTGAAAGCCACGGACGACTACTCTGTCTGCAAAGGCGCCTATGCGATTTTGATCATGGTCGAAACACCTGTTGACAAAGACAACTTACCCAGATACAAAGCCTTGAAGTCCGCAGTTTCCTCGGTGGGGGAAAACCTTACCAAGGGAACCATTGTGGTTATCGAGTCAACTATCGCTCCCAGGACCACTACCGATATCGTACAACCGATTCTGGAAAAGAATTCCGGTCTGAAAGCGGGAGAGGATTTCTATCTTGCTCACTGTCCTGAGAGGGTCGCTGTTGGGGTCCTTCTAAAGAACCTGAAGGAACTTGACAGAATCATCGGTGGAATCAATGAAGAGAGTGCAAAGAAAGCAAAAGAGCTTTACAAGAAGATAGTCAAAGGGAAGCTGTACCTCACCGATTCTCTGACGGCAGAGGTGGTGAAGACTGCCGAGAACACCTACAGGGACACTCAGATAGCATTTGCGAATGAGCTGGCCTACCTCTGTGAGGAGTTGGGAATAGATGCCTTTGAAGTCCAGAAGCTTGTGAACACATCTCCCGGGAGGCAAATGCTTCTTCCCGGTGCGGGCGTGGGTGGTCATTGTGTGCCGAAGGATCCTTGGTTGTTGTTGCACGGTTCTGGCGAGACTTTCAAGCCCAAGATAATCCCCACTTCGAGGGAGATCAACGATTCCATGCCGCATCACATGATTGACTTGGCAGAGGAAGCGCTTACTCAGTCCAAAGTCAAATCCAAAGGAGCCAAGATAGCCGTCATGGGCTACGCATTCATTGAGGACTCTGACGATGTGCGAAATACTCCTGCTCTTCCAATTATCGAACACTTTGCCAAGAGCGGTGCAGAAGTCATTGTCCACGATCCGTACGTGAAGGGTGCGGAAGGAATCGAACTGACTGGAAACCTCAACGACGCACTGGTTGGAGCGGACTGCGCCATATTCGTAACAGGACATTCTCGCTACAAGAGCCTAAAACTGAAGAACCTCGTTCAGAAGATGAGAACACCGATAATCATAGACGGAAGAAACCTGTTTGACAGGAAGAAGTGCATCAAGGAAGGTTTTGTTTACAAAGGGATTGGCAAGAGACACTAGAGCTCTATCCTATTCTTGGTCTTGCTGGATTCGATTGCAGCCATTATCGCCCTCATGGTCATGAGCGCGTCCTCACCAGTTACCAACGGGTCCTTCTTCCGTGTAATGGCATTGAGAAAATCGCTCAACTCGTTCTTCAATGGCTCCTCCTTCTGAAGTGAGACCTTTCTTATGTCGTACTCGAGGGGCACCTGGTAGAGGTTGAACGGATCGTACTCCATCAGTGACGAAGAAGAAATCACCAGCGATTGCTTGACGTAATCCAGCTCCACGAAGTTCTTTGAACAAGTGAGAGAAAGTTTTCTAACCTTCATCGGGGTAAGCCAGTTTATCTCCACGAACCCAGTTGTGCCGTTCTTGAAATCCAAGAGAATGTTGGCATGGTCCTCAAAGACATCGTGCTTCATCTTCTTGCCTTGCGTGAAGACGCTCTCCACCTCGCTTCCGAGGAGGTACCTCATCACGTCCACGTCATGAATGCCCAGATCCATGATCACGCCCACGTCCTTTATCCTGGCTGGAAATGAGCTCACCCTTCTGGCCGAGAGCGCAATGGCTTCCCCGTACGCGCCGCCCGCAAGCGCCTTCTTGGCAAAAGCCACGACCGGGTTGTGCCTTTCGATGTGTCCGATCGCCAGGGTCAGACCCGCATCCTTTGCCAGCTTTACCATCTTCTCCGAATCCTCCAAGCTGAGACACATCGGTTTCTCCACGAGTGGGTGTACGCCCTTGGACATCACATCCTTGGCGATCTCGAAATGCACGTTGGTTGGGGCGGCAATGCTGACTGCCTGAATGTCTTCCTTCAGAAGGTCTTGATAGTCCTTGAAATACTGAGTTCCCATCTTGCTGGATACGGACTCTCCCGCTTTCTTGTCAGGGTCAGCTATTCCCACAAGGTTTGATATCTCTGACAAGACCCTAGCATGGTTCCTGCCCATCGACCCTACACCAATAACACCCGTGTTCAACATGACAGCCACATCCTAAATGCTTGCAGTAAATAAGCGTTTGGTCTCATCTCATCCTGCTGACTTCCCTCACAGTGTCGACTATGTACGTTATGTCGTCCTTGGATACAAGCGGGTGCACAGGAAGCTCCATCATCTTCTGCAGTACTTCCCTTGCCACCGGGCAGTCCGTTGCAAAACCCAATGTTCGGAGAATGGCCTGCTCACTCAGTGGCTTGGGATAGCTGGGTCTAGCTCCGATTCCCTTCCCGTTCAGGTACTTCACCAGTTCGTCCCGGTTCAGCGGGAACTCCTTCTCGACCTTGATTATGTACTGATAGTAAACGTGAGTCCGGTTATCGCCCACGACAGGTGTTTGGATGCCATCCACATCTGCCAGTCCTTCCGTGAGCCTCCTCGCATTCTCCTGTCTCTTCTCTATGAATCCAGGCAGTTTCTTCAATTGTTCCACACCTATTGCGGCCGCTATCTCGTTCATCCTGTAATTGTAGCCCAACAGAACGTGCTCGTAGGTCGTGATCTCCCCGTGCTCCCTGAGAAGCGTGCACTCGACCTTCACGTCCTGGTCATCCACGAGAACCATTCCACCCTCGCCCACGACCATGTTCTTTGTAGGATAGAAGCTGAAGCAGGAAGCTTCTCCGAATGCACCCACCTTCTTACCCCCGTATTCCGCCCCATGTGACTGGCAGGCGTCCTCGATCACCTTTAGATCATGTTTCTCGGCTATCTCCATCAGGGGTTTCATATCCACTGGCTGTCCGTACAGATGAACTGGCATGATCGCCTTTGTCTCTGGGGTTATGACCTCCTCGATCTTACCCACATCCATGTTGAACGTCACTGGGTCAACATCCACGAAGACGGGCTTCGCCCTGCAGAACAATACGGTGGAGGCGGAAGCAAAGAACGTCAATGGGGGTATGATGACCTCATCGTCCTTGCCTATTCCGTTCGCAAGCAATGCTATATGAAGTGCTGCCGTTCCTGAGCTGGTAGAGACGCCAGATTTCCGTCCTATATATTCCGAGAACTTCTCCTCAAGTTCCTTGGCCTTGGGTCCTCTCACCAGATATCCGGACCTAAGAACCTCCAGGACGGCCTCTTCCTCCTCCTTTCCGATGTTGGGTTTCGCGATGGGTATCATTAGAGCGCTCCTATGTCGATTGTCTTGTCACAGTGGCTACAGTGGTTGTCCTCGTCAAGTGTCCTACCGCAGGAGCATACGTATCCTCGTTTCGTTGCGGGATTGCCCATGACCAGCTCGTGGGGTCCAACATCTCTTGTGACGACGGAACCCGCCCCGATCATCGCGTGCTCGCATATCGTGATGCCACACATGATGGTCGAGTTGGCGCCTATCGAAGCACCGTCCTCTATTGTGGTTTCAACAACCTTCCAGTCCGGGGAGTCCGCTCTTGGATGGCGATCGTTCGTGACGATCACATGGGGACCGATGAAAACATCGCTTCCAACCTTCACGCCTTGGTAGAGCGAAGCCCTGTTCTGTATCTTGCAGTTGTCCCCGACCACTACGTTCTTTCCGACATACACGCATTTTCCGAGTGTGCAGTTCTTGCCCACCCTTGCCCCTTCTCGAATCTGAACTTCGTGCCAGACCCTGGTCCCCTCTCCCACTTCGGCATCCTTCGATACATGTGCGGATGGGTGAATTTCGACTGCCATGTGATATCCGAGAGACACAAAGATACGGTATAAATAAAGTCTTTGCCTTTACCAGCGGTTTGTGAGATGTGCCCGAGGTCAACAACGAGTGGTTGGGAAAGCTATTTCAGACAGGCTGCAATACATTTCCGGAAAGGGGTGAACCGTGTGAGTGAGGAAGCCACACTAAAGATCGACAAAGAGACCCTGGAAGAACTGCAGAAGCTGGCTGAAGAGGGGGAGACGATGGACCAGCTCGCTCGCCGTTTGATAGAAACGGCCCGAGGGATTCAGAGATTAGCAGGGGAACTGGACAAACTGATCGAGGCAGAGGAAGCAGGCCGCTTCGACGATGTGTGAGGTTCTGATTCTTGGTCCGGTGCAGGAATGATCGAGATAGATGGGTCCTGGGGCGAAGGAGGGGGGCAGATACTCAGGATGTCCGTTGCCCTCTCGGCCGTGACTGGTAAGGACATAAGAATAGTGAAGATAAGGGCAGGAAGGCCAAAGCCAGGCTTGGCCGCCCAACACTTGACATCGATTAAATCAGTGGCCAGGTTGTGTGATGCCAAAGTGGAGGGTTTGGAGATAGGCTCCCAGAAGGTTGAGCTCCATCCAGGTGAACTGAGGGGTGGTAAGTTCAATTTCGATGTTGGGACCGCCGGTGCCATAACCCTTGTGTTCCAGGCTTGTCTGATTCCCGCACTCCATGCTCCTACGAAGTCCGTTTTCACGGTGACAGGTGGGACAGATGTCCGCTGGTCTCCCCCCATCGACTATTTCCAGTTCGTGTTCCTCCCCATGATCGAGAAGATGGGCGTGTTCGCCCGAATTGAAAGGGTGAGGAGGGGCTACTACCCGAAAGGTGGTGGAAAGGTGGTCTTGCACGTGGAACCAATAGAAAAACTGGCTCCTTTGAGACTGGAAGAGAAAGGGGATCTCAGATCGATTGGAGGGATCTCCCATGTGGGGAATCTGCCATCTCATGTGGCGGACCGCATGAAAAAGGCAGCGGAGGAAGAACTGGCAGGATTGGGAAAGACCGGCATAGACGCGAAGACCCTCGGTGGTGAAGATGCGTTCGGACAGGGCGGAGGAATCGTGCTCTGGGCCGAGACGGATAGGACGATCCTGGGTGCGAATTCGCTGGCAGAGAGGGGGGTGAGGGCTGAAAAGGTGGGTCAGACCGCTTCCAAGAAGCTGATGGATGAATGGAAAGGTGGTGCCACGCTGGATGTCCATCTCTCCGATCAGGTTTTGCCCTACATGGTCTTGGCGGACGGAGAATCAACCTTTTTGACCAGAGAAATCTCGAACCACGCCAAGACCAACATGTGGCTCTTTGGGCATTTCTTCGATGTGGAGTTCGACAAAACTAGAATCAACGATCTGTACAAGGTTTGCGTAAGGCCCAGTTAGGCTACCCGTACATCGATGGCCGAGTGGGCACTGGCGGTTTCTTGGCCATCGTCGTCTGGCGATGAATGGTCTTGAGCTGTTCTTCTATTCTCTCTGCTTCTTCGTACAGGGGTTGGGCATCCAGTTCAGTGTGGAGCAGTAACTTGTCGATGGTCTCTATGACCCGAGCCGCCGCGCGGGCGTCCGGATAGTCTGGATGGGCTTCCGACAGAAGGCTGAGAACGCTGAACTCCCTCTTCTTGCCCTCGTTCAGGAGAACACCAGCAACTCCGGTTATCACACCCTCCTCAAAGATCGTAATGTTGTGGGTTTTCAGAAGCTCGGCCGCCCTTGGCGTGCTGCCGATGCCATAGACCTCGATTGCGTCGTTCGTGCTCAAATCCTTGTCCTTGTCCACAATTAGTCCCTCTGGGCAGACCATCATCTCGCACTTCTGTTCCTGAGCCCAATCCAGGACCGTTGAGGCAATCACCTTGATGAGGTTCGGAGGAGGCTGGAACTCCGAGATGAAAACAACTATCTTGTCATGGGGCCCGGCGGCAGGCTCCTTTCCCGCGTATATCCTGACGGGGTTCATGGGTTCCCCATCCCTTATCAGGGACACGGTGGGAAAGTACACTGAGTCCATCATGCCGATCTGCTTCAGCGAAAGCGCGTTTATCAGGTAGTTTGCAACGATCGAGCTCACTAATCCCACGCTCGGGAAGCCGTCTATGACCGTCGCTCCCTTCAAGTCCATTCTTCGAAGTTCGTATATGTGGACATCATTCGGTGGAGCCATTATGGATGCGATTGTAATACCCTTACTTAAACCTCTCTGCAAGATTACCAATTATTGTTATATACATCGGTAATATACTGGACGTTGAGACCAAAAGTCATAGTCAACTGTGCTGTGTCCATTGATGGGAAGATCGCCCTTCCTTCTCGGAGACAGACTAGGATCTCGAATGAGGAGGACATTGCAAGGGTGCACAGGCTCCGGAACGAGTGTGATGCCATTCTGGTGGGTGTAGGGACCATTCTTTCTGACGACCCGAATCTGACCGTGAAGGAGAAATATGTGCAGGATGCCCGAAAGCCCCTACGCATTGTTCTTGACTCGAACGGCAGAACTCCCTTGGAAGCCGAGGTCCTCAAAGGGGATGCCCCAACGCTCATAGTCACGTCCGAGGGATGCGAATCCACTTTCGGCCAGGCGGAGGTTGCGAGGTTTGGAGAAGATGAGGTGGACATCTCTTCTTTGCTGAGCCATCTGTACGAGAAGGGCGTGAGGAAGGTGCTGGTGGAGGGTGGCGAAACAGTCATTTGGACCTTCTTGAAAGAGGGGTTGGTGAATGAACTGAAGGTCTTTGTTGGAAGCATGGTTATCGGGGGTGTGAGATCTCCCACACTGGCTGGCGGTGAGGGTGCCGCTGCATTCGAGGATATCATCCCGCTCGTTCTCACGAAATCAAGGCAGCTCGGGGATGGGATTCTTCTCGAATATGAGGTGAAGCGTTGAGGTTCATCTGCGACCATATGCTCGGGAGCCTTGCAAGATGGCTGAGGCTTTTGGGGTTCGATGTTCTCTATCCAGGCCCCATTCCGGACCGAGAGATCGTAGAGATTGCGATTGAGGAAGGCAGGGTCATTCTTACGAGGGACAAGGAACTGAGCAGCACCGTCAAGGCGCAAGCACTGTATGTGGAGAGCGATGATCTTGAGGAACAGCTCACATTCACGATGAAAGAGCTTGAGCTGAAGGTCACTGAACCCATGTCCAGGTGCTCACTCTGCAACGCTCGGATAGAGAAGGTGGACAAGTCCTCAGCGGAGGGGGAAGTTCCTGGAGGGGTCTACGACCGTCAGGAGGAGTTCTGGTTCTGTCCGAACTGCAACAAGTATTACTGGCAGGGAAGCCACTGGGACAGGATAACAAGAACCATAGAGAAGCTTGTGAAGTCCTAGCCGCTTTCAGAACCTCCTTTCCACGAACGCCTTCCGTTTTTCCCGGATGAGCATGGACACTGTCCGCCACATAAGTATGCTGAGAAGTACGATTACTATCGAGAAGACCAATCTAATGCCCGGGTCTGCCATGAACTCCGCCACGAGTATTATTGGAATGCCCACAGTGAGGAGGAAAGCCAATGGAAGGACGATCTTGACCGACTTCCTTGCATATCCAATACGCAGGAAAGCCTCCCTGTGGTACTCGTACACCATTCCTCCGGCGACGAAGCATATCCACAGTCCCAAAGCCAGATACAGATTGAAGACAGCGTCTGGCTTCTTGCTGGTGCTGTTGAGTATCCCACCGAGTATCAGGAGAAGGAATATGGTGGCTATTACGTAGAGAAGCATCATGTAGGTTCTGGTTATGAAGACGATCTCCAGTCGTCTCTCTTCTTCCATCCTACAGTCCCTCCACCGTTTCCTTCCTCCTCATCTCGTAGTGTTCGATGAAGTGACCCAGGAAGGCACCCAGCACTCCACCTATGGAGGACCCCAACGGTCCACCAGCCACCCCTCCTATGATGAGACCAGCAGATCCTCCGATTACCATGCCAATGCCTACCGGTTCTTCTCTTCCTTTTTCTGGTTCAGGAGGGGGAATCGCCATCAAAACCGGTCTTTCAAAATGCAAGGTCGAGTAATTAACTTTTCGCACAGCCCTTTCAGTTCGAATTAGGAGAAATCAGCACTTTGACCGGAACTAGGAATGGTACAGATTCTCTCTCAGGATCTTTCCAGTACACGCATTGATTATTATCACTCCTTTCGTCCCTTCGACGCACCAAATGGGGAGATAGACCAGGCCTCCTCCTTCTATCTGGATGTCCTCCTTCTTCGGTTTGATTCTCTTCTTCTCCACGACCCTGGCGCTTCCAGTTTCCTTGACTCTTTCCTTCTCCATAGTCCCCAGTTCCATCGCTTCATTTTGGGCTATCTGGAAGGCTTCCCTTTCATCAATCTTGGGCTCGAGCTTCCTGTCGAAGTACTCCAGGCTGTCCACTCTTTCGAAGTCCTCAGTCCAGACTTCCGGTGATTCTGTCAGGGCGTTGACGCCTATGACACCCTTCGTCTCATGGACCTCTCCTTCCCCCAACTCAACGACGGAATGGTATCCAAACACGAAATACGGCACGAGGTCAAGTATGTAGTTGAAACCCTCCACGGTCTTGCTGCCTATCTCTATCACTTCCTCCCTCTCGACAATGGGTTTGGCCATAGCCTCCTGGAGCTCTTCATCCAATGAATCGGCAAAGAACGCTGCAAGCACGGTCTCTCTGGCCTTCTTCCTGCCCATGAGCACTTGTACTATTTCATCCTCCAGTTCGGTTCTGCCCAGGACGGTGATTCCTTCCGATTTCGGTTCATCCGCGGTAAAACCATTGAAAAGCGGGACCACTACCGCCTGCCCTTCCATGCCAACAATGTGCTCAACGATATCTTTGGCAGTCTCTTCTGAGGGAAACGCTATGGTCAGTTTTGTGCCGCCTCTCCAAGCTTCGAGAATCTCTCCTTTGATTCTGACATTGCAGCCAGTCTTCTGGAGAAGCCTTTTGACGAGCTGTTTGATCATTTCCTCTCGTAATGGGCGGAGCAGACTTAAGGATATTGTCCCGGGTCTGGGGACGGCCTTGCGGTTGCTCTGACTTGCAAGAGAAAAAACCCAGTGTCGACCGAGAACTCTTCCAGTCAAATGCGGGGAACTACCCGTGCACCAACACATCCCAATAGCGATGGCTTATTTTCAGTCCCCTCAGTTTCAGAATCAGTCTAGATGCAAGATCAGGGGGAAGGAGAAACACCGATTGCCCCAATCTGAATCCGCCCTCATCCAATAGGCCTGGATATCTGTATGTCTTCATCTTTCCGTTCACGCTCTTGGTATCAGTTCGTCCATGAAGAAATCTCTGGATGTTGCTCCTCCCGCACCTATCTCTGTTGGGAATGTCGAAGGAGACTATTGTTGCTTCTTTGAGGCCTAACATCTCCATTGTGTTCTTTATCTCCACAGTCTCTCCCTCCATTTCCTTGATATCTTTCGGTTAGGGGTGTAACCGAAAATCGATGCAACACAACACCGGGTTCTGCTGTCCCGCTCTCATATTCTGCAGAGCGTTCAAGGCGAGACAATCCTACAAGGGCCAGGAGGTTTTTCGGTCAACGCGGAAAAACCCGAAAGATATGTATAAAAGGTGCACCTTGATTTGAGATTGATGAAGAAGTTGAAATGGACCGCTCTTGGCTTGATTGTATTTGGAGCGGTTCTCCTCGCTATCGCAGTACCTCTTGGCCATGGAACATTCTCCATTTGGTTGATCGTCCCGGTATACACGGCCACAGGCGGAATTGCCTTTGTTGGCGGATTGATGGTCTTCCTCGGAGTGGTCGTTGGCATCATCTACTTCTTCAAAGCCTATGCAGTTCAGCCATACGAACCGTCACCTGGCAGGTCCCGCGCTCCGGCAAGCAAAGAAGGATCGGCTCCTGGAGGAAAAGGAGGAATGACCCCATCCGTCAAACCGAAGCACGGTGGTGTGGTCTTTCTCGGACCCATCCCGCTCGTCTGGGGATCAAGTTCCAAGATGGCTCTCATTGCCATAATCATCGGCATAATCATAGCCATGGCGATTCTTTTCGCGGTTTTGTTCGGCCTGTTCGCTCGTTAGTGTCTCGTCCTATTACTCCGTAATAGCTTTAATAGAACAATCACGTTTTCCGACGGGGAAGAAGATGAAAGTGCTTATCAATGACGCGATAGCTGAAAGTGCCATAGAGATGTTGAGGTCGAAATACGAGGTGACCGCGCAGTTTCATGAGAAAGAGGATCTTCCAAATGTGATTCCGGACTACGATGCACTCATTGTCCGAGGAAAGACAAAGGTCCCAAGGGAAGTGATAGACAAAGGAGCGAAGCTGAAGGTGATTGGCAGGGCAGGCATCGGGGTGGACAACATAGACGTCCAATATGCGACCGAGAAGAAGATACCCGTCGTGAACGCTCCCATGTCCAGCACTGTCTCGGTGGCCGAGCTGGCAGTTGGACACATGATCTCTCTGGCAAGACATCTTCCGTACGCCGATAGGAGCATGAAGGAAGGAAAGTGGGAGAAGAAGAAACTGATGGGCAACGAGCTCATGGGAAAGACACTGGGTATGGTCGGGTGCGGTAGGATAGGCGCGGAGGTGGCCTCTCGTGCGAAGGCCTTCGGGATGGAAACCATAGCCTTTGATCCATATCTTCCTCAAGAGGTTGCGGACAAGATAGGCGTGAAGCTCACAACCATGGAGGACCTGCTCGAGAACTCGGACTACATATCGATCCACGCTCTGTTGACGGACGAGACCAGGGGGATGATAGGCAGGGAACAGTTCAAGAAGATGAAGAACTCCGTATACCTCGTCAACTGTGCCAGAGGACCAATAATGGACGAGACGGCCCTGGTCGAAGCCCTGGAGAACGGCGAGATCCGGGGTGCGGCCCTTGATGTGTTCGAGAATGAGCCGCCCGAAGGAAGTCCATTGCTTGGCGCACCGAACGTCATATTCACTCCCCACCTGGGTGCATCCACCGTCGAAGGGCAGAACAAGGCAGGGATGACCACAGCCGAGCAGGTGGACAAAGTGCTTTCCGGGCAGCAACCCGATTTTGTGGTGAATAGAGAAATCTATAATCCTTAATCCTTGACGATTCTTCTAGCTGCCTCAACAAGGTCAATCTTCTTCTTATTGGCCAGTTCTCGGATTTCAGCAATGATGTCCATATAGTCTTCGTAGCTCATTCTCCGATTCCTCACTATCCTTCCCAGGGCCCTCTCAAAGGTCTCGTTCGTGTGCAGGTCCTTGATGGCATCCAAGATCGCTCTGGTTTTGTCCTGCTCTCTCATCTCATCTCCTCACAGACCTTGAGGAAATTCTTGAATATTTCATACCCGTGCTCGGTGTGCTCCACTTCGGGATGGAATTGGACCCCGTAGATGGGTCTCTTGAGATGCTTCATCGCCTGGTGCTTGCAGTTGTTCGAATGGGCCAGTGACAGGAAGTCCCGGGGTAGTTCGCTGACCTCATCGTTGTGTGACAACCAGGCCTGGAAGCTCGATGGGAGATTAAGGAAGAGCTCATCCTCCTCGTCCACGAACACTTGCGTCTTACCGAATTCTGGTATGCCCGAGGGTTCCGCCCTGCCTCCAAAGTGCTGGGCCATGTATTGATGGCCGGCGCATATGCCCAGTATGGGAAAACTTGCTTCATCCAGGTACTCTCCGTTCCTGCCCATTTTCTCTGAATCAACTCCCACTCTAGGCGCTCCTCCCGAAAGCACCAGACCGTCCACCTCCAAGTCCTTGAGAGGAGTTGTGTTAGGAATGATTCTCGTATTCATTCCCAGGTACTTCAGGACCCTCCACTCCCGGTGCGTCCATTGTCCACCGTTGTCCACTACGAAGATCTTCACAACGGGAGATTGACTGCCCCGCTCTTATAGCTTTTGAAAAGTCACTCCCATTCTATTGTGGCTGGTGGCTTGTTGGTTATGTCGTAGACGACCCTGTTGATCTGGTTCAATTCGTTCGTGACTCTTATGGAAATCCTGTCCAGAACCTCGTGAGGTATCTTGGAATAGGAGGCGGTCATGCCGTCAATCGATTGAACTGCTCTGACAACGACAGTATAACCATAAGCACGAATGTCTCCTCGGACCCCGACCGATTTCACGTTTAGAACGGATGCGAAGTACTGCCAGGGAAGCTCCATCTCGCCATCAGCCGCGGCTCGCTCTATCTCCTGCTCAACAATCGCACACGCTTCCCTTGCGAGCTCGGCTGATTCTGGCGTGACTTCTCCGAGAATGCGTATCGCCATGGCGGGACCTGGGAAGGGCTGCCTCTCAGAAACCTCGATTCCCAGTTCTCTTGCGACCTCTCTCACTTCATCCTTGTACAGGTCTCGGAGCGGCTCAACAAGTTTCAGTTCCATCTGTTCAGGCAAACCACCAACATTGTGATGGGATTTGATGGTGTCCCTCAACTCCCCTCCGCTCTCTATCCAGTCCGGTGCTATCGTCCCCTGCACCAGATATTCCGCACCCATTCCCTTGGCAACCCTCTCAAAAATCTCGATGAACTTCGCACCTATGGCCATCCTCTTCTTCTCGGGGTCCACCACACCCTTCAACGCGGAGAAGAACTCATCACGAGCATTAACGATTTCATAGTTCACACCAAGTTGGTCCAGCGTCTTGGAGATCTGCTCCCCTTCCCCCTTTCTCATCAGTCCGGTGTCCACATAAACGCTGAGGAGGTTCTCTCCTATCGCCCTGCTGAGCAGAACGGCCGCGACGGTGCTGTCCACCCCTCCAGATGTCGCGACAATCGCTTTTCCGTCTATGTCCTCTCTTAGTTTCTCTACGCTCTCATCGATGAACTTGGAAGGATCGAACAATCAATCACCCAAGCTCTTTGAGTCTTCGATGATCCACTCTTGCAGTTTCATCCTGTGCTTCTCGAGGTCCTTGGCAAGCTTCTCGTCCGAAAGGGCGAGTATTTCGACAGCCAGAAGGGCCGCGTTCTCACCTCTGTCCAGTCCCACGGCAGCGACCGGTACGCCCGGTGGCATTTGAACGATTGAGAGAATGGAATCCAGGTTCACGCTCCCGCTCACCGGCACTCCTATCACGGGCTTTGTGGTGTGCGATGCCACCGCTCCCGGGAGTGCAGCTGACAGACCGGCTATGGCGATGAAAACCTGTGCCTCGCTCTTCTCAATGATCTCAGCCAGATGCCGGGGGGTCCGGTGTGCAGAAGCGACCACCATCTTGTTCTTCACGCGGAACTGGTTCAGAATATCCTTCGCTTTTTTTCCAACTGGTAAATCGCTCTTGCTTCCCAGGATTATTAGCACCGACATTGAGTCCTTAAAAGGCGACTTAGGAAATAATAGTTTCCCGGAACTAGGACTTCATTATGGCCAGGAGGAACAGTCCAATGGCCGCGGCCGCTCCCAAGACTGCAAAGAGAAGCACGCCAATGGTCTGAACTATCAACTGTCCCACAGGGGCTACACCGTCAAGCGGTCCGTAGCTACTGCAGAGGAATGACCAGAGTATGCCGATTACCAGGCCACCCACCAGAAGACCTGCTCCAATCTTCCGGCTTTTGCCGCTACCAAAATAAGCAGTAAAGGCCCCCGTTATCACGAGGAACAGTGCGAAGATCAACAAAAATACGGTAATGATATGCCCTGGATCCCAGAAATCTATACCTGCCATCTTTCAACCTCCTAGAACCTGATACCCGTAAGGGTCTTTGTGTCAATAACTCCCGGGATTGTTCTTATCTTGTCCACGACTATCTGTCCGAGCACATTGAAATCGTCCGCCTCTATCTTTGCTATGAGATCATATTCCCCGAACAGGGGATGAAGCTCGACGATCTCGGGCACTGTCCGAAGCTTCTCATAGACGTCATGCTCCTTTGCTGGAGCGGTGCTTATGAGAACGAATCCAATAGCCATATCCAACAACCCGAGATGGGAAAGTTGTGACCGTAATTAAATCTTTCTATATGCGTTTGAGAAGTCCAGTGACCAGTATTTGGAATAATCACACTAGATTCCCAAGTCTTGCTTCGATAGACTCCCACGTTGGTATGTTGGTCTGAGGCCCCTTTTCTTCGACTATGTAACTGGCAGTGGCGGCACCAATCAAACCGCACTTCTCCAAGTCTTGTTCTCTTTCCAACCCAGCATAGAAGCCAGCTCGGTAGGCGTCTCCTGCACCGGTGATGTCCCTAATATGTTTTGGTTTGATGGATGGTATTGATATCCGGTCATCTTGGGTCAAGATGGTACTGCCCCTCTCTCCCTTTGTTACGATCAGCACATCCACATATTCCAGGAGATCGTTCGTTCCCTTCAGGCCCAGATAGGAAAGTGCCTGCTCAATCTCAGACTCGTTCGCGAAGAAGTAGTTCGAGCGCTGGATGATACTCTTGAAGGATTCCGCGGTGTACACGTACGAGAGCTCCTGTGCGGGATCGAACGCTATCTTCTTGTTGAGACTGGAAGCCATATCAACCACCTTCTGGTAGTATTCCGGCCTCCCCGTTCCTATGTGAATGACCTGGGAGCTCTCAATGGTGTGCTTCTGTAGCTCGAATTTGTTGGCATCGCCCATAGCACCTTGGTCGATTATCGTTACCTGATTCTGATTTGGGTCCACGAAGATCCAGGCTTGCGGCGTTGAATATCCCTTCATGACCTCCAAGTCCTTCAAGTCAATGTTCGCATCTCTCAGCAATCGCAAATATTCATCAGGAAAATCCTCTCCGACGAATGAGGCCAGTGCGGTTCTCACTCCAAGACAGGAGGCAATCACAGCCATGTTGGCTCCCGTGCCCCCGTAGAGGACCTCTCGTCCCGAGGTGGCCGTAGACGAGTTCGGAGCGGGAAGTCTCGGAACGCTGAATATGTTGTCAACCACCACGTGGCCAAATACTCCCAGGAAGTTCTCAGTCATACCTTACCACCTCTCCATTTCTGAGATGATGTCTCCGAAATCCTTGAACTCTATGTGATCCAGTCTCTCCTTCCTAAAATGCGAGAGCAAATCCCCTTTCGCAAAGACCACATCTGCCGACTCTGCTGGACATATGTCGCTCACACCGTCTCCGGCATAGACTATGTCTCTCCCCTCCTCCTTCCAGTCCTTGAGCAATTGAAGTTTGCATGTGCCGCAGTCATCACACTCCTCCGAGGAGTTCGGGAAGCTTATCCTTATGCCTCCATTCTCGAAGTGCGCCCTGTTCGTGAAGAAGTCAATCTCAATCCCGTGCTTTCCCAACAGGTGTTCGATGTAGAAGTCCAGTCCCTCGCTCACAATTCTCACCGGAATGCCCCTTCTCTCGCAGAGGGATAGGAAGGGTTTGAAGTTGGGATCGATCCTCGCATGCCTGTCCACATACTCGATGAGTTGCTGCCTTCCGCCCTGCAACAGTTCGAACTCCCTCTTAAGAGTCTCCCTGCAGCTCAGCTTCCTGTTCCTGAAATCCTCCTCAACGTCCAGCCATTTCTCGTCCGCGAACTCATGGAGCAGCATGGCGGCCACATCCTTCTCGGTAATGGTCCCATCGAAGTCGGAAGCGAATGCAAAACCCTCACGAGATCGCACAGTCCAGCCTCATTTCCAGCAGTTCACGTCCCTTCAGACCAACCGGAGAGATATTCCTTCTGTTCCTGGGACAGGTTGTCGATCTTGACTCTCCAGCTCTTCAATCTTATCTTCGCCACCTTCTCATCGATACTCTTTGGAACGTCATAGACCTTGTTTTCCAGTTTCTTATGGTTCACCAGGAGATATCTCGTGCAGAGGGCCTGAATGCTGAAGCTCATGTCCATTATCTCAACGGGATGGCCCTGTCCCGCCACCAGGTTTATCAGCCTTCCCTCACCCAGGAGGTATACCTTCCTGCCGTTCTTCAGGCTGTACTCTTCCACGAAATCCCTGACATTTCTCTTCTTCTTGGAGAGCTTCTTCAGTGCGACCTTCGAGACTTCATTGTCAAAATGACCGGAGTTGGCAAGAACACAACCATCCTTGGCCACCTTGAGATGCCTTTCCGAAACCACGTCTTTACAGCCAGTTGCAGTTATGACAAAATCAGCATCTCTTATCGCATCCATCATTGGTTCGACCGCAAAGCCGTCCAGCTTCGCTTCTATTGCTGGGATGGGGTCAACTTCCGTTACGGTCACATTCCCTCCCATCCCGCTCATTCTCATGGCGATGCCTCTGCCGCACCATCCGTATCCTGCGACCACCACCTTTTTTCCGGCAACGAGGAGGTTGGTGCTTGAAATCACACCATCGAGGGTGGACTGGCCCGTGCCGTATCGGTTGTCGAAGAGATACTTCATCTTGGCGTCGTTCACCGACATTACCGGGAACTTCAGGGCTCCGGCCTGCTCCATTGCCCTGAGCCGGATTATCCCGGTCGTCGTTTCCTCATTGGCACCTTTGACGACATCCAGTAGCTTCTTCCTCTTTGTGTGTACGAGTGAGATGAGGTCGCAACCGTCGTCTATGAGTATATCTGGCTCGTGATCGAGAACAGAGTTCAGGTTGGAGTAGTACTCTTTCTTAGTCTCGCCTTTCCTGGCGAATGTGGGCAACCCAAAATGTTCATTCAATGCAGTGGAGACCGAATCGTCCGTGGAGAGTGGGTTGCAGGAGGCAAGTCTGACATCCGCACCCGCTTCCCTCAGCGTTAGAGCGAGCATCCCCGTCTTGGCCTCGACATGCAGGGCCATTCCGATTCTTTGCCCTTTCAGGGATTTCTTCTTGGTGAGCTCATTCCTGACCTTTTCGAGGACCTTCATGTGCTTCTTAGCCCATTCCAGGCGCTTGACTCCTTTCTGTACAAGATCCCTTGACATCGCAGAGTCCATACCTAGGGCTGATTATTTCCTTTTCGGTCAAGTTCGCAAAAACACTACTCTTTTTCTTTTCTGGACCTTGCCCCTCTCCAGGCCCCCACCAGGACCACAGCCAGCAAGACCGCCAGAACCACGATCACTGCTTCGAATCCCGGCGTTGGCTGGGCTACCGGGTCCACGATCACCGATGTTGCTTGTGAGGTTCCCGGCGCGTATCCTTCAACGACTGCGGACGCATCCAGCGTGAACTGCATGGAGGTGGTCACATCAGCCGTGAATGTGGTCTCGAACCGTCCGTTGGCATCCGTCGTACCGGTGAACGCTCCGAAGCTTCCCGGTCCGTTCTGGGGCCTGACTATGTTAAGAATAACGGTCGCATCGGGGATCGCAAGTCCCGTGAAGTCATCCTTCACATCCACCACAACGGTGGTTTCCCCACCGGACTTGATGCGGCTCTCTGTCACGCCGATTGTGACTTCCAGTTTCTCCAATATCGGGTGAACCGTGATCGAGCTCTCAACAATGACCTTGTCATATTGCGGAATGGTGACGGTGGCGGTGAAGTCGACCGTGGTCGGTGAGGCGACATGAGGAGCTGTCCAATTGAATCCCGCATACCCACCGGAGTCCGTGTAGTTGATGACTACATCGTCCGAATAGCTGTTCGTCACTTTCACCCAGGCTCCCTCCAGGGGCATGTCTATCATGTCCGTAACCGAAACGCCGAACTCAAGTATATCTCCAGAGTCTATCGAATTGACATAAACCACAAATTGGGCTTTCATCTCACCTTTCTGCTGGTAGTGAACGTACAGATATGACCAGAAGTTGTTGACTCCCCCGGTCATCTGAACCCAGCCTTCGTAGCTGACCTTCTCATAGGCCTCCAGAATATTGAAGTGCAAGATGGTCGCCAGAGGTGCGTTCGAAGCTATCCAGGCGAGCGAGGACTGGACATATTCCTTTCTCTTGTCCTGATCCAATTGAGTCCTTACATTGTCCAGAAGGGAGTTCATTGTGGCATTGTCCAGTCGGACATAGTTCCTTTTTGTGCCTAGTGGTGGTATGTTGTCCTTATGCAGAATGTCATAGAGGAAGATGGGATCCGCTTCAACTTCGTAGGTGGTGAGATAGAGCTCGAAATCGCCAGCAACAACATCGTTCATGAACGAACTTGTCTCAGCATTGATGGTCTCGGCATCGATGCCCACATCATTGAATGTCTGTCCGATGTCCTGACCGATGGAGGATGCCGAGGGGTCCTCTGCGGAGAGAGGCACGAAAAGCCTTAGTTTGAAATCAGCTCCGGTCAGGTTCTCCATGAAGCCGTCTTCGTCCGGGTCCAGATAACCGCTGTCCTGGAAGTGATTGATGATATCGGTGTAAATGGGGTCGCCGTCCTCGTCCTTGGGCACTCTGAACTTGTCTATTGACTCGTTATACCAGAATGTATTGGAGGGGTGGATGACAGAATCTGCGATTACTGCCGTTGGAATGTAGAGGTTTGCCAGCTCTCTCTTTATGGACATTGAGATTCCCCTTCGGAAAAGGGGATCGTTCAACGGTGTGAACTCTGTGTTCATGCCCAGGTACAGGAACTTGAACGTCGGGTTCTTCGTTTGAACTAGGACATGCGGTACGAGGTCTGGGTCGAACAGCTTTTTCTGGTCCGGGTCTCCCTCCCATCTCAGCACATTTTGGCTTCCTTCCACCAAGGGGAATCCGATGAAGTCTACGAATTGGTCTATCATCGCCTTTATTGTTCCGTCCGTGGCTTCATCCACTTCCGTCGTGGTCGGGTTGTCCGGGAAGAAGGTGTAGTTTATCGAGTCCAGGTAGGGTCGGCGGTCGAAGTGTCTCTCGAATGCTACGATGCTGGTGAACTTGCTCGTTATGCTGTAGTTTGCCGTAATCTTCTCGAATCCGTTGAGCGGTGTTGTGAAATCCACCGTACCGTTCTCAGGATGCAAGTTGTAGGTTGTCCCCGACATCAGGGAACCGTTCTTGTAGAAATCAACCTGAGCTGTGTCATACACGGAATCGGCTATGTAGTGATAATGAGCACCTCCAATTGCATACAACTGGCCGGCTGCAGCGCTCTCCACAACAACATCATCGCCGATCACGTAACTGTAAGTGCCTCTAGCTCCGAATTGGTAGGGTCCGGAACCGCTCTCATCCCAGCTGGAGTCAAATCCGCTCGGAATGATCGGCATGGTCAGGACCTTGCTGAAGAAGATGCCTCTTGAGTTGGGAGCACCGGAAAGGTCGAAGGTCACAGTGTCGTCGTCAACCTTTGAGCACGTAACGCCAACCAACACATCGGCCCAGTGCGCTGACGATTTCATTCCTCCCGCGTCATTGAACGTGTACACTATGTCATCGGCAGTGATGTAGCGCGGGTTCTCATCCGTGGAGTCATGCCATTCAACGTCCGTCCTGATGCTGACATTGACTGTCGTGTCGGTCGTCACATTCCAGTCGGTCGCGACCCATGGTATGGGCATCAGACTGATCGAATCAATCCTTGCCAGGGAGTCATACAGCAGGCTGACCACCATCAGGCTGGCATTATCATTCACCAGGAGTGGGTCCTCCTCGATGTCACCCTTCAAAGCGATTCTCAGGTCGCCCCCGTACATACCCCCCTGGGGCTCGTACTCCTCGGCCGGGATGATCATCCCAAAGTAACCTGACACTGTGAGTAGAAAGACGATCGCGAAAACAGCTCCCCTTCGGCCCATTCTGCTTGCCATCAAGGTCAGTCCTCCTTCTTGTCCCCGTTCACCCTCAATATTTGGATGTGGGAGAAGGGTAGCTAATCGGACTATTAAATAACTTTCGAAATCCAAAAGGAAACTGGCTCGTTACTGTCGCCTGGCCTCTCTCGCTTTTGGCCTCAGCTCCTTGCTGCCACACTTCCTGCACTGGGTGGCTCTGGGAGCATTTCTGGCACTGCATTTCATGCATATCTTCTTGTTGAGCAGTCTTGCCTCGGCCTCTGGAAATCTAGCCATTCCGTTCGCCATCCGATTGAGAATCGCGTATTTAAACTCACTTCTTCTTCTTTTTGGAGGGGCAGTCCGAGTTGATGCAGAGAAGCCAGGGTTTTCTGCCCTTCTTGATTACCTTTATCACATTGTGTCCGCAGCTCTTGCAGTCCAGATCTGTGCGTTGGATCAGACCCTGCTGGGGCAGTGAATGCGTCTCAGTGCATTCTGGGTAGCTGGAGCATCCGAGGAACCTCTTCCCCCGGGCTGAGTGGCGGATTACGAGGTCTCCACCGCACTTCTTGCACTCCCCCATGAGGGTCCTCTTCTTGGATGTCACGCACTCGGAATCGATACAGATGATCTCCGTTCTTCCGCCCGCGACCGTTTTCACCTTCGGGGAACCGCACTCTTCGCAAACCTCGTCAATCGGAATCACAATGCCGCCCTGGGGAAGCGGATGGGTCACCGTGCATTCTGGGTAGTTCGAGCATCCGATGAACTTGTTCCCTTTTCTTGACCGGAGTATGATCAGGTCCCCTCCACATTCCTTGCATTCTCCGATCCTGTTCTGTTTCTTGAGGGCCTCTGTTATCTCTTCGCCGATGGCCTTCTCATGAGCCTGAAGGGTGTCAAGGGTGTCGAGGAGCATCTCCTGGGACTCGGCCACAACATCCTTCAAGGTCTTGTCACCTTTGGAGATTCCCAGCATGTCCTCCTCCAGCGTGCTGGTCATGTCCGGCCTGGTTATTTGGCTGGCATGTTCTTCCAGGGCGTTTATCACTGCTATACCGCTGTCCGTGGGTCTGAGGTACTTCCCGTAAACGTATTTCCTCTGGATTAGTTTCCGTATGATTTCGTGACGCGTGCTCTTGGTGCCGAGTCCAAGTCTCTCCATCTCCTGAATCAGAAACCCTTGAGAGTATCTGAACGGAGGCTTTGTCTCATCCCCCTTCAGCTCCACTTCGTTCAGCTTGACCTCCTCTTCCAGCAACAGTTCCGGTATCTCGCTCTCCTTGATCTTTCGGTAGGGGTAGTACTTCAGCCAACCCCTTTCAGAAATCACCGTGGCAGAGGCCTTGAACTCTTCTCCTTTGACATCCAAGGTTGCTTCAGAGACTAGGAGGATCATGTCGGGGGCCAGTGTGGCCAAGAAGCGCCTGGTCACCAGTTCGTACACCTTCCACTTGTCCCCCTTCAGTTTGGCTTTCTTCGCCCCAGCCACCGGATGAATGGGGGGATGATCGGTCGAGAATTTCCTTCCCCTCGTGGGTTTCAGCTTCTCTTGCTTGAGGATTTCTTCCGCCTCCTTTGATAGGTCCGAGTCCTTTAGCTTCTCAAGTATCCTCTTCAGGCTGAGGGTGGAAGGGTAGACGGTGTTGTCCGTTCGCGGATAGCTTATCCAGCCTTCTATGTAGAGGCTCTCGGCTATCCTCATGGCCCTTGATGCCGAATAACCGATCTTGTTCGCCTCCGCGAGAAAGCTCGTGGTGTCGAACGGTGCTGGGGGTCTTCTCCTCTCCTCCTTCGTGCGGTAGTCCTTGACGTTTCCGGATTTCGCTGGTTGAACAATCTTGTGGATTCTCTCTGCCTCTTTTTCCACCCAGAAGCGTCCGTTGGCATGGTTCGCGTGGAAGACGATGTCCTTCTCGAACTCCGCGATCAACTCCCAGAAGGGTTGGGGGACGAAGTCCTTGATTTCCTTCTCCCGGTCCACGATGAGCGCAAGGGTGGGGCTTTGAACCCTTCCCACCGAAAGATACTCCCTCCCCAGTCTGTTGGTGGTCAGTGACATGAAACGCGTCAGGCTGGCTCCCCACGCAAGATCAATCATCTGTCTGGATTCTGCCGACTTGGCTAGGCGGAAATCTATCTCGGACAGATCGCTGAAGGCCCTTTCGATCTCGTACTTTGTCAAGGCACTGAATCTAGCCCTCTTCTTGGGTACGTTGGAGGCGGACTCGCCCATGGCATCGAGGATCTCCACGCCAATGAGTTCTCCCTCCCGGTCGTAGTCCGTTGCGACGATTATCTCATCGATGCCCTTCGACATGTCCTTCGCGGTGTTGACAATGGAGGGGACCAGGACCCTCTTCTCAGGCTCAGTAACAGCAAGCGTTTTCAGGTTCACCTTGTCCCATTGGTTGTACTCTTCCGGGTAGTCCAAGGCAACGATGTGTCCTCTGAGCCCAATTACAGAATAGGTATCCCCATCTCTCTCGAAGGTCCAGACAGGAATCCTGTTGATGTATTCCCTTTTCGCCTTTCCGTTCGAAAGCATGAAGGATATGCGGGATGCAGAGCTTCTTTTCTCGCATATCACGAGTTTTCGCATTGCCGTCGTTCAAGAGTGGATAGTCTATTTAATCATTTCCGAAACAGTATTCTGTGAGAAATGTGGTATTGTCAACAGCGGTCTACGGTCCTAGCCAGTGATGAGTTTCGGTATGTCCGAGGGCAGTGATGCAACTGGAACCCCGACCTTGTCGAAGGCCTTGATCTTGCTTTCGGCCGTTCCTTTGCCTCTTGAGATTATGGCTCCGGCATGCCCCATCCGTTTTTCCGCGGGCGCGGTCTGTCCCGCTATGTAGGCGTAAACTTTCTTCTTCATGCTCGGTACGTACTCTGCCGCGTCCTCCTCGGCCGTCCCGCCTATCTCTCCCACAAGAACGACAGCCTCCGTATCGTCATCTTCTTCCATGAGTTCCATTCCATCGATGAAAGTTATGCCGATGATGGGGTCTCCACCTATGCCCATGCAGGTGCTTTGTCCCAACCCGCTCTCTGTTATCCAGCTCACAATCTCGTATGTCAGGGTGCCGCTCCTGGACAGAATGCCGACATTTCCTTTCTTGAAGATGTGACTGGGCATGATTCCGATCTTGCAGAGACCCGGTGAGATTATTCCCGGCGTGTTGGGGCCAATCACGTGTGCGTCCTTGGATTTGGCGTAGGACATGATGCGCATCGCATCGTGGAAGGGGATTCTCTCGGTGATGAGGACCAACAGCTCAATGCCCGCGTCCAGGGCCTCGAAGCAGGCATCCATGGCAAAAGGTGCTGGGACCAGGACCATCGAAGCATTCGCTCCCGTTTCCTCAACGGATTCCCTCACCCCGTCGAAGACGGGCACACCGTGAACTTCCGATCCTCCTTTCCCCGGTGTCACTCCTCCGACCACCTTTGTACCGAAGTCGAGCATCGCCTTTGCGTGAAAGGTTCCCTGGTGGCCGGTTATCCCTTGTATGATGACCTTTGTGTTCTGGTTGACAAGAATGGACATTATGCACCCCTCACCCTCACAACCTCTTCAGCCGCCTCCGAAATCGTATTGGCCGGGATCATGCCTGCATCTTTGAGTATTTCCTTGGCCTCCTTCTCGTGAAGACCCTTAATCCTCGCAACGACTGGGATGTCCATCTTCTTCTCCTCGAGTGCTTCCTTCACACCGAGAGCGACAGTGTCGCACTTCGTGATCCCACCGAATATGTTGAGCAATATCACGGACGGCTTGGCCATCTCCATGAGGTAGAAGGCCTCCTTGACCCTCTGGGGGTCATCGGTCCCTCCCAGATCCAGGAAAACACCGCCCTTGCCCCCCTTTGCATTCAGAACATCCAGTGTGGCCATTGTCAACCCAGCACCGTTCGCGATCACCCCGATGTCTCCGTCCAGTTTGACGAATGCTATTCCCTTCTTCTTGGCCTCTATCTCGAGCGGATCGAGGTTCCTGTCCATGTCCTTGTATTCCGGGTGTCTGTAGAGTGCATTGTCGTCCAGGGTGATCTTGGCATCTCCGGCCACGAAGTTCCCTTCCTCGGTCAGAACCAGCGGGTTTATCTCCGCCAACTCGGCATCTTCCTTCTCGTATGCATTGTAGAGAACCCTCACAATCTGGCCTAACTTCTTTCCCTCCTCTTTGGTGAGTTCCAGAGCCTTGGTGAGATTTCTTATGATGAATGGTTGTAAACCAATCAATGGTGACATGTGGGCCTTGAAGATCTTCTCATCTGGCACTGACTCGATATCCACTCCGCCTTCCGTACTTGCCATGAGCAGGGTTGTTCCGACCCTCCTGTCAATCGTGAAGCTCAGGTACAATTCCTTGGCTATGTCCAGTTTCTCCTCCACCAGGACCTGCTTGACCTCGTAGCCTTTGATGTTCATCCCGATGATCTGGTCGAAGGCACCTTTCGCCTCATCGAAGCTGTTAGCGAACTTTATCCCTCCGGCCTTGCCTCTTCCTCCTGCGAGAACCTGAGCCTTTATTGCGGCTGGATAGGGAAAATCCTTCACAATATTAGCAGTGCTCGCCACCACGCCTTTCGGGACAGGCATTCCGTATTTCGACAATAGTTCCTTGGCCTTGAACTCGAAGAGCTTCATGCCTTGACACTCACTCGTAGATTGGCGTTCCGGTGCTGTTCACAAGGTCCTTGTACGTCTTCATGAGCTCGATGGTCTTCGGGCCGGGCTTCCCGTTGTCTATCTTCCTTCCATCGACTTCCACGACAGGGCCGATTTCCGCTGCCGTCCCAGTTATGAAGCACTCTTTCGCGGCGTACACATCAAAGAGCGTGAACACGTGGATGGCTGTCTCCCAGCCCTTCTCTTTTGCGATCTCCAGAGCGGTCGCACGGGTAATACCTCTCAAGTTCGTCACGGATGGCGGGGTTATGACAACCTCGTCCAGGATGATGAAGAAATTGTCCGCGGAAGCTTCAGACACGTACCCTTCGTTGTCCAAGAACAAGGCTTCGTCCGCGTCCCTCTGGTTCGCCTCTATCCTTGCCAGCACGTTGTTGAGATAGTTGAGCGATTTGATGTTGGGATTCACGCACTGCGGAGGGTTCCTTCTCCAGCATGTGGTGACCACCGTAAGTCCCTTTTGGTATGCGTCCCCGTAAAGGGGGTCAAACGGTTGCGCGACTATGACAACCGTGGCTTTCTCGCACCTTCTGGGATCCAAGCCAAGATCTCCCTTGCCTCTCGTTATGATGGGTCGGATGTAGCCGTTCTCTATCTCGTTCTTCCTGCAAAGCTCTATGATTCTTGCCTTCAATTCATCCTTTGTCATGGGGATCGTCAGATCGATCGCTCTTGCAGAATTGTGGAGTCTATCGATGTGTTCATCAAATTTGAATATCCTCTTGTTGTAGGCTCGGATTCCTTCGAATATTCCGTCCCCGTAGAGAAAACCGTGGTCGAATACCGAAATGCACGGTTCATCTCTGTCTACAAATTTCCCGTTTACATACAACCAGTGTGTCATTCTATCAACTCCTATATGTGTTATCCTGATTCGAAGGGCTGACCTGTAATCCTTTCAAACATCTCCATGTACAGGTCGCTTACCTTGGTGAGCATCTCAGGTGGAAGCGGGGGAACTTCTGGCTCCTCTTGTCCTTTCCTTCTGGCCTCTTCCAATATGTCGTAGTAGCTTGTGGAACGATAATACTGTCTAACCGTCTCCTTGCTCAGCTCGTGGAACTCTCCTTTCTCATACGCGTTGGAATCCCAGAAGCGGTCCTCATCGCAGGTGCCGAAGGAATCCACGACCAATACCTTCCTGTTCTCGTCAAAGGCGAACTCCTTCTTGCCATCCACATGCAGAAGACCTCTCTGCTCCACCTCGTTGCTTACCCTCTCATCGAGCTCGATGGTCAGCTCGCAGACCTCGTCATATTCATCCTCGGTCAGTCCCGATATCCTCAGGACCTCTGATTTATCGATTTTCCTATCAACCCTTTCCAGTTTCGTGGTTTGCTCAAGGAGTACCTGCGGCAGCTCGTCACCGTAAGAGGGTTTTGCTCCTTTCGGGAAGCCCAAATCAGCCGGGTCGACCTTCCCTTCTTTTATCCGGTCGTAAAGGGACCCAGCCACGTAATGTCTCGAAATCCACTCTATGGGTATGAGGTAGTTTGTGGTGTTCTCGTTGATTTTGTCGTAGTCCGCTATCACGTCAACCCTTTTCACCCTCATCCGGTCGGGGGAACTCAGTCCCATGAAATGGGTTCTGATACCAATCTCCTCTGCTTTCTTGAACCAGAACGAGGCCTCGCCGCACAAAGTCTCCCCCTTTCTCGGAATGTCCACCGGGATGACTTTGTCGAAGACGGAAATCCTGTCGGTGAATAGGAACTCAAGCTCATTCTCATTAATCTCGTACAAATCCTTTACCTTCCCCCTCTTCAAGAGTTTCATGCTCTCAATTCTTGATGGTATCGTGTGTAATTAAAATTGCGGTAAATGCCGTGTCAAGTGAGAACACTGGACAAGCAATCCTCACTCAGGTTCGAATGGGACGGACGGGCTCAGAAAACCTCGGCTTCTGTGTGCACTACGATTCCATCTCCTGTTATCGAATAGGGCTTCATCCTTCTGGAGTGGGCCGTCCTCCTCATCTTGACGATCTGGATCACCAATTGGACGTCCGATGAGCCCTTGGTTTGCTGGAACTGGAGGGATATCACGCCGTCCGAGACGTACTCTACCAGACCGTCCCTTGAGGATTTGGGATTATCGTCCTTTGCCTCCGCGGTCAGTATGGTTGTTGAGCCAGCGTTCCTCATCACCTGGCATAGATCGAAGAGGTGTGTTCTTCTCTCCGCCTCGTTCGGGAACATCATGGACAGCAGAGAGACCGAATCTATCACCACCCTTTCCGCTCCGAACTTCTTTACATAGGACGGCAGTTCGCTCCGGACCTTGGTCAGGGTGCTCTTCACATCCGCGGGTTCTAGCTTTATCAGCGAGAGGTTCTCTCCCTCGTATTTGCTTAAGTCCCAACCAAATGATTCGGCGTTCTTACGGATCGAATCGTCCGATTCCTCCAGAGTGATGAAGATGCATTTCTCCCCATTCTTCAAACCCTCCTTGACGAACTGCAGTGCCAGTGTTGTCTTGCCTGTTCCAAAACCGCCCAGAACTGCCACCACATGACCCTTAGGTATCCCTCCTCCAAGCATCTCGTTCAAGCCCTCAACACCCGTCCTGACAAACTCCATCATATCACCTAGATAATCCTCTCCATATACACTATCGTTAGGCCGTGGTTGCTGGTCACCATGGTGGGGAACCTCGCTATTTGCTCCTTGTCCAAGTGGGGGAGCACGCTCATGAACTTCTCCACGTACATGTACCTCTGCCTCTTGGAGCTCCTCAGATAGTTCTTCCATATGAACTTGAGGACCCCGTCCACGCTATCCATCAGCATCTGCTGGTATCTCTCTTCCATTATGCCTTGGGTGAGCAAGAGATATACAATCCCGTCCCACTGCTTGGATGCCCTTTGCAGTCCCTTCACCGTCGCAATCAGGTCCTTGTTCTCTATCTCCTCGGATTCGACCAGGTCCGTGATTGAGTCTATTATCACAACCGAATCCTGGGCGTTCTCATCAAGGAAGTTGATCAGTTTCTCGAGAAGGCTTCCAGATCTTTTTGGGAACACCCCATCATCCTCCTGGTTCGTCCAGGACGGTGGTACTACAGTCCTTTTGAAGTACTCTCCCGAGAAGTCCTTGAAAACGGTCATCTTCTTCATGGCTTCAACATACTGCGGGTTGAATGAGGATGCGACCTCCTTCAGGATGGCCTCCCTGGATCTGGTGAAGCTCACGTAGCAGATCTTCTCAGGCAGGATTCCGTCCTCGCAATAGGACCCCAAGTAGTATTTCTTGAGGTGAGGATACTCGGACACGATGGCGATCTTGGCAGCACTGGTGTAAACATACTCCCTCTGACCGGCACCTACATCTCCCAGGAGCAGAACTAAGGAACCAGCGGGTAGCCCACCCTTCACGATGGTGTCAAAATCCGAAACTCCGGTCGGAATTCTCCTGACTGCAAAAGACTCTCTCTCGCTCTCTAGATGTGCTTCGACCATCTCCGGCGTTAGAGGCATCCCACTCATTGCGCGGTAATCGTGATTCTCGGATAAGAAACTTCTGTTTGGCTATATCTTCCTCATCCTGCCCAAGACCGGTTCATAGACAAGGCCTTTGTCGAGCAGGCTGTTCGTCGCCTCCTCCAAATCCTCCTTCTTCAGTCCTGCCTTCTTAGCTCCCTTGAGGATGTCCTCCCACGAGGCCCCCTTTCCATCCTTGTCCAGCGATTCGATGAGCTCCATGACTGTCGTCTCCTGCTGCTCCTTCTCTTCGCTCATGGGTTCCTCCTTCACTTCAGGTGCCTCTCTGTACTCGGGAAGGAGATACCTCAAAGCATCGATCAGCATGGAAGAGTACCTCTCCGCGTCCACGGCCCCGTAGTGTTGTCTTGCGAGCACGATCCCTTCTGCCAGCTTATCTCCGTATCCAAGTGCGATGAGTCCATCCTTCGTGGGTGGATCCATCTGGGCCGATTCCTTGTTCGCGGTTATCCTCTCTCTCAACGTCTTGCACGCTTCCAGGACCCAGTAGTCCCTGAGGTCCTCACTGACCTCCTTGACCATCTCTGGCCGGATAGAAACGTAAAGTGTGCCCTCCTGCGGGGAATACACCCTGCTCTTACCCATCACCGCTACGAATGCGGGCGGTTTCAGCTTGGAAAGCTGCTGGGCAGCCTCGGGCTGGTACTGACCTGCCGAAAGGTAGAAGATTCCCGTTGGATCGGAAAGCCTGGCTCTCCACATGGGCTCCTCCTCCGAAGCTATGTTCTCCACCTCGGTGATGACTCCGACCACGAGTAGGCGGTTGATCTTCGCTCCCAATGGTGTTACCACGTACGACGGGGCTCTCTCTCCTCCCTCGGAAAAAACGCATGTTGACTCGTTGTACTCGCCTGCGAACACTCTCCATGCCACCTCCCTTATCATCGAAGGTCCTCCAGATCATCAAGCATCTCCCTCGCCTCCTTCTCGACATCTATCTTCAACATGTCTGCCGAATCCACAATCATCATGATCCCGAACTCGTCCTTGGTCACGTTCCCCCTGACCTCAACAGGCTGGGCTATCAACATGTCCGCCAGCTCGTCCCTCACCACCTCGTGGGTCATCGCATCCCTTGCCATGGTCTCGCACTCTTCGAGTGATTTGCCGAGAAGGCCTTCTGTGAGCTCCTTTCCAAAGACAGCGGTCAGCGCACCACTTCCGTCATCCACGACCGATTTTATTCTCAGGTCTGCCTGGCCTTCCACTTCCCCGTGTATCCTGCAGGTATTCTTCCTCACGACCCGTCTGCACTCCGGGCATCTGTGGATGAGTCCGCTGCCCTCCTTCACGTCCACGAGAATCCCTCTAATGGTCGCATCCACTGCACCGCCTCTCTCAATGAGGTCCTCGATCCAGATCCTCGATGATTTGGTCAGGTCCTCTACCGAGGGCAGCTCTTCATCCGAGATAGTGACCTCTGCTCTTTCATCGAAGCTAAGCTGGGGAATGCCTCTCCACATTCGTACGTATCCCCCTTCTATCTTGACCACATCGCCTTCCTTCAATTCGAAATCCTTCCAAGCGGAGAACTGCGCCTTTCCAGTCTTGTCCGCCATCACGCCGGAATATACGAACTTCTTGTCGCCATCCACCATGACTTCTCTCTCCTCGATTGAGAGGATTCTGACCGTCATGGACACACCGCCCAAGCCTTCCCTCAGGTCCTTCACTTCCGCGGGCTTCAATGTTACAGGCCCGGGTTGATAGGCCGGGACGGCGTCCGAGCTCTCGGGGGTAATGGAAGTCCTGTTTCCGAAGTTCAGTTGCACCTGCCCTCTGAACTCCTTCGTATATGCGTTCTCAACTCGAATGGTATCTCCTTTCTCCAGGCGGAGGTTCTCGGTCTCCCAGGCGGTAAAGGGAACTGTTGCAGTATCGTCCCCGAGTATCCCGTAGAAGATCTTCTTCGGCGTACCATTCACCTGTATCTCTTTGGGATTGACAGAGACAACTCTCGCAAGAAGGCTTACGCTAGGTTCATTTGGGGCTAGTTCTGCAAGCTTCTTCTGCACTCCCACCTCTAGATTGGCGGGGTTCCCCCCATACTTCCTGACGATGCTTCTCTTTGCGGAGTCCAGTGGTACTCGGTAGACGTTCAAATAGTTCTCTAGCTCACCAGCAATCTGGTCTTCACTTACCTTGTTCTCAAGCGCCCGTGCAATGTCCTTTACATGGGGCGCGTTCTGCTCACTATCCATTGAATCACGCTCCTTTTCCGGGAGGCTTTCTGCTCTTATTTGGGCCTCCGAGGGGGAATCGTCCACAGTCCTTATATAGCTTAGGAAGGGGGGTCTGTGAAAGTGTTCTCTCGCTTTTGCTGGATGTCCTTAGGTTTCCCAAAAAGACTTATTATCGTGTGGGTACCTTCATCCTTGTCGTGAGATTCCGTACAAAGGACGAGGTAGTGGGACAAATGAAGCCTAGGCAGATAATCGTCGTGGGAGCAATCGTTCTGGTCATTGGAGCGGTTATCGGAATAACGTCCTTTCTTACCGCCACAAAAGATCCCAGTGTGGAGGCGGTCGAAACGGTCGAGTTCGTATATCCTGACTACGTGGAACCGGTCATCCTGAACCGTGGTGCGTATGATGTCTGGTTCGAGTCGGGTCTTATCGGCAGTGGAGATCCTGGCGATATCATAGTACGTGATTCAGATTTCAATTTGGTTTATAGAACCCCTGCCAGTTCTGGTTCAGAGAAAATCACCATCAACAATAAGGACTACGAAAAGGACGGAACCTTCACGATCGAGAATTCTGGCATATACAACGTGACTGTCGAGTACAGCGGGAGCATCCTCTACTTCACACCTCCAATTGACGTAGCTGCTGGATTGGGGGTGCGTTTCGGTGGAGTCGTCATCGCCGTGCTTGGCGGAATCTTCTTGTTTATCGGCTTAATCCTTCATTTCTTACCGAAGCAGAAACCTCCTGCTCCACGTTCTGAGCAACAGGGGCCACCTCAACAGTAGGGTCATAGCCCAAAAAAACACTAGTTACTAAAACCTGAGAGCCATCTCCATACGAATGGAGATTCCTGAGCGCATCGATTTTGACCGAGTGGCGGACATCTATGATGAAACCAGAGCAGTCCCTGAACCCTTCTTTACAAAAGCTCTTGATGTGATGGAGAGATATTTGGACAAACAAGAGAGAATTCTCGATATCGGTGTCGGAACAGGTCGTTTTGCCCGACCATTCCAGAAGAGAGGTTTCGATATGGTAGGCATTGACATCTCTGAGAAGATGTTGGGTGTCGGTATCTCAAAAGGTCTTCGTAACGCTGTCCTTGCTGATGCACGCTGCATTCCTTTCAAGGACAAGACCTTCCACTCCAACTTATCCGTTCATCTCTTACATCTTGTGCCCGATTGGTTTGAGGTTCTGCAGGAGGCGCTAAGGGTCACGCGTGCCTATCTTCTCACCTACTCGCAATTCTGGCCGGAGGAAGAGAATGTGAGCCCCAACCTTCTCTACGAGGAACTCACGACAAAGCTCGGGTGCGAGAGCGAACCTCTGGGACTGCCTGAGAAGGACCTGCCAGACCTGGTTGAGCCATACGCCAGGGAGCACATAGGCTCCAGAAGGGAGACCGTCCTGGCGGACGAGAGAATCGGCCGCCTTGAGAATCGAATATATTCTGGTCAGTGGTCGATCCCGGATGATATTCACAAGAGAGTCATTGAGGAAGTGAAGAGCACGTTTGCGGGAAAGAAGATCAGGATGGTAGCACATTTGTACGTGTTTGTTTGGAGAATCGAGGATTTGAATGATTATGTTTCTTTGATCACTGATGAATCCCTGCAGGATTAGTCGATGTCGTCTGGCGCACCTGCTAGGACCCGCAGTGCCTCCTTCTCCATGAAATGAAGCTCAGCAGGCAACACCAAGCAGAAGATTTGAGACTTGAATTCCCTCATAGCCAGTTTCCCTATTCTGTCACATACAACCTCAGGTTTGTCGGAACCTACGTCCCCAAGCGCGCATGCGAGGCTGTCCTTTGTTACGACTCCTTCCTTCTTCTTCATTTCCAGTTTCATCAGATAGTCGATCGCTTCCCTGACAGACATGGTCTCTCCGCTCTCCTTCAGATCGAGAAGAACTAGAGTATGCAGTCCAATGTCCTTGTTTCGTTTGATGACATCGTACGGACTGGTTGGGAAATATCCCTTCTGGCTGAACGGAAGTGTGGTCGTCCTGCCGAACTTGTAGGATTGCAATCCCAAAAGGCCAGTTGCAGCCGTGACTATGGACACACCGTGAACCACCCGAGTCTGTATGCCTTCCTTCTCCGCTCTTATCCTCAGGGCCACATGGGTGGTCGCAGACATCGGGTCCCCGGGAACCAGGAAACCCACCGTTCTCTCTCTGGCCTCCAAAAGCATGACTTCCCCTCCTTCAACATCCTCCCTGCTCAGGACTATGATCTCCTTTCCTAACTTCTTCTCAAGCTCTTCCTTTGCCCCATCTCTCATATGAGATGTGTAGAACTCGGTGAACAGCACATCGCATTCCCTGGCCTGCTCCAGACCCTTGACCGTGATATCGTTTTCGTCATGCAAACCTAAACCTATAAACACGAGTAGTCCCATGGCTTCACCAGTGAAATCTCTCTGTATTGTCGTACCGAAAGCCGAAGGTGAGAGTGTTCGTAAAAAGCTTTTGGATATGGACAACCTCCGCAAGGATTTGATAGTGGACAGAGATGAGAGCAATGTCTTCTTCCCGATCTTCAAGAAGATGGACCTGGGTTATGATGTCAAGGAGATGGATTTCAAGGAAGCGGGCGTGGTGGTCCGCAGCTACATCGATGTGATTGACATTCCAGAGGAGTTGAGGCCTCTTCTTCCCACGTCGTTCGATATTGTCGGTGAAATTGCCGTCATAAGGATTCCAGATGACCTGAAGGACCATTCTTCGGCAATAGGAAATGCGATTCTTGAAGCCAACAAGCCCATTCGCACGGTTGTCTCGGATGAAGGTGTCATGGGCGAACACAGGTTAAGAAAGATCGAGGTGATTGCCGGTGAGAACAACACGACCACGGTCCACAAAGAATACGGACTGAGCTTCTCGGTCGATCTGTCCAAGGCCTATTTCTCTCCGCGACTGGCCACGGAAAGGAGAAGGGTCGCACAGAAGGTGCAGGAGGGCGAGAACATAATCGACATGTTCTGCGGTGTGGGCCCCTTTTCCATAATGATCGCCAAGAACGTGTCGCCGGTCAGCATATTCGGGATAGATTCCAATCCCTACGCCATCAAATCCTTCATGGACAACATCCGATTGAATCACGTGGAGAACGTGGTTCCGATACAAGGCGATGTGAGGGACATGCTCGGCTCTCTGGAGCCCGCGGACAGGATAATCATGGACCTTCCCCATCGCTCCTTTGAGTTCTTTGAGGGAGCCCTTGGGGCTTTGAAAGAGAAGGGGATTGTCCATTACTATGAGATCCTGACCGAAGTGGCGGCAAGAGATAGAGAGAACGAACTCTCTGCAACTGCACGAAATCTAGGGAGGGATATGGAGATCGAAGAACAGAGGGTGGTGAGAAGATATTCACCGACCCAATGCCATTTCGCGTTCGACATCAAGGTTTCTTGAGGTTGATGCCCCTTTGTCCCTGGTAGTGACCCGATCTCTCTTCATATAGGTTCTCTGGCTCCGAGCTCACCTCTTCCAGCACCATTTGGGCGAATGTGTCTCCGACTGATATCTCCAGGTCCACGGGTGATGCGTTGAATCCCGCGAGAGTGAGCGTTCCCTTGAACCCTGAATCTATCTTCCCGAACGAGGCAAGGACCCCCTTGCGAGCCCAACTGGACCTTATCCAGAGCTGTCCTGTTAGGTGAGGGCCGAACTCCACGAACTCCTTCGTACTGATTACGAAATTGGAAAGTGGAGGTACGAGCACTCTTCCCTCGGACACCCTGGTCTTCGACCGGTTCACTTGGATTTCCTCTATGGTGAGGTCATACCCGTTCGGAGTGAGATTCTCTTCCTTGAACCCCCGGATTTTCAGCTGTCCCTTTTCAATTGCGTTTACTAGGTCTTTGTCTGAGAGGATTGACATCTTACCCCCCTCAGGGTTGTATGGCAATAGGGCGTTAAAGCATTTTCGAAACCAATACATAAATAACAATGGAGAATTAGGGGGAGGATGGTGGAAATATGGACTTTCGTTTGACCGAAGAACAGAAGATGGTCCAGCAGATGGCGAGGGAATTCGCCGAGAACGAGATGATGCCTCACGCGGCCGAATGGGAGAAGAACAACGAGATTCCCATGGAGCTTTATCGGAAAATGGCAGAACTGGGGATGCTTGGCGGTCCTATACCCGAGGAGTACGGTGGGGCTGGTATGGACTATGTGGCCTATCACTTGATGATCGAGGAGATTGCACGGGCGTGTTCTTCCGTCAGGACGACCGTCTCGGTGCACACTTCCCTGGCATCAACGACCCTGTTGCTTTTCGGATCTGAAGAGCAGAAACAGAAGTACCTTGTTCCGATGGCAAAAGGTGAGAAGCTGGGTGCCTGGGCTTTGACGGAACCTGATGCGGGGTCGGACCCCGCTAATCTGAGAACCAATGCAAAGTTGGATGGAGATGAGTGGGTGCTGAATGGTACCAAGGTCTTCATCTCAAATGGAGATATTGCGGACGTTGTCATTGTCTTTGCGAGGAAGGAGGGAACCACAAAGCACGAGGGGATTTGCGCATTCATCGTTGAGAAGGGTACTCCCGGATTCAGACCTGGGAAGGTGGAGATCGGGTCAAAGCTGGGTCTTAGAGCGTCCCACACTGCCGAACTGATATTTGAAGACTGCAGGATACCGAAAGAGAACATCGTAGGCGAGGTCGGACAGGGATGGAAGATCGCGATGAAGACACTGGACTCAGGAAGGTTGAGTGTTGCCGCGGGTGCAGTTGGAATCGCCCGCGCTTGTTTGGAGGAGAGCGTCAAGTTCGCGAGGGAGAGGATTGCCTTCGGAAGGCCCATCGGGGCATTTCAACTGATCAAGGAGATGATAGCACAGATGAGCACCGAGATAGACGCGGCCAGATTCCTTGTTCTCCGAGCGGCTCATAAGAGGGACTTGGATGAGGACAACACACTGGAAGTGAGCATGGCGAAACTGTACTCGGCCCAGGTTGTGATGAAGGCCGCGGATTATGCTGTTCAGATCCACGGTGGGTATGGTTATTCGTCCGAGTTCCCGGTTGAAAGGTACTTCAGGGATGCGAAGGTCTGTTCCATCTACGAAGGTACGAACGAGATTCAGAAGATAATAATTGCAAGGAACGTCATCGGAGAGCTTGAAAGGTAGCGAACCTATTCTTCCAGAACGAACTCCCATTCGCACCACAGGTCGTCCGGGTGCTCGTCCGGGGGACACACAATGCAGTTGACCTTGATCCTCGGGTTGAATTCCTTTGCGAAGGCCCTCATCCAACCATATCGGACTCCCCTGCAAGGGAACTCACTCAGCCCCTTCGAAATCCTTGTGTTCTGCACCCTGCAGCTTAAGTTTCGGATTACTGCACGCTTCTCCTCGACTTCGATCTCCTTGTCCACAGTGTCCAAGGACCAGCAGCTGAACCTCAAAGCCTCCATGAAGGAAGGTATGTTCTCTCCAGAAGCTCCCATGGTCTTCTTCAACCTTCTCGCTTCTATCACTGCCAGGCCCTCCCACACTTCCTGATCGATTTCCACCGATGGCTCGGTCCCGAATCTCTTCTCTATACCCAGGAAATACAGACCATCGACCGCGAAGATATCCCTGATGTGCATGAACAGGAAGTTGATCAGTTTCTCTCTCGGTAACTCCTTGAGGAACTCTATATCAGCTTCTCTTCCAACCAGCTTCTCGTGATGAGAACTTGTCATGACGATTCACCTCTTTCACGATGAAGAGGCTATATCGAATCGAACCTTGAACCTTTTTAGGCTTGCAGGGCTTCGTACCGAACTAACATTTTCTCACGATATCCTTCTCCCGATTCCAGTTCTGTTGATTCTCCGTGGAGGCACATTAATTCTCCCAATCTCCGGAAGCGTTTCGGCCAAAAATGGGTCTCCTGGTACCCGTGCAGTAAGTTTTTATAGGTAGTGTGTATTCGTGGGTTCGATTCTAAGCATCCCTCCACAACGAGGCCGTTCAGCTAGTTTTTCTCCCTGAGCGGCCAACCTTTTTTTGTGTTCGTCTGTCAAAGATTCTACCAATAATCTTATGTGCTTTTCTGAACGATTACCATGTGATGAGGCCATTCTGTCTGAGACGATTGAGACTGGGTTTTGTGGCCGTTCTTGTCATCCTTCTCCTCCCGATTGCGGGACAGGCTCTTGGAGAGAAATGGGAACGGTCCACTCTTCGAGAAAGTGAGTGTGAGAACGCAGGTTGTGATTCACCCAACGCTTGGGATGACACTCCGTGGCTCGTCCTTCCGTTCTATTCGAAGTTGAGCAGAGCGGACATCTTGGACAATCAGACCCGAGCTGGAATATTCGCTCTCATAGAGTCCAACCCGGGCATCAATTTCTCAACAATTGCAAAGGAACTCAATCTTCCGCACGGAACGCTTCAGCATCATCTCAGAGTGCCGGAGAGATCGGGCTTCATCATCTCGAAGCGCCTCAAGAAATACACTAGATACTATCTCGCAACGATGAAGACCAGCGATCTGTCGGAAGTGCAGGAGAAGATCCTCACATTGATATGCGCGAAGCAGGGTCTATCTGAGACCGAGATGGGCGAGGAGCTCTCCATCTCCAAACAAAGGGTCAGCTACAACATTAGACATCTCGAAGAAGAGGGATTCGTGAAGATAGTGAGGGAGGGAAGGAAGGCGAGGTGCTTCCCCATCGATGCTCGTCCCCAATAGGATTCGAGCCTTGACCAATCCAGTCTGTACGAGATCCAACCAATGTTTATTTATCTTAAGAGATTATTAATCTGAAACAGAGGTGTTTGGGATGAAACTACCTCATCTGGAAGGTAAGAAGATTCTTGTTAGTGCAGTGAGTGTCGTGGCAGTTATTCCTTTGGTCTTTTCGGTCGTTATGCTGGTTGCAGTTCCGATCGAATCCGTGGAAGGAAAGAACCTCACGGTTATGAAGGACACCAACAACGACGGCATGATGGACTTTGTGCTGCCATCGGGAAAGGTGTACGTGAGCGTTGGCGAGAACAGATACAGGAGCAATGAGATCGTCTTCACTGGTGCCGGCTATGAGCCGAAGGAGTTCACCTTCTCGAACGGGACAATGGGTCCGTTCTCGAACGCGACAGCTGACCTGAACCCCTCACCGCTTCACTTCATCGATTCCAACGGGGATGGGACCATTGACAATTGCATCTTCATCAACTTCGGTGATCTCAGCATGATTCTGTATCGAAATGACGGAAGCGGAACATTCGTCCCCACAAAATCAGTGAATATCAAGATGGACGCGAATCCAGACTACTTTGCCGTGATTGACAGCAGGGAACTCAGAAGAAGACATTCGCCGGTGAACTGGCTCTAGGCCTTCGTGAGTTTCCATAGTTCCTCCACAAACTCTTCTCTCTTCCTGTTTCTGAACTCCCCCATCACTATTCTCTTCTCCTTCCTCCTCTCCTTTGCCGGAAGTGCTTCGTACTTGCTCTTCAGGATTGTGTTCTTCTTGCACCATTCCCAGTACTCCTTGCCTTCCCCGATTTCATTTCTCTTTCCATAGCCAGTGGGGCAGGGGGTGATAATCTCAATGAAGGAGAACCCCTTGTTATCCAACCCTCTCTTGACGGCTTGAATGGTCTCATAGGGGTAGCCAACTGTCCATCTCGCAACGTATGTGGCACCGGCACCCATTGCCAGTTCGCACAGGTCGAAAGGGATCTCTATGTTTCCGTAGGGGCTTGTGGTCGTGAACCCTCCCGTCGGTGTCGTGGGGCTGACCTGACCTCCAGTCATTCCGTAGTTGAAGTTGTTGATGCATATGACCGTCATGTCTATATTCCTTCTTGCGGCGTGGATCAAGTGGTTGCCTCCGATACCAGCAGCATCCCCGTCCCCCGTGAAGATTATGACATGCAGGTCGGGATCCGCAGCCTTCACTCCTGTTGCGAATGCGATCGCTCTGCCGTGGGTGGTGTGCAATCCGTCCGCGTCTATGTAACCCGGAAGCCTGGACGAGCATCCGATGCCCGAAACGAAGACCACCTTGTCGATGTCGATCCTTTTCTCATCAACCGCTCTCAAAGTGTAGTTCAGTACGTTCCCCACCCCGCAACCCACGCAGAATATCGATGGCCACATCTCATCTTGGATGTATTTTTCTTTTATCTTCCTGGCTTTGTTGAACATGATCTATGCCTTTTTCCTCATTGCATCCATGATCTCTTTGGGTGTGTGAAGGGGCCCCCCTATCCTCGGGACCTGAATTATCTTTGCTCTACCTTCGGCCGCTTCTCTGATGGGGTGCACCAACTGTCCCAGGTTCATCTCGGGAACGTATATCCTGTCCACTCGGTCTGCAAGCTCCCTGACCTCCTCGTTCGGAAATGGCCATATCGTAATCAGACGCAGGAAGTCCACCTTCTTACGCTTCCTTCTCAATTTCCTGACAGCCGCGGCGGAGGGTCTAGCACTCGCTCCGTATGCCAGGATTGCGATCTTGCTTCCCTTTTGGTAGTCCTTCTCGACCATTGTGATGCTCTTCCTGTTCTTCTCTATCTTATCCACAAGCCTCCTCACGAGCCTGTCGTGGTCTTCAGCACTGCTTGTGGAAGGATATCCCTTCTCGACATGGGTGAGCCCCGTGACGTAGACATGATAACCATCTCCGAATCTGGCCATGGAGGGAACAAGACTCTCATCCGCCTGGAAAGGTACGTACTTATCTCTGCCAACCGTTGGTCCTTTTCTATCGATGATTTCAAACTCCCCCTTCTCGGGCATCACGCATTTCTCCCTGAGGTGTCCTATCTCGCCATCGGTAAGCAAGATGACTGGTGTTCGGTATTTCTCAGAGAGGTTGAACGCTTCGATTGTGAGGTCAAGCGTTTCCTGAACAGAGTTCGGAGAAAGGGCTATGATCTCGTGGTCACCGTGGGTTCCCCACCTGGCCTGCATCATGTCTCCTTGCGACCCTTCGGTGGGCTGACCGGTGGAAGGGCCTGATCTCTGAACGTCTATTACTACGCACGGAGTCTCGGTCATGCACGCGTACCCGATGTTCTCCTGCATAAGTGAGAAGCCAGGACCCGAAGTCGTGGTCATGGTCTTTGCTCCTGCCCAAGAGGCACCTATTATCGCACCCATGCTTGCAATCTCGTCCTCCATCTGGATGTACACGCCTCCGGCCTTGGGAAGGAGTTTGGACATGAGCTCCGCCGTCTCAGAGGCCGGGGTGATCGGATAACCTGCAAAGAATGAGCATCCTGCCAGAAGGGCACCGTAGACGGCCGAGGCATCGCCCTGAACGAACTGGACCTTCTCCCCGATTACGCGTCTTATCTTCTTCTCATCGTATTTGTGGCGCACCTCAACCTCCACCCAATTTGTATCCTTTCTCGAACGCCTTCATGTTGATCTCGATCGCCTTCTTTGGAACGTTGGTCTTTATGGCCTTCAATATGGAGTCCTTGGAGACGATTCCTGTCATGGCAGTCAGAGCGCCAAGCATCACAACGTTCGCGACGATCTTCTTCCCAAGTTTGTCAGCTGTGGATGTGAACGGGATTCCCTTTATTGCTTTGCTACTTGCATCCACCAGGTCCTTGTCAATGAGTATGAGGCTTCTTTCCTTCAAATCCCCTTGAAGCTTGTCGTATGCTTCCTGGGACATCGCGATGAAGACATCCGCTTCGGTAACCCTCGGATAGTCTATCTTCTCATCGGAAATGATGACCTCTGACTTGGCAGCCCCACCCCTCGCCTCCGGTCCGTAGGATTGACTTTGAACGGCATTGTTCCCATCCAGAAGTGCGGCCTGGCCCAAGATGAAACCCGAGAGAACTATTCCCTGACCCCCGAAGCCGGCTATCCTGATTTCCTTCCTCATCATTTCACCTTTGAACCAAGTCTATGTCCCAGTTCGAACGCGTCCTCGTTCATCTTCTCCGTCCCTTTCGGAACATTGTCGAGGATTGTCTGAATCATACTGTCCTTGGACACGAATCCTGAGATGGATGTGATGTAGCCCAGCATTATCATGTTAGCAACGATCTCCCTGCCGAACTTCTTGTGGGCCAGGTCGGTCGCTTTGATCTTGTACAGCTTGTGAGCGGTCTTCTTGGGAGTGACGAGGTCTTCGTCAAAGGCCAGGATCCCACCCTTCCTCAGGGTCTTTATGTATCTCTCGTACGCCTGCTGCGACATTGCCACCAAGAGGTCGACCTCTTCAGACTCCAGCTCGTAGATCTCCTCCTCTGATATCGCGACATCGCTCTTGCACGCTCCGCCTCTGGATTCCGAGCCGTAGGATTGCGTCTGGGTCGCCTTCTTTCCATCCCTTACGGCAGCGCTACCCGTGATGTATCCGGCCATGACTATGCCCTGTCCCCCGAAACCGCAGAACCGTACGTTCATTTCCTCCTCTCCTCGTTCATCTCCCTGAGTATGGTCGTGAACTCCTTCCTGTTCCTCTCCACGATCTTTCCGACGATTATCTTGTCACCGATCTCCTCAGGCGTCATGTCCTTCGCTTTCAGCGAGTTGATTGTGTTCTCCTTGAAGTATTTCAAGAATTCCTCCCCAGTCCTCATGCCCACTCTTCTTCCGTAGCTCACCGGACACTGGGTCAGGATCTCAACGAATGAGAAACCGTCCTTGGTCATCGCCTTTTGAATGGATTCCATAAGTGGGAATACGTGGTACGTGGTCCATCTCGCCACGTAGTTGGCTCCGGCCGCAGCCACGAACTCCGCGATGTTGAAAGGATATTCTGGGTTGCCGTAGGGAGTGGTTGTTGTTTTGTCCCCGAGAGGCGTCATGGGGCTGACTTGACCTCCCGTCATTCCATATATCATATTGTTAATGAGAAACACTGCAAGGCCGACGTTCCTTCTTGCCGCATGGATTAGATGATTCCCTCCGATGCCCGCGAGATCTCCGTCCCCTGCAATGACCACCACGTTCGCTTCCGGCTTCATTATCTTGACCCCGGTGGCGAATGCGATCGCTCTGCCGTGGGTGGTGTGCAGTGTGTCCGCCTTGAAGTAGGGGCTGGGTATCCATGAGGAGCATCCTATTCCCGTCACGGATACGATGTCCTTGGGATTGATCTGCAGCTCTTCGATCGCCTGCGCATAGGTGTTCAGAACGGTGCCACACCCGCAGCCCTGGCAGAAGGTGGTGGGTAGAAGCTCCTCTCGAAGGTAGTGTTTGAGCCTGTACGCCTTTTTCTTCTTTGCCATCATGATCTCTCCATTGCCGTGGTGATCTCTCTTATCGTGTGTACGATGCCTCCGATCTTAGGTATGCCCACTACCGGACAATCCACGAATCTCTCTATCTCTCTGGAAAGCTGGCCCAGGTTCATCTCGGGCACGTAGATTTTCTTGACTTTCTTCCCCAACGCTCTGACCTGTTCCCTCGGGAAGGGCCAGATCGTCCTGAGCCGCATGAATCCTATTTTCTTTCTCTTCTTCCTCAGAAGGGCAACCGCTCCTTCGGTGGGCCTTGCTGCCGCACCATAGGAAATGACCGCTATCTTCGCATCATCCATCCACTTCTCTTCTAGATCCACGAGCTTCTCCCTGTTCTTCTCTATCTTGTCGTACAGTCTCGTTACCAGTTTCTCGTGGACCTTCTGGCTCTCCACGTCCCGTATCCCGTTCTCCTTGTGTGTCGAGCCGGTGACGTGAAGGTAATGGCCGTCCCCAATCTCCTTGAAGGGCGGTATGAGCTCCCCTCCGAAAAGGAGGTCCTTCTTCTTCCCCTTCTTTCTCTTCTTCAGTTTTATCGATTTCAGGGAAGGTACGGTTATGCGCTCCCGAAGATGGCCTATCTCGCCATCCATAAGGAGGATCACAGGGGTTCGGTACTCCTCGGAAAGGTTGAAACAGCGGATCATCAGATCGAAACATTCCTGGACCGAATTGGGGGCAAGGGCGATTATGTTGTGGTCCCCGTGGGTCCCCCACCTCGCCTGCATCACATCCCCTTGAGCGGGTTTGGTTGCCTGACCAGTAGACGGACCAGATCTTTGCACGTCCACAATCACACAGGGCGTCTCAGTCATTATCGCATAGCCTATGTTCTCCTGCATCAATGAGAATCCAGGACCAGAAGTTGCCGTCATCCCCCTGGCTCCGGCCCAGACTCCGCCTATCAAAGCCGCGATGCTGGCGATCTCATCCTCCATTTGAACGTGATAGCCACCCACATTGGGAAGCTCCCCTGATATTACCTCAGCCACTTCGCTAGCAGGTGTAATCGGATACCCAGTGAAGAAATTGCAGCCTCCGAAAACACCGCCATATGCACAGGCCTCGTCCCCGAGCCAGAAGTAAGTCTTCCCCTCGAACTTCTTGAGGTAATCCTCTCTCAGCCCCATGTCCAAATCCTCACTCATTTACCACGGCGATAGCAAATTCCGGACAAAGAAGCTCGCAGAACCTGCATCCTATGCATTCGTCCTCTCTGACTGGTATGGGTGGATAGTATCCCTTTTTATTAATCTTATCTGACGTTTCGAACACTTCCTTTGGACAGAAATCCGTGCAGATTTTGCAACCTTTGCAGAGATCTTCGTCAATCTCTATCATCGGGTTCTCCTGATGCCTTGGGACGAATAATGTGTGACTTGGCTTTAAAAGTTTGTTGCGCCTTTGCTACGATGGAGTCAACTGGGCAGTTTTCTGGTACTCAGAGTTCTCTCATCTCGGCGGGAGAGCGTCACCTCTCGGACGTGAACCTTGGCATCGTATCCCTTCAAGAACTCGACCACTCTCTTGGAATCCTTCTCTTTGACTATGACCACTCCACGAATGAGCTTCACGTAGGGAATATCGTCCAGCAATCCTTTCCGCCAGTAGATATATTTCCCTCCGTGGGAGCTCGTCTCTTGTCCGTAAAGCCCCTTTGACAAGGTGCTTGTTCTTGTCTTGTCAACGTCTGGGAGGGTCCACGCAATTAGAACTCCTTTCATTTATGGGCGTATACGCCCATAAAGACATAACGATTTGCACAATCACATCTTCCAAAAGGCTGGAAAGCCCTTTGTCCAAGCCTTTTCAGAATCTACGGATAGTATCTGGCAACCGTCCTGGGGAAGGGTACGGCGTCCCTTATATGCTGAAGACCACAGATCCACTGGACGACCCTATCTATCCCAACACCGAATCCGCTGTGTTGGACTGAACCGTACCTCCGCGTGTCCAGGTACCACTCATAGTTGGATACGTCCTCACCTTCCCTTTCAAGGGATTTCTTCAGTTCCTCGATATCCGCGTCCCTCTCGGACCCTCCAATTATCTCATCCCCCGTTTCCGGGGCTATGAAATCGAAGCACAGGGCCACCTTCGGGTCCTCCGGGTCCCTCGGTTTGTAGAAGGCCATTATGTCCTTGGGATAGTGGGTGACTATCAGTGGTTTGTCGAATTCCCCCATCAAAGCCCTCTCTTCCAGGGTCCTCAAATCCTTGCCCCATTCAATGTCCATCCCTTGCTTCTGCAACATCTTGACCGCTTTATCATATTTCATCCTGGGGAACGGAGGCACCTGCGACTCCAGATACTCAGGGTCTCTCCCAAGCGCTTCCAGTTCGGACCTGTTCTTTTCGGCCACTTGCAGGCAGATATGGGAAATGAGTTTCTCCCCTTCCTCGATACACTCATCCATTCCAGCCCAAGCTATCTCCATTTCGGCGTGCCAGTACTCGGTCAGGTGCCTCGTGGTCCGGAACTTCTCCGCCCTGAAGGAGGGAGCGATGCAGTATATCTTCTCGAGGGCCATGACCATTGCCTCAGCGTACAACTGCCAGCTTTGGGCTAGATACACTTCCTTCTCGTAGTAGTCAACCTTGAACAGAGTGGAACCGCCCTCCACCATGGCCGGGGTCAGGATTGGGGCCTGAACCTCATAGTAGCCGTTATTCCTGAAGAAATCATGGATCGCCCCAAAGACGGTGGACCTGACCTTCATCATGTTCGTCATCTTCCTGCTTCGTATCCAAAGGTGCCTCTTGTCCAACAGGAACTCGGTGCTCTGGTCTTTTGTGATCGGATACTTGTCCGCAAATCCAATGACCCGGAAGCTCTTGGCGCGAATCTCAAATCCACCAGGCGCCCTGTCATCTCCAGCGACCGCTCCGCTCACAATTACCGAGGATTCTACGAGAGCCTTCTCCGCAGCCAGAAAATCCTCTTCAGGTACATCCTCCTTGTTCACAGTCACCTGGACAATGCCACTGGAGTCCCTCAGAACCACAAAGACCAGGCTTCCACTACTGCGTGTGCGGTATATCCATCCAGCTATCTCTACTTCCTTTCCTTCGAATTGTTCTGAGAGTATCTCTGCGATCTTGGGCATTTCCTCGTAGATGGTCTTCCAACTAATCTAATTTTTCCATACCTTGTGTTGGAAATGCTTATTTACCCCCTTGTCCATGCAGTTTGAGGAGGCGGGGTTGTTTGAGGAACACAAATGTAACCAAACTACTGTGTGCTCTCACTTCATACTTCCTAGTGGCGTCGTGCGTGATTTTCGTGGGACTCTCGCCAGAGGAAGAATCGACCGTGATTGAACCTACTGGTTATGAATCCAGGAATATACTGTTGTATTATGGCAACGGAGGATCGTATCCAGGGCGTTGGGGTCCCACTGGGTTGGCGGACTTCTTTGAACTCCAAGCCAGATATAACAATACAGGATGTCCTACGGCGTATAATGACATATGGCCGAACAATTTGAATGACTTCAGGGTCATCTTCCTCATCGTGCCAGGATTTAGTGATGACTCAGGTGCCTCTTATTTCACATCGATGCAGGTCAACCAAACGATAGATTTTCTGTTGAACGGTGGGAGACTGGTCGTGCAAGGAGATCACAGCGGTGATTTCGGAGTGAATACTGTTAATAATTTGTTGACAAGGCTTGGTGTTGGTATTTTCCAGAACTCGGACAACGTTTTTGATGACTCTGATCCGCCGCCCACAGACATAACAGCAGATCAACTCACCGATGGGGTTTCAACGTTGGATATGGGGGGTACTGGAGTTTCGACCCTTAACCTTTCAGGGAGTGCAAAAAGCTTGGTTAGGGACAGCGTCGGCGATGATGTTGTTGCTGTCGACCAGATATCCGGATCCCCACCACGACCCGGAGCGGACGTATTGGTGTACGGGGACACTCAGGTCCTTGACGACTATCAGCTTCTGAACGGTGATGTCGACGGACCCTTTGACAACTTCGTGTTCGCTGACAACATTGGCATGTGTGCTGATCAACCTCCTATTGCGGATGCAGGCGGTCCTTACACTGGATACGAAGGTTCAACCATTGTCTTTGATGGAAGTGGATCTGCGGATGATTATGGAATCGTGGAGTATAAGTGGACATTTGATGGGCAAACCGTGTATGGCCCAAACGCATCATTCTACTTCAACGATAATTGGGAAGGAAAAGTCACCTTGACCATAACGGATAGCGGTGGCAATACCGATACCGACACCACGTTGGTGAAGATTCTCAACATACCGCCAACGGTCGAAAACGGCTTGGAAGAGAAGAAAGTAAAAGAGATTCCCGTTCCGTGGCAGCGGTGGAGAATGGGAGTCAACGGAGTGGTGGACATCATATTCTTACCAGACGTTAGAGAGCCCGTAGCCATCGTCCGTGACTTTGCTGTTCTCCAAAGACAAATCGAATTGAACAATCTCACTTGGGTGGAGACTCAGAAGTTGCCTTGGAATCCGATTGACGACCCCACGGATCCGTACGTACTGGGACCGAACGAGGAAGTCAGCTATTTCATACCCATTACCGAGGCCGACAGGGCAGTTCTGGTTCGATATTCAGTGGCTTGGGCATCAACCCCAGACATCATCGAGGCTCACTTCATCAATGAAGCCATACTCGAGAGCAAGAGTCCTCAAGTCATTGTTGGCTCGCTGAGCAATTTCGATGTCCATAACGACTATAACGAAACGATAGATAACTTCGAACTAGAGCTCTACGGCAACATCAGGGTTGGGCATCTTCTCTATGGCCACGATAATGTAAACCACAATATCATCCAAATTGATAGAACTACGGGGCAGGCCACAGTGGTTGGACCCACGGGTTTCAACTCAGGAGCCTCAGGTATGGCTACGGCTAGAGGGGTCGTTCCCGGTCCTGTTGGGTCATACCCCGCAGGAACGCATTTTGGTCTCTTTAGGGACCACGCACTTGGCCAAGACCTTGTGGTTGTCGTTGACCTGGCAACGGGCACATCAACAAAAGTGGTCCAGACCTCGCGACCGATCTCGGGACGGGGGATTGCCTTCGGGCCGGGCGGAGCAACACTCTATGTTATCGAAGGCAACGGGGCACTTTCCACCATCAATACGGTTACAGGTCTAGTGACACTCGTAGGGAACACCAACTATAGTGGTACGGATAACCTTCAATGGGACCCGTCTTCAGGATTCTTCTACTCAATCTCGGGCACCACCTTGATCAAGATCAACCCGGCTAATGCAGCGACAGTAGCGGTGCTTCCTGGGGGTCTGGGACCAGGATTCTCCGCCTGTACCCTAGCCCGCTCTCCTCAAGGGGCTTGGTACTCAGTGAATACGGCCACCAAGACTCTGGTCACAATCAATATCAACACTGGGACAATCTCTGGTGTGATAGGCAACCTGGGCCCGCAGGTCTCCAATGCTATCTGCGGTACAGTATTCGAGCCCAGCGATATTCTATATGTGTACGACCCGCCTGGTCCGCCGACCCTAGTCTCTGGCTGGCTAGGCCCAACCTGGTATGGCGGCTGGGGAGCACCCCCCGTCATGATACCTTTGCCAGGCGGCGTGGAGATCAAGTGGATAGACCAGGACCATCCTGTTGTTCCCTGTGAATGGATACACTTCGGTGTTGCCCTCAGACCTGGCGTGAATCTGACTGGAGCAAGGGCGTACTTGACTCAGATAGTGCCTGTGCCCATGCATGTGGAGGAGAAGAAGGTCAAGGCGATTCCCGTTCCCTGGCAGAAATGGCGCATGGCAGTCAACGGGGTATGGGACATCATATTCTTTGACCCACCAGCCATGCCCTTCGACGCAGTGGCCTTAGTTCGCGACTATGCCGTCCTTGACTATGAGATTCCATTGGACGACCTCACGTGGATGGGTACGGAGAACCTGAACTGGACACCTGTGGACGATCCCAAGAAACCGTACATACTGAACCTCAACGAGGAAGTCGAACTCTTCATACCCACCAACGAGGACGACAAGGCAGTTCTGGTGAGATACTCGGTAGCATGGGCAAACACTCCAACCGTAATCGAAGCGCACTTCGTAAACGAGGCCATACTTGAGAGCAAGAGCCCACAGACCATTGTTGGCTGGCTGAGTAACTTCGATGTTCACAACGATTACAACGATACCATAGACAACTTCGAACTGGAGTTCTACGGCAATGTGTTGCCGAGCGACGTTCTCTACGTGTACGATCCGCCCGGTCCGCCGACTCTAGTCCCTGGCTGGCTCGGCCCAACTTGGTACGGCGGTTGGGGTGCGCCTCCGCTGATCAATCCGATACCCGGCGGCTTAGAGATCAAGTGGGTGGACTTGGATCATCCGGTTCAGTATTGTGAGTGGATCCACTTCGGTGTTGCCATAGACACCAGATCAGACCTGAACATGACAGGAGCAAAGGCCTACCTGACTCAAATGGTGCCTGAGCTGAAAGAGGTGAAGGTGAAGACAATCCCAGTCCCGTGGCAGAAATGGCGCATGGAAGTCAACGGAGTGACGGACATCATATTCTTCGATCCACCGGGCATGCCCTTCGACGCAGTGGCCTTAGTTCGCGACGTTGTAGTCCTCGACTATGAGATACCATTGGACGACCTCACATGGGTAGGCACGGAGGGCCTGAATTGGACATATGTGGACAATCCCAAGATACCGTATATACTGAACCTGAATGAGGAAGTTGAGCTGTTCATACCTACCACTGAGGATGACAGAGCGGTTCTGGTTCGGTACTCGGTAGCATGGGCAAACACTCCAACCGTAATCGAAGCGCACTTCGTCAATGAGGCCATACTTGAGAGCAGGAGTCCACAAAGAATTGTCGGTTGGCTGACCAACTTCGACGTCCATAACGACTACAACGAATCAATAAACAACTTCGAACTGGAGTTCTATGGAAATATCACGCCCAGTGACATATTGTATGTGTACGATCCGCCCGGTCCACCTATGCTGTATCCTGGCTGGCTAGGTCCTACTTGGTACGGTGGATGGGGTGCACCTCCGCTGATTAATCCGATACCTGGCGGCATAGAGATCAAGTGGGTGGACTTGGATCATCCGGTTCAGTATTGTGAGTGGATTCACTTCGGTGTTTCACTTAGACCAGAGGTATACCTAACAGGAGCAAAGGCCTACTTGACTCAAATGGTGCAGGTGCCCGTCTACACGGTAGATGAAGGCAGCCCTGTAACCTTGATCGCCTACGCAACCGACCCGGGCAGCGACGACCTCACGTTCACCTGGAACTGGGGTGATGGCACACCGGACACTGTGACGACCTACTTCAACAATGGCGCGAGCCCAGATCCCTATCCAAGCTATTGGTATGGCACATCTCCGTTCTCAGCTACGGATGTTGCCAGACACGTCTATGCTGACGATGGCCACTACAACGTCACTCTCACCGTCACTGACGACGATGGGGGAACAACTGTAAGCCACAAACAGGTCATAGTGAAGAACGTTCCACCTAAAGTTGACATCGATTACACTGTGCACGTAAACGAACCCAGAACAGTAGGGTATTGGGGACATCAGTGCACTGTGGAAACCCCATATGGCGATCACACCGGAATCTTGCAGGAATGGATCGACGACATTTCCAATCAATCCCTAGTGTTCTCTGGAATATCCACCAAACAAGAGGTTTGTGACATTGTTCAAGAGACGGACAGAAATGACATGCTGATAATGGCAAAGAGACAGCTCATGGCTGTTTGGCTCAATCTAGTGAGCGGCAAGTTGTATCCTATGACACCCATAAACATGCCCACCCTGACAAACTCAACAACCGTGATGCAAGCAATCTGGGAGATGGAGAATATCATTCTAACCTCGACGGACAGGGACGAGCTTGAGAGAGCTAAAGACATAGCTGACAACATAAACAATGGAATAGGCATTGTATTGGCGTTTGGCGAATTCATTGGCACTGCTACTGACCCAGGTGCGGATGATCTGCTGTTTGTATGGGACTTCGACGACGGTACAACCTTGACAACCTTCTATCCGAACCCTGGTGGCGTCTTCCCGTTCACAGTGACCGAAACCGTTTGGCACACATTCCCGGGAAGTGGCACATACACAGTCACCTTGACGGTGACGGACGATGACGGCGGAGTGGGCGTAGCCACAGCCGCAGTTGTCATCCCGTAGCTAGCTGTCCAAAGCAACAGACACACTCGCAAATAGTGTCCCGATTAGCCCAACTCTTGCATCCTTCCAGTTTAGAAACACTTAATATTCCATCAACCCAATACACCCAGAGGAGGTGGGGTTATTTGACCGCTCCTATTGCGACGAAAATATTTTTCTCTTAGCACCGTATGTGAACGCTTTGGAATTTCCACTTGACGAGAGAGAGCTGGCGGCGGCCGACCCTCTCGGCTTTGAACCTGAGAAGATACTGTTGTATTATGGTAACGGGGGATCCTACCCAGGACTCTCTGGTGAGCGGGCGACCTTCTATGATTTGCAGGCTAGGTATGATAGTCAAGGCTGTCCCACGCATTCATGGCTTCAGGTCCGTTCACGATTACCCTGACGGTGCTGGATGATGATGGCGGATCAACCACCGTCACGTTCATTTTCTGAATACCCTGAACTAGAAGAAATCTAGATATAGCCAGTCAGCGTTGAAGTTGTGTGATCAGGAAGGCAACCTCTGAGGACATGCCCATTCTTCTTGAGATGGAAAAACGTTGCTTCACGGATAGGGCCTACGTGAGAGAACAGATTGAGTGGTTCCTTAACAGTACGCATGCGGTTACCTTTCTCTCCTTCAAGGAGAACGGGGTGGTCGGGTCGGTGATGTTGTCCTTGAGGGGCAAGCGAGGAAAGGTGGTATCGGTCGGAGTGTTGCCGGAGCGGAGGGGGCAGGGCATAGGCAGGGAGCTCATGTACCGTGCGGAGAAGTGGTTCGCGGATTCCGGTGTAAAAGAAGTGGAACTGGAGGTCAACGTGAGCAATCACGAGGCGGCGAAGATGTATTCGGACCTCGGCTACAGGACGGTTAGGGTACTGAAGAAATACTACCATGGGAAAGAGGACGCCTATCTGATGAGGAAGAAGCTTCCGAAGGTGAAGTGAGGGGATGTATGGCGTAGTCGTTTGTTCGAGATGCAGGAAGGCCACAGGCGTGGACCTCAGGAACAAGACCGCAAGATGTCAGTGCGGGAACCAGATTCGACTGAAAGAAGCGAAGAAGTTCTTCGAATCCGACAGCCAGAGGGAGATCGCCGCTGCCGTGGGCAGGCTCAACGCGGAGCTCAGCGGTGGGACGGAGGAATGGGAGAAGATCGCCGGAAAATCGGATACGGTTGATACGGACGACCCCTATTCCGAGATAGTTGTCAGTGCATCATCGGTGACCGATCGGAAAGAGAAGTTGACAATAGCTGTCAGAGGTCTCTCGGACGCTCTGGGCGGTTTCACAACGGAAGATCTCGAAAAAGTCCTGCAGAGCCTTGGAATGAAGAACGCGGAGGATTGCCTGCGTCTCCTGCTCGAGGAGAACATCATCTACGAGCCGAGGAAGAACGTCTTTCGCGCCGTCTGATGAGCATTCTCCGAATTATCAGAAGGACAATGATGGCAATCGGTATTATCAAGAGCCATTCCAATCCGTGAACCGGCCCACCATCACTGCCCAGCTTCATCGTGATAGTCCCTGAAGGATGGTATCCCAAGTCGATGTAGTCATCGCTGATTTCTGGAGTGCCAGATCCTTTGATGTACGAGTATGAGAAGTAGTAGTCCGTAAGATGGTCCTCGTTCCCGTCGGACCTGAACTCGGAGAACCTGTTCGCTCCACGTATGAGGAATTCGTCATTGACCATATCGATGGTGGCGTTGACGCCTCCATTGGTTGTGGGTATGTAGACCTCCAGCCAACCGTGGCCTATCCATTTACCTTGCAAGGAGTCGTACATGGCCCCCAGCTCAGGCCAGGACGGAATCCCCATCGCCCTTGTCAGTCCAGCGAAGAGGAAGGACATGTCATCACAGTCCCCTGCCCTGTCTCTCAGCGTCTCGCTGGAGGTCTTGACCGTTCCGCCCTCCCTGGTACTGTATTCGAAGTTGATGTCCAGGTATTTGTATATGGATACCAGGTTGTCGTGCACTGTCCCACCAGTGACTGTCAGTTGTGCCGCAAGGGACATTATCTCTGGATGTGAGACTTCGATATTCCATTCATCGTGGTTGTACATCGCGGAAAGGCTGTTGAAGACCGGATCGTACTGTCTGGCCTCTGCTATCGTTAACGAATCGCTGGAATCCATGTCCCACCATATCGTCTCTGTCCGCATGGTGAATCTTGAATAGACCGTTTGTCCGTTCGAAGCATCCCAGACCATCCACTCATAACCGTACCTTTGTTCTATGGTCGGATCAGGATGTGGGGAGGAGGACAGGAGCCATTGAGAACCGTTCATGTTCCTGGGGGCTGGTATGTCCACGGTGAAGCTCTGTACGCCGGATATGGATATCCTTCTTTCCACCGAGAATTGGACCTCCTGGGGGAACTGTCGGTAGGACACTGGGTTGAGCCATTGAAGCGAGGAATCCCTCAGCTGGGGTACGAATATCAGAGCCAAGAGCAGAAGCAAAAAGCAGATCAGCAGGACCCTGAAGATCAGGAAACCTCTCCCAGAGCTCCTCCTTCTTCTTGGAGGTATGCGTCTTGCCGGACTCCTTCTATGTCTCGGTCTGATTCTGGTAGCCGGCCTGGAGCCCGAGCTGGACGCTTTACTTCCACTGACAACCACTATCCTCGGGGGCGGAGGAGATGCTGGCGGTGGAGGAGGCGGTAGTTCTTCGGGTGGCGGAGGAGGGGGGGACAGAGGCTCCTCAGGTGGCGGAGGAGGTGGCAATTCCATTACTGTAGAAAATCCATCCGTTCCGCCATTAATCTTTCGAGCTAATTCTCATTTTGCGAATTTGCCTTCTCCTCCTCTTCTTCGCCTTATCTGGTAGGGTTTCCGGCAGAACGCGGTAGTACACGCGCGTGTAAAGGAAGAACGCGAAGATCGCGGCCGCTATCAGGGAGAACAGACCCACCCAGAAGTTCGCTATTCCCAGGAACGGAACGATGAGTATCGCGAAGACGGCCCTGGAGATCATGGCCTGGAAGAAGTAGTTCCATACGTATCCTGTGGCCGCTCCGTGCCCAATGAAAGCCCCAGTGCTTGCTTGAAGGGCGCACATGCTGACCGAATAGGTCCCAATCAGGGTGTACATCCCCGCCAGGGTGAGGATGTCAATTGGAGTAGCCTCTCCGCCGCTGGGTACCGCTATTAAGAAGCCTGCCACGAAGACCATGGAAACGGCGGTCAAGCCCAGTCCCAGTGAGAGGCCGTAGAAGGTGGTCTCGAGCTTCAACTGAAAGCTCTTCAGATTGGTCACGACCATCTTGAAGAGCTCTTCGAAGAGCGCTATGACAAGGAGCATCAGCAATAGCATCAGAAGGGGAAGGGTGGGTGCGATCATGGCGAATGACAGGAAGCTAGCAACTCCTCCGAATATCATTCCGACGGCAAAGAGCATGAACACCCTGCCAGAGTCAAAGACCGGGACATCCACGTGAGGCAGGTCATATTTCCTCAAGGCGTGGAAAAGGAAGGCGAGCGCCGGGCCAATTCCCAGTGCACCAGCGATGAGAAAGTCGTAGCTTGCCACGTTCACTCAAACGTTCGTTAGCTTATAGTGGTTTTGTCGATTTTCTGGTCTCGGCGCACCCTTATCGACAAAAATGGAGCGGCCAGGCTTCTATCTGGACTTGAAAACGAAACCAATAACTATTTATTCCTAAGTCTGATAATTAAATATCATACAACCTGGTGTTGCCATTGGCCAAAGATGAGGGACTGTGTCCTCTCTGTCAGGAACCTTTGAAGAAAGGTGAGACCACATGCCAAAAATGCGAGTCCAGGATTCTTCAAGAAGCCACAGAGACCATGAAGGAAGTCCTGAAGCCAGATGAGGCAGAGGGGGCCGAGGAGACTGGATTGGACCTAGGGGACCTGGAAAAGACCCTTTCTGAGATCGATGAAGCTGGAGAAGAGCCTCATTTGTATCTCTGCCCCGTCTGCGGGGTCCTGCTGTCTGATGATGCCAGTGAATGTCCGAGGTGCGGTGCGGAGTTTCTCGAGGATGAGGAAGAGGAAGAGGACGAGGAGGAACCGTCCAAGACGCATCTGTGCATAGAGTGCGGGTCTTTTGTGGACGAAGGGGCCACCAGCTGTCCAAATTGTGGCGTTGAGATCATCAGAGGGGAACCCAGACCTGAGAAGGTGGAGGAAGAACCGGATATTGACGAGGCTGACTTGGAGGCCGAGCTCAGAGAGCTGGGGTTGGAACCCGAACCTGAAGAAGCTGAGCCAGAGCCCGAAGAGGCGGAGCCTGAACTAGAACTGGAAGAGCCAGAGCCCGAAGAGGCGGAGCCTGAGCCCGAACCCGAGGACATAGGGGAGATAGAAGCGGAGGCCCTGGAAGTTGTGGGAAAGCTCGGAGAGGAAGAAGTCGGGAAACCCAAACCTGTGTCCGATGGTCTGTTCCTCTGTCCCAGGTGCGGAGCCTTTCTGAGGGCGGATGCGGAATCCTGCGAGATATGTGGCGCTTCCCTGGTTGAGAAGAAGAAGATAGGCGTGGGGGACATCGACAAGATCGCCCCCGAGATCCCCGAGAAGGACATAGGCATGTGCCCCACCTGTGGCGCCTTCCTGGATCCTGAGACGGAAAAATGCGAGATATGTGACGCAGAGGTAATGGAGAAGGTCGAGAAAGAGGCGGATGAGCTCCTTGCCGAGCTTGTCCCAGACATGGAGGAAACGGAAGGAGAACCTCCTGTTCTGGAAGAAGACGTCCCGGAAGAGGATGCTGATGTTGAACCAGGCGATATTGACGTTGAGATAGACGACTTCTTTGACGAGTTGGAATCGATAGAGATGGAGAAGACCATAGAGGAGGCCCGTCTTCCGCCCGAGCCCGAGCTGGTGGCAGAGGTCGATCTTGGAGAGGTAGAAGCGACTCTGGAGGAATTGCCCAAACTTGCTCCCAGGGGTCAGCGAGAAGAGCTCATCCTCAAAGGTAAGGCCAAGGAAAGAGCGAGGAGGGTCTCATGGGCGAAGAGAGGAAAGGGTCTGTCCAGACTTCGAGAGTACGGTGTCTTCGCTGCCGTCATTTCCTGTGGCATTGAGTACATCGCATTGCAGTTCCGCCCTCCATTCTTTGAGTGGATCCTCATTTTCCTGTTCGCCATTCTACTTGCCGTTGGCCTCTCCTTTCTGACGGTCAGCTTCGGAAAGATATCCAAGAGGTTGTTGAAGAATTCACTTCTCCTCTGGGTCGGTACCATCTTAGTGATCATCGTTCCGCTCCTTCATTTTGTTGGGGTTCTTTCATCTGAATCCGTGGTCGACTACGGGCTCATAATCGCAGGTCTAGCTCTGTCCGTCGTTGGGATATATCTGATGGGGAGGGGGATACAGACGCACATGATCTGGACGGCCGGGTGTTTAATCATACTTGTGAGTGCCGTTCCACTGGCCTTCAAGTTGGGCAGTTGGCCTCCCAGCCCGGGCATGGAGATGGCCATGTTCGTCGTTGGCTCAGCGTTCGTGCTCACAAGCTTTGGATTCATACTTTATGACAAGTGGCTGAAGGTGGTGATGGATACCCAGATACTTTTTGGCGACGAGAGCATGAAGCGTAGGGATGCGACCGAGTCCGTCAAATCCTATGACGCCGCCATAAAAGCCTCTTCCTCTCTTTCATCGGCTGCTGACACGCCCTCCAACTTCGACCTACCCTGGTACAGCAAGGGTGCCGCGCTCACTATATTGGGAAGGTACGAGGAAGCCCTGGAGCACATAGACACCGCCCTGAAGATCAACCCTCGCAATGAGGTCGCATGGGTGAACAAGGGGACGGCTATGTCGAGGCTGGGCAGGCACAAGGAAGCCCTCAAATGCTTCAACGCGGCCATCAAGCAGAACCCCGCCTACGAGGTCGCCTGGAACAACAAGGGTAATACGCTGGCCCGCCTGAAGAACTATGACGAAGCTCTGAAATGCTACGACACGGCCATAGAAATAGATGAGATGTACAAAGAAGCGTGGGTAAACAAAGGGTACATACTTGCCAAACTCGGAAGATACGAGGATGCCGCTCGGTGCGCAGATTTCGTCACCAGCTTCGCATCAACAAGATAAATCCCTCCGAACTTGAAGCTAGCTAGGATATATTGAGTATCGCTCCAATCTTTATTTATACGTCATAGTCCAATTTTTCATCGGAGAGTGGGTAATCTATAGAGGGGGTTATCTTGAAGGAAAGAAGCGCACCTCATTCGTCTAATCGTGGGCTAGTCTTGGTAATCGGGTTTGCTCTGATCTTCTTCGGAGTGATTGTGTCACTTACCTTCGGCTCGGATGTCGTCCGGGCCCAGGATGGCGTTGATTACATCGTGATTACGGATTCTCCTGGCGGGAGACCGATTGAAAACATGACCTACTATATTGGAGACCGTGACACCTTCTACTGTTCTGGGTATAACCACAGCCAGGGGTTCGTTGGACTTGAGTGGTGCTACTGGCAGAACGAGAACTGGGCGGTCGGAGAGATTTTGGAGATTGATGGAACGTATACGACCTTCATTGCCATCGGTGCGGGATCCACCTGGGTCTACGCCTATGCGTTCAATGGTACAAACGGCACACTCTCCGATGTCACAGGGGAGTTGACTGTCCTGCCTCATAAAATCGACTCTATCGTAATAGTCCACTCCCCGGACGGAGGCACATCGCCTGCGGGATGGGTCGGGGACCTCACATATCACGTGGGAGAAACGGACACATTCTACGCCATGGGGTATTACAATGGAACGGTAATCGGACTCGTTCAGGCCAATTGGACCACCACGAACAGCACCGTTTGCAGCATAACTGATCATGGAACCTATACTTCCTTCGAAGCGCTTGAGTTGGGTAGTTGTAGGGTCACAGCTGAATACCTGGGAAATTACACCAATTCGACAGGAACTCTGACGGTCGTCGGAGGTCTGGACTACATTTTGATAACGGATTCTCCGGACGGGAACGAAATCGAGAACATGACATACTACCTTGGGGAAAACGATATCTTTTACTGTTCTGGATACAACAACAGCCTGGGATTCACTGGACTTGAAGAGTGCTACTGGGAAAGCGAGGTCTGGGAGGTTGGGATTGTAGAACCTCAATACGGAACAACCGTCACTTTCAGAACCGTTGGTATAGGGTCCACTTGGGTCATGGCACGTTTGTACGACCCTGGTCAGAACAAGAGTTTTGATATGACCGGCGAACTGAAAGTGATACCCAAGAACATAGACTACATTGTGGTCGTAGATTCCGATAACGTTGGTGGCCCCAACCCTGGGAAGTGGGTCGGGGACAAGACGTACATCATCGGGGACACTGACAAATTCCACGCGATGGCCTACAACAACACGTTGGGGGCGCTGGGGGTAGTCTCAGTCAATTGGACCACTTCGAACAGTTCCGTTTGCAACATCACGAGTCCAGGAACATACACTTCCTTCAAGGCCTCGAGAGAGGGTGACTGTACCGTCACGGCTGAATTTCAGCAGATCTTCTACAACACGACCGGAACACTGACCGTCACAACTATTGGCTTGATCACGGTGGACGACGACGGACTTGCGGATTACAAGACGATACAGGAAGCGATTGACGCTGCCAACCCGCGGGACAAGATATTCGTGTATGCTGGCACCTATCCCGAGAACGTGATTGTCAACAAGACGGTCACGCTGGAAGGAGAGGATGAAGAAACGGTCATAGTGACAGGGGGAGGTGGAACGGTCTTCCTCATCACGGCCGATGACGTGTCAATGAAGTACTTCACCATCCGGGACGGTTACTATGGTGTGTTCTCCGACAGAACGGACGGACTGGTACTCTCACACAACATAATCAAGAACTACACCTATGGGCTGTATCAGAACAGGACCACCGACTCCTGGGTCACGCACAACCACATTCTGATTGGGAAGTATGGTGTTCTGACCATGGAGGCCTACAACGACGCCATAAGGTACAACCTCATAACGGACAACACGGTATACGGCGCGAAGGATTTCAACTCCCAGCTCAAGAACTGCTTCAACTGGAACACCTTCCGCAGGAACAAGATTGCTTACTGGTATGATCCTGACCAAGAATTATCTACGATGGAGTTTGATGGAAACATTATCGAGGATAACGATATAGGCATCAAGGTTTCCGGTGCCTCTACGGTTGATTTAACCAATAACACGATTAGGAACAACGACATAGGGATTTATCTACTGGACGCATCGCCATTGGTCTACAACAACACTCTTGTGGGCAACGAAATCGGGATTTACTGTAGGAGGTCTTCTTCTTTGATACTACAGAATGTCATCAGTGGCTCGAACTACGGAATCTATTGCGAGGATGCATCGCCTGAGATACAAGAGAACGAGATCGACAACTCCGTGGACCATGCCATCTATCTGGTGGAAGTGACGGGTGGCACTATTGTTGATAACGAGGTGGCTGGGGACGACATCTTGGTGGAGGATTCCCATGTGGATTCAGTGTCACTTCTATCCACGGAGCTTGACAGTGTGAGCAGCACCATAGACGATGTGGTTCTGGACGCCACTTCTTCACTCAGGATGATGTGGTGGCTCAGGGTCAGGGTCTTGGATGAGGACGGCAATCCTGTGACCAGAGCACAGGTCTGGGTGAACGATAGTCTGGGTTCCCAAATCGGTACCCCGAGAACCAAATCCGATGGATGGATTGATTCAATGCTGGTAACCGAGAGGGTGGATACAAGCGACGGCAGCCAGTCCCACAATCCCTACCTAATTACAGCTGCCAGGGACGGGGCATTTGGATCCATTCGGGAAAGCGTAGAACAGGACAAGCAACTCATGATCGTCATCGTGAGACCCCCTGAGAGCATTGAACCCTATCTACCCCTTGGATTCCTGATTGCCATAGGCTCCATGATCGCTCTGGGTGCAGGATTGATAACCTTCTTCTCTTCCGAGGTCGGCAAGTTCGCCCTCCTGTCGCTTATCGTTCCCATGTACATGAAATTGAGAAAGGGCAAGATCCTTGACCATTATGACAGGGGGAGAGTGTTCCAGTATATTCAGTTAAACCCGGGAGAGCACTACAACCAGATAAAGCGGGACTTGGGTCTCGCAAACGGGTCACTGGTACACCACCTGACCATGTTGGAAAAGGGCGGGAGGATAAAATCCCGAAGGGACGGACGGTTCAGAAGGTTCTATACCATGCAGACTCAGATTCCGGTGACCAACGGAGGCATCCTCACTGAGGTCCAGAAGAGGGTCGTGGATGCCGTGAAGGACATGCCTGGCATGACACAGAAGGAGATGTCCACCCTTCTGGGCGTACACCAGTCAAGCATAAACTATCAGATGAGGAGGCTTGAGGAAAGAGGATTAATACGGGTTGAGAGGAAAGGTAGGAAGGTTCACTACTATTATGTGGGAAAGGAATAAGCCGCTTCTGCTAGCGTTTTCTCTTACGCTTTCCCTTTTCCTCTCTTCTTACCCTCTGCAACCGTCCAGGCGCCCACCAGTTCCATTTCTCCAGAAGGATCATCACAGAAGGCACGAGGTATATTCTCACAACCATCGCGTCCAGAAGTATCACGAACGCTAGCGCAAAACCGAATTCTTGAAGCAGACCAAGAGATGAGAGCATCATGGTCGCGAAGGCTCCGGACATTACCAGTCCCGCTGCGGTTATTATTCCGCCAGTCTTTTCCACAGCGGTGACAATGGCTTCCTTGTCGCTCTTCCCCTTCGCCACTTCTTCTCTTATTCGTGTTGTGAGGAAAATATCATAGTCCATGCCCAGCCCCATTGCTATCACGAAGAGGATCCAAGGCACCAGCCAGAGGACCGGGATTTGAAGCCAAACCTGGAAAACGAGCAATGTTATCGCAATGGTCCAAGAGATGCTGAGCAATATGGTGAGAATCAACCTGAGAGGTACGAGGACGGAACCCAGGACGAACATCAGAAGGAAATAATCTGCGATAATCACGACCGCGATCATCAACAAAAAGTCCCCGTCCAGGACCTCTTTTATGTCCCAGATCATTGCGCTTGCCCCTCCGACCAATACGGTCGCACCCGAGAGATTCGGGTCCTCTGCCTTATGTTCCTTCACCAGTGATCGTACGTCCGCCATGCTGTTCACGGATTCTTTCGAGAATGCCTCTTCCTTCGGAATGACGGTGAGCAACACACTCCGGTCGTTCTGTCCTATCGTCTGATTGATGTTGGCTCCAAATTCTGCCTGAACCCCGGGGTCGTTGAACGAGGAGTAGTTCAAAGGTTCTCCCTGCGGTCTCGTTGGCCCAACCACCTGTTGAATGGCATCGATCTGCTCGATCTCCGAGCTCAAATTCTCCAAGCTTCCCATGAAAGAGATATCATAGCTACCGTTCCCGTTATCCATGGTTCTGATTGGTGTCGAAAATTCCACAACCACGTAGGAGGGCGTTATCCTTCCCTCTCCAAATCCCCTGCCCATTGCCTCCAAACCTTCCGAAGCTTCCGTCTCCGGCATTGCGGCCAGGAAATCAAAGCCCGTTTCGAAGTTGAACACTGCGTAAGCTGCAGGGATGGATATCAAGATGGCTGCGATTGTGATCGGCTTGGCGTACTTGACGGACAATCTGGCCGATTTTCGAAAATATCTGGTGTATGCCCCGCCCTTCTTCTTCTTGGGGTCCTTCCATTTCTTGTTTCCGGGCCAGAAGACTCTGTCTCCCAAGATCATGAGAAGGGACGGTATGAACGTCAAAGCGACCAGGAGGGCCATGCCTATTCCCAGCATGATCGTAAGCCCCATGGTGCGTATCATCGCCAAGCTCCCCAAGCTCAGGGCCCCGAAGCTTATCATGACCGCCAGCCCGGACGTCGTAATGCTCTCTCCGGCCCATTTCACGCATTCCTCCACGCTCTTCTCCTTCGAATTTCCCCTCATTCGCTCCTCCCGATATCTGGCCATGAGGAAAATGGCGTAGTCCGTCCCAGCTCCCAACATGGCGGTGAGCATGAGGGTCAGGACGCTGAAGTGGATCTTCGCTATGAACGCCCCCACGATAACTATCACGCTCTGGCTTATCAATATCGCAATGCCGATGCTTCCCACGGCTATTCCCGGCGTCACGAAAGATACGAAGAACAGCCCTATTATGAGGAAGACCAACCCAACGGTCACCGGGTCTATCCTCTCCACATCCTTCATGGCCGCTTCCTCAATGTCCGCGCCTAGAGCCACATCTCCGGTCACATAGGTTATGAGTTGAGGATCTGTCCCTGCTTTGGTTTCGCTGACCTCGTGCCTGACCAGGTCTATGTTGTCCTCCATCGGTTTTCGTCCATCCTCTTTGAACGTTGAGGTGACGGAGAAGTCTATCACGATCAGCATGGTGTTCGTAGACCTGCTCATCAAGAATTCCAAGGAACCGGGAGGAAGTTGAACGGGGTAGTTGTCCACAGTTCTTTCATGCAGCTGATTTTGGGAGAACTGGTAGATGCTCTCTTCGGTGGGGTTGGGGCCAAGATTGTAAACATTACCGAGGAAGTTCAAGTTGGTGATTTCAGCGTACTGCCCTATCATACCCAGTAGCATCATGTAAACCGTCATGCTGTCGTCCCAGGTCGTGAAATCCAGCATGCTCCAAGTGGCAGCCATCAACTGCAGGTATTGGTCTTCGCCTGGTTGCGTGAAACTGAAGAAAACGGGTGCGGTCAAATCAAGAGCGGTTCGGCCCCTCACGGCTGAAGTGTTACCCGGTCCAAGATAGAACGGACTCATTGGATTGAACGTTTCATTCCAGCTCATTCGGTAGAACATCGCGTAGCTTGCTGGTTCGCCACCGAGGTTGTATGCCGCAATCTCAGAAGAGTAGTTGGTCGTATAGTTACCCAAGCTGATCATGAACATGCTGTCGTTTGCCGGGGAATCGCCCCACTCTCGAGAATAGATCTCAGGGCCGCTGAAGATGCGAAATACGCTCTCGGTAAGATTGGCATGCGCAAGATGCATGACCGGTGCCAGTTGTCGTGCGAGCTCCGAGAAGGTGAGGTTGAATATCGAGTAGACGGAGGTGACGTTCTGCAAGTAGTCTATATTCGAGTTGCTGCGTATCTCGTATTCGACCTCTATCGCAAAATCCCTCACTTCCTCCGACGCTATGTCGTCTGACTCGACCACTATCATTACCGTGCTGTTGGCGACGGTAGTGGGGAACTGGTCGTTTATCAGCCTCTGCGCTTCCTGTGATTCCACGTCCTCGGGCGCAAAGCCCATCTCCTCGTACACCAACACGTCCGACACGAACTGCAGGACAGGAATGGACATTAACAGCAGAATTATCCAGACCACGATGATGGCCTTGTGACGCCTGACTATCCATTTTGCCAGGCGCTCAAATATCGGTCTCATTTCCTGCTCCCCATAGGTCTAGAAATCGCAAACTCTCAGTGATTAAGCAATCCAATTATCTATTGATTTCGGTGTTCTTATTCGTCCCGAGAGCAGTTGTATTCGTCCCTTCCAAGTGTCAAACAGAGCCAATTGTTATATATCCGTAAAACGATTCTTATCATTGAGGCAGAGGCGGGCCACTCTCATAGTGGCGCAATTCTCCTGACGATCAACCGCTCAAAGGTGAGATGGCCAAAAACCAAGAAGGGCTGGCGCCCCACTGACGTCGCCCTCGGACCCTGATTTATGGGCGTTCCGGCATGGCAGTAATAATCTCACCATCATAGATGCAAACGTGATCGCCAAGGTCGCCTTGTGGGTGGGTAGGTTTCCTTAGCCTAGCGTCAAATTGCATCTCCGTATTAATGTTGCCAGTTGCCGAACGCTGTGTTTGGAACGTGTTTTTTTCGCTCGATTATGTCATCGCGAGAACGTTCCCTCAGTGTATTTCTAGTAATAGCAAATGCTTTATCTGCTTAAATAAGTTCTGGCGTTGCCTTGAAACCCCGAAAAGGGGGCTAGGCCAGATTGCTTTTCCCTTGCTTTGCATCTCTTGTGTTGATGCTGAGGGCTCCGTTCCCCTTAATGCCATACAAAAGATTTAAGAATGAATTAGAAGAACGAACCACACTGCTTAATAACCTGAAAGCACAGAGGAATCCCTGGACAAACAGCTCAGATACGCCAGAACCAGTCGCTAGAACGGCAAATCTTAAGACAGGGAGAGCACTATTGTATTTCCAAGGTTTGGAGAGATCTCATCCGGATTGTTCTCCTCTTGAGGTATGGAAACTTCCTGGAGTGAAGGTAGTAGGATGGTCGGGAGCTTCGTGAGGCACGGGCGGAATATGCGAAAACCCTCAATCGCAAGGTTCTTCACATTGGCTCTCCTGGCCTCATTTCTTTTGGCTCTCTCTCCTCAATCTTCCGCTTTTCCTGTCATCGTAGAGGTCAACGAGGAGGTGGCAAGCCCTGGTGTGGGACCTGTTTATGTATCGGACATGGACGGGGATGGACGGAACGACATTCTGGTTGTGGACGGGGATGGGAATGTCACTGTTTACCTGCAGAATCCTTCCGGCGGGGATTTCCCCTTCAACGAGACCGTGCTGGTGGATTCATCTCCGACGGAGGGGATGGTCGCAGGCCTGCTGGACTCGGACGGAAGCATGGACATAGCCTCTTTCGATGGCGATTCCTTAACCCTCAATTTCCAGGACGGGCCTGGGGTATTCAGTAAGCACGTGATTGACATCGGATTCGATCCGAATGCGATGGCGATTGGAGATCTGAACGGGGATGCTAGGAGCGACCTGGTTCTCGTAGGCGATGCTGAGGTTCTGGTGCTCTTCGGGAACGATTCTACGCCTGACGTCTACAACATCACGGACAGTTTCGGGAATCAGACGGGGGGGAATGACGTAGCGGTGGGAGACCTGGGGGGCTCCAGAGGCTGCGACCTCGTGGTTGCCTCTCCGAGCGAATTGTACCTGTTCATACAGGGGCGAGAGGGCTTGGTTCTTAACCAGACGATCCCCTTGAGCGGAGTTTTCACACACTCTTCTGTTGCTGTCGGTGATTTCAACGGCGACCTGCAGGATGATGTGGTTGTCCTGCGGACCAACAATGGCACGGATGAGGTAATGGACATCATCGGCCGTGGAGAGGACGGAAACTTCACCGTTTTCCAGTCGATGGAAAATGACGAGTTCGGGAACGATTTCGCGGTCGGCGATCTGAACGATGATGGTCTCTCGGACATAGCGGTCGTTGCGGACAGCGGTGAATCCAGCATTCTGCTGTACCTTCAGCAAAGCAGGGCCCGCTCCGAGTTCACATATTTCCTCTTGGGGAATTTCTCAGATCCGGGGGGAAGGATTGCTTTGGGGGAGCTCAACGGCGATCCCTATACTGACATTGTGCTGAGGGTCCAGAACACGACCTACATCTTCTACCAGGACGACTTCCCGCCCTTCAATGCCAATCACGTGCCTTCGGGCATCTACTTCAATGAGAACACGATCGGGGACAATCTGATATCACTGGACGACTACCTGACGGACGACCACACCCAACTGACGTACTACCTGGACTATGAATCGGATCCTGACCTGCTCCATGCGGTCGTGGACGGTTCCTACCTGGATTTCTATCCGAAAGAGGATTGGGTCGGCACGGCCAAGTTCAGGGTCGCTGGCTGGGATGGTAATCACACGGTATACAGCAACAAATTCATCGTGGGGGTCAATGACGTTCCCGAGATAGTATCGGAACCCGTCACGTACGGCAGGGTGAGAGAAGAGTACCTCTACCAAGTCGTGATCGAGGACACCTTCCCCAGGGACGACCATCCTATGTTCGAACTGGCCTGGTCCCCCGAGGGAATGGTCATCAATCCGCACAACGGCGAGATAACCTGGACGCCCAAACAGAACGGCGAGTTCAAGGTGGTGGTCATCGTTGAGGACAAGTACGGAGGAGTGGCGCAACAGGTCTTCTTCGTGCAGATCGGGGAAGAAGAGGTCTTTCCGACCTTGGCATTATTCTCAGGTCTTGCCTTGATCGGCATACTGGCCTTCTGCGCTGCGGTCATAGCCGGGAACGAGAACGTGAAGTTCGCCTTCTTCCTGCTGTTCATTCCCCTTTACAGCAAGATAAGGAGGGACAAGATACTCGATCACTTCGTGCGCGGTAAGATTTATGGTTACATACTCGCCAACCCGGGGGAGCACTACAACGCCATCAGGGAAGCCCTCAGTCTCACGAACGGATCGGTTGCATTTCACCTGAGAACACTTGAAAGGGAGGAGTTCATTAAGTCCAGGAAGTTCGGCATATACAGGAGGTTCTACCCGATGAACATGCGGATTCCCGATGACGGATTCCGGGTCAACGAGATGCAGAAGATCATTCTCGGCACTATCAAGCACAATCCAGGCATCTCTCAGAAGGAGATAGCCGTCTTCGTCAACCTGACGCCCCCGACCATCAACTACCACGTGGGGATTCTCTTGAACGCCGGGCTCATCCATCTCAGGAGAAAAGGTAGGAGGACTCAATGTTACTTGGAGTAATAGGGATATGTTAGGGAGGTGATTGTGTGGGCGGAATAGACAAATTCCCATTGGAGCGGATGCGCGACAAGGAGGTCAAGCTGAGCTTTGATTGCCCTCAGTGCAGGGGAACCAGAATACAGATGAGCGACTCGGACGACATGAGCTTCTGGAAGGGCGTCAGGTGCCCCAAGTGCAAGGCTCTGATCCTGCTGGACAGCTTGAGCGTGACGGTAGTGAAGGAGGACGGTGTGTCTAGGAGATGAATACCGAAGCGAACACCTTAGCGTCCTGAACCAGATTGTCTATCTTGCAGTATTCGTTCGCGGCGTGTGCCGTTTGGTCCCCAGTGAACCAGACGCACGCATCCAGACCTTTCTGCCTGAAGTAGGCCGCGCACGTCCCTCCGCCGACGCCGATCATCTTCGGCTCCACTCCGCGTACGCTTTTGATGGCATTCTTGAGCCTCATCACAATCTCCGAATCCTCCTTTGTTGCCGGGCTCATCTCATCTTGGATTATGTCGATCTTCACCTTCACATTGCTCTTCTGCTCGACCTGGTCCGCCAAGGAACGAACGGTGGCCCGTATCTCATCGGGGTGGAACTCAGGCAGGATCCTGCAGTCGAAATAGAACACATCTTTGCCAGGCACGGTGTTCACGTTCGGGACGTTCGAGTTCTTCTTGGTCGGCTCGAAGGTGGAGATCGGAGGGTCGAATATCTCGTTCTTCCCGGTGAAACGGTCGTGAAGTTCCCTGTCTATCATCAGGAGAAGTTCAGAACCCGCTCTGAATGCGTTTATGCCCTTGTGAGGAAGGCTGGCGTGTGATTGTTTTCCTTCTGTTGTCATCCGCAACCAGAGTATATTCTTCTCGGCTATTTCGACATCCGTACCATCCGAGCTGGAGAAGTCCGGGACAAGTATTAGATCGCCGGGATTGAAGATGCCCTTCTCAAGCAGGTACTGTATTCCCAGCTTGCTTCCCACTTCCTCGTCCGCAACCAAGGCCAGACCGCATCCGAGATCCGGTTTTCCTCCCTCTTCCTTCACGGCCCAGAGGGCGTAAATGGACCCAATGAGCGATTGACCGTTGTCCTCCACCCCTCTTCCGAATATCTTCCCATCCTTCACCATAGGGTCAAACGGGTCCGTATCCCAGTGTTTGCTGTTCCCAGCTGGGACCACGTCCGTGTGGGAGACTATCCAGATCTTCGTGTCCTGCTCCCCATCCAGCTCGACCAACAGGTTCGGTCTCACCCCGCTCGAGACCCTGTCGTCCGGTGCATCCACGGAACGCACTGGCAGACCCAGCTTCCCGCAAAGGTCGGCAAGGAACTTGGCTCTCTCGGATTCTCCGTCCCCGCCCGAATCCGGATGGATGGACGGGATCTTGCACATCTCAATGAGGGAGCTCACCATCTCTTCCCTTGAACGGTCTATTCTGTCAATAACAGATTGAAGCGTCATGACCGATGGAATGCTTCGTATCGGAATAAATCTTTTCACGCAGCGCTACCTCTTCTCCCGGCCGCGCATCCTCTCGTACCAGATCACCATTTCCCAGTCATCCAGTTCATCCCTCTCCTCCACCACCTTGACATTGTTCTCCAAAGAGAAGTTCTTGAGGATCTGTCGCGCGCCCAGGTCCCCCTTGAAATCGGTTATTATCATCTCGTTCTTTCTCCATCTGACCTTGAGGGCCGCTATCATCTCGGTCCCATCGAAGGCGACCGCGGCAGAACCCACGTTCCATCTCTCTCTTACACGCTCTCTCAGATAGATTGAGAGGTTGTCCCTGGGGGTCAGAAGGAACTGCCTGTTGAAGGTCATTCTACCCAGTTTATCGATGTCTTCTTTCAGTGCCCAGTACACCGTGTCCTCACCCTCCAGGAAGAAGCCCTTGACCAGGTGTCCTTCCCTTTCAAGCTGCCTCAGGGTCTTCCTTGTCTCCTCCATCTTGAACTCATGTTTCGTGTATGAGGATAGGTTCTCCGCGCTGAATATGCCGTAACTGTCCAGTATCCTCTTCAGAACGATCTTCCTGGCTTGCCTGGTTGTGAGATCTGGAATATCTGGAACGCTCCTGTAGGCACCCTTTCCATTGCTGACCTCCCAGACCACGTGCAGGCCATCTGAGAGCCGTCTCAGAGATTCCGTGGTGTTCCCGTAGCCCAGGGTAGACAGCGTGAACAGATGCCTCCTCCTTATCGGTTCCTTGTCCTTGATGACATCCAGGACCATCTTCATGTATTCCGTCAGCTTCCGGTTCTTGGCCTTCTTGTAGACCGCGATGTTCTCCAGTGTGCTGTAGGTTACGAACTCGGGGATGGTCCGTCCGCTGAAGAGCGTGCCTTGGTCCATCAACCGCTGCAATGATACTGGCACTTCAGTCTTCAGAGTGGCTTCGAAGTCCGACCTGAGTCCCCCCAGCTTGTCAATCGCATCCATCACGTTCTCGAACTTGTGCTCATCGTGGATTCCCTGTTTCCAGAAGATGTAGCTCAGGACCTGGCTCCGCGTGAAGACGAGGGGCTCGAAGTTGCCCTTGGCAATGAAGTCCCCAATCTGCACGTACCCTCTCTTCAGGAACAACTCCAAATGTTTTGAATCCGCAATGTCCTCTCCAAGTGCTCTCCTTATCCGAAGGATGTCCACCCCTTTCTTTCGGTAGAACCTCATCATGCGGTCCAGTTCATTGATCAGCTCGGGGAGCAACTCCTCGTCCAGAAGCTCTATCTCCCTGACCTCCAGACAGCCGCTCATCTCCCATTTCTCGATCATTCCGCAGAGCTCTCCGTTCTTGATGACTGGGAAGTACCAACCTTCTCCGTATTTGCTGACGAGCTGGGACCACATGGGTTGGATCCACGGGTCGTGCAGCGAAAGGATTCTGAGCCTGTCCTTGATTTCTTCAGACTCTGTCCCCGTGAGCTCTTCAACCTCCTCGGTCAGCACCCACATTTCCAGACCAAGGTCGCCCATCCATATCTTCTCAACAAAGCCCTCCTCTCTGAGTCTGGCAAGCACGGCCTCGATCTCGCCGTAGTAGAATGATGTGCCTCCCCGGATGTCGTGCAAAGAACAAGGACCGTAGCCCTTCAGGAACCTCAAGATGATCTTCTGGGTCGAATCCTCTACCTCCGGCTCAACGTCAAAGGGAACGTAGATGTTCTTGGATGCCCAGCCCTCCTTGGAGTGGTATTCCCTGACCACATACACGTTCCTGTCCAGGTTGTCGATGCTCTCCTTTATCCTGTCCTTGTCCTCCTTCATCATCTGTACGATCTGTGGAAAGGTCAATCCCTTGCTTCCATTCAGAATATCCAGGATCTCTTCGTCCAGTTCGTTCAAGTTCTCCTTTCGGTAGGCGCTCACGAACAAGGGAGCGTCCTGGCTGTCCACGTAGCATACCCTTCCGTCCGAGAACCTTCCCTGCAGTATCTTTCCGCTCTTCCTCTTCCGCCTCCAGTCCGCCAGGCTGAAAGAATGTATCCGGTTGAACAGGTCGTATTCCAGCCCGGCCTCCAAGAATGCGTCAAAGTAATCCTCAATGCTCTCGATCCGATTGAACTGCTTTTCCAGCAGGAAACGCCTGATCTGCACTTCATCGAATATCTTTCCCTCTTCCCTTCCCGATTCGAGATGCTTCAGGTCTCTCGAAAGCATGTACTGGTAGTCCTCGCCGACCACGAAGTTCCCGGAGAGGACATCCTCTTCCCTTTCCAGGTCCTGCAGGACCTCTTTCACCACGTCTTCAGGCATATCTACCAGATACGAGACCTCGGACAGTGTTAGGGGACCCCTCGATCCCAGAAATTTCTTGACAACGGTGTCAAGCGATTGCTCGAAGTTTGCTGGTTTGATCTTCCTCGCGGTCCAGATCACTTCTTTGAGCCCTTTCCTACGGATGAGATAGTGCATCTCCAGTTTCTTGAGGTGGTTGTTCAGGTCATCATATGTTAGGTTGAGCTCCTTGGACAGCTTTTTTGTCCCCATCTCCTTTCCCATGAGTGATTTTAGAACCCTTGACTCAAGTCTTCTCAGCCTTCCTTTCTTCGCATACACGGCCGCGTAGACGGGAACTTCCTCTTGAAGACAACAGAGAACACCTTTGGGCGTCCAAACTGACGCGATCTGGCCATCTTCCAGAAGATCCACACTCCACTCCCGAAGTCCACTGAAGTCCACGTCCGAATAATCGTAGATGTTGGTGCCCTTCTGCTGGGCCACGTTCGCAACCCCCAGAGTTCTCAGAACCCTCAGTATGTCCTCCTTCTTCTTGATCCGCGGAATCTTCCTGTCAAAGAAATCCTCAACCTCCTCCTCCTGGAACTGGAACTCGACCATTCTGTCCTCGGAAATGACCCTTTTCAGGATCTTGCGGTGGAAATCCCTGAGCAACGCACTCCGGTCCTCCATCAGCACGACATCCGAGATTCCCAGCAGGACCACGTTATGGCCAAAGGGCGAGGGAAGGTTGGAAAAATCTGAGTATCCCACCTCTATCTCCCCGTCCTCTATCATCTTGAGGACTTTGCATGCATGTCTGAGGTCCATGACCTCGTTCAGGATCTCGTTGTACGTTTCCTTGATTACCGGAAAATCCTCCAGCTCGTGGAACCAGTCCAGAACCCTCTCCGATCTCATCTGTTGCCTGTTCATCGATACCTCTCTTCCCTTGTAGGACCTGAGTATCATGAAGCTCCTGGTGGCACAGTGCCTGAAACGCTGTTTGAATAGCTCCGTTTGCTTGATGGCCCTCCTCAGAGTGTCCTCCAACTTGTCACTGGTCACCAGTTTGTGGATGTCCTCCAAAGAGAACCTCTTGGGAACGGTTATCATGAAGTTATCATCCGTTATCGAGACCCGTACGTTGCAACTCAGCTTCTCGGTCAGTGCAAAGGCGTAGGCCCTCGATAGGGCATCGTTCGTACGTCTCCCGAAGCTGTAGTGGAAGATGGCGTTCCGGTTGCCTTTCATGTCGATATGCCCTTCGATGAGCAGTTTCTTGTCCGTGGGTACCTCTGGTATCACCGCCTGCTGTTCCTGTACGTAACCCGTTATGCTCTGTGCAGAACCCTCGTCCAGTCTGTATTCGTTCATCAACCACTCTTTCGTTTTCTCCTCTCCAGTGGGAAGCCTCTCAACGATCTTCCTCCTCAACTTCCCGACCTCGACAGAGAGGTCAAAGCTTCTTGGGAGCATCTCTCCAGTCCATGAGGGAACGGTAGGTCTCCGCCCCGATGCGTCCTTCACGAAAACCCTCATCCCCCTGACTCTATCGAACTGGTGTGTCCGTCCGCCCAGGACGAAAACATCCCCTTTCGAAAGGTACTCCACGAACTTCTCTGACAGGTCGCCCAGCTTCATGCCTCTTTCCGAGAACACCTTGTATGACCCTTCTTCCGGAATGGTACCTACATTTGTGAAATAGATCAGCCTGCTTCCCCTCTTCCTTCCGAATCTCCTCTCTTCCTCGTCATGCCAGATCTTGGCGTACACCTTGACATCCGGGGTTCTTTCCGAAAGGTAGCGTAGAACGCTCATGAAGTCCTTCTTACCCAGCGTGTGGTAGGAATAGGACCCCTTCACCAGTTTATAGGCATCCTCTACTTCCCATCTCCTCTCCAGGCTCATTCCTACTATGTTCTGCGCCAGTACGTCCAGGCAATTGACTGGGATATTAACACGGTCAATGTGGTTATCATACGCGTTCTTGGTCAGGGCAGCGCACTCGACCAGGTCATCGTTGTCGAAGACTATCATTCTACCAATACTGGTGTCTCCAACAGCGTGGCCGGACCTTCCTACTCTCTGAAGACCTTTGGCGATGGATTTTGGCGAACCTATCTGACAGACGAGGTCGATGTAGCCAATGTCTATGCCCAGCTCGAGAGAGGTGGATGAGACCGCACATTTTAGCTCACCGTTCTTAAGTTTCTCCTCCACGTCCAGCCTTATGAACTTGCTCAGACTTCCGTGGTGGGCTGCCAGGTCCTCTATTCCCTTCTCTTTCAGTTTGAAGGATACTTGCTCGGTCCCGCTCCTGGTGTTGGTGAAAATGAGTGTGGTTCTATGGCCTTCCACAAGCTGTTTGAGGAGGTCGTACATCCTGGCATTGACAATCTCGTAGGGCAAGATGGTCATGTCCTGGACCGGGCAGAGGACCCTGAGGTCCATCTTCTTCGTGCCTTCGACCTCCACCACATTCACGTCCCTGAGTCGTCCGTCCTCATAACCTGCCAGGAACTTCGCTATCTCGTTGATGGGGGCTATCGTGGCGGACAATCCGATGCGTACGAAGTCCCTTCCGATTTGCTCTCTCAACCGTTCAAGGGATAGAGAAAGATGAGTGCCCCTCTTGGATGAGCAGATCTCGTGGATCTCGTCCACTATGACCCATTGGGCGTCAGCGAGTTTCTTTCGGAACTTGGGTGCTGTCAAGACCAGTGCCAGGGATTCCGGAGTGGTGATGAAGATGTGTGGAGGCTTCCTGGCCATTTTCTGTCTCTCTGAGGACGAGGTGTCCCCGGAGCGGACTGCAACTCTGATTTCAGGCGGTTCAAGTCCTTCTTTGAGTGCAAGCTCTCTCATCTCTTCAAGAGGCGTGGTGAGATTGCGGTTGATGTCGTTAGCCAGTGCCTTGAGGGGGGATATATAAACGCAGTAGATCTTGTTCTCCAGCTCCCCTTTCTTCTGAAGCTTCAGGAGCTCGTTGATGATGGATAGGAAGGCGGTCATCGTCTTGCCGGAGCCAGTGGGGGAAGAGACCAGTACGTTCTTCCTTTCGTGGATCAGGGGCACCGCGAAGGACTGGGGTTCGGTGAGTTCTTCGAATGATGAGTCGAACCATTTACTGATGAGGGGCTCTAGCAGGTCTAGGATTTGCTGCTTCGAATGTTGCTTTCTTACCTTCTTAATCATTTTCTCACTGGAGTGAAATCAGATAATATTGTGCTCCAGTTAAAAGAACTTTGTGGCCTTGGCTCCGAAAACTGAGAACTCTAGGTATTTGAAAGGACCCAAGTCGCGTCTCCTACAACTTCCACCCAATAACCTTGGCCTGCCAGAAGAAGGTCAGAATCCTGAAAGGCTCTCAGATAATATGGTGGAGCCAATGCATCAAACCCTTCGATTCTTTTCACAGCAATGGCCGCTTTGAGATTTGCAACCGTGTAATTCAGGAAGGACGGGAAACCGACAAGGTTCCAACCCGCACGAAGATAGATGGTTGTGTTGAAAGGTACGAGTCCTGCGACGGTAAGATTCGAATCCTTAGTGACATTTATCCAGAAACCCAACGTGTGATTCACAGGTCCAAGACCTTTGGGGTATGGCTTAGCCGTCATATGGGACTCCCATTCCTGTTCGGAGGAGTCGTAGAACCAGGCTTTGTCGAAGGAGACGGTTTGGAGAACTGTTCCGATACCCTCATCAGATTGTGGGAGGGGAATAGACACAAGGTTCAGTCCGGTTCCCAGGGTTCGTGTAAATTTCCCCAGTTGCTGGACACTGCATCTTGAGCTATTGTTTACACTCACTGCGCAAACCAGATAGAAATAACTGTTTGGGTCACCTTCGCCGGCAAGAACATCAACAAATTGGGATGTGCCATTCGAAACTGAGGTGAGAAACGCGTAGCCGGTTCCGTCAGGATTGTAGCTTGTGTCTCTGTAGATATCGTAGCGGACCACGGACTTGAGTCGCTGGCCATCATCAGGAGAGAGCTCCCAAGTGAGAGTCACATTCTCAAAACCAGTTCCAGTTAGAGTGGCGCTCAATGGGAACGGTGGCATAGGGGCAAGTGGCGGAAATGGCGATGTGAGCGGATACCTATCCGCGCTGTCAAAATCTATGACATATGGCGTGTCTCCTACGCCATCACTACCAAGCCGATCTTGATTTGGGCCAGAATATATGTCGAATCCAGCGTAATCCGACCAGAAGTTGCCTCCCGAGGGATAGCCATCATCCCATTGATTGCTTGAGTTGTCATCGAATGCTTGTTGGGCGTTGCTTAAGATGCTGTTGTGATAAATGCCATTCTGGCTGGAAATGCGAAGGGAAATGCCGCGGATAGCGTTCATTAGAACATCGTTTCTGACGATGGCGTTGTTGTGGGAACTAACGAGATAGATGCCATAATCGCTACCATTGACAGTGTTGTTGGAGACGGTGTTGTTACTGGAATCATCGAGTTCGATTCCCATCGCGGTATTGGATGACACTCTATTCGAGTCTATTGTGTTATTGTCAGAAAACCACCGCAGGAAAATGCCGCCAACATTGTTTGAGATGACATTGGCGGTCATCGTGTTATTTCCGTTGGAAGAATACAATTGTATGCCACACTGATTATTTGATGAGACGAAGTTGCGGGAAATTGTGGTATTGGTGGAAACAAGTAGCTCTATTCCATATCTTCCATTAGAGAAAACGTCTGAGCCAGTAATACTGTTGTTATCAGATGCGGCGACGACGATACCATCTTGATTGTTTGATAATACAGTATTGTTCGCCATGGTGTTGTGGTCAGAGGCAGAGATCTGGATACCGTAACGATTGTTCGAGGCGGTATTGGTCACGATTCTGTTGTTGTTGGAGAACCAAAAGAACATGCCGTACTGCTCGTTGAAGGAGAAATTGTTGCCAATGATGTTGTTGTCGTCGGAGAGGTCGATGTGAATACCATGTCTATTGTTCGAAACATTGTTGCTGACGAAGGAATTGCTTCTGGAAGTGTCAACAGAGATGCCCTCTCCGTTGTTTAAAGAGATATTGTTGTTAGCTATGATGTTGTTGCCAGATTCTAGGAGATAGATGCCATGTCTATCGTTGGAGTATATATTGTTGTTAGCTATGATGTTGTTGCTACTGAAAAAATCAAGGAAAATACCATCCCAATTGTTTGAGATGTTGTTATTGATTATAGTGCTGCTGCCAGACCAGGTGAAGTTGATGCCAACCTCGTTGTGTGAGACAATGTTGTTGTTGATAATGCCGTTGGAACAGAAGAAATCGATGCCTTGGCGATTGTTGGAGGCCGTGTTGTTGATTAAAGCGATGCCGTCTGAAGACGCGAGGGAGATGCCGTCCCCAAAATTGGAGGAGGCGCTGTTGTTGGTGAAAGTGTTGCCATCGGAGTAGGAAAGGATGATGCCAGTTCCCTTGCTCAAAGATGCGGTGTTGTTGCTCACGGTGTTGTCACTAGAGGAATCAAGATAGAGGCCATGGTAGTTGTTCATGAGGGTGTTGTTGGCGATGGTGTTGCTGTTAGACTCAAGGAGACGGACCCCGATGCTCGAGCAGTTCGAGGCATTGTTTTTGGTGATGAAGTTGTTGTTGGACTTGTAGAGATAAATTCCTTCCAAGTTCTTCGATGCTGTGTTATTGGCGATGGTGTTGTTTGACGAAAAGCCAAGTGAGATCCCTACAATAGCATTGCTGACATTTTTGTTCTCTACTACCACGTTTGTGCAGTTGGCAAGAATCACCTGACCAGCACCTGAGGGAATCGTCCCTCCACCGACATTCTTCCAATAATAGACAGGCTTGCCGTTGACAGTGTTGGTTGTGTCGATGGAGTGAGTGTTCCAGTGTTCAAGCGAATCCCCATTCACATAGATCCCAACCTCAGACATCGCATTGTTGACGAGTGTATTGTTGCTAGAATACAAGAGTAGGATGCCAGCCCATTTATTCGAACCAGTGTTATTGGCGATCGTGTTGTTGTGGGAGTACCAGAGTAGGATGCTGCCCTCATTGTTCGCGATGTTGCAGTTATTGGCATAAAAGAGCTTTATTCCAGCACTGGGCGGGCCCACTGAACTGTTTTCAACAGTGAACCCAGTGATATTCACCCAATCAGCAGTTACATTGACTATGTCTCCAGTTGCACTACCGTTGATCATGGTCGTATTTCTGTCCTCTCCTCTCAGAGATAGAATTTTGTCGATGACAACATTTTCGTAGTATGTCCCCTTGTAAACGTAGACGGTATCGCCGGGGTTTGCGGCGTTTATGGCATCCTGAATCGTTGTGTAGTTACTGGGGCCGGGTCCACCAACATACAACGTCTTAGCCCTCACATTCTCCGGCAGGATTGTCAGAGCAAGATGGAAGGTGCTGATGACCAAGACAGTGATTATGATTGGTATTGCCTTCCTCATTTTCGCCTCACTAGCATCCTCACTGCTGAAGGTTTGTCCACACTAATAATCTTTCTGGAAGTGTCCTGGACGCTTTTCTCATCTCGCTGGTAGTGAGGTCATATCTTATACCGAATGGTATTATACCAAAGGGTTTATTACCTTTCGGTTACATGTACAATCATGAGAAGAAACCCTTTCACTTTCGGCAGAGCGGTAACCGGACCCGACTTCGTTGACAGAGAAGAGGAGCTGAAGATCGTGATGGAGGCGATGCTTTCTGGTCAGAGCCTCCTGCTCTATTCGCCCAGGAGACTAGGGAAGACATCTCTCCTTTTGGAAGCCAAACAGCGACTTGGGCGCAAACTGGATGTTTCATATGTTGACCTCTACCCCATCACTTCAAGGCAGCGTCTCGCAGAGGAGATTGTTGGAGCGGTTGCAAAGACCTCTTTCAGAGCCAATGTCTCCAAGATTGCCAAGAACCTGACCGAACTTCTTTCATCGTTGAGACCCAGGGCTGTTCTCACTCCTCAAGGTGATGTTGGGATTGAGCTCGTCCTGAGCGAAAAGAACTGGGAACAGGAAATGGAGGATGCCTTTGACTTCGGAGAGAAGCTGGCAAAGAAGAGAAAGAAGCCCCTTGTCATCATCTTGGACGAATTCCAGGAGATTCGTAACCTTGATGGTTCCGATTTGGAGAAGTTGATGAGGTCAAGGTTCCAACTTCATAAACATGTGTCCTACGTCTTCTGTGGCAGCAAGAAGCACATTCTGGCAGAAATGTTCTCGGATGAGGCCCGGGCATTGTACAAGTTTGCTAAGCCCATGCTCTTAGGGCCTATGGATCCATCTGTTCTTGAGAGATTCATCAAAAAGAGATTCCTCAGCGAAGGGGGGAGGGTCTCAAAGGAGACGACCAGGAAAATCGCCGCGATTAGTAAGGGGAATCCTTACAATGTTCAGAGAATCTGCTATGAGGTCTGGTCCCTTTCGAATCAAGCGGATGACCCCGGTGTAGTGGATGAAGCCGTTGACCAGATTGTCATGCACTCCAGTCCTGAGTTCGAACAAATCTGGGAACAGATCAGGGGACATGATCAGAGGAGATTGCTTGAAGCTCTCGCACAGGAAGGGCAGGTCTCCTACAGTGTGAATTTCATAAGAAACTACAAACTCAAGACATCCAGCCATATCCAGAAATCCATCAAACTCTTGCAGAAAAAAGGCATAGTTGATGAGGACGGCACAATCTCAGATTTCTTTTTCGTGGAATGGATCAGACGACAACAGTGAGGGCCATAGTATCCTTTTGGAGCAACCTCGAAATCAATACTCGTAGAACCCTTTCCCTGTTTTTCTCCCCAAGTTCCCTGCTCGCACCATCTTCTTCAAAAGCGGACAGGGGCGGTACTTGGGATCCCCAAATCCCTCGTGCAACACGTTCATTATGTGCAGGCAGACATCAAGACCTATCAGATCCGCAACCTGTAGCGGGCCCAACGGATGGTTCATGCCCAACTTCATGACAGAATCGATGGATTCAACTGTTCCAACGCCTTCCTGCACGCAGAATATCGCCTCGTTGATCATCGGCATCAGGACCCTGTTGGCGACGAACCCAGGGTAGTCATTCACTTCCACCGGTATCTTCCCCATTTTCTCCGATAGTTCAAAGACCGCTCTCGTGGTCTCGTCACTCGTTTCCATCCCCCTTATGATCTCAACTAGCTTCATTATCGGAACGGGATTCATGAAGTGCATCCCGATGAACTTGTCTGGCCTTTTTGTTGCAGAAGCGAGGTCTGTTATTGAGATGCTAGATGTGTTTGTTGCGAATATGACATCATCGCGAACCAGCTCGTCCAGTTCCTTGAAAACCCTCTTCTTCAGGTCTGCGTCCTCAATCACTGCTTCTACGACCAAGTCCACGTCTTTCAGGTCCTCGACATTGAGGGTTGTAGATATCCTGGACAGCGCATCTTGCTTCTGTTCCTCGGTAAGCTTGCCTTTCTCAACCCCTTTGGTCAGGCTCTTTTCAACGGCCTTCATCCCGTTCTCTAGAAATCCGTCCTCAATGTCCCTCATCACCACATCATGACCGCTGAGGGCCGAGACCTGAGCTATACCATTTCCCATGGTCCCTGCCCCGAGAACACCTATCTTCTTGATTTCCATTTGATCACATCTCTATTGACATCGCAATCGCATTCCCACCGCCAAGACATAGGGTTGCTATCCCTGTTTTCGCATCACGGTTCTTCATGGCATATATCAACGTAGTGAGAACTCTGGCACCACTCGCACCTATTGGGTGTCCCAGTGCGACAGCGCCTCCGTGCACGTTGAATTTCTCCGGGGGTATACTTAGCCCTTTCATAACAGCGCAACTCGCAGATGCGAACGCTTCATTGTGTTCGTACACGTCTATGTCGTTAATCGTCTTACCAAGCTTCTCCAAAAGCATCTTGATGGCCGGGATCGGCGCCTCCATCACGAGCTCTGGCTTAACACCGACGGACACATACCCCGTTATCTTGGCGAGAGGTTCCAACCCCCTCTCCTTTGCCTTGTCCGCTGACATTATCACCACTGCCGAACCACCGTCACTCAGTTGCGAACAGTTGCCAGCGGTGAGCATTCCGTCCTTCTTGAACTCGGTCCTCAGCTTTGCCAGGGCCTCGGGGGTCGTGTTCCTCCTTATCCCCTCATCCTTGTCGAATATTACTGGCTCCACCTTTCTTTGAGGTATCTCGACAGGCATGATCTCCTCCTTGAACAAGCCTTCGTCCGTCGCTTTCGCAGCCTTCATGTGGCTTTCGTAGGAGAACTGGTCCATCTGCTCTCGCGTTATCTCGTATTTATCCGCGATGATCTCTCCCGTCATTCCCATGTGAAAATCATTGTAGATGTCCCAGAGGCCATCATTGACCATGGCATCCACCAGCTTGTTGGTGCCGAGCCTGTATCCCCACCTTGCCTTCTGGGCCAGATAGGGACAGTTGCTCATGCTCTCCATTCCGCCGGCCAGCATGGTGTCATAGTTGCCCGCCTTGATCGCGTCAGTACCGAACACGACCGCCTTCAGGCTGGATGCGCAGACCTTGTTGACCGTTGTCGCTGGAACCTCAACAGGTATGCCTCCGTATATCGCGGCCTGTCTGGCCGGGTTCTGACCGAGACCGGCGCTCACCACGTTCCCCATTATCACTTCTTGAACATCAGCAGGTTCGATATTCGCCCTCTTCACCGCTTCCCCAATCACCATCGCTCCCAGCTTGGTCGCGGAAAAGGGTAGCAAAGAACGTCCATATCTTCCAATCGCTGTTCTAACCGCGCTTATGATGACGACTTCGTCCATTTGGCTCACCGAGTAATCGGTGCTAACAGGAAAAACGATTTAAGTGTTCCGAAATGAAAATCAAAATTGCCCCATCTGGTTGCGAAAATCACTCTTCAGCCAGTTTTGAGTAGGCGCCAGAATCCAGGAGTTGCTCCACTTCGGACGGGTCGCTCATCTTGATGACCGCGAACCAACCCTTCCCGTACGGGTCCTCGTTCATCAGCTGGGGGGACTCTTCCAGTTCCGTGTTGCATTCCTCAATGATTCCGCTCACGGGTGCATATATCTCAGAGACCGTCTTGACAGATTCGATCGTACCCAGCTCATCTCCTTTCTTCACCTCTCGGCCCGCCTCACCGAACTCCACGTACACTATGTCCGTGAGCTTGGTCTGTGCATAATCAGTGATGCCAATGGTCGCCTTCTCCCCTTCCGTCCTTATCCATTCATGTGAATCGATGTATTTGAGGTCTGGAGGAATTTCTGTCATGTGCCCCACCTTTGATGTCCATTGAGTATCGCAAAACTAGTCTTTATCTCTTCGCCCATGTACGAAGATCTCCTGACCAAGAACCTTCCTGATGTACCAAACAACTACGAGGATAGCCAGTATGACCCCGAAGATCATCACGCCGACCATGCAGAGAAGATTGGTTGTGATGAGGTTGAACAAATCTCCGATCCAATCGAAAGGGCCGTTAGCCACTCTTTCTCACCCTCGCAAAGTAGTTGTCGCTGGACTTGAAGTAGTTTTCTATTTGTAACCCGCTCTTCTCGACCAATCCCTTCAGCTCATCCTCCTCGAACAGGTGGTAGTACCTCTGGAAGACCTTTCCGTCCGTTCGGGTCCAGGGGAGGAACGTGTCCGCATAATCTGGGTCTTCTTTCTTCTTCTCCAGCAGTTCCTCGAACTTGGGTTGGTCTATTGCCCACACGCTTATGAGGGCGGTTCCTCTAGGCTTCAGGCAGCGTCCCAGCTCCTCCAAGCTTTTCAGTCTTTCATCCACTGATGGTATGTGGTGAAGGGTGGCTATGTAGAGTGCGGCATCGAACGCGTTCTCTCTCAACGGAAGAGCAGATGCGTCCCCGCCCAGGAATTGGGAGACCTCTCCCAAAGATCTGCTTGCCATCTTGTCCTGTGCTATCCTGAGCAGGTTCAAGCTGAAATCCACACCTATCACTTCATGTCCTGCTCTTCCCAGTAACAATGAGTTCCTGCCGTTGCCACATCCTATGTCCAGGACCCTGCTCTGTGGAGGTAGTGAATCTACGAAAGCAATTGTCTCCGGCCAGGGCTTGTACCTGGTTCTGTCGAAATGATCTGCTATCGCTTCGAAGGTCTGTCTTACCGTTTCTCTAATCTCCCTCTCATCCAATCGCGTCACCGTCAAATCCCATCTCAGTGGCCAGCCTTTGATTTCGATGGAGATATACCTTTCTTTATGCGTTCGTAGCGCTCTTTGTAGAGCTTCAGACAGGACTCGCAACACAGGTAGTGCATCCGTCCATCAAGCTTGATTCTCACCGGTTGCTCCCGGATGAGTTTCCGACATTCATAGCAGGGAATTACGACTTGGATTCCTTCGCTCACGATGGCGTCCGGTTCCTTTTTCACAATCCTGACCGCCCTGTCTATGTTGTAGCTATCTATTTGCTCGACCTTCTCCAGCCAATTGAGAAAGACATCCAACCTACCCTCATGCTCGAATGTGAGCCTTGCGACGACCCTAGAGCCGCTGAGGACTATTACTTCCCTCACGTTCTCTTGTTTCGAAAGGAGTTCTGAAACGGATTCAAGGTCCTTGGGTTTGCATTCCACTGTTAGAACGGAAATGGTCTCGTTGATTGCCAGTGGGTCGATATCCGCTGAGTAACCCCTAATGACGCCCTGCTCTTCGAGCGTCTTCACCCTTGCGCTAACAGTTGGCGTACTGACCCCCGTCTTCTTGGCGATTTCTCGGAATGAGAGTCTACCATCCGATTGCAGCATCTGAAGGATCTTGGCGTCGGTGTTGTCCATTCTCATTTGAGAGGAGTAGACGGTGTAGCCTAATATACTTTTGTAAGATTCATCGTGAAAGATTCTTACGAATGTCACGCATTGCACTTCCATCCTGGAATGGATTGTTTGAATCAAAGGTGGTTTTGGCCAAAGCGAAGTTCGGATATGCATTCCCTCCAATCCTTTTCCTCTCGCGTAGCATACCCCCTCCCCCACTTTCTTGGAGACAAAATTTCGTATAGAAGTTGCAATGCTTAAGTATCATCTACGATATGGATAAGACAGTGACAGCTTTGGTTGGTAGACCATCCAGAACAACAGACACCGGACTGCTGGTCGCCCTTTTCGTCACCATTCTGTTGGTGATCATAGGCCTGGCTTGGGCAGTGATGGGCCAGGAAATGATGTTTGGAGGGATGATGGGGCATCATAACGGGGGCACCGGTTTTCCATTTGGGTCAATCCTAATGTTCGTTGGTATCGGTCTTCTAATTCTTGTAATCGTTCTGCTGGTCATACGGAGACCACAGGAGACCTCTGCTGCGCCTCCTCCTCCCCCTTGGACGCCACCTGTTGGTGCACAAGTCGAAGAGAGATCCCAGGAAGCCAGCAAGGAGGACATGTACAAACTTGCAATCAGGCTCCTCACCGGGGACGAACGGAAGATGTTCAGGAGGATTGTGGATGCTGGGGGCGAGGTTCTCCAGAAGGACCTCGTGGCTGAAGGAACGTTCTCCAAGGCCAAGGTCACTAGGTTGTTGGACAAGTTGGAGAGCAAGCGCCTCATAGTCCGGGAAAGATACGGGGCAACGAACCGCGTACGCATCTCCGAGGACCTCGGTTTGTAGTTATTTCTGTCGGATTTCAGAAAAGTGAAACGCGTTTCACGTCAAGGATTTATACCGTTTCAACCGATAGTATGAACGAACCTGCGTGGAAAGCGCGGGAAAAGAGGTGACAATGATGGCAAACGGATTGATGTTAGTTCTCCTCGTGAGCTCGCTCGTGGGAACCGGCGCGGTCGCTGGAGTGGCCACGATGAACGGAGGCATGATGCAAGGTCAGATGATGGATGGTAACATGATGACCGGAATGGGTAACAGGGATTGCGGCATGAACGGTATGAACCACATGGACCAAGGAATGCATTGCGACCCCGACCACGAGCACAACGAGGAATGCGAACAACACGAATACCAGGAATGCGAAGAGTATCAGTGGAGCCATGAACACTGCGAGGAAGAGATGGAGGAGCACGAGGAAGAGTATGAGCATGGGGATGAGCACGAAGAAGAGGACCACCATGGCTGCGGGATGATGGGATAAACAAGCAACCCCATCTCCTCCAATCACCGATTTCGTGGGATCCCCCGCGAACGGTGTCTCTTTACATTTTTTAATGACAATTCGAACTGACTTTCCTATTGTAAGGAAGAACGCATAAGAACTCTTATGATGATATTTCAGAGGAGAATTACCTTTCGAGGACTGATGAAGTTCAGAGCTCACCAGTATGATAGGATGGAGCTGAATGGAGCGAGAAGAGTGTCCGGTATGCGGAATCAAAGTGAAAGTTGCGAATCTGCCACGCCACCTGAGAAACGTCCATCCCCATGACAAATCGGGCAAGGATTATGCCAAGGAAGTGGAGAAAGGGCTTCGCAGGAGAAGGACGCACAAGGCACCCATGTCCCCAGGAACCAAGAAAGTTGTACGGGCTTTGGCGATAATCTCCATAATAATTGTTTTGTTCGGCCTCGTCTTTGTCTGGTATCTGGGCCTCAGTCATCCCAAAATAGAGGTTTACCCCAGCGCCCATGACTTCGGAGACATCCAAAGGGAAACGGTGATCACAACCTTCGAAATACGGAACGCCGGAAAAGTCGATTTGAGACTGACGGGAGTCTCCACATCTTGCGGATGCACCTCTGCTGTCGTGAGAGTCAGGGGAATTGCCAGCCCCACTTTCGGCCTGCACGATAACCCGAAGGACTGGAGCGCGGTCCTCTCTCCTGGAGAGACGGCGACCTTGGAGGTCAGCTACGATGCCGGTCTTCATCCGGATACAGGTTCCGTGATGAGGGTCGTCTACATCAAGAGCAATGACCCCTTCAATCCAGAAGTCCAGGTTGATATCACAGCCAACGTGATAGCATGAATTCTGAGCCCTGCCATGACGTTCCGGAAGAAGTAACGGTCGATGAGTCGGAAGATCAGGTTGAGAAGAAACCGGAGGACCAGAGGTTCCAGAACCTTGTTTTCATAATCATCGTCATCGGAATTGTGGGAGTCCTGATTGCGGGGTCCGTTCTACCCTACTATCTTGCCAAGGCACCAGAGAGTGTTAGGATCGATGAGGGCCAGGCACTGATCTACTACAACGAGGCCTGCGGTGAGTGTGCCATATACATTGAAGACGAGCTGATACCAGCACTACGGGCTGGAGGGATACCGGACGTCGTGAAGAAGGACTACATCAACGAGAGGAAGTATCGGGGCGAGCTCAACGGCCTGAACGAAGAAATGGGCATACCCACACACCTGCAAAGTCACATAGCCACATTTGTCCGCAAGAACGCCACGATAGTCCTTGAGGGTCACGTACCTCTCCATGTGATAGACGATTTGCTAGTGAACTCGAGCAATCTCACAATGAATAGGATTCTGGTGTATCAAGAAGAAATGAAGGATCCAGTATCCTACTCTGCTTGGGCCTTTGAGGGGGAGTCTCAGGAGTACCCCATCGGGACGCCCATAGACAGCTATCTTCTCTGGTTCTCATTGAATGTTGGGACCGGACCGGCAGAGGGGGACGAATCCTTACTGCCTTTGGTGGTCGCAACAGGCTTTCTGGACGGCCTCAATCCCTGCGCCTTCGCCGTTCTACTCTTCTTCATAAGCTTCCTGTTCGTGATTAGGCGTACGAGGTTGAACGTGATGAGAATGGGCGTGGTGTACGTTCTCGCCATCTTCCTGGTCTACTTCTTCATAGGTGTTGGATTGCTCAGGGCAGTGGTGATAAGCGGGCAACCGCATTTGCTGGCGATGATCGGCTCTTATCTGCTCATCATCCTGGGATCGCTTAGTCTTCTGCAGTACTTCTTCCCGAACCTTCCGCTGTCCTTCAAGATGCCCAAGGGGTTGTGGGAAAGGGCGAAGTCCCGGATATTCAAGGCCACTCTCCCTTCAGCGCTTGTTGCCGGTCTCCTGGTCGGGCTGTGCACCTTCCCGTGCTCGGGTGGCATATATGTAGCTGTCCTGGGTCTCATGGCAACGCAGACCACTTACTTCGCCGGCATCGGTTATCTTTTCATCTACAATTTCATGTTCATTCTTCCGCTCTTGATTGTGCTCTTCACTACCTCTAACAGGTTCGTTGCACGAAGAATAACCAAGTGGGAAAGGTCAAAGTCCACAAGCATCAGGCTTTTCTCTGGGCTTACGATGATCGCGATAGGCCTGGTCATTCTTCTTTTCTCTGTGTAGCGTTGTCGCCCATTGGGGTACTGGTCGCTTTCCTCTTTTCTGAGAGCGAGGAGACAAGCTTGGGTATGATGGAGAATGATATTATCATCGAGAGTATGAACGAATACACGGCCCCTCCGAGAATATCGACCGTATCATAGCCGCCTATCTGACTTGCCGCGAAATAGAAGATCAGTACAACCACTAACGAGAGGATCATACTGATGCCCGCATTCCTCAGTCCTTCTCGACTTCCTTTGCTCACTTATATCATCCTCCTGGAGATGGTTGTGGAGCACCAACTCTTCTCGGTCTTCTTCTCTTCTTCATCGCCCGCACTTTGTATCTCTTCAGAAGGAGCGAGTTCGTTGTCACCGAAACTGAACTCATGGCCATGAATGCCGCGGCCAGCGCAGGGTTCACGAGGAAACCGAAAGCTGGGAAGAAAATCCCCATTCCAATGGGAATGCCCACTGAATTGTAGACGAACGCCCAGAAGAGGTTCTGCTTGATCTTGCCCATTGTCTTCTTGCTGAGCCTGATGGCCGACACCACGTCCCGAACATCGTTCTTGATGAGGACTATGTTGCTCGACTCGATTGCCACATCGGTGCCACTGCCTATCGCGATGCCAATGTCCGCCTGGGTGAGGGCGGGAGCGTCATTGATTCCGTCACCGACCATGGCGACCTTCTTACCTTCTTCCTGCAGCCGATTGATCTCTCTGGCCTTGTCTTGGGGAAGGACCTCTGCGAGCACGCGTCCTATGCCGAGTTGACTTGCGATCGCCTCTCCCGTTCTGCGGTTGTCCCCCGTGATCATAACCACTTCTATGCCCAAGTCCTGCAGTTGTTCGACCGCCTCGGAAGCATATTCTGTTATCGTATCTGCAACGGCAACGATTCCGACTGCGTGATCGTCGATTGCGACTATCATCGCCGTCTTGCCGTCATTTTCCAGCTCGGTCAATCGTCTTTCCAGTCCACTGGTTTGAATGTTGGTCGATTTCATCAAGCGTCTGGTTCCGAGAAGTATCCTTTTTCCCTCGAAATGCGCCTCCACGCCCTTACCGGGGATGGCCTTGAAATCCTCGGCCTGAGGGATTTCAATACCCCTCTTCCTTGCACCCTCGACTATCGCCTCACCAAGAGGATGCTCTGATCCCTTCTCTGCGATGGCTGCCAGTTTCAAAACCTCAAGCTCCTGCATCGGTGTTGCGACTGTCTCTCGGTCCAATAGAACAATGTCCGTCAACGACGGCTTACCTTCGGTCAAGGTCCCTGTCTTGTCGAAGACCACCGTGTTCAACTTGTGAGTGTTCTCAAGGGCCTCTCCGCCTTTAATCAGGATTCCATTCTCTGCGCCCTTTCCCGTGCCCACCATGACCGCCGTCGGGGTTGCCAGTCCTACCGCACAAGGACATGCTATCACAAGCGTTGTTATGGAGATCAGAAGTGCGAAAAGGAAGGGCGTGCCATACCCATTGAAAGCCGTATAGCCATAGAAGTACCAGAAGAAGAAGGCGGACAACGCAAGAACATGAACCGCCAGTATGAAATGTCCAGCCACTACGTCAGCCAACCTCTGAACTGGTGGCTTTGAGGTCTGCGCTTCTTCAACCAGTTTGACGATCTGGGCGAGGGCGGTATCCTTTCCGACCTTCGTTGCCCGTATCTTTAACAATCCATTCTTGTTGAGCGTAGCTCCTATGCATTCGTCCCCTTCTCCCTTCTCCACCGGGATGCTCTCACCGGATATCATGGATTCATCCACAGAGGAATGGCCTTCTGTCACAATCCCATCGACGGGGATCTTCTCTCCTGGCCTGACTATAACAATGTCTCCGACCGTCACGTCCTCCACCGGAACTTCGATTTCCTGTCCATCGCGGATTACCCTGGCCGTCTTCGCCTGGAGACTTATCAGATTCCTTATCGCCTCTGAAGTCTTTCCCTTCGCTATCGCCTCAAGGTATCTCCCGAGGATGATGAACATTATTAGCAAGGCAGCAGTGTCATAGTAGACATGCTCATACCCAGCTCCGAGATCAAGAAAGGTTCCAGCCACACTCACCACGTACGCTGCCCCTGTTCCTGTGGCTATGAGAAGGTTCATGTCCGTGCTCCCGTGCTTCAGGCCTTTGAAGGTTCCTACGAAGAACTGCCGTCCAGGTCCGATCATTGTGATTGTGGCAAGAACAAATATCGCATAGAGAATCAGGTCGTTGTCATCGTAGTTGGGAATGAACCCTAGACCTATTGACTCGAAGAAGCCGCCAAACGCTGTACGAAAGCTTATCAGGGTCACTGGTAGGGCGATGATTACGGATATGATCAGGTTGTTCCTTTGTGTCCTAATCTCCTTCTCTCTGGCCAGTCTTTCCCTGTCCTCCATTTCCTCTTCGGCAGGCAGGTGAGCATTGTACCCCACGCCCTCCACCACTTTGATGAGCCGAGCGGGACTTGTTTTGAGAGGGTCGAACCTCACCAACGCCTTCTCGGTTGCTAGGTTTACCGAAGCATAGGAAACTCCTTCAGCCTTTTTCAGCGCATTTTCTATGGTCTGAGCGCACGAAGCACATGTCATGCCTTCCAGGTTGAGGGTGACCTCGTCTCTCAAGACGCCGTAGCCAACATCTTCTATGGCCTTTTCAATCGCTGCTGACGAAGTCTTTGATGGATCATATTCCACCGTTGCCTTTTCGGTTGCGATGTTTACTACAGCTCTGGTTACGCCTGGCGTCTCATTCAGTTTGGTCTCAATTGTTTGGACGCAGGACGCGCATGTCATTCCTGTGACCTTGACTTCATGCTTTTCAGTAGGCATAGGTTGATTTCCTTTCACTACCTTCTGGTGTTATGTATGCATTCCTATCTAATTTCTGTTCTTCATTACGAATGTTAACGAAAAGAGGATATAGATTGGCAACCGTTACTTTGAAAGGAACCGAAACAGAAAACGGAAATTCACCACCGCTATCTCTCGAATTCTCTCTGGTCTTGAGGAGATTGTCTTGACCAGAATCACCTGCAAAGGACTCATCCGTTCGATCCTCATCAGAAGGGTGGAAGGGACGGACCCGTTATGTCGAGAAAAAACGGCTCAGAGCTTTGCAAGCGCCCCATTCTGATTCTGGAATCGCAAAAGGAATCATGAGAAACGCCCAGCACCGCGAATTAGACTGTGGGCTTCTCATATCTGGATAGGTTTCTCTCAAACTCACCTTTGCACTTGAGCGAGCAGAAATAGTGTTCTCTCCTTCCATATTCGGGCAAGACTTGAGCCTTTGAACTATCTATGGCCCAGCAGGCGCACCACATACTCTGCCGTTCATTCGAATATTTCTCTGCCGTTCCTAATGGCACCCACCCCTGCGCCGAGGTCGACTTTGGTGAGCCAGGAATTTATTAGCGTGATTCAAACTGCAAAACTTCCTCCCCATCTGTTCTGTGATCTTCTGGTCAGACAGTTCCATGCCGCAATAGGCGCACTTCTTTTTGAACAACGCCATATGTATCACCTGGGTCTTGGTAATTCATTCGCCTTTGATTAGCCCTTCTGTTTACAAACGTGAACCTCGAAACACTTCCTAATGAATTGATTCCTTTGCTGATTCGAACGCACCGCTGAACCCTGTTCGGAAGCTTATCAGTGTGACTGGTATTGTGATTATGATGGATACAATCAGATTGATCTTCTGCATGCGGATCTCCTTCTCCCTGGCAAAACCTTAATGCCCGCCCAATCACTCACCAGTCTCATGAGCTTCCAACCTTTCGGTCTGTTGAGGTTCCTTATGAAGTACTGGAAGAATGTGGAGACTGATATTGGCTCAAGCAACATGGAAGGGCACAATTTCTCTGAGTTCAACCATCAGATTGAGGACTTCGAGCTTGCATGGGCCTATCCTTTTGGTGATAAATCTCTCAGGGAACTGATTGCCAAGGAATATGGTGTCGAAACCAAGAACGTAATGGTCACCGTCGGTGCAAGCGAAGCTAACTTCATCGTATGCTTGGCCCTTCTGGAGAAAGGAGACAAGGTCATAGTAGAGAATCCAGCCTATCAGACGCTCGCAGAGATTCCAAGAGGTCTGGGGTTCGAGATTGAGGTTCTCGAAAGAAGGTATGAGGACGCATTCGAGTTTGACCTGGCCCGTTGTCTGGAAATGATGAGAGGCGGTGCACGTTTCGCAATTCTGTGCAATCCCCATAACCCTACGGGAGTGGCAACCTCAGAGAATGATCTGAAAGAGATAGCAGAGATGGCAGAGGAGCAGGACTCGTACATACTGGCTGATGAGATCTTCAGGGATATCATGTCCGAAGGGCGTCCTCCGTTGTCTTACTCGCTCAGTGATAGGTTCATTGTGACAGCAAGCATCTCCAAGGTCTTCGGCATGGGCGGTCTCAGGCTCGGATGGGTCATCGCGCAGGAGGATCTGATTGAGAAGTTCGAAGGGGTGAAGGAGTACATATCGGTTGCATCGGCCACACCCAGTGAACAGATCGCAAAACTCACCTTCATGAACAGGAAAGAGCTCTTGGAGAGAGCTTGGGGATTCGTTCAGAACAACAGACCGATCGTGAAAGGGTGGATCGAAAGCAACGAGTGTGTGGAATGTAGCACCCTCGGCGTAGTGAACTTCTGCTTTCCCAAGTTGATCGGCGTGGACGAGGTGCAGTTCGGACGGGTCGCGGCCGAGAAATACAAGACGCTGATAGCGCCCGGGAGGTTCTTCGGTCTACCTTCCCATTTCAGATTGGGATACGGCATGAGGACCGAATCTCTGGAAAAGGGATTGGAGAATCTCTCTCTTGCTCTGAATGAGACCTCCTCCTAACACAGGAGTGTTCTCAGATCTGATTATCACAAGTGATAATTCTGACCATACGCTATTATCCACCACATTACCGTTCGAAGAAGGACATGGACACCAACAAGACCCAGCAGTGCATGGTGCTTTTCAAGAACAAAACGTACCAGGAGGCTTTTGAGGATACCCTGGAGCTTTTCAACGACTATCAGCTGGACGTGACAGAATGCGATCGGGATAAAGGGATAATTTCCGCCACCGCCCCGATAAACCCGCCTTACGAGAATGTCTACCTCAGCGCACACTTCTTCAAGGGCAACAACTCCGTACTTGTCGGAGTGAAGGGAAAGCTGGAATCCGTCAATCCAAAGAGCAAGAATCTGGGGAAGTGGATAAGGAAGTTCTATTTTGAGTTGAGGGATCGTACCCTGCCAGAGTAGTACTTTGTTGAGCGATTTTGCGATCGGTCTCCTCTCATTCTGAAGGATGTTCCACTTCTACCGGTCTCTTCCTCATTCTGCTCATCAGGACGACCAGTGCCAAGAGTATGACTGCAGCGATTATCACTGCTACTGTTACCAAGGACATGTCCTGCTCAGGTTCCTCTGCGTGCGCGTTCTCGACGAAAACGGTCACGTTGGTTACCGTTGAGTAATCCCATCCATCAAATGAGCGTGCGTATATCGTGTGGTTGCCGTTTGAAACTGTTTCGGTATCCCAATGATAGCTCCAGGACGTTGTACCAGTGACTTCAGTCCAGTGACCATCATCCACTCTTATTTCTACCATCTGCACTGATCCGTCAGTGTCTGTTGCACTTCCTGTGATATTGATCGTGCCTGAAACCGTCTCTCCTTGCGATGGGGAGGTTATGGTGCACGTTGGGTTCTGGTTCGGTGGAGTTGCGCTTGCTCCATTCGATTGAGGCCCTTCGCCGGCAGAGTTGACTGCAGAGACCTTGTAGTGATAGGTATGTCCACCTGTCAGTCCAGTGTCTGTGTAGGTCAGTATGTTCCCGATCTCCACGAGGAATGTCTCTTCCCCTGAGACGGTTCCTCGATAGATTCTGTAATTTGTGATTGCAGAACCCCCGTCCCAATATGGCTCTTCCCACTCCAGTGTTACCTGCCGGTTCCCAGCCGTTGCCCGAAGGCTCAAGGGTGCGTACGGAACAGTTGGAGGACCCGGGCTCATGAGGGGATATCGATCCTGGTTCGTACCACCAGTTATGTCGTACCGCGTATCGCCAATCCCGTCACTGCCAAGTTGGTCCTGGTCCGGTCCGCTCTTCTCGTCCAGGCCTGTGTAGTCGCTCCAATAGTTGCCTCCGGAGGGGTACCCATCATCCCAGGAGTTCACACCACTGTCAAGGGCTTGGGGCGAGTTGTCAACGAACCTGTTGTGGTAGATGTTATTGTCGTTCCCCTCCACCCAAAGACCTTCATCATTCTCCACGAGCATGTTATCGACTATTGTGTTGTTGTTGGACTCGACGTAGACATACATCCCGCGATTCCAGTTCATCACGGCTGTGTTGTTGGCAATGGCATTGTAGCCCGACCGAATAAGGACGATACCCACCGAGTTGTACATAAGATAGTTGAAGCGGAAGGTGTTGTTGAAAGAGTAATCGACATAGATGCCTGACAATCCGCTTTGGATCACGATATTGTTGCTTATGACGTTCTCATCCGAGGTGCCAATGTGCATCCCCCTCAAGTTGAAGTACATGCGATTGCCGTTGATGATGTTGCCTTTTGATACATGGACGTAGATGCCGTATTCATTATGGTAATAGAGTGAATTGTCCTCGACTGTGTTATTGTGGGAGTACGTCAGGTCGATACCGCTCCCGTAGTGTCCGTGTCCGTTGTTCACGGCATCGTTCCCGGTGATGGTGTTGTTGTTGGATCTGGACAGTTTGAATCCCCAGTGATTGGAGGTTGCGTTGTTGCCCGCGATCATGTTGTGGTTGGAGTACTCCAGATGAAAGGGATGGTGGTCGTTCATGGTGGCGAAGTTGTTGGATACCGTGTTGTAGTTGGAGTAGTAGAGGTGTACGGCTGGACCCTTGTTCCAAGAGATGTTGTTGTTGGTGATCGAGCAGTTCTCCACAAAAAGGAGGTTCACACCGCTGCCCTCATCCCACCATTCTCCGCCATATGTTATCTTGAAGCCCGTTATGTTGACCCAATCTGCCGTGATATTGATTACGCTTCCGCTGTGGGAGCCGTTGATTTCAGTTGTGACTTTATCCTCCCCGACCAAGGACAATGGTATGTCGATTTCGAGGTTCTCGAAGTAGGTTCCGCCATAGACGTATACGGTATCTCCAGGGTCCGCGTTGACTATCGCGCTTTGTATTGTCGTGAAGTTCCCAGGGCCAGTTCCGCCCACGTAGAGGGTAACAGCATTCACATTTGATGGAAGAATCGTCAGAGCCAGATGGAAGGTGCTTAAGAGGACTAGGGTCATCACAATCATGCCAGCTTTCCTATTATTCATGCCCAAGCATCCTTGGAATTGAAGTCAAGTCCGTTCTTATAATGGTTTCTCTGGAGCTTCTTCCTCTTCTATTCGTTCTCTTCTTCTCAGAAGAATTATGATAATCAACAGTAAGATGACAACTGTGACTGCAATCATCGCTACTGATATCCAGAACCAGTCTTGTTGAGGTCCTTGTGGAGGAGCGTTATCGACAATTACTGTAATATTCGCTTCTGTTGAATAGTCAGTTCCATCAAAGGATCTTGCGTAGATTGTATGCTCTCCGTCTGGAACCGTCTTGGTATCCCACTCAAAGCTCCATGAAGTTGTCCCTGTGACTTCAATCCACGAACCATTGTCTATTCTGACTTCCACACTCTCAACTGTCCCATCTTGGTCGGAAGCTGTGCCGCTTATTGTGGGCACGCCCGAGATAGTATCATCTTGCATTGGGCTTTGTATGCTACAGATAGGGGGTTGATTCTCTGGAGGAGGAGGAACAATGGGGCTCATGAGAGGATATCTATCCTGGCCGTCTGTGTCGATTGGGTATGCCGTGTCCCCTATTCCATCACTTCCAGGCTGATCTTGATTAGGACCGCTGAACAGATCAATTCCGGTATAGTCGCTCCAATAGTTGCCGCCACTTGGGTAACCGTTGTCCCACGTTCCTCCTGAACCAGAACTCGTAAGGACCTGGATTGTGTTGTTGACAAAATTGTTGTGATGAACTAACATGCTGATCCAACTGAGGTATCCAATGCCATAATCACTATCCTGGACGGTGTTCCCTTCGATGGTGATATTGTCCGACCTTTCGTTGCCGAGGCTTATATTGTTATCTGAGAGAGTATTGTTGCTAATCAGGACGCCATAACATTTCTCGAAATGTATGCCATATCTGCTGTTCGAAGTCACCCTGTTGTTTGTGACGGTGGAGTTGTTGACGTATCCCAGTCCGATGCCCACCCAGCTGTTTTCAATGTTGTTGGAAAAGACTGTAGCGTTGGTTGAAAACCCCAGACCAATTCCTCCAAAGCCGTTTGAGACAGTATTGCCCGTGACAGAGACATCCTCCGAGAAGGAAATCCCAATACTTGCGCCAGGGTCGCTGAGTTCCAGGTTTGTCACCTTGATGTCCGTACAATTCACAATGATGAGCTGTCCAACAATTTCTCCGTCTATGTGAAGGTTCGTGCAGTCCTTGTAGTAGTAGAGGGGTTTGCCGTTGACTAGGTTGTCCGATGTGATAGTGTGCGTATTATGTTCCTCTAGGGAAAACCCTTCAATCGTAATACCGTTGGATGTGAAGGTATTGGCCCTGATGGTGATGTTGATTGCCCTAAGACCGATTCCCACTATGTTGTCGGTGAGAAGGCTGTTCTCTACCTGCCCATTCATCACAGTCGACAATAATATGCCACTGTGGGGAGGATGAGCAAGGATACCAGAGTGTACGTAGACATCGCGGATGATGAAATGGGCATTGGTGTTCCTGATGTAAATACCTCTTTCTGTGGAGGCATTGATTTCCCAACCCTCGATGATGTACGGACTAGAAGGTGTACCAATACCTCCCGTGACGCCATTAGCAGCTGTGAATTCTCCGTTGCCGTTTATGTGTATGGGTGCATGCGAGGTGTAACCTGAGACTTCCTCGGGAAGTATGAGCGCAGCATGAAAAACGCTCGTCAATGTAAAGCAGGTAATTATCAGACCAGCTCTCCTCATCTCCGCCTCTCCAGCATCCTGATGGCTGAACCCATGTCTGTGTTTATAATGGTTCCTTTGCTTCTGTCTCTGGAGGTTCTTCCTCTTCTGTTCGTTTTCTTCTTCTCAATAGAATGAGGACAATCAACAGAAAGAGGACTATTATGACGGTCACAAGTGCGATAGCTACATAGAACCAGTCTTGTTGAGGTTCTTGTGGAGGAGGATTATCAACAGTTATCGTCACATTCACTTCTTCTGAGTTATCAATTCCATCATATGAGCGGGCGTAGATCGTGTGTGGTCCATTAGGCTGTGTTGTGGTGTTCCAGTTGTAGTTCCAGTTCGAGGTTCCCGTAGCTAGGAGCCAAGCCCCTTCGTCGATTCGTATTTCTACCCTCTGTACTGTCCCGTCGGGATCTGATGCAGAACCGCTGATGATATAGGTTCCAGCTATCTTTGCACCTGAGATTGGTGATGCTATCGTGCATGTTGGAGGTTGATTTGCCGGGGCCGATGGTGTCGCGTTCGCTTCATTTGACTTAGATCCTTCTCCTACTCCGTTGACAGCAGACACCTTGTAGTAGTAGGTCTGTCCGTTGGTCAGTCCAGTGTCGTTATGCTCGAGTACATTGCCAATTTGAATGAGGAAGTCCTCGCTGCCTGATGATTCTCCTCGATATACCCTGTAATTGGTGATTATTGAGCCGCCGTCGGAAACAGGGACATCCCATGTGACATTCACATAACCATTCCCAGCACTAGCCTGCAAGTTTCGAGGTTCCGATGGAACCGATGGGATTGTGAAAAGAAAATGGCTCATGAGGGGGTATAGGTCTCCTAGAACTGATGGAACATGGCGGCGTGTATCACCCATTCCATCGGCACTTGGTAGATTCTGTCTTGGGCCACTCTTCTCATCCACGCCGGTGTAGTCATTCCAGAAGTTACCCCCAGAGGGATAGTCATCATACCACTGATTTGAACCCCAGTAATCTCGGGCTTGTTCCACGTTTTCTATGAAGTTGTTGTGATAGATTCTGTTGTTGGTAGACCAAGAGAGGTGGATGCCGTGATTTCCGTTCAAGGACATGTTGTTTTCCTTGATGGTGTTGTTGTCTGATTCCCTAAGGAAGATACCGTCCCTATTGTGTGATGAGATGAAGTTGTTGAGTATGATATTGCCGGATGAGAAGCCAAGTTGGATTCCAGTTGAGCCATTGTCAATGTTTTGATTGCTCATCTCCACGCTTGTACAGTTCCCGAGTATGACTTGTCCGGCACCTCCGGGAACCGCTCCCCCAGTAACATTCTTCCAATAATATACAGGTCTGCCATTGACCGTGTTGGAAGTGTCAATTGTGTGGGTGTTCCAATGTTCTCGAAGTCCACCGTCTACAAAGAGACCATCATTATTCATGATGTTATTGAGAATCGTGCTGTTGGTGGAGGAATAGAGGCCAATGCCGTCCCAGTTGTTTGAGAAGATCACGTTATTGACAATTCGGGCTCTCGACGAGAAACCCAGGAGTATTCCGGCGGAACCGTCGCTCACATTTTGATTTTCAATCGAGACACTTGTACAATTCGCGAGTATTACTTGACCAGCACCTGCAGGAATTGTCCCCCCTGTAACATTCTTCCAATAATAGATGGGTTTGCCGTTCATAGTATTCGCAGTGTTTATTGTGTGAGTGTTCCAATGTTCAAGTGATTCACCTTCCAAGAAGATCCCATTCTCTGTCAGAGCATTATCGAGAACGGTGATGTTGCTGGATGAAAAGAGATTGATGCCATGCCTTCCATTCTGGGAAGCAGTGTTGTTGACTAACTTGTTCCTGCGGGCACCGTACAGATAGATACCGTCCAGATTGTTCCAAGAGGCGGTGTTATTAGCGACAGTGGTATCGAAACTCCTCAGGTAAATTCCGCGCTCATTGTGCGAGACATTGTTGTTAGCGATTAGGGTGCCATACGATTGACCCATGACCAAAATGCCATTCCTATCGTTCGAATGGATAGTGTTATTCGTGATAACAGTCCCGTCTGATGAAGAGTAGATCTCGAATCCATCTCCACAGTCTGTAATGGTGTTGTTGTTGATTATGTTGTCATCAGAGCTCCAGACATATATGCCTTTCTGACTCCCAGAGGCGTCATTGTTGGAGGCGGTGTTACTGGTAGAAGTCTGGAGGTAGATACCTAAAGTGTTGTTTCTGGCAGTGTTGTTGACAACGATGTTTGTCGATGAGAAACCAAGTCCTATGCCTGCTGAACCATTGCTAACGTTCTGGCTCTCCACAAGCACACCTGTGCAGTTCGCAAGCAAAACTTGACCAGCACCTGCAGGAATTGTCCCCCCTGTAACATTCTTCCAATAATAGACAGGCTTGCCATTGACAGCATTGGAGGTGTCAATGATGTGAGTGTTCCAGTGCTCAAGGAGAGCGCCCCAGATGAAGATTCCATCCTCCTCCATGACGTTGTTGAGGATTGTATTGCCGATGGAGTAAACAATTCCGATGCCATATAGGTTCCCGGAAATGGTATTGTTTTCAATCCGATTGTCATCTTCATTGAACTCGAGAAGTATCCCGTTGTATTGGTTGTTCGCGATAGTGTTGTTGCTGACAATGTTCTTGCTGGACGAGGTAAGTCTAATACCATCGCCTTCGTTCGAAGAGGCGTTGTTGTTAATGACAGTGTTGCGGTCGGAGGAGGAATGGAGTGTGATACCATAGTGATTGTCCAGCGCGCTGTTATTTGAGATGGTGTTATCTGTACCATTACCGATGATGATGCCATACCTTGTGTTTTCCGAGATGGTATTGTTAAGGATTTTATTGTTGTTTGAGCTATCGAGGTCGATGCCTCTCGAACTGCCACCAAGAACTGTGTTGTTGGCGAGGACATTGTTATCGGATCGGTAGAGATCGATACCGCTGCCTCCGGACGAAGTCACTGTATTGTCAAGTATCGTGTTGTTTTGAGAAAAGCCAACTGTGATACTGAAGGAGCCATTGCTGATATTCTGGTTTTCCACAAGTACGCCCGTACAGTTAGCCAATAAGATCTGTCCGGCATCTCCAGGAACCATCCCACCTGTAGCATTCTTCCAATAATAGACAGGCTTGCCATTCACAGTATTAGAGGTGTCAATTGTGTGGGTGTTCCATTCGTCAAGGTTAACACCTCCCAAACTCATTCCATCTCCCGTCATAACGTTATTGATGATCTTGCTGTTTCTTGAGGCAATAACCCCAATGCCCCGGTAGTTGTTCCAGGAAGCGACGTTGTTGGCTACGGTGATGTTATCAGAATTGTATATGCTGATTCCGCCCTCACTGTTCCAGGAAACAATGTTGCCTACTATGGTGTTATTATCTGACATTTCAATCCAGATTCCGTGAGAATTGGACGACACATTGTTGTCCACGACACGGCAATTGTGTGCGTAATACAGCTTGATCCCATTTCCCATAAAAGATTCGAACCACTCACTGCCTGTTACGGTGAACTGCGAAATATTCACCCAACTCGAAGTTACATAGATCACATTTCCTGTTCCTTCACCGTCAATTATCGTCACATCTCTGGCCTCCCCAATGAGGTTAAGGGGTTTGTCCACGACCAGGTGTTCATAGTATGTTCCGCCGAAGACATAGACAGTATCGCCAGGATTTGAAGCACTGATTGCATCCTGTATTGATGTGTAATTCCCCGGACCAGTTCCGCCCACGTAGTGAGTGCTGGCACCAACATTCTCTGGCAATACTGTCAAAACAAGGTTGAAGACTGTCATGATCAAAATAGAGACAATGAATACACTAGCTTTCCTCATCTCCGCCTCTCCAGCATCCTCAGAACTGAACCTATTTCCATGTTTATAATGGTTCCTCTGGAGGTTCCCCTTCCTCCTCTTTCTGTCTCTTGGCTAGTATGTAGATTGATGCGAAGACAATTGCCAGTATCACAATCGCTGAGACCCCCCATGCCCAGTGCAGATCTCCTTCAGGTCCCCCAGGTTCTGGAGGTGCAACATTATCTACAGACACTGTCACATTGACTTCCGTTGAATACAAAGCTCCATCATAAGACCGTGCATAGATCGTGTGTTGTCCGTCAGAAACGTTCGTGGTGTTCCAATCATAACTCCAGGTTGTTGTGCCCGAAGCTTCGATCCATGTACCGCTGTCTATTCTTATTTCCACCTTCTGGACGGTCCCGTCGGGGTCAGATGACGTGCCTGATATTTCTACGGTGCCTGATACCATCTGCCCTGGAGTCGGAGATGATATTGAGCACACTGGAGGCTCTGGCTGTGGGGGCGGAGCATTATCAACCGTTACGGTCGCATTCACCGCAGTCGAATAATCTGTCCCATCGTAGGAACGAGCATAGACCGTGTGCGAACCATCAGAGAACACCGTGGTGTTCCAATCATAGCTCCACGAAGTAGTTCCTGAGGCTTGAACCCAACCAACATCGTCAATTCTAATTTCCACCAGTTCGATTGTGCCATCTGGGTCAGAAGCACTTCCTGCTATCGTATAGATGCCCGATACTGTCTCTCCATCAATCGGAGTGTCCATCGTGCAAGTCGGAGGTTCATTTGGCGGGGGCGGTGTGTTATCGACAATAGCGATTACCAGCTCCTCAGAAGAATAGTCCGTCCCGTCAAAAGACCGTGCATAGATCACATGCTGGCCATCAGAAAGGGCTGTAGTGTCCCAGTCATAGCTCCATGAAGTGGTACCTGTTGCCACCAACCATCCACCGCTGTCTATCCTCACCTCGACCTTGTCGACATTCCCATCTGGATCAGAGGCAGTTCCCGCTATTATGTAGGTGCCCGACACAGTCTCTCCCAATGTCGGGGCCGTTATCGCGCATACTGGAGGCTGGTTTGGAACCGGTGCGTTGTCAACTGTCGCAGTCACACTAACAATCGGTGAAAGATCCAATCCATCATAGGAGCGGGCTTCGATTGTATGCGGACCATCCCAAGTGGAGGTGGTGTCCCAGTCATATACCCACGACGTGGTTCCCGTGGCCTGGATCCAACTGCCCCAATCGATTCTGATTTCTACTTTCTCAATTGCTCCATCTGAGTCGGTAGCGATGCCTGATACCCTGTATGATCCAGATACGGTCTCCCCCGATATCGGGGTCACTATGGTGCACGTTGGAATCTCGTTCCCGGCGTGGCCCACGACAACTTGCCTGGTTGTGAAATTCATGAGCCCTGCTGTGTCCCTGATTTGGAGACGAATCGTATATGTTGCGGGATTCGCGTACTGGTGTTGCGCTGTCTTTGTCATAGACCAGGCTGTGTCCCAAATCCCATCATCTTCCCAATCCCAGCGAACTTCCAGTGCTGTAGTAGGATCCTCAAGGTCCGAGGATGCCGAGGCATTCACTTCGAATGTTGTTGATGTGTCACCAGTCGGTGGAGTGATATCGAATCGTGCAACTGGGGGGACGTTCCTCACATAGACCAATTTTGTGGTCTGGTTTGTGAGGCCCCCAGTGTCCCTAACCTCTAGACGAATTGTATAATCTGCTGGAGTCGGGTACTGGTGCTGGGCGCTCTTTGTCGTGGAATATGCCGTATCCCATATGCCGTCGTCTTCCCAATCCCAGCGAACTTCCAGTGCTGTTACTGGATCCTCAAAATCCGACGAATCGGATGCATCAACGTCGAAAACAGTGGTTATGTTTCCTGCACCAGGGGTCAGTGTGAAGGAGGCGATTGGAGCGCAGTTGTCAGCCGTCAACACCAAATCTCCCAAATCCACAACAATGCCGGAGGAGACCACAACATTCTCCACAACCGTTGGCAAATGGCAAGGAGCGGACGCAGTGACATTATAGGTTCCTGGTATGACGTCAGGGAATTGAAACTCTCCCGTGGAGTTGGTGACATCTTCGTACTGGAAAGTGTCGTTCATCTCTACGAGACGGACGATGGCATCTTGGATGGGATTCCCACCCGAACTCATGACCCTTCCCCGCACGATTCCTGAGACCAGGTAGGTCACGTTGACGGATGCGATAGCGGACGAGTTTCCGGTGTTGTCCCATACCCTCGCCTCTACTAGGTTGGGACCTGGGATGAGATCAATAGATATGGTCCAATCCCATACTACGAAGAAGTTGGCGTCTGTCCAAGGACCCGCGTTCACGCGAACTTCCGCACGTTCAAGGTTCTTACCACTTCTGTCTTGAGCATATCCATATACTTGTGTAGGGGTGGTCGTGAGGATTTCGCCTTCTGTAGGGGTCTTTATCCATATGAGGGGGGCGAGAGAACCTATCGGTGTCATGAGGGGATAGTTGTCCTGACTGTTCGTATCGATGATGAACGGTGTATCACCTATGCCGTCACTTCCGGGTTGGTCTTGATTTGGACCGCTCTTCTGGTCAACGCCAGTGTAGTTGCTCCAATAGTTGCCTCCGCTGGGGTAACCATCATCCCAAGAGTTCTCGGATCCAAGATCATCAAGGGCCTGGTACGTATTGTTCATGAAATTGTTGTGGTTCAGAAAGATACTGGAAGAGTTTTCTAAGTGAGCACCATAGGTGAAGTTGTGACGGCCAATGATTGTGTTTTCGGAGAGGGTGATGTTGGAACTGTCCTCCAGGTGAACATTCTTGACCCATGCAGTTACACTGTTACCAGTAACGTTAGAGTGAGATACATTGATGAGATGGATACCATCGTTGGATGCGATTGTATTGCCCGTGATCTCGACGTTCGTTTCGTCATAGAGTTCGATGCCAACACGACCGCCGGGAAAGATATTGTCCTTGATAGTCACGTTGCTGCATCCCCAGGAAATGAGGCTTCCCAGTCTGTTTGGTCCTATTCTGCTGTTGACTATGGTTATGTTGGTGGAATATGCGATATCTACGTCGTGAATCCAGGCACCTGAGACGGTACTGTTCTTGATCGTGATGTTATGTGAATCTCCGATGCCAAGTCCCCAACCAGGTGAAACGATCTCGGTGTTCTCAATGACAGCATTGGAGACATTTGAGATAGACACGCATCCGAAGTCAATATCGACAAAATGGGCGTACACGTTGCGCAAGATGAAAGGTGCGTCCGTGTTGTATATCCTTATACAATAAAATGGACCAATGCGGCCTTCTATGTCCCAACCTTCGATAATATAGGGATCGGAAGGAGTTCCACTACCTCCTGTGACACCGTTGGCGGGGGTGAAATCTGCATTTCCATTTATGGAGATGGGATCGTGGGGGATGTATGCGGACACTTGTTCTGGGATTGTCACGAGTGATGAGAATGACACTGTTGCGATGATGCTGACGAGAATTGCCACTTCAAGTGATTTGTCGAGCTTCATTTCCCTCACACGTCTGTACCAGGTATCAGACCGACTCACACGGTTATAATCTTTCTTGTACGACCTTCGAAGTGCTTATAAGCCCTTTCGCGAGGGCGTCTCGATTGGTTTGAATAAAGAATGAAACATGAGAACTCACACGGAATGCTGGCTCTGGAGGATTGTACCTTTGAAGATTATCACCAAGGAATACTGTAAGGGTTGCCAGATTTGTATCGAGGTCTGTCCGAAGAAGGTATATTCGGAAGGGTCCGAGATCTCTGAGAAAGGGCTATGAGTTGGGTTTGCGAAGATGCAAGGAGGGGATTGTGGTGGATTGGGGATAGGCCAGGCCAGGCTTACAAAAGACTCCTGTCACCCACAACAGTTTTCTATGAGGAGGAATCTAATCTCCCAGTGTATGAGGGATGAGTCACTCAATGAGGAGTTGGAGGAAGCGGAAGAGACAGAGGGTCCAACCAAGAAGCGACATGTTTCTCGAAAAAAGGTTCTAGCTGTTGCCATTTCATTGATCATAATCTCGGCAAGCATCGGAGTCTGGTTTGCATTCCTTAGGCCGTGGACAATAAGAGAGATTGGCGAGAAAGTCGTGGATTGGACAGAAGCGCCTTACTTCGACCCATCTTTAGCAGGGCGGACCGTGGTAGTTTCCGGAGAAGTGACACACGTGATTTTCTTCTCAACATCATTGGGTCCTCTGACCGTCTTCGACCTTGACGATTACGGGCAAATCCCTCTTGTCGAGTGGAAAGAACCAACGGTTGCGATAGGCGACCTCATCAGCAGACAAGTTCGTTTTTTGCGGGGTACGTACAACGAAGAAAGTGTGATATCCTCACCCCAGCTGTTCTTCCCAGTTGTAGGAAATGCTCTCGTTGCTTACGTTGGGATGTCGTCAAGCTGCATCCGTGGCATTTGCCTGGCTGAAAGGGACGATTTGTTTTCCGACGACACAATAATCGAAGTGTTTCTCCGTGACCACGAGGGCTTTCCTTTGAGATTGTTCAACGCGTCACTTAGGAAAGGAGTCATAAGTGGGTGGGATGACTACATGGATGCAGTTGACGGTTTTCCGGAGAACCCTGAGCTCGATTATCTGGATTCACTAGAAGACTCGGTGGGTCCCCAGGGGAGATTGGTCTTTGTCGACTCGAACTCAAACGGACTATTGGATGACAGAGATATCTTCAGAGTGAATCTGAGTCGTCCCAGCGGTGATGTCTCAGTTCTCACTTACCTTCTTCAGATAAACGGTAGCCCAAGGAAAGGGATGGGGATATTGAGAGGGGCAAGTTACATCGTTATGACGAGCAAAGGCGTATTTCGGATATTCTCTGCTCCAGAATCCGAATCATTTCCATTCTGGGAGGGAAGAATCAGAATCCTCTCTGAAACATATACCTTACCAGGTGTTTCCACAGAAATCGTGGTTTCGGATATCTGGGGATGGCAGGTTAGCATTCAAGAAGGTGGATGTGCCATGTGGTATCACTCCTTCAGTCTGGAGTGCTCAGAGTTGGCGGATGGAGAAGTTGCTTCCTCCAACGGTATTTCCATAACCTTCCTTGACACAAACCAGGACGGATACTTGAATGAAGACGATATGTTCGTACTTGCTGGTTTGACCAATCACACCAACTTCTCCTTCGCAGTAGCAGTACATAACGGTTCTTGGATCGTTGTCTCCTGGATTTCCGGCGTCGGCGTCTACTCAGGCACTCTGCCTGTTATCAATTGGAGCCCACCCCTGGTATTGGATTCTCCCATAAATCGCACTTTCATGCTTCGGATTGAAAGGATGTATGGCTTGCCCGGAGTTTATCTTGGTGAATCGTATGGAAGAATGGTCGTGGATGTCAAAAGGAACGGCTCGTTGATTCTAATGTCCGCGAACTTGACCCAGGGTTTCAACTATACCCTGCCCAATCTGAACATAACGTTCGAGGACGCAGATGGCAATGGGTATGCCAACACAGGGGATTTCTTCCTGTGCACCTCGTCCGGTCCTGCAGATTATGAGATTATATTGGGGTACGTCAACGACCGCCACGAAGAATACAATCAGCCTCTCATCTCCTGGCCAGTTTCGTGGCAGACTAACTAGACCGATTGCTTCGATCTCCGCTTCTGCTGGACGGACCTTTTGGTGTCAGAGTCATCTACATTTTTTTGGCGTGAAAAGATTCTGAACAATCTCCTCAGAGTCTGCGAGAGCTTCTCAATCAGATCTGGCCTGCGGTACACCATTATCACCAACGGCATCACAATCACCAGGTACAGCACATGGGCGATGACCCTGATCCACTCCGCGCTCACCGTGTATCCGAACATCACCGCGAATACCGACCCGACCGCACCCTTGTGATGGAATACGCTGTCCTTTGAGATGTCCAAGACGTACGCGCTCTGGCCCAACCAGCCCGGGTCCCCGCCGGTAACCACCGTGTACTCCGTAAGCTCGTGCACCGCATATCCGAGCAGGCCCGCTGCCAGAAGGATCAAAAGTATGCTCGTGAAGTAGAAGAACCGCTGAAGATCGATCTTCATGCCTATCTTGAATATGGCAAAGGCGAGTACGAAGCCAGAAATCACTCCGAGTACTGCTCCAGCCAGTGTGGCGGCTGCGTCGGTTACCAGAAACGGCGTTAGGAAGAGAACCGTCTCCAGCCCTTCCCTGAAGACCACCAGAAACGCGAGTGAGATCATGGCAATCATCACGCCACGGTTCAGAGCAACCCCAACCCGATTCTCAATTTCCTTCTTTATGTGCTTCCCCTTGACCGCCATCCAGTATATCATCGTGGTGAGAACTCCGACCGCTATGAGGGCCGCAACACCTTCGAACAGCACCTTGCTGGGCTTGGAGAGTGTTCCGTAGACGGTCCATATCACTATCCCCAAGACAATGCTGGCACCTACGGACAGGTACACTCCATACCACACGTAGCGCGAAAGATGCTCTCTTCCGGTTCTGGTCAGGTAGGCCAGTATTATCGCCGTTATCAAGGCCGCTTCGAGAACTTCCCTGAACGTTATGAGGTATTGGCCGATCATTCCCTTCGGCTATTTTTAGGTCAACCGAAATATTTGAAGTTGACGTTTTTTCAAGGGAAGATGGAGAAAGCCGAACTGAGCGAAGGAGTTAGGCGAAACGATAGCCAAGATGAATGTCCATTATTAGGCGACCCCATCAGGGGTAAGCGACGATGATGGCGAAGTGTTTCGCTTGGTGATATCCATCTACTTCCCCATTAGTTCTTTGAACCTCTCAACAGCTAGATCAACATCTCTTAGAATACTTCTAAGGACCTTGGGATGGAGAATCTTTCCTGAATGGTAGGGAACAGTCACCCTGCTGCCTTCTTTGTTCTTGTAAATCTTGTGACTTCCACTCTGGCGGACTAGAACAAATCCCACTCGCTCCAAAACCTTGATTACTTTCCGAGCAGGAACTCGAGGGAGTCCTCCTTCATACTGATACTTCCAAGGAAGTCAGTGTGATAGATTCAACGGTGGGGATATCTTCCCCATTCTCTATCCTGTCTTCCAGATGGAGGCGAATGGCGTCTCTGATGTTCTCCAAAGCCTCCTCATAGGTATCGCCCTGAGTATAACAACCCTGAAGCTCGGGACAGAAGGCAAAATAACCGTCAGCGTCTTTTTGAATTACCACCGAGAGTCGATAGCTTTTCAGGATCTCACCCCGGAGTGTTTTTCTATCAATACAGTAGCGTTCCTTCTCCAAATAGTCTTTTCCATGGCATAGGAGCCACCCAGTGTGGAATGTATCCTCACTCCCCTCAGGTAACGTAGGATTGATTTATGTCGACATGTGCCGCTTGGAGATTGGGTGGTGGATTAACACTTCTCTAAGAACGCTTCGTTCTTCTTCGGGCAGACATATAACGAGTACGAGCACTCGTTCAAGATATCCATTCCAATGACGCTCGGAAGGGATTCATCCAGCTCCTTGTCACCCATCGAGGGCAGGATGTCTACTGATTCTAGATGTTCCAACACGAACCTCCTCCTTTCCTCCGTCATTATGAAATCTACATTGCCAAGTTTGAGGGGCCTGACATAACCCGCGTACGTCAATGAAGGCTCAGTCCTCCTCTTCAAGTTCGATGTATCAACTCCCAAGTACTCCGCATCCCTATGTGATACTGTCGTGACGGACGAGCCGGTGTCGATGAGAAAGCAAATCTTGTGAGCCAGGCCATTAGTATGAATCGTGGCGAAAAGATAGACCGATGTCTTCCCTGAACCGAACTTTGCTGGTATTCTCATCAACGACCCTTGTGGACTCACTGGTTTTGAAGCAGATATTTCACTGGTTTCTCTGGTATGTAAGTTATCAAGACGGATTTTGGGTCAATGCCAATCTCATTCAGGTTGGCATGTAATTCAGAACGCTCGCTTGAGCTTGCAATCACCTTCCTACGTCTTACTGCAATCACCTTCTTGGGGTACTTCATTCTCAAAGATTCTTCCTGGGAAAACACCCACTCCCAGTCCTTGATGAACGCTCTCAACGATCTGGCTTCTTCCTCCAGATCCAGCCCTTCTATTCCAACTTCCCCCTTTGTCTTCTGTTCCATATCGCTCACTACCTGTAACGCAGTGTCGACTTATATCTCTATGTCTGGCTCTAATCTACTTGAAGACCTCTCCCGTCTCCATCGACCAAGAAAGCATGTCCAGAGTGGCCATTTTGATGCCTCTCTCCTTTGCGAATCTCCTCATCTTTGCAGAAGCTGCAGTAGCAGGGTCCAGGTGTTTTTGGGGTTGAGCTCTCCAGTCCATAGATTCAGGAAGGGATGCTCTGATCCTCCAGAATCTCCCTTATTCTGGGTTTCACAGGAGACAGGTCTTGCCTTATCGTTTCCCAGAGAATACTGTACATTATCTCAAAATACCCATGTATTCATCTTGTCTCTCATTCCAGCCATCTCACGCCATGGAAGATTCGGATGCTTCTCTCTAACGTGTTCCGGGATATTCTTTGTCGCTTCGCCGATTATTTCAATTCTCCTTATCACTGCATCAACGGTTTTCTGGTCCTTTGCAAAGTCTTTGTAAGTCATGTCAGCCACATATTTCTCAATGCGCGATATGGACTCAAGAATATCTTGAAGAAAGACTCTGTAGTCTCTGGTCATACGTAGACCACTTCTTGTGCGACGTGCTTCCGTAGGGACGGTTTTATTCCGTCTTTGGGAACAAGATCGACTTTGATACCCAGCAAATCCTGCAGATAACCTTCGAGTCTGACAAAATCAAATAATCCTACTGGTTTGGTGAATTCCACCAAAATATCAAGATCGCTGTCGTGACTTGGTTCTTCACGTAAATAGGAACCAAATATTCCTATGTTCTTGACATGAAACTCATCTTCGAGAATCTGTTTGTGAGAACATATTGCCTCTCTTATCTCTACTATCGTTCTCATTCTTTCCACAGACCTATGTGTATAGATTGACTCTCTTTAGATTAAACTTTCCCCTACTAAATCCCGAATCATACCTCCAAAAACCTTGTACCAGATATTCTGCTAGGGGCGGCTCGAAGGATGGCCCTTATTTGAAAACCTCTCCCGTCTCCATCGACCAGAACAGCAGGTCCAGTGCACCCATCTCAATGTCGACCTTCTTCGCGAACTTCCTCATCTTCTTCTCGATGTCCAGGTACTGCTTCCTTGTCATGTTTTGTGGGACCGAGTCGATCACACCATATCTCAACAGGTTCCCCAGTATGTGCCTGTCCAGAATAGCCAGGTCAAAGCCCACGCCCACGTTCCTGAGGAAATGGCTGGCCTCTTTGTAACCCAGCCCCTTCACGTTCTTCACGAACCATTCTCTCAAGGTCTTCGCTTTCGTACCCTTCCGGACGATGCCATCCAGGTCGAATCCCCAATCGCTTGTGAAGAGCTCCCGCGCCTCCACGATGTACCTCGCCTTGTTCTCATGGAATCTCACGCCGGACATGCGGTCCGCTATCTCCTCCCAGCTTCCCTTGTACAGCATCCCCTTCTTCTGGAGCTCCCTTACCGCAGCGTCGCAGGCCCTGGCTCTGGATTGAGGAGTGAGCAGGCAGAAACACATCTCCGAGAAGAGCACCTTGAAGGGACGTTGGCCGACCCTCTCGAACTCTTCGAGCCTTCTCTCGATCTCCCCCTTCCTCTGGCCGTACTCATCCAGCAGCTCCCTGTAGCTCTCCTCGTCCACTGACGTTCCCCGCTCTGCGGTCATATCCTTCACACCAATATCGTATTCCTATACAAGCCTGACGACTTGGTAAACCTTTCCAACTCTTTTCGCAAACTTCATTGGCAAATCTTTCAAACCCAAGTCAGAATAAGGCAACCTTTAAGAACAGTTCAGTATTACTTCGAACTGCCCGGCGAAAACGAAGGTGCCAGCGGGTTGGGATTCGCAGGTGAACCGTTGAGGATTGAAGGGTATAGAACCATCATCAGGGCATCGGTCCAGGTCGGTGAAGAGATGAAGTTTTGGCGTAAGCCGCTTGATTTTGATAAATATAAGATACCCAAGGGGAAGGTCATCATCATCGCTGAGAGGTGCAAGGCATGCGGGTTCTGCATAGAGTTCTGTCCCAAGCAGATCCTCGAGGAATCCGAGGAACGGAACAAGAAAGGCTATAAGCTTCCAAAAGTAAAGGAGGGGATGGAGGACGAGTGCGTCGCCTGCCGTCACTGCGAGGATATATGTCCTGAGTTCGGCATTTACATTGAAGATATTGAAGAGGAAGAAGAGGAGAAGAAGAAGGAGAAAAAGGAGAAGGAGGAGTAGGTTTGTTGAGGCCCAGGGTTTTGACAGGTACTCATTTCATGCATGGTGATTTTGCTGTAGCGGAGGGCGGGCTGGCAGCGGGATGCGGTTTCTTTGCAGGTTATCCGATAACTCCGGCCACAGAGGTGGCTGAGAGGATGGCCGCCCGGCTTCCCGAGGTGGATGGTATGTACATCCAGATGGAGGATGAGATGGGGTCCATGGCTGCCATTCTGGGTGCTTCGTGTGCCGGGGTGAAGTCCATGACCTCTACCTCCGGTCCAGGGTTCTCCCTGATGCAGGAGAACATAGGGCTGGGGGCAATGATGGAGATTCCCGCTGTCGTGGTGAACATTCAGAGAGGTGGTCCCAGCACGGGTATGCCGACCCTCGTAGGTCAGCAGGACATGATGCAAGCTAGATGGGGATCGCACGGTGATTATCCGATAATCGCTTACTGTCCAGCATCACCTCAGGAGTGCTTCGATCTGGTGATAGAGGCGTTCAATGCGGCAGAGAGGTACAGGACACCAGTGCTCGTGATGGCGGACGAGATCGTCGGTCATATGACGGAGAGGGTGGTCATACCTGAGGAGAAGGAGATCAAGGTCGTTGAGAGGAAACGCCCCAAGGGCAAGCCGATCGAATACCTGCCCTATCAGGCGGAAGAGGATTTGATACCTCCCATGGCAATAGCCGGGGAAGGATACAAAGTACGCATGACCGGGCTCACCCATGACGAGAAGGGAAGGCCTGCCATAAGCGCTGAAGCAGAAGGTCCTTTGCTGAAAAGGCTTCTGGACAAGGTCAGTGCGTATGCTTCGGATATAGTGAGGTACGAAGAGAGGGATACGGACGACGCGGACGTCATTGTGATCTCTTATGGTATCACAAGCAGGTGCGCCAACAGGGCCGTGGAACTGGCAAGGAAGGAAGGGATCGAGGCTGGGCTCTTCAGGCTCATAACTGCATGGCCATTCCCGGTCGATAGAGTTCGCGAACTATCAGAGGGTGCCAAGGGGATGATCGTCCCCGAGATCAACTACGGCCAGATGGTCCTAGAGGTGGAGAGAGTGGTCTGCGGACGGGCACCGGTAAAAGGGGTCACGTACGTTCCTGGCACGCTTCCGGATCCAGATGCAACTCTCAAAGCCATAAGGGAGGTGGCAAAATGAACCAGGAAGCACAGAAAGAAAAGCGCCATCCTATCGAAGACTACCTGCGTAGCGACATGCTCCCGCACATTTGGTGCCCTGGCTGCGGTCTTGGGATCGTTCTAAAGGCGTACGTAAATGCGTTGGAGAAGGCCGAGGTGCCGATGGACAAGAGGGTCGTGGTATCCGGCATAGGTTGCTCCGGCAGGGCTGCTGGCTATCTCAATCAGGATTCATATCACACAACCCATGGAAGGCCGATAGCGTTCGCGACAGGATTGAAACTTGGGAACCCAGACCTGAACGTGACGGTCATCAGCGGTGATGGAGACCTTTTCGCTATTGGTGGAAACCACTTCATCCACGCAGCAAGAAGGAACATCGACCTGAACGTGATATGCGTGAACAACTTCAACTACGGGATGACAGGCGGGCAGGCCGGACCGACCACTCCGGTGGATTCCAAGACATCTACAACCCCCTACGGAAACTTCGAACATCCGTTCAACCTGCCTCATCTGGCTGCATCCAGTGGGGCGGTATATGTAGCAAGGTGGACCACCCTGGACGCGAGGAGACTGAGGGACTCGATAGCCGCTGCCCTGAAGAAGAGAGGATTCACCTTCATTGAGGTCATATCCCCATGTCCCACTGGGTACGGAAGGCCCAACCGGATAGGCGAAGGCATCGAAGAGATGAGGATGTACCAGGAGAGCTGGGACCTTAGGGAGGACAACTGGATAATCCAGGAGGGAGCCAACCCCAGGGACGCCGAGATAGAGCTCAGGAAGAACATCCTGGTCGGGGTGTTCGCGGAGGTAGAGAGACCTACCTTTCAGGACCTGTACTGGCAGATGGAACCCGTAAAGGAGAAGAGGTTGAAGCACATGCTCCGAGATGAGAGGAAGGTGAGGGAATGAGGACCGAGATAAAGCTTGGAGGGTTCGGTGGCCAAGGCATCATCCTGGGCGGATTCATCGTGGGAAAGGCGGCCTCTCTGTTCAGCGACAAACACGCCTCCATGATCCAGAGCTACGGACCTGAGGCGAGGGGCGGTGCCTGCTCGTCCGAGGTGGTGGTGGAGGACCAAGAGGTCTCATATCCAGCCGTCGTACAACCCGACGTTCTTATTCTCATGTCACAGGAGGCTTACGAGAAGTTCAAACCGATGATCAAGGAGGACACGTACGTACTGATAGACGAGGATCTGGTGGAACTGGACGAAGGGCAGATAGGGAAGATATCCGCCATACCATCCCTCAAGTTCGCGGAGGAGCTGGGCAGGAAGATAGTCGCCAACATCGTCATGCTGGGTTTCTTCACCGCGGTCACCAAGATATTCACCAAGGAAGCGATGATGGAAGCCGTCCTCACCACGGTGCCAGGGCACACGAAGGAGCTGAACGAGAAGGCCTTTGAGAAGGGATACGAACACGGTCTCGGACTTCCAAAGGGAAAATCCGATGAGTGACAGCTCAGTTCTGGTCATAGGAGGGGGTATTGCTGGCATACAGGCATCTCTCGACCTTGCGAACGCTGGTGCGCACGTATATCTTGTTGAGAAATCACCGTTCTTGGGCGGACGGATGGCTCAGCTTTTCAAGACATTTCCAACTAATGATTGTTCCACATGCATAGAGGCTCCTCTGATAGTTGAAGCTCACAGGCATCCGAATATCGATGTTCTTGTGGACAGCGAGGTCCTGAAGGTATCTGGCAAGGCCGGGAATTTCAAGGTGAAGGTGCTGAAGAGGCCCAGGTATGTTCACGATAATTGTACTTCATGCGGTGATTGCTTTGACGCCTGCCCGGAGATGGTTCCGAACGAGTTCGATGTCGGGTTGAAGGTCAGGAAGGCCATCTATCTGCCGTTCCCCCAGGCCGTTCCGTCCACGTACGTGGTTGACAGGGAGCTTTGTCTCAATAAGGGTCATGTGATAGCCTGCGAGAAGTGCTTGGAAGTCTGTCAGGTTGAGAACTGCATTGATTTCGAGATGAAACCCGAGGAACTGGATTTGGGAGTTGCTTCCATCATTGTCGCTTGCGGCGGTTCTGTACTTGATCCCACAGCGTTGGAGATCTACGGTTACGGAGACTATGAGAACGTGATTTCCAACATGGAGTTCGAGAGGCTGGTCAGCGCCAGCGGACCCACGGACGGAGATCTCGTGGAACCGGAGGCCATGACGCATCCCAAGAGGATAGTCTTCGTTCTCTGTGCAGGTTCAAGGGACGTGAATTTCCAAGGCTACTGCTCGCGGGTCTGCTGCATGAACTCCATCAAGGAGGCGTTGCTGGCCAAGGAGCATCTGAAGGATGTGGACATCACACTGCTGTACATGGACATCCGCTCTTTCGGAAAGGGTTTCGAGGAGTACTATAACAGGGCGAAGGAGGAAGGCATACATTTCGTACGGGGCAAGGCTGCCGAGGTCAGGAAAGAGAACGGCAATCTTGTTATCAGAGTTGAGAATACCGAGACTGGAAAGATCGAGGACATGGAAACGGACATGGTTGTTCTAACTCCTCCGTTGCTGCCGGCTGAGAACATAGCCGACCTCGCCAAGATACTGGGTCTTAAGCTGGATGAGAACGGTTTCCTAAAGCCTGATCAGGTCAACGTGCTCCCGCTTCATGGTACAAAGGAAGGGATCTTTCTCTGCGGTGTTGCAACAGGACCCAAGGACATTGCGGACAGTGTGGCGGAAGCATCCGGTGCAGCCAGTGGTGCACTTTCGTACGTGAAGGAGAAGAGCCATCCAAGCGTGGAGATACCCGAGAAGGGGGGAGAAGGAGAACCGAGGATCGGGGTTTTCGTATGCCACTGCGGGAATAACATTGCGGGTGTGGTGGATGTTGTAGGTGTTGCTGGGTATGCGGAAGATTTGAAGAATGTGGCTCATGCCGAAGACATGCTGTTTGCCTGCGCTGACAGCACGATCGAGCAGATCATTGATACGATAAAGGAGAAGGGCCTGAACAGGGTCATCGTTGCAGCTTGCTCTCCCCAAACTCATGGCGATCTTTTCATGGGCGCTCTCATCAAGGCGGGATTGAATCCGTATCTCTTCGAGATGGCCAACATCAGGAACCAGTGCTCCTGGGTACATTCGAACGAACCGGAGAAAGCCACCGAGAAGTCGAAGACCTTGGTTCGGATGAGCGTTGCGAGAGCGAATCTGTCTGAGCCGTTGATCGGAGAGAAGAGCTCGGTCACTAAATCTGCGCTTGTCATAGGAGGAGGGATTGCGGGTATTACCGCTGCACTGGATCTGGATGCTCAGGGCATTGATGTAATTCTGGTGGAAAAGGAGAAGGAAGTGGGTGGAAGGCTGAGAGAATTGCACAAGCTGTCCCCCGAAGGAGTGGAAGCATCCAAGGTCCTCAAGCAGAAGCTCGGTGAGCTGAAGAAGAGCAATGTGAATGTGATGACATCATCAGAAGTCGAGGATGTCAAGGGATATGTTGGGAATTTTCAAGTCACGATCAAATCGGAAAAAGGGGAGGAAGAGCTGGAGTTTGGAGCCATTATACTGGCCATTGGTTCGGACCTCTATCAACCCAAGGAGTTCGGCTACGGGGAGTACGAGAACGTCATCACGAACTTGGAATTGGAAGAGCAGCTGAACAAGGGTGGTTTGGAGAACAAGACGGTCACGTTCATTCAATGCGTAGGAGCAAGGAACGATGAGTACCCAGGCTGTTCGAGGTATTGCTGCGAGACGGCCACCCATCAAGCCGCTCAGGTGGCGGAGAAGTGCAAGGTAAACTTCCTCTACAAGGACATGCGTACCTTCGGAAAGGGCGCGGAGGAGAACTACAAGATTGCTTCCGAGAAGGGTGCCAGGTTCTTCAGGTTCGTGGATGATCCAGAGTTCGATGGAAAGGATGTGAAGGTCAAGGACGTGTTCTCTGGGATGGAGCTGGCCCTTGCAACGGATCTACTGGTTCTGTCAGTTGCTATGCGGCCCAATGTCGAGACCGTGGAGAAACTTGTGGAGATGATGAAGGTCCCGCTGAGCGAAGATGGCTTCCTGATGGAGAAGCACGTGAAGCTGGGGCCAGTTGAGTCAACTATTGCAGGCGTGTACCTGGCAGGTTGCGCAGCAGGACCAAAGAGGATTGATGAGACTGTTGCAAGTGCAAGCGGAGCGGCAGCAAAGGCAGCGGCATTGTTGAGCAGGGACGAGATACTGGTCAGCCCGATAGTTGCATTCGTGAAAGAGGATAACTGCAGGTGGTGCGGTCGGTGCTTGGAGGTCTGTCCCTATTCTGCCATTGATATCGTTGAGGTCGAAGGAGGGAAGGTCGCAAGGGTGAACGCCGCGATGTGTACTGGCTGCGGTGCTTGTGTAGTTGAATGTCCCACCAGCGCGATGACGATCAGAGGGTTCAAGGACGAGCAGATAGAGGCGGAGATCGATGCCATGATGGAGGAAGCCGCTTGAGCTGGGAACCGAGCATCCTGGTGTTCTGCTGCAACTGGTGTTCGTACACCGGTGCGGACGCGGCGGGCATAAGCAGGTACCAGTACCCTCCGAATGTGCAGATTGTTCGTGTCATGTGCTCGGGTCGTGTTGATCCTGGTTTTGTTCTTAGGGCTTTCCACAAGGGTGCGGACGGAGTGTTGGTCACAGGTTGCCATCTAGGCGATTGTCACTATCAAACTGGTAATCTTCAGGCGGAGAAGAGAGTGGAGATGCTGAAGGTACTGCTAGACCAGCTGGGTATTCAATCGGACAGGCTTGGGCTGGAATGGATATCGGCTGCGGAGGGGCAGAGGTTCGCTTCTGTCATCACAGATTTCGTGTCAAAGGTACGAGGATTGGGTCCACTTAACGGAGGTGAAGGACTCTGACCAAGCTCCAAGAGTCTCTCCGGAGAACGAAGGCTCATCTGTGCTACTCATGCGGACGATGCACGGCTCACTGTCCAGTTGTCAGAGTTGGAGCTTCCGAATCACCCAGAGAATTGATCGAAAGGGCGATGGGGAAGAAGGACTTGACCAATGACGAACTGGTTTGGAACTGCCTAACCTGCAAGCTTTGTCAGAACTTCTGTCCGGAAGATGTGGATTTCATTGGTTTCATCAGAGATGTTAGAGGAATTGCCAGAGACAACGGAGGAAAACCCGAGTACACTCACGGAGAGATGATGCAGACCATGGCAAGGATAATCGCTAGCGGGAAGTTCAGGCAGAACAAGCTGGGCTGGTTGGATAGGAGCAAAGTTTCAAAAGATGGTGAAGTGGCCCTTTGGATAGGCTGCGCCCCGTACGTGGATACCGCTCTGAAAGACGTGGGAAGCGATCAAGTCCAGATAGCCCAATCTGCCATCGATGTCCTCAATAAGTTGGGGATCAAACCTAGAATACTGGACAACGAAGTCTGCTGCGGTCACGACATGCTCTGGATCGGGGAGAATGATACCTTCGAGGAACTGAGAGACAAGAACCTAGAGGTATTATCAAAATCCGGAATATCCAAGTTAATCTTCACCTGTCCGGAAGGGTACGAGGTCATGAAGAACCACTATCCAGACCTGGGTGTAGAGCTGGCACACATCTCAGAAGTTGTATCCGATCACGTAGACGAGGGGAAGGCCGCCTTCAAACCTTACGAAGCCAAGATCACCTACCAGGACCCGTGCAGGCTGGGCCGATTCCTGGGAATCTACGACCAACCAAGAAAAGTTCTTGAACAAATTCAGGGAATAGAACTAGTGGAGATGGAAAGGAACAAATCAAGATCAAGGTGCTGCGGGGTGAGCGCGTGGATAAACTGCAACCAGAACTCAAAGAAGATGCAGCTGCAGAGGCTGGACGAGGCGGTGAATGCCGCACCCACGCTCGTAACGAACTGCCCCAAATGCATCACTCATTTCAACTGCGTAAAGAACGAGAACGGATTCGAGAAGGAGATTGAGCTCATGGACTGGACCGTTCTGGTCTCACAGACCCTAAGGGGTGTTTGAATGGACGTTGCGGAAAAGAAGTCCGAAACGGGTGTCGATAGAGAAGAGGAAGAGCCGAGAATAGGCGTATATGTGTGCCACTGCGGGCTGAACATAGCCGGTTCGGTGGATGTCGAGGCGGTGGCGGACTATGCTGCTGGACTGCCGAACGTGGTCCTGGCGAAGGACTACAGGTACTCATGCTCCGACCCTGGTCAGGAGATGATGAAGGAGGATATCAAGGAGCAGAACCTGAACCGACTGGTGGTTGCATCTTGCAGTCCCAGGTTGCACGAACCTACCTTCAGAGCGATGGCGGAGGAGGCCGGGATGAACAGGTACCTGGTGGAGATGGCGAACATCAGGGAGCACTGCAGCTGGGTTCATTTGTACGATAAAGAAGGAGCGACCGAGAAGGCGAAGGAACTGGTGAAGATGGCCGTGAACAAGGCCAGGTTGCTCCAGCCTCAGGTGGAGAAGAAGGTTCCTGTGCTGAGGAAGACTGCGGTTATTGGTGCCGGAGTTGCTGGCATTCAGGCTGCGCTGGACCTAGCTGATTCTGGTTACAAGGTTTACCTGATTGAAAAGGACGTGAGCATAGGCGGACGGATGGCGCAGATAGACAAGACATTTCCGACGATGGACTGTAGCATTTGCATTCTGGCTCCCAAGATGTCGGAGGTGGGCAGGCATCCGAACGTGGAGCTGCTTACGAACGCGGAAGTGGAGAAGGTTTCGGGCTACGTAGGGAACTTCGTGGTGACGATAAGGAAGAAGGCCAGGTACGTGCGGGATGATTGTACTGCTTGTGGGGATTGTGCCACTGCTTGCCCAGTTGTCATGCCCAATGAATTCGATCTAGGTCTAGCATCCAGGAAGGCGATCTACACTCCGTTCGCCCAAGCGGTGCCCTCAGCTTATGTGGTGGACATAGAGAACTGCTTGAACGATGGTCCGGTACTGGCATGCGAGAAGTGTATTGAGGCCTGTGATATTGAAGGGTGTATTGATTTCAACATGAAGGATGAGGTGATCGACCTCGAGGTGGGTACCATCGTTATTGCGACCGGGTCGACCACATTTGATGCCAAGAGGCTGGAGGAGTACGGCTATGGGAAATATCCGAACGTTCTCACAACTCTGGAGTTTGAGAGGCTGATAAACGCTGGAGGACCGTCAGGCGGGCACCTGATCCGCCCGAGCGATCTGGAACCACCAAAGAACGTGGCGTTCATCCAGTGCATAGGTTCAAGAACAGAGAAGGACGGAAACCCATACTGCAGCAACATCTGCTGTATGGAAACGATAAAGGACGCGCTGCTGATCAAGGAACACTGGCCGGAGATTGATATTGTTGTTTACTACATGGACATACGTGCTTTTGGGAAAGGTTTCGAGGATCTGTACAAGAGGGCCAGGACCCAGGGCGTACGGTTCATAAGGGGGATACCGGCAGAGGCGCTGAACGCGGAAGTGGATAACATTCGGCTCATTGGCGAGAACACCCTTCTCTCGGAACTGTACGATGAAGTGTACGACATGGTCATCCTTTCCATCGGGATAGAACCCCAGGAGGACAGCGAGATCGTGCAGAGGTTGTTCAACCTCTCAAAGACGGCGGACGGGTTCTTCATGGAATCCCATCCCAAGCTCCTGCCTGTTGATACACCTACGAAAGGTGTCTTCCTGGCAGGTTGTGCTGAGAGTCCAAAAGACATCAAGGACAGCGTCACCCAGGCATGTGCTGCAGCATCCAGAGCCAACATTCTGATGGCTAAAGGGGAGGTAACTGTTGAGGCGATCACACCTATAATCGTTGAGGATAACTGCAACGGCTGTGGCCTATGCGTAAAGGTCTGTCCCTATAACGCAATCGAACTGATCGGCGAGAAACCAAATCAAAAAGCGAAGGTCATAGAAGCGGCGTGCACTGGCTGCGGAACGTGCGGAGCGGAGTGCAAGTTCGAAGCGATAATCATGAGGCACTTCACGGACGAACAGATAATTTCGCAAATAGACGGAGCGCTGGAAGAGGACCCGGAGAAGAAGATACTGGCATTCGCATGCAACTGGTGCTCCTACGCGGGAGCGGACTTCGCGGGAGTCTCCAGGATGCAGTACCCCTCGAACGTACGGATAGTCAAAACGATGTGCTCTGGAAGGGTCTCGGAGAATTTTGTAAGAAGGGCCTTCGAGAAGAGAGCCGGAGCGGTCCTTGTCTCGGGATGCCACCTGCAGGACTGCCATTACATCAACGCAAACTACCAGACCAAGAAGAGGGTGGAGAAGCTCTGGAAGGAGATGGACAAGCTGGGACTTGATAAGAGCAGACTGCACCTGGAGTGGTTCACCGCGGCCGAAGGTCAGAAGTTCGCGGACAAGATCACCGAGATGAAGGAGATAGTTGAGAAGGTGGACAAGAAGGAGATAGACAAAGCGTCCGAAGTGTTCAAACCCAAGAAGAAGGTAAGGAAATGAGCGAAGCTGTAAGGCCGTTCGAAGAGGTCCTGGACGAGGTGGTGAAGGAGGGAGGCGAGAGCCTGAACCTCTGCTACCAGTGCGGTCTGTGCAGCGGCACCTGCCCTTGGGGGGTGGTAAGGGATTTCAATTTACGAAAGATGCTGAGGATGGTGCAGCTGGGGCTGGTGGAGGAATCGGACGGCATTTGGCTTTGTACCACCTGCAAGGCGTGCGTGGACAGGTGTCCCAGGGGAGTGGAGCTGATTGACGTTATTAGATCGATGAGGAGGATGCTGGTGGGCGGTGGGATGATCCCGCAGATGCAGAGGAGTGCTGTCTCCAACATCGTGCAGGAAGGGAACCCCTGGGGGAACCCGGCCGAGGAGAGGATGGACTGGGCGAAGGGGTTGGATGTCAGGCGGTACGAGAAGGGCATGGATTACCTGCTGTTCGTGGGTTGTGCTCCGAGTTATGATCCGAGGAACCAGAAGGTCGCGAGGGCGCTGGTGGAGATATTGAGTAAGGCGGAGGTTAGTTTTGGGGTTCTGGGGAACGAGGAGCGGTGTTGTGGGGATAGTGCCAGAAGAATTGGTGACGAGCAGGCGTTCGGGACGGTTGCGGAGAGGAATATTGCCAAGTTCCAGGAGATGGGAGTGGAGAGGATAGTTGCGATTTCTCCGCATTCATATCATACCATGAAGAACGATTACAAGGAGTTCGGAGGAGAGTTCGAGGTGGTGCATCATACCCAGCTGTTGGCGGAGCTGGTGGATGAGGGGAAGGTTGTGCCGGGAAGGTTGGAGAAGAGGGTTACGTATCATGATCCTTGCTATCTTGGGAGACATAATGGGATTTATGAGGAGCCGAGGAAGGTGCTGGAGTCGATTCCTGGTCTGGAACTGGTGGAGATGGAGAGGACGAAGGATTTCAGCTTGTGTTGCGGTGGTGGCGGAGGACGTTTCTGGACCGAGACGGTTGCGGAGGAAAGGTTCTCGAATTTGAGGTTGGAGGAGGCTATTGGTACTGGGGCAGAAGTGCTGGTGACGGCCTGTCCGTTCTGTGTGTCGAATTTTGAGGATAGTACGAAATCAATGGGGGAGGAAGGGAGGATAGTCGTCAGGGATGTTGTGGAATTCCTGATCCTCTAGTCTCAATTCGTCAGGACAAATGATTGCGACGCCGCTCCGCCATCATCATCTTCCATTATTACTGATAACACTCTCTCTTGGAATGAAGCCAACACCGTGAAAAGTCCGCAGCACTCCCAAAGTAGCGGGAAGGCAAAGCCCCCTTCTCGATTCCACGAATCTACTCTTCACAAAGTCCGTCAAGGGCTTTCTCAAGTTTTCTCATCTTCTTGAGCTCTTCTATTGCCTGGTCAACCTTTCCGTTCCTGACCAAGGTGGAAACCCTTTCTGACCCTGCCTCGTAGACTCTCTTCCTAAATCCTTTTGAACATACGCCTGCCATTCGTCATCACACTTCCGCAGCCAGCGCCTTCACGCGCTCTATGGCGCGGTCGATCTCACCTTCTCCAATGAGATTCAGAATTGCTTCTTCCTGTGGAGAGAGTGAAGCTGTCCCTTCTGAGTCTTGTCGCTCCAGTTCCTTTGTAATCAATTCCTTTGACAGTTCGAAGTCGAATCTGCTGAGATACTGAACCAGAGGGCTGTTCTTGTTCGTCGCGAACATCCTTGCGTTTCCATTTCTGCGGGTCTCCTGCATGACGCCCAGTTCGATCAGGCCATCTATCATTTCGTACAATGTGGGCCTGCCAACGTCCGATCCCCTGGCAATGTCCGATATGGAATAGTCGTATTCCCTGTTTTCAATCAAAAAGTCCAACACTCTTATCTGAGGGTATTTGCCAAAAATGTCAACCAGCACTTTCTCACCCCAATTCTCTCTTTTCCAACATTCACCTGTCGCTCATCATTCCGCACTTCGATTTCTACACGGTCCATGCCCATGTTCCGCGTCTTTTCGTTTCACATGTGTGTTTCTCGATATCGTATCTCTGTGATTCTCACATCTCGCTTTCTCATCACGTCTCATTCCAGATCTCTGTTTCTGTGATACATTTCTGTTGTCCTGGTAGTGACACCGTATTGATGATGATAGTATAAAGATATTACGCTTATAGTATAATGTGCTACTCATATGTAAAGAGATGTGACAGTCAGTTATATCCTCGTTCTCAGTTACCCGGTTCCGGAGAAAAGCAATGTCTGTCCCGACCATGCAAAGAGACATCATCTTCAGAATGTTCAGAAGGAGAATAATAGGAGGCGTTCACAAATCAAGGGAAGGAATATGTGGATGGTTCAGAAAGGATCTGAGGGGTGAGGCGAAGGATGCTCTTGATGATCTTGTCAAGTCAGGATTAGTTATCGAAAAACCCACCTCCTACGGCAAGCAATACAGTCTGAACCGTGATCGGCTAGGGGATATCATAAGGATTATCGAAGAACATTTGGATGAGGACTGATATGTGAGTGAGGTGCTGGATACCCTTTTCGAGAGAGTTGTGCTCATTCCTCCCCGGGATTTCTCTGGGCACTACAAGGAGGCTTACGGCCGTGACCTGGCACCTTCCTACAGACAGACGTATGCTCTACTTTGCCCATCTCCAGCTGGGGTTTGAACAAGGCGGCAAGTGATTTATACTCGTATAACAATAGAGTTATACATGGTGAAGGACGAGGTCATTCTCAGGGTACGAATCCTCAAGTGGGGCAATTCCTACGGGTTTCGCATCCGAAAGGCCGAACTGAAGAGGCTAGGGCTCCTCCCCGGGTCAGAGGCCGTCGTGCGGTTGGAAAGGCGACGAGGTCCCGTGGACCTCTCAGGACTTCCTACATTCAAGGGCGGGATGCCAGACGATTCCCTTCGACACGACGAGCTCTTGGGACGGGACCGCCTTAGGGCTCTCAAGGGGAGAAAGGCGTGATGCATGTCGCGGACACAAGCGCCCTGTATGCCCTTTTCTCCGAAGAGGATCGATTTCACGAGAGGGCGGTGAAGGACGTCAGCAGGTCCGATTCCATCGCTGTTCCTACCGAGATCTTGGTAGAGACCATCGATCTACTCGCCTACCGTTTTGGAACCAGCGCTGGGAAGGATGCTTTGGATTTCCTTCTCGGGCTCCCCCACGTGAGCATCACCGAGAAGGTTGAGTTCGGTGCGGTCAAAGAGATCTACGATAGAGCAAAGGGGACGTTGAGCCTCGCGGACGCCTTTGTGGTCCAGACCTGTGTGACGCTGGGGGCGGAGGCCTTGGCGTACGACAGAAGGATTGTCGAGGAGCTTCGGAAACGGCGCCCCTAAAGTTCATCTGGCACGAATGCAGACAGAGGCGGGATCTACCCAAGAGGCGACTCCCCACCGGGGCAAGTCCAAGAAATGGTAGGACGCTTGCTGGGACGCCGCAAAAACAGAAGGTGGCTTATGAATGCATGAAGGGAATCGATGAGGATGATGCGCCATTGGTGGCCCTCGCCCTTTCCATGGACGGCGATGGTATCTGGAGCAATGATGTCCATACGCGCGAGCAGAACCTCGTCAGGGTCTGGACAACGGATGAGATCCTTGAGGAACTGGGGTCCCTCGAGGAATCCTCTTAGAGTGGGAAACCAAATCCACACTCAGCACTTCCCGTAAGTCGTTTCTCATTTACTTTCAAGAGTCAGCCGTTTTTGGCTTACCAAAGTATTCCGGTCCCACAGGATTTCACGCAGAGTGCTTTCACCTTCAAATAGAACACTCCAGTGAGCGGACCTCAGTTTCAGATTCGCTTCCCAATCCTTGGATGAACAAGCAGTTCGCGCAATCTCGACCAGCTCCAGATCACTCGGCGTCCTCAAAGCGCATCCATAAATAGGCTATCCACCATCACCGTATCGTGATTTGAGAGATGCCAGATAAGGACATGGAGGAGGTCGTCAAGAAGTTCCAACGGCAGCCGGAGCCGGACATGTGCGAGACGGCCGCGATGAAATGCATCCTCGATGTGCTCGCTGGCAGGCACGGCACAACCAATATCAAACTGAGCCTGAGCAAGATCAATGTGCACTACAGCTACAGGCGCGGCATGGGAGGAGACAGCGAACTCGGAATATCCAATTTGAACGATTACTTGGTAAAGAGAGGCTATAGGGTACAGACAAGATCCGGGAAGGGCTCCACGCTGGAACTTCTCAAGGCAATAATCGAGAGCGAAGAGCGCTCCTTCCCCATCATTTCCGTGAGCCCCGACTATTTCGAGGAGCAGAATCGGAGGTACAGGGCTACCGGAGAATGCACCTGGGAACACGTTCTCATTGTCTTGGGCGTGAATGATGAAGTGGAGTTCTTTGACCCATACGAAAAGTTTTTGTTAAAGTCATCCAATATAAGTGAAGTGCGCAACAGCTTGAGTAAGCCTAAGATGTTGCGGTATTGGGAAAGAACTTCACAGCTTCGGTGGGTGGTCTGGATCGAGAAACTGAGCCCGAGATTGGAGGATTTCGGAGATGATCTTAATGGAGAAGATTGAGCTGCGATACGGGAATATGTCAGAATTCGAGGAATTCTTCCCTCGACACCTCAAGTCCAGGGTAGGCAGAGGGCTCTACATCACCAGCAAGACAAAAGCTGGCAGGGATCGGTACAAATACAAGATAGGCAACAGTTTCCCTGACATAATCGATGACCTGAAGACCAACAAGAGAACCGTCAGATTCCACAACTTCAGGACCCTTTTCATAGCGGATGTCAGAAAGACGAAGGGAGGAAAGGTCGTCGTCTCTCTTCCGGAGAGAGATTCCATTGCAGATGAGATGGAAAAAAGACTGGAGTCAATTGCCATAAGGTCCGAGAGCGCCCTTCTGGAGACCATCTACGACAGGATCGTGGACATCGCATCCGTCCAGCTGGCCATGACGCCGATCAAGGAGATTGTGGTATCAATACACAGGAACGGTGAGCTGGACTTCAAGGAGTTCGCTCAGAAGCGGAACAAGACCCAGGCCCTCAGGTATGTCGAGTTCCTCGCAGGACTTGACTATATCACAAAAGAGGACGGCAAGTTGTTGCCCGGACAGCAAATGAAACGATCTGGAAAGTTGAAGTCGCTTGAAGATAAGGAACTCTATCAGAAGTTCTTGTCCGAAATACTGGCTAAGGGCTACGGGTACATCCAGGATTACTTACATCTCACCCAAATAGTGCCATATCTCAGGGTTTCCAATTCCTATTTTCTACCGTCCCACGCATCCGGTGAACTGCTCCACCTCTCTGAGGATGAGATAAGGAAACACTACAGGTTCTACTACCAGAAGTCCAAGCCCATCATCAAGATTAGAGGCCAGGTGAATGAGGTTGTTGAGGCCAAGATCTTTGAGCGTGAGGATGATTACATAGTCGGAAACAAGGATATCTGGAAGGAGTACTCGAAAGCCGTGGGTTCTTTGTAGCGCGTTTACTCCACAACCTCCCCCAGTATCATGCCCTCTACCTGCACGGGCTGAAGCTTCCCCGCCAGCGTCCTGGCGTCCTCCAGCTTTCTCTTGTTCTCCGCATATATCGTCAGCAGGGGCTCTCCTTCCTCCACCCTCTCCCCCTTCTTGTACATCAGTATCAGACCCGCTCCCTTGTCCTTGGGTGATCCGGCCGCCCTAGCTATCTTGATCAGCGCCCTGTTCCTAGGCGCCTCTATATACCCATCCCTCAGAGACGGGAACTCGCAGGAATGTTCCCCAGGCACCAGATCACCCGAGCTTACGTTCGCGTCACCCCCCTGCGCTCCAACGATCTCCCTGAACTTCTCCAGCGCCTTCCCCGACCTCAGCGTTTCCTTCGCGAGGTCCGCACCTCTACCAGGAAGCGCCCTTCCGCCGAGCTCCAGCAGTATCCCGGCCAGGCTGGTGGACTTCTCTATCAGGCTGCTGGGCGACTCCGCTCCCTCCAGGACACGCAAGGCCTCCCTTATCTCGAGGATCGGGCCTATCGCCTTCCCCACGGGCTGACCCCCGTACGTGATGGCGCACCTGGTCCTCACGCCTATCTTCTCTCCCAGCATTATGAAGTCCCTCGCCAGGTTCCTGGCCTCCTCGGGCGTAACCACCTTGGTCCCCTCGCCGATGGGGATGTCTATCACGCAGTACTCGGCACCTATCGCCTTCTTCTTCGACATCACGGAAGCCAGCACCTGACCTCTTGGGTCCAATGACAGAGGATACTCCACCCTGATTATCGAGTCGTCCACGGGTGCCAGGGTCACTCCGCCTCCCCACACCAGGGTGCCTCCGACCTCCCGGGCTATCCTCTTGATCGATTGAGCGTCATGCGTGACGTTGCACACCACCTCCATGATATCAGCCGTCCCGGCGGCAGAGCTTATCGCCCTGGAAGAGGTCTTGGGTATGGTCAGGCCGTTCGCGGCCACTATGGGGACGGTTATGGGAGCGTACTTGTTCCCCGGAACACCGCCGATGCTGTGCACGTCCAATATGGGGGAGGTCTCCCAGTCTATCGTGTCCCCCGTCGAAACCATCGCCGTGGTCAGCCAGGTTATCTCGTCCATGGTGAGGTCGTTTATCTGCACCGCTGTCACGTAGGCGGCCAGCTCTATGTCCGAGAGGTTCCCCAGGCAGATGTCGTCCACGATCGCTTTGATCTCCTCTTGATGCCAGATGTGTCCGTGTATCTTCTTCCTGATCAGGTCTATTGAGGCGGGCCTGGACGTGGGCACCACATGGACCGCGTCCCCGTCTTTCAAGTTCAAGCTGTTCCAGAGGTCAACATAGACGCCGACCTCACCCATCTTGACCAAGGTCTCGGTCACGTTCACGAGCGCCACCAGACTCTCGCCCTTCTCGCTCACCACCTTCACCCTGTCGTTCGCCCTGAGGCCCAGCTCCTCAGCATGTTCCTTGTTCAGAAGGACCTCCCTGATTCCCTGGGCTATGTCTATCCTCTTCGCCTTGTGTGCCGTCCTGCTATCCATACAGATCACCCCACTCGACCTGTTTGCCCCATTTCTCCAGGGCTCTTGCCAATTCCTTATGATCCTGAACATAATCTTCCAGTGATATCCCATCCATGGTCGCGTCCACGGCCTGGCGCATCGCCCTCGCACCTGCTTCCGTCCCATCGGGATGTCCGTGTATGCCGCCCCCTGCCTGCAGAACCAGGTTCTTTCCGAACGCCTCCACCTCCGAGGGTACCACACCTGGATGAAGACCTCCGGACGCCACAGGAAAGACGCTCTTGAGCCCGAACCAGTCCTTCTTGAGGAAGTCGTTCAACCCCTTCACCTCCTCCAGGTCGCTGTCCATCTTCCCCCTCGCGGTTCCAGTGTGCAGCTGGTCCCCCCCGCACAACCTTGCGAGGACGGCAATGGGCATCATGGATATCCCATGCCTCCTGTTCCTGGTCATCGCTCCGTGCATTGTCCTGTGTACGTGTATGGGGAGCTTGACGGAATCGTCCTTCGTTAGGCTCTGCAATGCCGAGAAGCCTGTAGTGAGCACATCTATCATGAGCATGTTGGCACCGTTCTCCACCGCGCTGTCCGCTCTCTCTAGGAGCTTCTCCGTCCCGGCCGTTACGTTCAGGGCGTAGAGCACCGTCCTTCCCGTCTCCTGCTTGACCAGGTCCATCTTCTCCATGACCCTCTCCAGCCTCTCGTCCATGGGGCAGAAGCTCTGGTCCGTCAGTGTTTCGTCATCCTTGATGAGGTCCACGCCTCCCATGCCGGCCTGGTATGCGACTTCGGCCGTCTCCTTGGGGTCCAGACCCACCTTGGGCTTTATGATGGTGCCCACATGAGGTCTTCCGTCCTTCTTCGTTCCGACGATCTTCCTGACGCCCTCTATACCGAACCTGGGCCCCCTGAACTCCTTCACGAAGCTCTTGGGAGGCCTGATGTCCAGCAAACGTACGTTCTTGATCGCTCCCAGTCCGAAGAGGTTGCCCGCCACCGTTGCCAGGAACTGGGGTATGTTCTCTATCTCGAATATCTCCACCGGGAAGCCTATGGTCGCTACCGAACCTTCGATGTTCAGGACCCTCGCGGCCAGTCTCTTGTCGACACCGCTCGGCTTGGTGGATATGTCCGTCCAGGTGCCCGTGGACTGTTCCGCGGCAAGAGCCGTAGCAGCCCTCTCGATGGGAAGAATGCTCTCTATGTGGTAGTCACACTCTACAAGCTCCATTCCTCCACCTCCTTGAACTTCTCCTTGATGATCTCCTGAACGTCAGCGGGGGATATGATACCTCTCTCGGTGATGATGGCTTGTACGTATTCTGCCGGAGTGATGTCGAAGACGGGGTTGCGGAACCGTACCTTGGGGAAGTCCTTTGGGTCCGCTATCTCTGAGATGTCGCGCTCCTCTATCTCCACCAGCTCACCTCTGAGGCTGTCTGGGGAGAACTTGTAGGTTTCAGCGCATACGTAGAAGGGGATGCCCGCCTCGTGAGCGACGAGGGCGATCTGGGAGGTGCCTATCTTGTTGATGACACTTCCGTCCGAGTGGATGGTGTCCGCTCCTACGAAGACGGCCTTGATGTTCTCATCTTTGATAATGAATCTTACGGCTGAATCCACGATGAGCGTTACGTACAGGCCTTTTTGGGCGAGTTCGCGGACGGTGATGTGGCCTTGGTTCCAGGGGCGGGTCTCGGTGGCGAAGACCTTGATGCGCTTGCCCTGCTCGTGGGCGTGTATGAGGACGGACGTGGATGCGGAGCTGTGGCAGTGGGTGAGGAGGGGGTCCTGGTCGTGTATGATCTTGGAGCCGTGCTGGCCGACGAGGTCGACCGCCTTGAGGGAGTGGGCGATGAAGTCCTCTGATATTTTAGTCAGGTTCTTTTTGAGGTCCTGGACGGTCTGGCCGCTGGCTTTGCCGAGAGTGAGGCGGAGGGCGTTCTTGAGGGAGATGGCGGAGGGGCGGGTGTTGAGGAGGTGTTTGGCACCGTGGTCGAGGTAGGATTTGAACTTCTTGAGGTCGTCGCTCTTGTAACTGTTGGCGAGATCTGCGATTGCTTTGGCTGCCGTTCTGGCGATCTTTCCGGCTCCGCGGGTGCGCATGGTGCGGATGTCGTTGGCTGTCTTGGTGAAGTGGTCGGGGAAAGTGATGTCAGCCATAGGGTTGAGAAGTTGGTGGGGATAGATAAGGGTTCTGATGTGGTTTTTCAATTCTTGAAAATGAGGAGAGGGGCTGCCGAGATTCTGCTATTAGGATCGGAGACGAGCTGGCCTTGGGCATGGGTGTGGAGGTTCTGGCTACAGCTTGTCCGTTCTGTGTTACGAATTTTGAGGATGGTGCAGAATCAATAGGAAAGGAAGACAATCCAGTTATGTGAGATGTTGCCTAACTCTTGTCATAATATTCCCAGGAATGATAAATCGTCATCAATCCCCAAAACCCTTTCATACCCACACCCTCATCTCCTACCTGAATGCAACCAACGCACCCAAACCAACCACCCCAAGAAGACCAAAAGAGCCCACTCACCAACCCCCTCCTGAAACCCATCCTGGTCATAGCCATCGCCATCACCCTGATACTCTCACTCGCCATCGCAACGGGAATGATCAACCTCTCGGACCCGTACGAAACCAACCCTCCACCCGAGAACGGAACCCCCTGCCTCGGCCAGGCCGAATGCTTCAACGACACGGTCACGAAGATAGTGGACGGGGACACGCTGTACGTGGGAGACGTGAAGGTCCGTCTGGCGCTGGTGGACACTCCTGAGGTGGGAGAGGTCGGCTATGAGGAGGCCACCCAGTTCGCGGGGAGCCTGTGTCCGGTGGGGTCGGAAGCCTGGGTGGACCAGGATGACCGGCAGCTGTACGATGCGTACGGACGGATGTTGGCGGTGGTGTATTGCGGTGGGAAGAATCTGAACGAGGAGCTTCTGGAAGGGGGGTATGCGGTTATATTGACGCGGTACTGTGATGAGAGCGAGTTTGGAGGAGAGGGGTGGGCGAGAAGGG
>SOIM01000048.1 GCA_004377185.1 Methanomassiliicoccales archaeon | reverse complement strand
GCGGACCTGCCGGAGTACGAGAGGCTCCCGCCAGTCGCGAGGTTCTGCGACCGCATCGCTCGCATCCACAGGACGAAGGGCTCGGACGCGGCCGTGATGGAGATACGAGGGACCCAGTCCAGGAAGAAGGAGTTCAAGGCTCTGGAGTACGCCTTCCTTCTCGCTCTCGGCGCGGGAAGGGGGGACGAGTGGAGGTACTCGGAGGACGAGCTGGGATTCGGGGCGCATCTGAAGTCCAAGGCGGAGGCACTGCTGTCCGCCGAGCCCGAGGGCTATGACGCATCGCTGAAGAGTCTGATGACCGCGAGCGGGCACTCCTTCTAGCCGTCTGAGGAAGAGGCCCCAGAGATCAGCGCCTTGGACAGCCTATTCAAAAGCCCTACCAATAAGGATAAATGCCACGGTCTCCCAATGTCACATGGAGGTCGTGAATATCATTGCCGGTCCGCCCGTCTGCCTCATCTTCCCTTTCTCGATCGCATTTCCCTTACTCCTTGGAGCATGGGCGATAGGCAGATACCCGAAGGATAGGTTCATGGTTCCCCTCGGAGCCTTGGCCATCCTCATCGGATTCGCTCTGGGCATTATGAACGTCATTATGATTTCGAAGTATTGGTTCTATTATTCTGGAGCGTTCCAGAGAATGCTGTTCGTTACGGCAATGATGGAGCTCCTCTTCGTTCCCCTGATGATCTTCGGTGGAATGAAGGTCAGAGGGGGCATGGTCAATGACGAGAACCGGAGACGCAGTGCGAAGTTGCTTTCGGCCTCCCTTGCAGCGGTACTCATCGTCACCATCGTTGGCGGCAGCATGATGCCCATAACCGAGATTAAGTGTCGATACAGCTTTGACATCAGCATCTCCGTAGACTCAACGGGTTCTTACTATCTGTACCTGCCAGTGCCCCTTTCCGGAGGCTATGGCATTTACGTTGTCTCGGAGTTCGTGGGTGATCTGCGATTCGTCGATGGTGAGGGAAACGTCTCCATCATTGACACTGAGTACGGCCCCGCTCTGAATGTGTCGTCAAACGCTTCCGCGACCATTAGAGTGGAGGGGGAAAGAGCCGATAAGTCTATCAACGAGGTCTCTATGAAAAACACATCAGGCTACGGATACGGTGACCACTTCTGGATCTTCTCCAATATATCGTTCCCAGGAACCATAGTTGTTGATGTCGTCGCCAAAGACAACTGTGCGTGCACCTACGCCCTCTTCAGATTGTCGGCCGACATCGATGCAAATGGTTGGGGAAGTCACCAAGGTGAATTCGGCGTCGCTGTCTGCTAGAAGTGACGTGAAGATCTCCTGATTGCGTTCCTTCAGCTTCCACTCACGATAAGGAATGATGCTGACGACTCCTCCGCACAATCACCGATCTCTGGACTTGGGAAATGAGAGTGAATCCAGAGATATGGAATGGTCTCGATGGAAACGATTATATCGTCGCGATCAGTGGCTATACGAGTCAACAAGCTGGAGGGGAAGATGTGTTGGTGCCTCGGGATCAACAAGTGGAATCGACCGAAACCGAGACTTCCAGGACTCGGGAAACAGCGCGTTTGCATAATCTGGGATTGAAAGCGGCGCTCTGCGTCGCCTTCTTTTCAGTCGTGAGCGCGATGGTCTTGTTCGCGCTATTCTCCCTTCCACCTCCACCTCCACTTGAGCCTGGTGGATGTGGCACGACTACGGCCGTCGACTTCAGCGTGACACAAACCCCATGGGGGTATGAGTTCGAGATTGTGTTCCCAAGCCGGATAGTCGCGTATGATTGCTACAAAGTTGCCGTCTTGAAGGACGGCACACCGTGGACCGGATTCCCCAAGATTGTCGTTGATGGCGCGATAGGTACCGGTCCCGCAGGTGAGTACCTGAACTTCACCGATCTGACG
>SOIM01000022.1 GCA_004377185.1 Methanomassiliicoccales archaeon | reverse complement strand
ACTCGGATATTGACAAGGTATTTATCATTCGGTCCGTTATCTATCCCATCAAGAAGAGGCGCCGAGGCGGGGCGCGATACAAGTACCGATGTGAGAGGGAGGTGAAAATTGTCATGACTTTACTAAACAAGAGAACGGGTACTCAGGAGGAATTCAACAGGGCGAAACTGGAAGAGTCCATCACAAGGGCTGGAGCTACCGAGGAAGCGGCAAGAGAAATCGCGCCGAGAATCGACCCCACTACGGTGAACACAACCGAGCAAATAAGGACACGCGTGGTCGAAGAACTGAGAAAGACGGATGCGGCCATAGCCGAGCGCTACGAGAGAACAAGGAATCTTGCAGCAAGGAAGGCAGTGGAAGCAGCAATGGGCACGGTAAGACTACATGCAGAAACCATGAAAGCACTGGGCGCGAGCCCGGGCGACTCGATCATCCTAGAGCACCGTGGAAACACCCATACCTTGAGAGCGGAGACCGCTTCTGTTGAGATGAGGGAGATCCATCTGCACGAAACGGACCTGGAAAAGCTGGGCGCAACCGAGGGAACGAAACTGGCAACAAGACGAAGCACATAGTGGAGGAGAAACCCTCCATTTTTCATTTTTCGGGAGAAGAACACTGACTCTTGGATCCATGAAGAGGATATTCCTTCTATGAGTGGATTCAATACTGCCAAGAGATTTCGATCTCAGCATGTCCTTCCTGTTTGAGCAAAGTAACTGCTTGTCTTCTGTGCATCGGTCGCGATTATGCGACGCGTCTCCTGTCGCAACCATGCTATAAGAATCCAGATCTGCTGAGGGTCTCTATAATCGATTCGACCGCGCGGTCTATCTCCTCCACGCTCTTCGCGCCAGTGAGGACCATCTTGCCTGTACCAAAAAGCAAACAGACCACCTTGGGATCCTCCAACCTGTAAACCAGTCCAGGGAACTGTTCCGGTTCATACTCTATGTGCTCCACGCCGAGTGAGATGGCTATATTGGCGAGGTTTATCCCAGCACCGAGATCAGACGTGGCTACGATATTTTGAACTGTTATCTCTGGATGCCGTTCAACAGGTATTCCAGCTTCCAGCAATCTGCCGGCAACAATGTCAACGGACTCTCGAACATCGTTGAGAGTCTTCCCTCCAGTGCAAACTACCTTCCCGCTTCCGAATAGGAGAAGAGCGGTCTTCGGCTCCTTCATGCGATAGATCAATCCTGGGAACCTCTCGGGATTGTATTCCGAGCCCTCAAGTATTTCTGCAGTGGCAATCAAGTCAAGGCTATCAGCGAATCTCGTGGATGCGACTATGTTTTGCACTTCAGCCTTCTTTGGAGTTTTCTGCATGATCCAAGACAGTCAAGGTGATGACTCTAGTAGCGGAAAACCTTTTGCAGCTTCATCGCAGCGACCATCGTCTGAGAGAGCAGCCCTTCGTTAACTGACCGCTTTGCACAAGTGTCGTTCTCCTTTTCGCACTACGACACTTCGACTATCCAGTCCGTGTCAGCGATTACTCTCACCCAATACGCCTCTCCCGCCTGAAGCACATCGGCATCTCCGAGAACTCTCAGATAGTGTGGAGGGAACGGAGGCATGGTTTCGACACCCTCCACCCTCGTGGCACCGGTCTCCGCCTTCAAGTCCGAGACAGCATAAATTGTCTTGAAGGAAGGGAAGGACACAAGATTCCATCCTTCGTGAAGACGGATCGCGGTCTGAGCGGGGACGATTCCCGCCACAGTTAGGTTGCTGTTATGTGTCACGTTCACCCATATTCCCATGGTGTGATTCATGTTCCACAGTCCTCTTCGGTATCCCTTGGATTTCATGTACCATTTCCATTCCCCGTTCGAGGGATCGTAGTACCACGCTTTGTCGTATTGTACTGTCTGAAGAACGGTCTCGATGCTCTC
>SOIM01000023.1 GCA_004377185.1 Methanomassiliicoccales archaeon | reverse complement strand
GTATATGAATCTTCTTGGCCCCTAAACACCCGCCCCCTGCCTGAACCTTTGGGCAAATGTTTCTCGTGGTGGGTCGAGTCACCACCTAGGCGTCTAAGCCTGACCAAAAACGCCCCCTCAGAAAGCAGCATCCGCACCGCGAGCGCTGTCTGTAAATCCATCTTGACCCTGGCAGCTGAGGCTTCGGCCCCTGCTGAAGCGACTTTCGAATCCGGATGCGAAGTGCGTTGGCCAGCACCTGCAGGGTCTGCCCGTCCATCGATCAACGACGGAACCGAACGGTGCTATAAGTCGATTTTCGGCTAGAGGCCGTCGAAGTTTTTCGTCAGTAAAAGGCGGGCAACTTCGTACGATATAACAGATACGCTTCATCTACGCCTTGCCATTCGCAACATCGCTCTCCACGGTTGCAACTTTGGATACGCCAAAAAACGTTGGACAAGATTTCAGCTAAAGGGGCGAAAATGGTCTTCACGTCTAGTTGTGCTTGAAGAGTGGCCAAAAAATGACTTGGTTCATTATCAACCACGTCAAATGTGTAAAGTCTGGGTAAGTTCCAGAGGAGGGAGATTCTCAGAGAAAAAGAAGAAAAGAATCAACGACGGCGTTTCTTCGTTTGCCAAAAAGCCGATGGAGGGCTTGGGACTTCAGTTTCAAAGCCGACGGAGAAAAAGAGTGATTCATGTCGCACTTGATAATGCACTCTTACATTTATGAGTGGAGGGGAGTCTGTGGCAAGGTTCGAGGAGAGAACTCAGAAGGTTGCTACTTGGGCCGCGCCCAGGTCCAGTGGTCCGAGTTGTTGCTTTTTGACAGTTGAGAACGTCTCAGTGGTAATCGAGAAACTCCCACGAACAAACAGAGTCAAGTCGTTCTCTATAATGAAAGACGAGAAATCTAACAATTGAGGTCGTCCTATACCCCAGTCCAAGGAACCCCTTTGTACGGGCTCATCACGATTTGCGTCTTCACCTTGTTGATCCCGTCCATCTTGAGGTAGGAATCTATGAAAGTCTGCATCTCGGACATGTCCATAAAGAGCATGACACAGAGGATCTCATAATCACCGGTAACCCGATAGACAGCGACGGCCCTGTTATGTGCGCATATCTTCTTCACCACTTCGTCCCGGCTGTCGCTGGACACACCGAGATGGATGTAGGCCTTCACAGGGTTCTCGATTAGTTGGTAATCCACATAGGTGCTGTATCCCTTGATGATCCCCTTCTGCTCCAGGTTCTTTATCCTTCTCCTGACGGTCGCTTCACTTATCCCGAGTTCTCTGGCGATCTCGATGTTTGCCGCTCTAGAGTTCATCCTGAGCATGGAGAGAATTTGTATGTCAGTCTGATCAATCGGCAAGAGCTTGAGGTCGAGCCCTTCCCATCTCTGAGCCAGTTCCGAATTCATCTTCTTCTTGGGTTGGTCATTCTTCATGTCTATAACCGATATATCCAACGTCGCAAAAATATTTATAATTACCGCTTTTCGTTACATTGCTCTCTGATATCGCAAGAATCAAAGTCGAAATGTGCTCAGATTGTCGAGAAATCAAAAACGTATGTACACATCATACAACAAACCTATTCCGTCCCCCAAAAAGGTCGGAGAAAGTGGCAAATACTCCAAACAATATACGCATGGAAACCCAACCACAGAAGAGAGTTGTCTGAAACCTTCCGGAAGGAAAGGACGCCTGGTGAGGAAAATTGAACCGCGTAGCATTGATGCGCCCAATAGAGGTTCTTCCCGAATCGATGGAACTAGCTAGAAACCTGGGATTTGACCCGATAGGTGCACCGATGATCGAGACCAAGAGAGTCTCGAACGGGGAGTTCCGGAACTTCCTCGTTGCGCTGTCGAACCGCTCGATATACCTTTGCCTTTTCATGAGCGAGAATGCGATAAAGTTCGCAATCGAGAACGCCGCATCTTACGTACCAAAGGACAGGTTCCTGAGCCAGCTCAGCAGCTGCATCCTTATGGCCATCGGAGAGCAGACCGCCAAATCACTCAGGAATCACGAGCTGGAGCTGGATGACCCTCCTCCCGTGCTGACGGTCAAGGGTCTGATCTCATACCTGGGCAGCCAATACGACGTTCCGGGCCGAAGGATTGAGATACTCACCAGCGTGAAAGGTTCGAAGTCGCTCGCGGAAGGCCTCGCAACAATGGGGGCGGACGTACACGTCCTTCCTTTGTATTCGGTGGAGATGCCTGAGGACCTTTCCGAGGCGAGGAGAATGATGAAGAGAGTGATCAGAAGGGAAATCGACATCTTCGCGTTCACCAGCAGCCTGACGGTGGCTAACTTTTTGGAAATAGCCGAAGACCTGGGGGTCAGGGAGAAGGTCGTAGACATACTCAACAACAGAATCGTAGCGGCAATGACAAGAGCGACCAAGAAAAAACTGGAGTCCGAGGGAATCGATGTGAAGCTCATACCAAAGGTCGGGACTTTCGAAGGCATGATCGAGACTATCGGTATCGGCCTGGGGATTGCACCGCCCGAGGGGTAGACCCCATCTTCTTTTTGCAGGAGAGAGATTCGGGATTGCGTGCATTGACGAGGACTGCAAAGCGGGTTGCGATATCCGAAGATTTTCAGTATCTGGCTAGAAAGTATTGGAGTTCCAGTTCCACGAAACCTTTAAGTGAATTATCCGAATTACCCAATGGGTTCGATGAAGAAGGCCGATGCATTGGTCAGGGTGAAGGAGGCGGAGTTGGAAGTCAAGAAGATGAGGGAAAGGGCAACTTCCGAGAAGGACAGGATTTTGAAAGAGGCAAGAAGGGAAGTCCTCAGAATTCAAGAGGAATCAAGGCGCACTGCCGGCAACGCACTGAAAGAGCGCGTGGAGGCTGGCAAGAGAGAAATAGATGTCAAGAGGTCCGAGATTCTCCAGCAAGGGCAAAAGGAAGCAGAGATGATTAAGCAGAGAGGAACGACAAAAACAGATGAAGCTGCCTCGCTCTTGTTGAAGCGCTTCGAGGAGGGGGTAGTAGCTGTTCCGACCAAAAGAGATGTGTAGGATTCTCATCGTTGGCCCCCATGATTCCCTGGACCCAACGGTTGACGTTCTTTACTCCTTAGAGGTCTTACATATTCTGGATTTCCTTGACGAGGACGAGACTTTCAAAATGGGAAGGCCCTCAGAGAAAGCGGCCTCGGCCTCAGACAGCCTCATCAAGCTTCGTTCCATTTCCAACATTCTCAACCTGGAGGACTTGAAGGAGAAGAAGAAGGTTCCGATAGAGGGAGATGTCGGGGACAAGATCACCAGCCTGGAACTGCAGATATCCGATGAGGACAATGCAAGAAAGAAGATAGAGTCCCGGATCATCAACATAGACCTTCGGATGAAAGCTCTGGAGCCTTTCTCACACATCCCCCTGCCCTTGGACCTCTATCGAGGTTATGAGAGCCTCCAGGTCTTCGTGGGAAGAATCACCAGACCTCTCGAAGGCCTCTCAGGTGTAACAAAGGATTTTGAACTGTTCGAGCACGAGAAGTTCATAGCTCTCTTCGTTCCCAAAGAGAAATCGTCCGAGGTGCAAAGCTTCCTCAGCGAAAGAGGGTTTGTGGCTGTCGAAATTCCAGAGGGCGAGGGACAGCCTCCAAGGATTGTCAAAAAGCTGGAAACGGAGAAGAAGGGGCTCCAGAAGAGATTGGAGAGAACGCAAGAGACGCTTGACACACTTAGGGAAAAACACGCCCATTTCATTCTTTCGGCCGAGGGTTTCCTATCTGTTGAGGTTGAGAAGGCAGAAGCCCCTTTGAGGTGCTGCACAACAGATCACTCATTCGCCATGGACGGATGGATCCCTACTGAACGGTTTGATGGAGCAAAGTCCGCTCTGGAGAAGATCGGAACTCTATACGTAGAGAAGATCGAAGAGGAAGAGGAGGAGTCCCCTGTACTTCTGGACAACCCGGAACCTGTGAACCGCGTGGAATTCCTCATCCACATGTTCTCGACACCGGACAGCGAGGAGCTTGATCCAACGCCAATCGTGTTCTTCGTGTTCCCTCTTTTCTTCGGGTTCATGATCGGGGACATAGGGTACGGCGTGGGGATGATGGTCATTGCTTTGTTGCTCCAGGCAAAACTGAAGGACATGCCTGATTTCAGAAACTTGATGTTGATCATGTTCTGGGGAGGATTATTCGCGCTTTTCTTCGGCCTGTTCGTGTTTGGAGAGGCGTTCGGCATAGAGCTCTTCCATGACGTGGAGGTTCAGCTCGGCTTCATCAGCCTGAAATTCCCGCTCTTCCAGAAACTGCACGACGTCGTGAACCTAATCCTCCTTTCGATCGTTGCAGCGTTCATCCATTTGGGAATCGGATATGTTTTCGCTTTCGTTAACGAAGTGAAGAAGAACAAGAAGCACGCCTTGGCGAAGATCGGATGGATGTCCATTTTGGTTGGATTCTTCACGCTCATCATGGTCATGGCCTACATGAGAGACTACCCTCCGAGGGTTGCCACATTCTTCGTGGAGCTGCCCCAAATCGCAGGGCAGGCTGTGGGATTGAACATCACGTTTCCGGCAGCCTGGGGCCTCGAGCTTGGGGGGTGGGTGATCTCGTATGTCGCCATCATTTTCCTCGGAGTTGGAATGGGTTTCCTCGTTGTTGGGGAAGGGCCTCTTGGAATGATAGAAGCGGTGAGTCTTCTCGCAAACATGGTCTCATACGCAAGGCTGGCTGGAATTGCAGTCGCCAAAGGCGCCACTGCAAGCGCATTCAACTCTATGTTAATCCCATGGTTTCTGGGCGGAGGGATAGTCGGACTCGTAGTCGGAGGGATTTTCTTGGTCCTCGCTCATATGGTGGTCTTCATCCTTGGTGCGATATCCTCAGGCATCCAGGCAATCAGGTTGAACTATGTCGAGTTCTTCCTGAAGTTCTATAAAGGTAACGGTATCAGGTTCAAACCTTTCGGAAGAGCAGGGACTGTGTTTAAGGAGGTATGAAAATGGCATTAGATATAGGAAGCGGAATAGTGGCCATAGCGGCTGCGATTGTGATGGTGGGCTCAGCTATGGCGACAGCGTGGGCTGAGAAGGTCGTCGGAGCTGCGGCTGTCGGTGCGATGGCGGAGAACGAAGCATTATTCGGAAAGGGAATAGTGTTCATGGTCTTGCCTGAGACCATCGTGTTGTTTGGCTTTGCTATTGCGTTTCTGCTGTTGAGCAAGATAACCTGATAAAGGGCGAAGAACCAATGTCACTAGACGAAGTGATAAAGAACATTCTCGAGAATGGAAAGGCGGAAGCCCGGGCGATCATCAAGAAAGGACAGGAAGAGAAGAACAAGCAGATCAAATCGGCAAAAGATGAAGGACAAAGACTGCTGCTTGAGAAGACAAAGGAATCTGAAGAAATCCTTCGAAGAATGAACACCCAGGAGATTGCAAGGGCGGAGCTGGAGTCAAAGAAAATAGTCCTCGGCAGCCAGAAGGAGGTGCTCGACTCAGTCTACGAAAAGGCTCTCTCCAGGTTGAGGACTCTTCCCCAGAACGAAACACTGCTCAGGTCCCTTGTGGCTCAGAACCAAGATGAGATCAGAACTGGTGAGGTCTACAGCAACGAGAAGGACGCTGCCATGGTCCGGGCATTGGTCGGCACGAACTACGATGGGACGATTGACTGCGTGGGTGGACTTGTTATCGAGAGCCAGGACGGCCAAAGGAGAATCGACCTGAGATACGAGACGAGGCTCAAAGAAATCTGGGACGACTCAATCAAGGAGATCTCCGACCTTCTGTGGGGCGAGAAATGACCGACTTTAAGCAGGTCTTCGAAAAGATGCGTTCCGCACTTCCATTGGAGACTGGGAACTATCCCTATGTGTGCGCTAGGGTGAAGGCGAAGAAGAGGCTTCTCTTGAGCTCGGACGTGTACATGAGATACCTTCGGATGGGGATAACTGGGATCGCAAGGTCGATTGGCGAGGGCCAGTATGCCGAGGAGGTTCTAGCCCTCGGGACGAAGTACTCAGGCGTGGACCTCATAGAGATGGCTACGAGGAACAACCTGGCGAAGGTATTCACTCAGATCTTGGAGTTCTCAGAGGGACACCTAAGAACGATGATCTCCAGGTACCTGGACCGATGGGACGTTTGGAACATCAAGAGCATACTGAGAGGCAAGTTCTGCGACGCATCCAATGAGGAGATATGGGAAACGGTCATACCTGCCGGATCTTTCACTACTGAGTTCCTTCACACGCTCCTGGAAAAGGAAACCGTCGATGAGATAGTGGAGGGCCTGGAAGGAACGATCTATTGGGAGTCCCTCAAGCAGGTTGAGGAAGAGGTCAAGGAATCGGGGTCACTGGCCCCCTTCGAGGATGCTCTCGCGCACAGGTACTATTCCTTCCTTCTGGAGGCTGTCCCGCCTACCACTGAACCCAACCTCCGTTTCCGCCATTTCCTCCAAAGAGAGATCGACTCCATCAACCTGAAGACCCTCCTTCGGGTTCGGTTCGAAGAGGCCAAGCTTGAAAGGGACGTCTTCATAGCAGGCGGTCTGGAGATCCCCAAGGCGGACCTGACAGGGATGATTGATATGCCGCTCGATCAATTGGAGACGAAGCTGAAAAGAACATCCTACGATCTCGTGCTTACTCCCCTCCTGAAAGACATAGAGGAGAAGGGGCTCACCGATGCGGTACGGGCGCTGGAGAAGTTCATACTCATGTGGGCTTCCAAATACTCACACATCCACCCCCTCTCGATACTGCCCGTTATGGACTATTTCGCGAGAAAGGAAAGAGAGGTGGAGAACATTCGGATAATCGCCAGAGGAAAGCATGAGGACCTGAGTACTGATGTGATCAAGGAACTGTTGGTGATTTGAAGTGGAACTGGCTGCCGTTGGGAATGAGGATTTCGTCCTGGGCTTCAAGCTGGTGGGAGTGAGAAAGACCTACGTGGTTCCCGACGAGGATTTGGAGACCAAGATCACCGAATTAATGGAAGACAAGGATGTGGGGGTTCTGATTCTTCACGCTTCATCAATGGCAAAGGTCTCTGCCGTATTCCGGAACAAGTTGATAGATAGCCCCAAGCCCGTTGTGATATCAGTGGGCGAGGAGGAAGAGGAAGATCTTAGAAGTAAGGTCAAGAGAGCAATTGGTGTCGATTTGTATAGAACTGGCTGAGGTGGTAATGTGGAAACTCGAATGGAAGAACCCAAGATGGAAACGACCAAGACAGAACGAGTTGGAGAGGTCTATCGAGTTGCTGGCCCCGTTGTGACGGCGACCGGCATCAACCCAAGAATGTATGATGTTGTGCAAGTGGGCGAAGAACTGCTGATGGGAGAGGTCATCCAGCTTGTGCAGGAGAAGACGATCATTCAGGTTTATGAGGATACGAGCGGCATAAGACCAGGGGAGAAGGTGGTTGATACAGGAGCACCCCTTGTCGTGGAACTGGGTCCTGGATTGCTCGGCAGCATCTACGACGGCGTGCAGAGGCCACTTCCGATACTCGTGAAGGAGATGGGAGACTACATCAAGAGAGGAGCCTCAGCTCCGGGTTTGAACAGGGAGAAGAAATGGAAGTTCGTACCGACTGCAAAGATGGGTGACGAAGTCACCGGCGGTCAAATCATAGGAAAGGTTCAGGAAGCAAAGCATGTGGAGCATCGAATCCTCGTACCCCCCAAGGTGAGTGGAAAGATATCCGGCATCCAGGAAGGGGAGTTCACAGTTGAGGACACCATATGCACGCTTGCGGATGGTACAAAGATAGCGATGATGCAGAACTGGCCAGTCAGGATTCCCAGGCCCAGCAAGGAGAAGCTCATGCCTGACATTCCTCTAATCACAGGTCAAAGGGTCCTGGACATGTTCTTCCCCCTGGCCAAGGGCGGGACAGCGGCCATACCTGGCGGATTTGGTACTGGAAAGACGGTCACCGAACACCAACTGGCAAAGTGGTGTGATTCCGAGATCGTGGTCTACATAGGGTGCGGGGAAAGAGGGAACGAGATGACAGAGGTGTTGACCGATTTTCCGAAGCTGGAGGACCCGAGAACGGGTGCGCCCTTGATGGAGAGAACTATTCTCATTGCAAACACGAGCAACATGCCCGTGGCAGCAAGAGAGGCGTCCGTGTACACCGGAATGGCTATGGCGGAATATTACCGGGACATGGGTTATGACGTTTCCCTCATGGCGGACAGCACCAGCAGGTGGGCGGAAGCAATGAGAGAGATATCCTCAAGATTGGAAGAGATGCCGGGAGAGGAGGGTTATCCAGCCTATCTTTCAACCAGGCTCTCTGAGTTCTATGAGAGATCGGGTCGTGTGACCACTCTCGGCGGGCAGGAAGGTTCCGTCTCCGTTGTAGGCGCAGTTTCACCTCCTGGCGGTGATTTCTCCGAACCAGTTACGCAAGGAACGCTTCGTATCGTGAAGGTGTTCTGGGCCTTGGACACCAAGTTGCGAGAGAGGAGGCACTTCCCTGCGATCAACTGGCTGACATCCTACAGCCTCTACAATCCGATCGTCAAGGACTGGTTCGACGAGAAGGTGAATCCGGGATGGTCCGGTCTGAGGGAATGGGCGATGGCCACGCTGCAGACCGAGGCCGAACTGCAGGAAATCGTCCAATTGGTCGGTTCGGACGCTCTTCCAGAGGAGCAACAACTCACCCTTGAGGTTGCAAGAATGATCAGGGAGTTCGTCCTTCAGCAGAACGCATACCACAAGGTGGATACCTTCTGTCCCCTTGAGAAACAGTTCACCCTTCTCAACATGATAAAGAAATACTCGGGCCTGGCCACGAAGGCCCTGGCACTGGAGGTCCCGGTGAAGGACATCGCTTATCTGAAGTCCAGGGATGATCTCGGAAAGTTGAAGTTCGAAGAGGATTTCGATGGCGAGCTGAAGAAGGTCAATGATCTGATGGAGAAGGAATTCAGAGACCTGGAGGTGACCACATGACCAAGGAATACAGGACGATAACCGAGATCGCGGGTCCCTTGGTCTTCGTGGAAAAGACGGAATGGGTCGGCTATGGAGAGCTCGTAGAGATCGCCCTTCCTGACGGCTCAAGGAAGAGGGGGCAGGTGTTGGACACCTCAAAGGACATTGTCGTCATTCAGATATTCGAAGGCACTGCAGGCATAGACAAGGCTTCGAGCGTGAAGTTTCTGGGAGAGACCGCGAAACTGAACGTATCCAAGGATATGCTGGGAAGAATTCTTTCGGGAAGCGGGGACCCGCTGGATGGCGGTCCGCCAGTAATCCCAGAGAAGCGATTGCCGATCATAGGTTCTGCGATCAACCCCTTTGCACGAGATTCTCCAAAGGAATTCATCCAGACAGGAATCTCGACCATAGACGGAATGAACACCCTGGTTCGAGGTCAGAAACTGCCCATCTTCTCAGGTTCAGGTCTTCCTCACAATGAGATTGCCTTGCAGATTGCGAGACAGGCAAAAGTGCCAGGGAAGGAGGAGGCTTTCGCTGTGGTTTTTGCAGCCATGGGCATCACGCACGAAGAGGCACAGATTTTCATGAGGGACTTCGAGCGAACTGGGGCCCTGAAGAGAGCGGTACTGTTCCTGAACCTAGCGGATGACCCTGCTGTCGAGAGACTGATTACACCCAGAATGGCGCTCACCGCTGCTGAGTATTTGGCTTTCGAACATGACTACCACATTCTTGTTATTCTCACGGACATTACGAACTACTGCGAGGCTTTGAGGCAGATCGGGGCCGCAAGAGAAGAGGTTCCCGGCAGAAGAGGGTATCCGGGGTACATGTACACCGACCTTGCAACGATGTATGAGAGAGCTGGCAGAATAAAAGGTAAGAAGGGTTCAATCACTCAAATCCCCATTCTCACAATGCCAGATGATGACATTAACCATCCTATACCAGACCTCAGCGCCTACATCACCGAAGGACAGTTAATCGTCTCGAGGGAGCTTCACAGGAAAGGTATCTACCCACCATTGGACGTCTCTCCATCTCTGTCAAGGTTGATGGACGCAGGTATCGGAGAGGGCCAGACCAGGGAAGACCACAAACAGGTTTCCGACCAGTGCTACGCCGCATACGCGGAAGGGAGGGACTTGAGAGGCTTGGTGGCAATCGTCGGCAAAGAGGCACTGACTGAAAGGGACAGAAAATTATTGGACTTTGCAGATATATTTGAGCAGGAACTCGTGCGACAGGGCAAGGAGGAGGACCGTGATATTATTAGCACACTTGAGATTTCATGGTCATTACTTTCCCATATTGATGAAAGCATGCTGACGAAGATCGATAGAGAGACCATAGCGAAATACCATCCAGCTCACAGGAAGGCGACTTAGTTGGCGATTCGGGAGTACAAAGCCACAAGATCGGAGCTTCTCGAGCTCAGGAAGAGAATAAAGACCTCGGAGAAGGGCTACAAACTGCTAAAGATGAAAAGGGACAGCCTCATCATGGAGTTCTTCCAAGTTCTGGACAAGGCGAAGGAGATCCGGCAACAGATAACGGAGAAGTACAGGATTGCGAGACAGAAGATGGTTATTGCAGAAGCCATAGAAGGGGCGGTGGGGGTGAAATCAGCCGCATTCGCCCTTTTGGAGAACCCTCAGTTGGAGCTTTCCACCAAGAACGTCATGGGCATTGTGGTCCCGCAGATAGATGCGAAGAGCGTCAGAAAGAGGCTGGATGAGCGGGGATACGGGATCATAGGGACATCTGCTCGCATTGATGAGGCGGCTGAAGCTTTCGAGAACCTTGTGGAGGACATCATCATTGCAGCGGAAGCGGAGACCACGATGAGGAAGCTTCTGGACGAGATTGAGAAGACCAAGAGAAGGGTCAATGCTTTGGAATTCAGGATCATACCTGAGCTTACGTCGGCTGAGGCTTTCATAAGGATGAGACTGGAGGAGCTGGAGAGGGAGAATATCTTCAGGTTGAAGAGGTTGAAAAAGGCTCAGCTCCCTTCCTAGAAAGTTTGCATTGATGTTGGTGGTCAATTCTGGCAAGCAACTCATTGTATGAATGCGAACGCTGACAGGCATAGAACTGTACAAAACGATTTATTAGGTCGGCTGACATCAGTCAGTGAGATACCTTGCTGACAGTATTCGATGCTCCACTCTTCATTTCGTTAGGTCTCCTAGGCGTACGAACCTTTTGGAAGGACAGGAAAACTCATCTCATCGGACTGGCTGGCTGGACACTCTTTGGTGTCTTCTGGTGGACCCAACTTCCCGGGTATGTCGACCATTCGGACACATTCAATTCGTTCGTAGCTCTCTTCGCACTTCCTATCTTTGGCTTCTTTGGCTACCATGAATACCTCTCGTACAAATGGGACGAGGAATACAGACCTCTGAGATTTGTTGCTGGAGCAACGTTCTTCGCTGCAACCATTTATTTCGTCGTGGAGAGAACGCCGGAGATTTCTGGGCCTTTGATAAAGATCGTTTCAGATCATAGCGTAGGTCTGTTGAACGCACTCGGGCATAACTACACCACACTGGAACCTCAATTCATCATGGGCGAGTTGAGCGTCCCGATAATGCCATCGACGGTGAGAATGGTCCTCGCCTGCACCGCACTTCAGGGCATGACCGTTGCCGGGAGTTTCATATTGCTCGGCTGGGAGTCGTGGAAGAGAAAGGCCGCAGTCTTGACACTGGTTCTCGTCCCAGTCTATCTTGTCAACTTAGGCAGGAATGCTCTTGTGATCTACCTCTGCGACGTGCAGGGCATGAGCTTCAATCTTGCACAGGGAGTGATAGGGAAATCGATAAGCCTGGTAACACTGGTCATACTCGTGGTGGTTGCCTTCATTCTTCTTCCCAGCCTTTACGAAAACATCGTGGGAATCTTGGACCTTCCCTGGAGAAAAGGCCCGAACCACCGATACAGAGACCGAATCTTCGGAACGACATTTCCAGAGGAGAAGGAAACAGAAATCGAAACGACAGAAGAAGAGAACCGTCCCTAGTCTTCTTTCCAATCCCCAACCTCGTACTTCCTCACGTTCACGAAGTAATCGACCATCTCAGGGAGGTCTTCCAGCTCGCCCATATCCCCAGACCAAGCCTTTATCATGGACCCGTATCTGATGTCCACATCCTCGACAAAAGCTTCCAATGACCTCGAAGCCCGCTTGGGTTCCTTCCCTGCAAAGATCGCGGCCACGTAGAAGTTCCTTGCAGTCTCTATGACAATCCTCTTCTGCTGCAGCTCGAACGCCTTCAGCGACTCTTTCTCCTCGCGGAAGACATCCTTGGCGAATTCCTGTACCGCAGTCAGCATCCCGGCCAATATGTCCTCGTCCCTATCAGGTCTTGCCCTTTTCGTCTTGTGAACAATGAGCTTTCCTTCCTTTCCGACCAGGAACAGATCCTCCATCGAATACCTTCGTGTGGCTCTCCAGTACACCAGTCCGAACATTCCGAGAAGAACGATGCCGATGGAAGCCGGCCAGATGAACACATTCACCTCCGGGGCTACCAGGGAGGAGATACTGATTTCAATCTGTTGAGAATCCTGCAGGAGACCGTCGCTGACCGTGGCATCGGCAATCTCAAGACTGAAACTCTCATTACAGATGAATATCACATAACGACCAACGACGGTCACATACTCGGAATCAACCTGGAACACCAAGTCCTCGGTTGCATTGTCAGGATCGTAGACATACAAGCTCAAATCAAGGAGCCAGGGTCTGCCAATTTCTCCAACCTGTTTAGGCACAGGCAGGAAAACGGGAGCATCGTTCACGGGCAACACTGTGACGACGACAGTGTCCTCCACTATCGCGTTCTCATCATCCATCGCTCGGAAAACGATTACCTCCTGCCCGCTCCAATCAGCTGCTGGCGTGAAGTTCACCCAGTTCGTGGCATTTAACTCCACTTCGACGTAGTACAGGGTCTGATGGAAGGTATATGTCAGGTTGCCATCGTCCGGATCATAGAAGTATTCGTCAAGGCCGAAGGCGAGAAGAAGAGGTGTGTCCTCGTACATTACGACGTTCGGAAGCCCTTTGGATACGGGCGGACGATTATCAGTCACATTCACCCTCATGACATCCGACGCTTCGGCGTTCTTCTTGTCCTTTACAGTGACAGTGACTTCCAGCTCAGTCTCAGAAGGATAGAAGAAAGAAATCGTCTGACCAAGAATTGTGGTATTGTCGGTGTCATTACAATTGATCCTCAAATCGCTGATGGGGTCGTCTACGTCGGAGATATATGGCGTCACATCAAAATCAAATGTCTCGTTGTACCGGATCACGATATCGGGAAGGCCTTCTATCACAGGTGCATCATTCACTGGAAGAACCCGAGCCAGAACTGCGTCCTGTGCGACGGAGCCAGCACTGTCTGTGGCAGTGAAGATGACCAACTCCTCACCAAACCAGTTCTGCTCAGGGGTCAGAGACACGAGTCCAGCCGAGTCAATGTTGATGCCTATCTTGTTCGAGATGGAATCATAGGTCAACACATCATCATCTGGATCCTCGAAATAGTCGTCCAAATCGAACTCATTCAGAAGCTGCTCATCCTCGTTCATGGTAATGTCAGCAATCTGGTTCTGGATACGAGGGGGATAGTTGCCTGATACGAAGATCTGAACCACATCCAGGGCTTGGTCGATTCCATCTGATACGGTGAGCACGACGAAAATGGACTTGCCCACCATGTTCTGTGGATACTCATATGTCACTTGCAGGCCCTGAACTGTTGCGTGGACAGGATCATCCGTGGTGAGAGTGAGGTCCTGGGTGGAGTTGTCCACATCTTCAATAAAGGGCGCGTAATCAATGTCAAGAGGATTGTCATATTTCACATAGACCTTGTTCGGTGCGTCCCGGATTGTTGGCCTGTCGTTGACAGGAGTTATGTTGACCCACAGAGATTGCTGTGTGCTCTGGTCAAACCTGTCAATCAAACTGAGAGTAATCTCATCCTCTCCGAATGCATCCCGCACAGTGATAAAAGTCAGGACATGGTTGCCGGGTTTGTCATCCCCCGTGACGGTGTACAGAGAGGAGTTGTCCCCATCAATGTGCCATCTCAGAAGGGAGAGACTGTCTTCCGAATCGTTGGCGTAGTCAGTAAGGTCCAGTGTCCAGGACCCGAAGTCTTCGGGCTTCAACTGGTCAGGTATCACGCCCTCGATCCAAGGTGGCTCGTCATCGTTGTCAATGTTTATCACAGCTTCTCCGCTGACTGAACCCTCTGTGGCCCTGATGTATCCACCCTGGAACTCTGTGGACTGGGCAGTGAAGCTGGCGTTGGTGGAATTATGGCTGTTTATCGTGCCCGCATCCGTCTCCCAAACGGTGGAGATCAACACAACGTCGTTTCCATCGCTGTCTGAACCATTTGCTGTGAAGTTCTTGGAAGCACCAGGGAATACATTCGCAGGATTTGGTATCACGGTTATTGAATCCAGCTGACCTGCCACCACATTGAAGAGCTCGGTTTGATTGGTGTGGATTCCATATTCTGCAAGAACCCTTCCCTGGCCGACCTCAGTAGCGTTGAAAAGAGAGGAAGTTGAAGGGCCAGGCGGCATAACGCCAATGCCCCCAATGACTGACCAGGTGGCATCAACTGGACCGATGAGGTTGTCATCGGAATCGTAGGCCGAGGCATTGAATTGCATCACATCGTCCGCGGTCAGAACGCCAGGCTGTTGAGGTTCAATCTCAATGCGGCTTCTTGCTCCCGGGACGACTCTAATCGTGTTCGTACTGTTTTGGTAGGGCCCATCATCTATTCTAACCTGCCCTGTCCCAACGCTAGCTGCAGTGAGATTGGATATCCCACTCGGACCTGGATCAACAGTGCCAATCCCTCCCGAGACCGACCAGTTGGGTGAGATAACAATAGTATTGTTCATCACATCATAGCCTGTTGCGTTGAACTGAAGCTGGTCATCCGCTGTCAGTGTTCCTGGATCCCAAGGATCGATACCTATCCGCACCAAGGTTCCTGCCGAGACGTTGATGACGGTCCAGTTTGAGATGCTGTCATCTGACTTGTTACAGTAGACCTTCCAGCTACCCACTCTTCCTGCTGTATATTCCCCGGACATATTGATCATGTTCAAGGGATCAGTAGTCTCCCATTTCTGTTGGAAAGATACATTGTGATGAAAAGCATCGTGGCCCCAGGCAGAGAGATACACCACTGTTCCGGCCGGCACGGAGACGAAGCTTTCCGACATGTGGATGTGATCAAGGTTGCCAACGTATTGGTAGGTGAGGTTCATTTCGTACAGATAAGGAGTGTGTGTGGTGTTGAGCGAACTCAGTTCCGCCCTGAACTTCAGCGTGTCATTTGCCACGAATGACAGGCTGGATCCGTTGAAGACTTGTGACCAACTACCGCCCCTATCCGAAGAGTAGTAGTATGTTACACTCGTTTCTGCAGTAGTGGAGTCTTTGACAAAGAAGTCTTCCCATATGTACAAGTCTGAGACTGTGAAATTCTCGGTAGTCACTGTACCGTAGGGTGCATACTGCTCGCAGTCTATCTTCATCTCGGAAACAACTGGACCAACGCTTGCATTCGTGGTGTTCAAATCTACCCTGTATTGAATGAATCTGTGTGAGGGAGATGCTACCATACTCCCGTTAGGGGGTTCCCAGCCGGACCATGTTCCGTCGGATGTGTTGCTGGAATTCCCAGTTCTCGTTTTGACCGTGACATTTGTCTCAGGAACAACATCTTCGACCCAGTTTATCTCTCTCCAGATGGATTGTGAGGTTGTGTTGTAAGGTTCCGAGAAATAGGTTCCATTCTTCCTACTGGGCGCAAGTATGGTGATATTGTCAAATCTCACCGAGTAGTTCGATTCCATTGTTGTGTTGACCAACAAATGAAGCTGAAGGCTAATATTGTAGCTGCCAGCCTCCACCATCAACCAGCTTAGATCCACGCTTATGTGGCTCGAATAGGGTGGAACTACCGTGTGTTTTTCCCACCTGTATTCGTTGCTTGTAGCATTCGTAACCGTAAGGGAGAGGTTGGAATCAATCACATTCATACGTTCTTCTATTAGCACATCATAACTGAGGATGACGCTTCCTGGAGTGTTCTCAGTTGTGTTCGCCTTGTAGAAGATCTGACTAGCGGACGCAGTCTCGTTGAGAATCTTGACATGATAGAGTTCGATGAGGTCGACGGACACATTGAGCTGTTGGATTCCATCACCACCAAGGCCAGTGAATCTTATGTCGATTCTCTTCACCTGCGTGTCATCGCCAAGAAACCCTTCCAAGTCGAACACGGACTGGTTCCATCCACCAGAGACCTTCTTCCTCGGCGTATCCCAAGAGAAAGTGTTAATGTCCACGATGTTCAAATAGACGTCAAGGTCGTTTCCAGTGTAATTGGTATAGAACCACACGCTCAGCCTGTTGTACATCGACCAATCCCAAGACGCGGGCGCCATTCGTCTGATACCCCCCCATTCATAGGAAGGCCATGGCTTCCAACCAACCTGCAAGCTGCCACCGCCGCCGCAACAATCAGAAGAGTTGTTGATGGGAGTAACAGTACTGGCATTTCCAACATCTGACCAATTGGCAGTTGAGTCGTCCATGTTGTCAAAAATGTAGAAAGGTCCGGCTTCTCCATAGTAGTGAAGATGTGCGTCTTGCAGCGCTGGATCACGCTCGGCAGTGACATTATTCCCGGTTCCAGAAAAAGTCCAGTTCAAATCTGTACTGAAATCACCGTTGGAAACCAGACTTGTGTCGTCCGCAGTAAGTGTCAGGTTTCCATCAGGAGTAATAGTCACATTACTGTCCCATGCTCCATCAAGGAAATCACTCTGTTGGCTTTCATACCAGGTGAAGTTGTTAAGAGTCAGATTTGCCCCTCCACCTTCAAATGTCACATCCTCCAAAGTATAGTTTCCTGGGTCATCCAGTGTCCAAGTCGCAGTTCTCCTTCCCCCACCGATGTCCTGTATGACGGGTTCCTGCCCTGATACTGGCTGGACCGAGAATGCCACCAGCATACTCTGCAGGACTACAAGAACTATCAGGAAGTGGCTTACCTTCCTCGCGAGTTTGCGATCTCTCATGACTCTTCCCCGAGGCCAGGGTAGCTGGATGCTCCCCCTTTTTCCCACCCTCGATGTCGGCCCAATCACGATAGAGGGCTCCGCCAGACATATATGCGACTTATAAGGGAACGCTAATCTTTCTCATTAAGGCCGAAATACTTAAAAGTATCGGAATATCCAATTTGCGAAGCCAGCACCTCTCACTCAGGCTCCGAGAAACCCAGCTGGGATTCGAGGGTCATCTCCCCGAGCTTCTTGAAGACGTCCTCCACCTTCTCGCCCTTTTTGGCACTGGTGTACACAAATGGTGAGTTGAAGGCTTTTGCCAGCTGCGAGACCTCCTTGTCGCCGTACTGGATCGCCCCCTCGAGGTCGGTCTTGTTCACAGCGATTATTATGGGGACCTTTCCGGCAACCTTGATGGTCGAGTCGATCCAGTCATCAAGATCAGTGAGGGACCCCTCCCTTGTGATGTCGGCCACTGCCAGAACTCCATTTGCACCGTAGAAATAGGCCTCCTTCAGAAGTTCTCGGAAGCCCTTCTCACCCATTATGTCCCAAATCGTCATGTCGACATGCACTTCCAGGCCTTTGTCAGGTCTTGGAATGACGATCTCCTTCTTGGAGACCTTGGTGCCTATCGTGGTGATGTACCTGTCATCAAACATGTCAAGAACGTAACGCCTGATGAGACTGGTCTTGCCGACAGCTTTCTCACCTACCAAGCAAATCTTGGTCTTGATCTTCTTTTTCCTCATATCGGAGGTCTGAGATAGCTCACTGTGTTCAGAAGGATCGGACTCCATCAGACCTTTTCAATGAATCCAGAAATACTTAAAAGTATCGTGAAGATTCTCACGCGGAAAATCCTACTTTGCCAGTCGCGGAGAGACGCTGGAATCGATTATCATCTGTCCCAGCTTTCGGAAGGAGTTCTCCACGTTCTCACCCGTCTTGGCGCTGGTGTATAGGTACTGCGCATCGAATGCCCGGGCGGCCTGGTCCAGCTCCGTCTCACCGTACATCAGCAGAACCTCGTCCTTCAGATCCACCTTGTTGACCGCGAATACCACCGGAATGCTGCCTACCACCTTGAACACCGATTGGACCCAGTCATCAAGTTCCTTCAGTGTATCATATCTTGTGAGATCACAAACAGCAAGTATCCCTCTTGTTCCGATGAAGAAGGCCTCTTTCACCAGGTCCCTGAAGCCTTTTTCCCCCATTATGTCCCATATGGTCATGTCCATATCCACGTGCAACTCCTGCTGCTCGAGGTCGAAACCTATCTCTTTCTTGGAGACCTTGGCACCCAGGGTGGTTATGTACTTGTCATCAAAATCGTTGTGAACGTACCTTCTTATCAGGGAGGTTTTACCCACTGCCGCCTCTCCTATGAGGCATATCTTCACCTTCATCGTCTCCTCATTGGACAATATGTTCCCTCTCTTGTTCAGTCTGACCGCCTTGAAATGCCTTCGATTTCTACTTAAAATTGTTGTCCCAATTCTCAAAAAGGGTTTTAACCCAAACTATCCATTGGGGTGCGATGAAAAGGGACAAGAGATTGATCCTAGCCTTGGATGTGACCTCCCGGGAGGAGGCGCTGGGAATAGCAGAAGAAGTCTCTGAGTACCTGGATGCCATAAAGGTGGGCTACCCACTGGCCCTTTCCTGCGGGATGCAGATGGTGACCGATCTGGCGAGGATCCAGGATGTGATATGCGACTTCAAGGTGGCGGACATTCCGAACACGAACAGACTGATAGTAGAACAGGTCTTCGGCCACGGAGCCAGTGGTGTGATCGTGCACGGTTTTGTAGGCGAGGATTCGGTCAGGGCTTGCGTGGAGGCGGCAAGTGGGGAGGTATTCGTGCTTTCTGAGATGAGCCATCCCGGCGGACAGGTCTTCACCGCACCGATCGCGGACAGATTGGCACAACTCGCTGTTGATGCGGGCGCAGCTGGAATAGTCGCCCCTGCCACGAGACCTGAGAGGGTCGCGAAACTGAGGGAGATCGTGGGCGACCTTACCATCATAACACCCGGCGTGGGAGCGCAAGGGGGTTCAGCATCCGCATCCATCGAGGCTGGAGCGGACTACATCATAGTCGGACGGTCGATCTACAATTCCCCGACGCCCAAAGAAACAGCCAAAAATATAGTGGAGGAGATCCAAAGCGCACAGGGGTTTTTGGGCTAGCAGTGGATAAAAGAAATTCAAAGCTCAGGTGAGAAGTTGGACTAGCAACTGTTGTCTTCTGCAGGATATCTTGTAGAAACGTAGGGCTTTTCCGCTCTGTGTAAACAACGTAAGGACTTTCTCGACGAAGCCTCTGGACTCTAGCTTGCGGATTCTTTCGTAGCAAATGGCTATGGGTATACCATAGATGCGACTGAGTTCTCTAGGACACTTGGGGGAGGTTGAAAGACCTGCGAGTATTCTGTTGGTGTAGTCGTCTTTTATCTTGGGCACGCTTCGTTCTCCTCGCTATTCTCATTGTCCTGGGGGGGTCTATACGTTTCGACAAGATTATCTTTCTTGATTATCGAAATTCGGAATATGGCTAGGCCGATAAGCAAACCTAATATATCCGCTCTGATTTAGGTTAAGACGGGTTTGGATGATACAGATTCGGTTCCACGGAAGGGGAGGCCAGGGGGCAGTTGTCGCTTCCCAACTCCTGGTGGAGGCCGCCTTTCAAGAAGGGAAATACGTCCAAGCTTTTCCGTATTTTGGAGTCGAGAGGAGAGGCGCACCAGTCACCGCCTTCGCGAAGATTGATGACAAACCGATTCGCGACCGCTCCGAGGTCTACAACCCTGACTACGTCCTAGTATTGGACCCGTCCTTGGTCACGGTCGTGAATGTTACCGACGGCTTGAAGGGAGATGGCATGATAATAGTGAATTCCGAGAAATCTCCTGAGGAGTTGGGACTTGAAGAAGTGAAGAACGTGGCAACTGTGGATGCCACCAGCATTGCGATCGAACACAAGCTGGGAAGCAGGACTGCACCAATTGTGAACAGTGCCATACTGGGGGCCTTCTCCAAAGCGTCCGGAGTTGTGAGCATTGATTCCCTCGTTGCGAGCATCCTGGAGAAAGCGCCTGCAAAACGGGAAGAGAACGCTGCGGCGACAAAGGATGCCTATGACAAGGTCAAGATCAAGGTGGTCGAATGAAGCACAAATGGGAGCCGGAGTCCTGCAGGGACCTGCCGTACACACCGATAATGGACCGTCCCACCACATACAACAAAACGGGGGTCTGGAGAACATACAGGCCTATCGTCGACAAGGAGAAATGCACCGATTGCTACATCTGTTGGAAGTTCTGTCCAGATGTGTCCATTCTGATCCAGGAAGACGGCAGTATCGAGATTGACTACGACCACTGCAAGGGTTGCGGGATCTGCGCTGAGGTCTGCCCCGTCAAAGCCATTGAAATGGAAAGGGAGAGATAGTCATGCCCAAGGTTGTTATCACAGGCAATTATTCGCTAGCCTACGGAGCGAAGTTATGCAGAGCTGAAGTTGTGGCGGCCTATCCCATTACCCCTCAAACCACGGTCGTGGAGAAGATAGCGGAATTTGTCGCGAACGATGAGATGGATACGCAATATGTAAAAGTAGAAAGCGAGCACACTGCGATGGCCGCCTGCATCTCCGCGTCTCTGACTGGTGCAAGGACCTTTACCGCTACATCGGCACACGGACTCACCCTCATGCACGAGGTCCTCATCTGGGCATCGGGGTCCCGAACTCCAATCATCATGGGGAACATAAACAGGGCAATGGCGCCTCCGTGGAGCGTTTGGGCGGACCATCTGGACAGCGTTGCTCAGAGAGATACCGGATGGATGCAGATATACGCTGAGACCAATCAGGAAGTCCTTGACTCGATCATCCAGGCATACAAACTCTGCGAGAACAATGATGTGCTTCTTCCCTGCATGATAATGGAGGACGCTTTCTTCCTGTCGCACACGTCGGAAGCTGTGGACTTACCTGAACAATCGGAGGTTGACGCCTTTCTGCCACCATTCGACCCTCCCGAGAAACTGGATGTTGACGACCCCAAAGGGTTCTGTTCCCTGGTCATGCCTGACTGGTACATGGAATTCAGATATCTGATGCACGAGGCTTGGAACCGTGCTAGGAAGATAATCTATGACGTTGTGGAAGATTTCGAAAAGAAGTTCGGGAGGAATCATGGAGCACTTCTGGACATCTACAGATGCGATGACGCGGACGCGGTTCTGATGGCTGCCGGTACGGCCGCAGCGACCTGCCGAGAGGTTGTGGATGATTTGAGGTCCAAGGGTAAGAAGGTGGGTCTTGCCAGAATCAGGTTCTTCCGTCCATTCCCGACCGATGAATTGAGATCACTGGCCAAAGAGGTCGATTCCATTGGAGTGCTTGACAGAAGCTTCACTTTTGGACACGGAGGAGCCTTCTATTCGGAAGTGGCTGGAGCTCTTTACAACTCACCGACCAAGCCTGCTCTGAAGAACTACATTGCGGGTCTGGGAGGTAGAGATATCACTCCCGTAACTCTGGAACGCCTTTTCGAGGACGTGCTAAATCTTCCCGAGAATGGAACTGAACAAGAGATAGAATGGGTCGATCTCAAGGACACACCTCCAAAAGAGGTGAGCTGATGGGAAAGATCACAATTCCTGAAGAAGAGTACATGCATCCAGGACACATTGCCTGCCTGGGCTGTGGAGGAGCACTCGCCATGCGGTACATGCTCAAAGCCCTGGGAAAAAGGACGATGGTCAGCATACCGGCATGTTGTTGGGCGATAATGCACGGAAAGCATCCCAACTTCGCGTTGGGAGTCCCATTAGTGAATACAGCATTCGAGGTGACAGGTGCTTCCATTTCAGGTATTAGAGCGGCACTGGATGCCAAGGGCATCAAGGACGTGAACGTGGTCGGGTTCGCTGGGGACGGAGGCACTGCGGACATAGGAATACAGGCTCTTTCGGGCGCGGTTGAGAGAAACACGAACATCTTCTACGTGATGTACGACAATGAGGCTTACATGAACACTGGCATTCAGAGAAGTGGTGCAACTCCTCCTGGTGCGTGGACGACCACTACGCCCGTAGGAACCACCCAGGACTGGAAGAAAGCACCTAAGAAAAACATGGTAGAGATAATGGTCGCACACAAAATCCCCTACACCGCTACCATCAACATAGCGTTCCCTGAGGATTTTGTCAAGAAGCTTCAGAAGGGGAAGGACATTGATGGGCCCAAGTTCTATCACGCGTTCGCTCCGTGTCCTACAGGCTGGCGACATCCTCCCGAGATAACTGTGTCAATTGCCAAGATGGCCACAGACTCCAACGTATTTCCGCTTTTCGAGGTGGAGGAAGGGAAGTACACGATCACCCGAAAGCCGAAGAAGAGGATTCCAGTGAAGGAGTATCTCGGGCTACAGGGAAGGTTCAGGCATCTGCCGGAAGAGATGGTCGAACGGATACAGCGCGAAGTGGACAGGGAATGGGAGCTTCTCCTCAGGAAAGAGGAGTATACTGCGGACTTCTAGAACGGTCAAATCGTATGTACTTCTGCATTGCCCCAGACCCATTTGGAAAACTTACTTATACAGCCAACCATTCATTGAATCGATCAGCATGATGAAAGTCAATTTTGAGTCCATCGCGAGAAAAATAGTGAACAAATGCATGCGGGTGAAGGAGAACGAAGTCATAGTCGTGAGATCCGGAATCCACAATTTTGAGTTGAACGAGAGACTTGCGGTGAACATACGAAAGAAAGGGGCCTTCGTGATATCCCAGACATACTCCGATGAGATGACCAGGAGGATTTACGAGGAGGTTCCCATAAAGTACCTGAAGAAGACGCCCAAGTTCTGGGTGAAGTGGTACGAGGATGTCGACGGTGCGATATCGATTGACCCGACCCAAGATCCCAGAATCCTGTCCAACATATCCGAAAGGAGGATTGGTGCCAACAGAGAAGCGATGAGGAAGGTCCAGGACAAGTTCGTGGAAGCAGGCGTCCGCTGGACAGGCATGGGCTATCCCACAAAGGAAATGGCTGCTACTTTCAAGGTTCCCTACGGACAGTTCTGGGACATGTTCTGGAAAGCCATAAACGTGGACTACGACAGGCTCTACAAAAGGGGCAAATCCATTGCGAACGTACTCAAGAAAGCGAACAAGGTCCATCTCACCTCCAAGAAAGGCACGGACCTGACCTTTTCCATCAAGAACAGGAAGATACTCGTGGACGACGGTGTGATCTCGGCCGAGGACATCAGGAACAAGGACGTGGGCAACAACCTGCCTTGTGGGGAAGTCTTCACAGCACCAGTGGAAACGACAGCAAACGGGAAGGCAGTGTTCGATCTCGCATTCACCAGGGGCAACAAGATTGAGGACATAGAGCTGACCTTCGAAAAGGGCAAAGTGGTCAAAGCCAAGGCAAGAACGAACGAGAAGTTGCTGAAGGATGTCATAAGGAACTCTCCTGGCGACAAGGACAGAATAGGTGAGTTCGGAATAGGAATCAACCCGAAAGTCACCAAAGCGATCGGATATCTCATCACTGACGAGAAGATAATCGGAACCATCCACATCGCAATCGGAGAGAACAGGAGCATGGGCGGCAAGAACAAATCCACCCTTCACTGGGACATGGTCATGATGCGCCCCGATATCGTCGTGGACGGACGAGAGATCATGGTCAACGGCAAGTTCAAGATATGATGAATCATGAAAGAGGGTGTTGGCAGAGCTCTTAGAAGGGCGATAGGCAGGGATGACGTCCTCTCCCGAATCAAACCCAGAAAGGGCGGGGTCTCCGTCCTGATGAATGAGAAGAGGCGGTTGATTTTCCAGCACTTGATGGAGAGGCCGCTGACGCATCTGAGGGAGCTTTCCCGGGAAACTGGAATACCCGTTGGAACAGCTGATTGGCATCTGAAAGCGCTCATGGAAGCAAATGTCGTATCGGTCTACCAAGGAAGGAGAAGGTCCCACTTCTATCCGTCCGGTTGGATCGATGATAGTGATCTGCCTTGCCTTTCCCTCCTCCAAGGTCAGACCCCGAAGGCTTTGTACAAGCTGGTACAGAAGAATCCAGGTCTGAGTCAGACCGAGATTGCGGACAAGATGAAGAAATACCAACAGTTCGTACAACCTCACATAATAGGCTTGGAGAGATGCGGTTTGCTTCGCTCGGAACGAAAAGGCAGGAAGAAGGTTCACCTCGTCACCGAAAAGCTGGCTGAGCTTGAGCAGAAGTACGAAACAAGAAGTCCGGACTACATGGAGAATGCACTGGAAATGCTTGAAAAGGACGGACTCAACCCCAAAATCAGGGGAAGGTCAAAGGACGCTGTGAGGGTCAGGATAGATGATGGGAGGAACACATTTCCAATTAGAATCGGAGCCAATCCTATAAGTGCCATAATGAAGCAACGATAACCTGCAGATCCAGATCTCTGGGATTACTGTTTTCTCGTGAACTCGGTGTAGCCACAACGACCGCAGGAAACCCTATTCTTGTGCTGCGCCAAGAAAACACCAGGTCCGCATTTGGGACAGGCCTCCCTCTTTCTGACAAGCTTTCCGTCCTGTACCTCATACAGATGTCTCTTTGATAATTCCTTCTTCTCTTCAGCCATCTTCAATCACCCTTCTCCTTGGTCTCGGTTTTTTCCTTGGCTTCTTCCTTGGGTGCTTCCGGTTCTTGCTCTGATTCAGCCTTCTCAGCTTCAGGCTCGGGTTCTTCCTCTTCAGGCTTATAAGCTCCCACCTTCTTCACTTTCTTCTTCTTCTCCAGTTCGATGAGCTTGTTCCTACCCAGAACATATTTCCTCTCAATCTCCAGGGCGTCTTCCTTTGAATCGTACACCTTTGCGTAGCCCAGAGTCTCCAGCTTTCCGAACTGTGAGTTCATGTGGTCTATGATGACCCTTTCCTTGGGTGCCTTGGCAAGTTTGGCAACCTCCTCCCTGACGGTATCCCTTGTTGGTGTTCCCTCACCATGATGTACGATCTTGAACTGCAACTCGATCCTCTTCAGAAGAGGATTCTCCTTTCTCGAAACGATCTCAGCTTGCATTGCTCTCCCCCATTCTCTCGAGTATTCTTTTTACTTTCTCTTTTGATGCTTCATCAACGTTTACTAGAACCACGCCTTGGTCAGGCAGGCCATACGCAACCTGGGAGCCGTTCTGGGCCAGGAATATGCACGGAAGCGTTGCCAGGTCCTCCTCACCCTCTACTTCTATCTGGGTCTTCTTCTCGGATGATAGTGATTCTAGTATTGAGGACCACAGTTCCCGGGTTATCATTCCGGCCGGATTTATGACAGTCTTTGTCACCTCTGAAAGACCCTGGAACCTTGCTTTCAATTCCGGAGTGGGTTCTCTCTTGATCTGATAATCGACTATGAAGACATCTGGCACTATGTTCTCCTCAACGAATGTAAGTGTGCACTGGTCCCCGACCGTGAAAAGCTTTGCCCCCTCTTTGAGAGCCGAGACCGCTTCATCTCCAGACATCAAATCACCAAACGGTTCTCTAAGCTCCTCTCTCAATTCTGCAGGCAAAAAAAGATCCGCCTTGAGATTACCGGACCCTAAGTGCGAACTTTCCATTGACATCTAGGCCCATCCTCTTGGCAATCTCCGATTTCCGGGCATCCACGATAATGACATAACCCTGCCAGTTCTTGGACGTTTTGTTCCCGCAGCGGGGACATTCGTCCTCATCCGTGATGAAAGAGCAGTGACTGCACGCTTTGGGATTCTTGACCGCCATATACTCACTTCCTCTTCTTCTTCTTCTTCTTCTTGATCCTGGGTTCCTTCTCTGTCTCTTTTTCCATCTCTTCATTGATCCACTCGAGCTTCCCCAAACCGGGCTGCCTCATGGTAAGACCAATCTTGCTCTCGCGCGGGTTCCTCTCATTGAAGCTGATCGCGACAATCCTCGTCCTGACCTTGTCTCCGATCCTCAGATCTCTCCTGGTGTCCTTGCCGATCAAGCGCTGACCTTCCACGTCCACGTCCACGCGGTCGTCCATTATCTGGCTGATGTGCAACAACCCGTCCAAAGGTCCGAACCTTATGAAGGCTCCGAACTTCAGAACCTCACACACCTCCCCCTCCACGACCTCCTGGAGTATCGGTTTGAAGACAATGGCATCGAAACTGACCTTCTGGTAGACCGCTCCGTCCCCGTGGACTATCCTTCCATCCCCGACTCTTTCTATGTTGCTGGTCAGAAGTATCAGGTTCTTGTCCGAGTCCATTCTTCCTTCCAGGGAAGTCCGAGTGAGCTCTCTCGCCAGTTCATCTATGTCCTCGTCCAATCTATGCGGGGGTATGCGGACTACGTCCTCTCTCCTAACTCTCATGTACATCTGAACGACGACCTTCTGTCACAGATGAGCAATCTCTTATTTGGTCTTTTTCCGTTTGCTTCATATAAATAGGGGTGCGAGCACCAGTGTGATGGTACTGAGCAGCTTAATCACGATGTGCAGAGAGGGGCCAGCCGTGTCCTTGAACGGATCGCCCACGGTATCTCCGATCACGGCAGCCTTGTGGGGGTCGGAGCCCTTTCCTCCGTACGCCCCCGCTTCGATGTATTTCTTCGCATTGTCCCAGGCACCGCCCACGTTGTTCAGGACGAGGGCCAGAAGAACACCAGCTATTGTACCCACCATCAGGGTGGCACCGAGCGCCTCGGCCCTCAACAGCAGACCCACGGCTATCGGGGTTATGATTGCTATCAAACCTGGAAGGATCATCTCCTTCAGCGCGCTCTTGGTAGTGATGTCCACGCATCTGGCGTAGTCAGGCTTCTGTGTGCCCTCCATGATGCCTGGCATCTCTTTGAACTGCCTTCGAACCTCTTCAATTATCTTTCCCGCTGCCTTCCCCACTGCCCTGATTGCAAAAGCGCTGAACAGGAAGATCATCATGGCGCCAATCATTGCACCAACGAAGACCACTGGCTTTCCAAGGTCCACTGAAGATAGATGGGCCTCCGTCATGTATGCTGAGAACAACAAGAACGCTGCGAGTGCCGCGCTGCCGACCGCATATCCCTTTGTAAGGGCCTTGGTCGTGTTCCCCGATGCATCCAGTTTGGCCGTGATCTTCTGAGCTTTGAGGGTGGAATCCCCAGACATCTCGTTGATACCGCCAGCATTGTCCGTGATCGGTCCGTAGGTGTCCATGGCCAGGATGTATGCACACGTTGCAAGCATGCCCATTGTGGCCATTGCTGTGCCGTACAACCCTGCCTGCAATTCATTGATCCCCACTGCAATTCCTCCCTGCTGGCCCAGGAAGAAAGCACCCAAAAGAGCTGCTGATATGACAATTATCGGAACGAAAACGGTCTCGAACCCGTAGGATATTCCGGAGAGGATGTTGGTGGCGGGACCCGTCTGGGAGGCCTTTGCAATTTCCTTAACGGGTTTGAACCTCGCCTCGGTATAGTACTGGGTTATGAACACGAACGCGATGCTCGTGAGAATACCGACAATCCCGCACAAGGTGTACCATATCCAGCTGTCTCCGAACATGAAGTAGCTTGCAATCGCGAAGAACAAGGCGGATAGGAAGGAGGCCACATAATAGCCCCTGTTCAAGGGCTTCATCGGAACCTCGTCCTCCTTTGCCTTGACGAAGAACACGCCAACCATGCATGCAATAAGCCCGAACGCCCTTGCAACCAGAGGGAAGATTATTCCATTTACTCCGAAAGCTGGATAGAGCGCAATGCCTAAGATCATCGCCCCAATATTTTCGGCCGCAGTGCTCTCGAACAAATCGGCGCCTCTGCCAGCACAATCACCTACATTATCACCCACAAGGTCCGCTATAACGGCAGCGTTTCTCGGGTCGTCCTCAGGTATGCCAGCTTCCACTTTTCCTACCAGGTCCGCCCCCACGTCGGCAGCTTTTGTGTAGATTCCACCGCCCAGCTGGGCGAAGAGTGCAACAAGACTTGCTCCGAAACCAAACCCGACTATTATCAACGGTGTCAATCTGGGATCTTGTCCCGATCCGTATATCAGGTAGATGCCCGCAACCCCGAGCAGGCTGAGAGCCACTATCGAGAAACCTGAAACCGAGCCCCCCCACATAGCGACCCTGAGAGACTCACCATAACTCCTTCTTGATGCGGATGCACAACGGGAATTGGCGCGAATGGCCATGTGCATGCCGATGTAGCCTGATATCGCGGAGAAAGCGGCCCCTGTAAGGAATGCGGCTGAGGTTCCTATACCCAACGACCATCCACTCAGACCATAGTACTCTTTGACCGAGAAGCCTATGGAGATGGCGAATACTACCGCAAACACCACAGTGATTATCAATATCGTCTTGTACTGTCTGTTGAGAAAAGCCCTGGCTCCCTCCTTGATCGCCTCCGAGATCTCCTTCATCTTGTCGGTTCCTTCATCAAACTTGAGAACCTTGTAGGTCATGAAGATGGCGAAACCCAGACCGAGCAATCCACCGATTAGCACCATCCAAATGAGCGGCGACTCCTCGGACGGTTTCTTTACGGTCACCTGGTAGTACACGACCGAATCATCCAGGATCTCCAGAGTCTCAGTCTCGTTGAACATCTGCGTAGTCAAGAATCTTGATTCATCAGGTGCCAAAGTTAGAGTGGTCTGCGGGAAAACCTCGACACTATCCTTCAAGACCCTCAGATTGATGACGGTTCTTGTCGTCTCACCGGCATTGTGAATGTAGATGGAGATGGTATCACCATCAACCGGTTCATCGATCAACAGGGCATCCTTGTAGAACTCGACCTCAATACCACCCTCCTCGGCCTGAGCTGTCTGCGTTCCCAATTGAAGCAGGACAGGTAGAAGCAAGGCCAGACCCAATAAGACTATTAGCAGTCTGTATCTTGTTCTGGACGAGATTTCCACTTCCATTTGCACACCCCTTCTGCGCCAGCGTCACCGATGGGTCATGCCTAAAATACGTCTTTTCTTATAAATGATTGCGAATCTGACAGCGATGTGCGCTGTGGCACAGTATCCGAGAATCAGAGAGACTCGATCACAACAAGACCTTCCGCTCTTGATTATAACTGCAAAAACATTTTAAATGCTATTCGAATACCGTATGCCAATGGCTCTGGGTTCGGACACAGAAGCGGCCGATTTTGAATACGTCATGCTTCAAGCACTGGAGTACAGAGCAGATGCTGCACGCGAACTGGTACAAGCCCAGAAGCACCTAGTCAAAGCCAGAGAGTTCGAAAGCAGGGCCGCGAGAATCCTTGTGAGAAAAGCCATCTACGTGGAGGAAATCGCCCGCCTTGTCGTCAGAAGCAAGGTTTTTCAAGTGAGAGCAGAGGAGTGTGAGAGGTACTATAGAGAAGAGAATGTGGAGGCGTTCAAGAACGCCGCGCTCTCAAGGAGCATCAGGGCGAAGAACCTCATAAGACATGCCAAGATGCTTGAGAACAAGATATCAATCATCGAGGAGAAGGCGAACGAGATACTCCGCCAGGCCGAAGAACACAGGGACCTAAAGGAAGAATACGCATCTGAAGCCCGAAGGCTTGAAGAAGAAGCTGTGGGCGTCCAGAGGCAGGGCTAGGCTCCGAATTTCTCCGCCCTGTTTGAGAGGTTGAGAAGTATCTGAAGGAGGTCGGTCCCTTTTATCCTGGACAGGATTCCCTGAGCTACTGAGATCTCATCGAAATCTTTCACTTGATCGAACCGAAAGCCTTTTCCATAAATCAGAACAGGGACTGGGTCACCGGTGTGGTCCCCTACCGCGACTGGGGTTGTGTGATCTGACGTAACAGCCATCACGGTATCCTCAGGGTAGCCCTCCCTTATGATGCCCATCATCTTGTCTATCCTTTCGACGACCTCGACCTTCAAGTCCGCTCTGCCGTCGTGTCCGCAGATGTCCCCAGCCTTGATGTTCATGAAGACGAAATCGTGAGACTCCAGTGCTTCCAGTGCCTTCCTTCCCTTTGCATCCATGTCCGTGTCCAGACCGCCGGTTGCTCCCTTGACGTCCAAGACGTCCATCCCGGCCAGTTTGCATATTCCTCTGACAAGGGTCACACCGCCAATCGCAGCACACTTGAGCCCGTACTTTGCCTCCAGAGTCTGGATATGTGGAAACACCCCACTGCCTCTCGGCAGGATGATGTTCGCGGGTAGCTTTCCTTCTTCCTTCCTTCTCCTATTTACTTCGTGATTCTTGAGTATTTTTCTGGATTCTTCTACGAATTCATTTACAATGTCAGCAGTTCTTTGGGCTTCGGGATCCAGCGGTTGGCACACGTCATACTTAACGTCAACAGCATGAGGGTCCACATCAGTCACTTCTGGGGAAAGGCCTTCTCCTCTAAGAACAAGAGCCGCTCTATGTTCGGTCCCCTCCTTGAATATGACTTTTAGACCACCCATTTCCAGGCCATCCAAATCTTTGGCGATCTGCGATGTCCCTTCCTTTATCCTACCTGCCCTCCGGTCCTTGACGATGCCGTTCTCGTCTATGGTGGCGAAGTTGCAACGAAAAGCCACATCGCCCTCTTCCAAGGATAGACCCACGCCAACCGCCTCGAAAGGACCTCTTCCAGTGTATACCTTATCAGGGTCGTAGCCAAGCAAAGCGAGGTGAGAAGTATCGCTTCCCGGCCGGATACCAGGAGCTATTGGATCCATGAGACCGCACTTTCCATGTTCCGCGAACCAGTTCAGGTTGGGCTTTGAAGCGGCCTGCAACGGGGTCTTGTTCCCCAGTTCAGCCACGGGTCTGTCCGCCAGGCCATCAAGAACAATCATCAATATTTTTTTCGGTGCCACCATTGAGAGATTACCTTCCCTCTAATATGTCTTTCCACATCCGAAAAAGTTTAAGCCGAGCTTCAGGTATCCTATGGACATGGAAGAGTTGGCCGAGCAGATAATTCGGCTGAAAGAGGAGCAGGATGCCATACTCCTGGTCCACAATTACCAAAGACCGGAAATTCAAGATGTGGCTGACTTCCTCGGAGATTCGCTCGGCCTGGCCATGAAGGCTTCCAAGGTTGACAAGAAGAACATCATTTTCTGCGGTGTGGATTTCATGGCCGAGTCCGCAAAGATCTTGAATCCTGACAAAAGAGTCGTCCATCCCATTGTACCTCCACATCTCATAGCCAAATGTCCCATGGCGGCAATGGCGGACAGGGAAACGGTGCTTGCGTACAAGGCGAAACATCCAGGTGCCGTAGTCGTTTCTTATGTGAACACAACGGCAGAAGTTAAGGCGGTGAGCGACTACTGTTGCACCTCTTCCAACGCGGTGAAGGTGGTCAGCAACATACCCGAGAAGAAGGTCATTTTCGTTCCGGACGAACACCTGGGGAACTATGTCAAGAGGTCGATCAAGGACAAGGAGATAATCCTCTGGCCCGGATACTGCAGAACCCACGTGAGAATAACAAAGCAGGAAGTCTTGGAGCTCAAGGATGAGCACCCAGAAGCAGTGATCATTGTCCATCCCGAGTGCACATATGACGTAATAGATATCGCTGACGAGGTTTTCTCAACAGAGGGAATGACCAAATACGCTGCCTCGTCCGATGCAACCGAGTTCATCGTGGGAACAGAGAGAGAGCTGGGACACAGGCTGAGGAAGGAGAACCCAGGCAAGAAGTTCTATTTCGGACAGAGAGCGGTATGTCCAAACATGAAGCAGATAAGGATCGAGAACGTGCTGAACTCAATGCGGACCCTCAGGCCAACGGTGGAATTGGACCCCGAGATAATGAAGTTAGCAAGAATACCTCTTGAAAGAATGTTAGAAATGGGAAGGGGAGACTAAAGGGACCTGAAACTCTCCCTTATCTTCTCAAGTTCCCTTGCCTTCTCAGCAAGACTCTTCTCCTTCTCCAAAAGCTTCCTTTCCCTCTTCGCAATCTCTTTTTCCTTTTCGACCAGTTCCTTCTCCAACCGTTCCTTCATTCTCTTTTCTGAAGAACTGATTCGTCTCTCTTTCCTCTTGAGGCTCTTCTCAAGCTCCGCCAGCTCATCCCTTGTCTTCTCTATCCCGTCCTTCTCCCTCTCGATCTCGACCAGCTCCGTCCTCAACCCAGCCAACCTATCTGATAGCTCCTTCTCCATCGCCTTCAGGGTTTCCTCTTGCTCGGAGAGATCCTTCTCCTGCAAGACAAGTGATTCTTCCTTCTTCCTCAGCTCTCTGGCCTTCATTGAGATTTCCTTTGATTCCTTCTCAGTCTGATCCTTCGCCAAGTCGGCCCGCTTCCTCACTTCGGCCTCCTTCCTCTTCAACGACCTCTCCATCCTTCCCAACTTCTTCTCCAGAGAAAGCGTGTCTTTCTTCTTCATCAGAAGGTCTCTCTCAAGCTCATCCAGCTCTTTTTCCCTCGCTTCCAGTTCTTTCTCGAAATCTTCCAAGGACCTATCCCGAGACTCAATGTCCCTGTGCTTCTCCTCCAAGGTTGTTTTCTTCTCCATCAGTTCCTTGTCGAGGAGGGAAAGCTTCTCCTCCAGTTCGATCTCCTGAAGGGACAATTGGTGATCCTTCTTATCCAGCGATTCTTCCCTATCTTCCAAGTCCCTAACCATTGCTGACAGCTCGAACTCCATCTTGTTGTGCTCGGAACGCCTCTTCTCAAGCATTCTCTTTGTTTTCGCGATTTCTTTGAACTTCTTTTCTGCCTTTGCCAACTGGTCCTTTGCCACGGAGCTCTTCTTCTTGAGCTCTTCCTCCATTTCCTTCAAACTATTGAAACGGCTCTTGATTCTCTTCGAATCGGCCTTGATCTTGACCCTGGCCTTCTCCAGCTCCCTTCTCTCCGAGTCCTGCTCTTTCCTCTTCTCCTCGAGAGTCCTGAACCTGTCCGTGAATTCCTTCTCCTTCCTCTCCAGATCCCTCTCGGAGACCCTCAGGCTCTTCTCCCTCTCTTCCAGGCCGGACTCGTTCGTGTCAAGCTTCACTTTTTCGCCAGCAAGCTTGTCCATCTCTTTTCGGAGTTCCTTTTTCCCGGTCTCCAGCTCCTTTTCCAACGAAGTGATTTCCCTCTCGCGATCCTGAAGACTTCTGTCCAAGTCAGTCAGCTTGGCGTGGAGGGATTCCAGCTCCTTCGCCTTCTTATCACTGGTTTTCTCCTTCCTGTCCAGTTCGGCTTCCTTGGCGGCGATCAGCTTCTTATCTTCCTCCACCTCCTCGCTTTCCGAATCGTGCTTCTCCCTCAGTTTCTCCAAGGTGCTTTCCATTCTGACCAGGTCCTTTTCCTGACGAATGGCTTCCTCCGCCCTTTTTTCGAATAGCTTCCTCGCCTCTGCGATCCTCTTCGTCTCCGAGGACAGTTCCTTCCAGATGCGGCTCAGTTCCATCCTGTCGTTGTCGAGGATAGCCTTCTCTTCTTCCCTCTGCTTTTCCATGGCGACAAGTGTGTTCTCTCTTTCGACCAGGAGATTCTCCTTGTCCAACAGCTCTTTCTCTTTCGCCTGCAGTTTGATGCCGAACTCCTTCAGTTCTTCCCTCTCTTTGGTCAGTTTGATCTGTTCCAGCTTCCTTTCGGCTTCAGCAAGCGTCTTTTCCTTCTCCCTCTGAGCACCTATCTGTTTCAGGAGATCCAGACTTCTCCCCTTCACGGTCTGCAACTCATTCTTCAGATTGGCCAGTTCCTTTTCCTGTTCAAGGAATCTCAACCGATCCTGTTCCATTTCCACTTTCTGGATTCGAAGGAGTTCACCATCGGATGCCATCTTGCTTTGTCTTGCTTCTTTTTCCTCCAATGTTCGAAGACGTTCCTCTTTGCGCAATATCTCTTCCTCTTCGACCTCGGATTGAAGTGCGCCCAGATCAGGTAGCTGGGAAACAGTCGCATCGGGGAAGTTACCCATCAGATGTGTGACACTGACCATTGATGACCTGTAGTCGTATGAATGGACCTCGATGACGCAACCCTCGTCCAATGAGTCTCTCAGAATCTCTTTGAGGGAGGATGCACCCAAGAGGTAGTCACTGGACTTATAGTCGGCCAGCACAGCCGATCCTTTATGGAGAACCAGGACGCCCTCGGAAGGTACGCTGTCCCGGAACATGCTTGTCCTCACAAAACCGGTCAGATTCTCTTCTTCCAGTCTAGCCAGTAAACCGACCAGTACCTCTCTTCCGCCAAAAAGGGATTCCACTTTCTTACCAGGGGGGAGCTCCATCTATGCGCGACTAAAGAGTCATTTCTCATAAAGATTTCGAGATAAGAGATAGAATTGATAAATTGGACTAGGTACATATACCAAGAATCCGATGCAGATACAGATGCTTGGGTACCTTGGACCGGGATTGAGAAAGACAGACCGAAGAGATATACTATACTTCGTGGGAATGCAAGATTAAGACGCCTGCGTCTGTTGGAATGGATAGGGGTCATCTTCGGCATGTTGGCAGCGGGTCTTGTGCCCAACTTGAACAGGTATGATGCTTCGGATATGTTGTTGATAGCTTTCATTCTCGGGTCGTTTCTGGGACTGGCCGAATCCGATTATCACCGACAAAAGGCTATGCTCATGGAAATCGAAGACGATGAGAACCGGAGTAGAGGCCTGACCTTGCTGTTTTTCATTTGCTTTGCCATCTTTGCTGTCGCGTCTTTGTTCTTTCTGGTGAAGGTTTTGGCTTTCTGGGAACCAGGAATGGCGGGAGAATACTTGGTACCGCTGTTCATCATGTCAATACTCTGGATTTTGGCCTTGGTTGCCATTTACTACTCGAGAATCACCAGACTCGCCTACTTCAAATAGGTCAAATGAGTAATATGAAAAGATGGAGAGGTCCCTGAAGGCAGACCGTACGTCCGCCTCGCCATGGCTTGCGGAACTTCCTCCCCCTCCGTGACGTGACAACAGCTCAGAGCGTTCCCAGCCAATCGTCGATCGCACAGTCGTCTCCGTCCAGCCACTTCCTAAGCGCCACGACGAAGTTCTCCTCCTCTTCTTTCTGGCTTATGTATTGGGACCTCTCGTACAGTTCAAGCCTGTGTATGAGGTTTCTGAGGGACTCGATGTTCCTAGTCCCCACATTGACGGTTTTGGGTTCCGTCCCGCCATTATCGGGTTTTTCTTTCAGGATTAATTCGGACAGAATGACCTTCTTCCCCCTTTTTTTCGCGAAACAAGGGTGCGACTCCCGTCCCCACCTTTCTTGAATTAATCGCGCAAGCTTCTCTTGCGCCCGACATACAAAAGGAAATCGCAGTAGGTATGTAGGAGGTACTATTCTTTGCCCATTTTTCGAATTCTATGAGGGACTGCAATTCTCCAGGTCACGCCTCTGCCCCAAAACATATTTACAGTATCAACCATGAGGTATTCTTTCGGAGGAGAGGGAATCTGAAGCGTACCCTGACCATAAAGGAGAAGTTGCAAGTCCATCTTCTGGATTATCAGGCAAGCGCCAAAGAATACGAAGCACCTGTGGAGATCACCCAGACGGGAATATCCGAGGGAATAGGCATACGACCATCCCATTTTAAGCAATATATGAAACCTCTGCTAGCTGAGAATCTGGTGGAGGAACGGTCCTCACGAGTGAAGGGGGGGAAGAGGAGAAGGAAGGTCTATTCATTGACAGATGAAGGCATACTGACCGCAACTGATTTGAGGAACGTCTTTTTAGAAGAGGAGATAAGGTACTTCGATCTGGACGGAAGGATCTCCGAAGGAAAGGTCTCGGACGTCATAGAATCCCTAGGAAACGTTTCTCTTGTCCAGTTGAGCGACGAGATGAGTATGAGTGAGGTCCTCGACCCCTCAACCCTGAGAAGAAGACTCTTGGAACCGGAGGTCCGTCCCGTTGATTTTTCAAGAACGAGCCCAAGGCCAGAGAGGTTCTGTGGAAGAGAGATGGAGAAGAAAAGACTGCTGGACTTGATCAGAAAGGGCAAGACGATAGTCCTTCAGGGCATTGCTGGCATAGGTAAGACCGCCTTGGCTTCGAAGATATGCTCCTCAATCAAGAAGGAACGAAGCGTGTTTTGGTTCGAGTTCCGCAAGTGGCACAGCCTGTGGGGGCTCTTGACGGACCTTTCGAGATTCCTGGAGGCGATGGGTAGGAGAAGTCTTGGCAAATATGTCAAGGCGGAAAGCACCATGGATGCTGGGAAACTGGGGTCGGTGCTCGGACAGGACTTCAGGGGCGTAAGAGCGGTCCTCTTCTTTGATGACTTCCAGAAGGCCAATCCCGAGATGATTGAGTTCTTTTCCGTCTTACTGGGCATCACGAAGAGAAACAGGGACCTGTCCGTTGTGATCCTAACAAGGGAACTCATTCCTTTCTATGACAGGAAGGATGTTGAGGTGGACCGCGCTGTCGAGGAAATCCACATTCTTGGTCTGGACAGAATGGCCAGCAGAGAACTCGTGGGAGAGGGCGTGGAGGAGTTCGGAGTGTTCGAGGAGGTCTACTCGGCAACTCAGGGCCATCCGCTCTTCTTGGATCTCATCAGGACGGTGCCTGCGATAGGTCCGGAACCAAGATTAAGCTACATAGACCAATTCATTGAGGAGGAGATATACTCGGAACTGGACACAGATGAGAAGAAGATGATGAAGGTCGCGTCCGTCTATGAGAATCCTGTCCAGACATCCCTTCTGTTCTTTGATGAGAGCCTTGACATAGACACCTACCTGAAGCTCAAGAAGAAAACGCTGATCGGCACCCTTGAGGACGGGAGGGTCCAGGTACACGAGATGATACGCAAACCCTTCCTGTCTATGTTGACGCCTCAGGAGAGGGAGAGGTTCCACTTGTGGGCTGCGGAGAACCTTCTGAGGGAGGAGGACGGAATACTTCAGATCGAGGGGGTCCACCATCTCCTGGTCTCAGGTGACTATACATGGGCGGCAAGAGTGCTGGATGAGAGAGGAGAGCAACTGATGGAGAGCGGTCACTCCGAAGAACTGCTCTCCCTGCTTATGGAATTCGATCCCAAGAACCTGGGTGTTGAGGAGAGCGCCATCCTCTCGGAAAGGGAGGGCGATATCCTAAGGACGAAAGGGCACGTAGATGATGCCTTGAAGAAACTGGAAGAGAGCAAAAACCAGTATGAGAAAAGTCACAGCTCCGAAGGGAGTGGACGGACAGGAAGGAAGATAGCTTCGATATACAAGAGCATAGGCAAGCTTGACAAGGCATTGAAGATCTACACAAAATCACTCTCGGCCATCGGAAAGGACAGCAGATCGCTGGAAGCAGCGCGTATCTACGGTGGAATAGGCTCCATAATGGCAAGGAAGGGCAGGTTCGAGAAGGCTGTTGAGTACCTTTTGAAGGACCTCGCGATAGCCAAAGAGGAAGGGGACAGGAAGGAGATAGCAAGGGTCTACAACCAACTGGGGTACGTATTCTATGAGACGGGTGCGTACGACCGGGCCCTTAAGTTCCAAAGACTGAGCCTGGAGACGAGAGAGAGAATCCTCGAAGAATGGAAAAAGTATTTTGAGCTGTAGTGAATGTTATTGGGCTACTCTCTACAGTCTCAATCGACGATCTGATATTTGGATTGGGGATTCAACCGAATTTCTTTTATACTGTTTCCCCATCTTCACTTGAGGAGGTGAAATGGATGCCAGATGAACAATGTGGAGTTATCCCGTACCAGCCATGGACCCAGAATGGATTCGCAAGTGTCATGCCATTACCGCCAGGACCAGGGAGTTCGTCCTTAGTTCTTGAAGTAGAGAATCGCCCTGCTGGAGCTATGACAATCAAGAGAGGTGATTATCCTCTCGGACTGATAGTCATTCCGCCTGGGACTCAACTGACTGACACCACTCCTGCCACCTTGCCAATGAAATCCACACGACAGAAGAAAATCGACCTAGATAGTGGCGACCCGGCAGCACCCAATGGTGTAGTGGTTCTGTTCACGACGAGATAAATCTCTAAGAGAATGGTCTGTATCAAGTTGACTCTGCTCACTGCTAGAAACCAGCCTCTGGGCTAACTTCCAATTCTGCCAGCGCTTCTCTTGCGCTGTCCAGTTCCTTGTCCAGCTTCAGCTTCTCGAATATTTCAACAGCCTGTTCCAGATTCCTTCTTGCGTTGTCAGCATCACCCTTCTCCCTCCACATCAATCCAAACTCAAAATGTGATTCTCCCAATTCCTTCTCCTTTCCGATTTCTTTGCAGATCTTAACGCACTCTGTGAAATTCTCAGCCGACTCCTCCCATTTCTCTTGTTCGCGATGAATCATCCCCAAGATTCTCATTGAGTCCGCAACATACTCCTGCACACCAATCTCTTTTGATATCTCGTATGCAAGGTTGCAGTACTTTTTTGCTTTCTTAATATCCTTCTTCTTGAAATGGATCTCCGCGATGCCGCAGTAGTTGTAGGCCATCCCAATTTGATGACCGATTCTCCGGCTCATTTCGAGGCTCTTCTCGTAATATTCCAGGGCTCCGTCATAGTCTTCCACATATTTGTGCACAAGACCGATGTTGTGTAGCGATGCTATGACGACTTGCTGGTCGCCAATCTTCTCGAGTATCCCCAAACTCTTCTTGTAGTGTTGAAGGGCTCTGTCGTATTCTCCTCTATCTTCATAGATGACTCCAATGTTGTTTAACAAGTAGGCAATTCCTTGCTGGTCGCCAATCTTCTCGAGTATCCCCAGGCTCTTCTTGTAGTGTTGAAGGGCTTTGTCGTATTCCCCCTTGTGATGATGCAATGCACCTATGTTACCAAGGAAACGGGCAATAAGCCCCAAGTCGCCACTCTTCTCCGCTATTCCAAGGCTCTTGTGGAATTGCTCGAGGGCTTTGTCATATTCCCCTCGGTGAAGATACACATTGCCCATGTTGTTCAGGGAGCGTGCTACACCCTCTTCATCACCCATCATACTCATGATTTCCAGACTTTTCTCATAGTGCTCAAGGGCCTCATCATATTCTCCTTTGTCCCAGCATACGATACCAATGCCACTGAGAGCTAGACCTTTCTCAATACACTCCCCTTCCTTGACCAAATCCAATGCCTCAGAGTACAGCTTGATGGAATTGTCATGATCTCCCATTATCTCGTACACTTCTCCAATATTCGACTTGATCTTCGCCCTTTTCTTCTTCTCCTCAGCCAATTCCAGTGCACTATTGTACGTCTCTAGGCTCTTATCATAATATCCAACTAGATCGTAGACCGCTCCTAGACTTTCGAATATATCCATTCGTTTCTGGCTGTCTTCCTCGAACTCCAACGCTTCAGTGAAGAATCTAATCGCTTCCTCGTTTGAGTAGAGCCTCTTGGCCTTCTCGGCGGCTCTGACGAGGTAGATGCGGGCCTTCTCCTTGTTCCTGCAGTGGTAGTACTGGAATGCCAGATCTCCAATCACTTCTTCCAGATTGTCCTTGTTCAGGTCTTCAATGGTTTCCGCGATGATAGTGTGGTATTCCGTCCTCAACTCGGTGGGAATCTCATTGTAGAGCACTTCTCTGACCTTTGCGTGGTCGAACTTGTAACCGCCCTTATTCGGATGGACCAGCTTGTGGGACTTTTCCAGGACCTTCAGCCGCTCCAACAGATGAACCCTCTTCATATCCAGTGCACTTGCCAACACGAGTGATGTGAACATCTCCCCAGTCACCGAAGCATAGTCAAGGACCTTTCTCTCTTCCTTTTCCACCCGGTCCAGTCTTCTCAGGATCACATCGTGTATCTTGGATGGTATGTCGACATCTTCGAGGTCTTTGGACAACTTCCAGACATCATCGTGGGGCTGTATGACCCCCTCATCCACCATGAGTTTTGCGAGTTCCAATATATAGAGGGGATTTCCCTCCGTCTCCTTGTACATTCGATCAATGAAGTCGTCATCAAAGTCTACATCACCAAACAACGCGAACAAGAATTCGTGCACGCTCTCTTTGGGTAATCTCTGCAACTCTACATGCTCATAGAGCTCTTCGCGGCTCATCAATTGCATCGTCTCGACGAGCGGGTGGCTTTTCCCTTCTCTTGCGGTCACGTCTTCGGGCCGATAAGTACCCAGAACAAGAAGCTTGCACTTCCTCGTATTTCTCGCAACATAATGCATCAATGCCAGTGAAGAAGGGTCTGCCCACTGCAAATCCTCCAGGCACAAAAGAGTTGGGGTAGTCTGGGACTGCCTCATCAGACCCAGGGACACGTTCTCAAACAGGAGATTCCTTCTCGCTTTCGGGTCCTCCTTCCCGTAATAGACACCGTTGTACTTACCTGAAGCAATCAAGGGTTGAAGAAACTCTTCGATACCTTCAACCTTTTCCTCGTCCCCGTCCCAGTCCTTGAGAACACTTCCATATTCCATGCTAGCCTTCAGGAGGATCTCTCTCATGTCTTCGATCAAGAACTCGTTCTCTTTCCCAGTTATGATTACCGCGAGATTTGTGTCAGGCCCACTTTCAATGAGAATCTGGTAATTCTCATATCCAAGTCTGTTCAAGGCTCCCTCCTTCTCCTCCCCAGACAGCATTGACAAGGATTCCTTCACGAAATCGCCCACCGTGGAGAGCATTGAGGCGAAGATGTCCGCATCGAGTTTCGTTTCTTCCCGCAATACCTCTTTGACCAGAAGGCCGCTATCCGTGACCAAATAGACAGCTTCCACCCTGGGTGCCTCTTCAGAAAAAAGGGATTCCAAATCTCCTGACCTCAAGGCATCCAAGAAGGGCATGTAAGGGGTGTAGGATTCGTGCAGGCTGTATCCAGAGAGAACCTGAAAACCTTTCGATCGAGCATCTCGCTTCAGCTCGTTCACCAATCTTGTCTTGCCGATACCAGCCTCTCCCGAGAGCAGAACAGTGCTTCCTTGTCCTCCAGCGGCTCTGTCCAAGTAGGCCTGAAGCTCTTCCATATCCTCCTTTCGATCAACCATTTCAGACTGAAGGTCAAATTCCAGCATTCGTCCCCCATATCTCCATCGAGTATTGTCTTATGAATTTTGCCTTTGATGACTCAAGTGACCTTATAGTTCTCCACTATTCCGCCCCAATCTACCCTTCCGCACCCCTAACCCACTGCAACCTTTTGTCCCTATTGGCATCCACTTCCTTCGCCTTCTTGTACTCGGATTCCGCTTCGGCCAGATACTCAACAAACTTCATCAGTCCTTCCTTCGACGGGCTTCTTATGTCCACACCGGCCCTGACGATCTCCTGGCGAACCAGCGACATAGCCACACGGTCGTCCTCGAATTCCTCACAGACATCTACGAAGATTGCATCAAGAGCCCCTATCGGAGTGCCCTTGTCCGTTTCCTTCTCGACCCCCATGGCGACCAGGCTTTCATACATGTCCTTTATCGGGTCCTCGGGTATCTGATCCGAGAGTATCATGTGACCCAGGCTCTGGAAGGCATTCTCGACATTGTCACCGACCTTTGCGCTTGTGGTGAAACTGGTGCTGTGATGCTGAGGCAGTGCTTCCTCGAGACCAATGTTATACCTCAAAGCAATTCCCTCTAGATCGTCCGGCTCGAATGCCAGCTGATCTTTCAAATCCGATTTGTTGCACACGAAGACCAAGGGTACGTATTCCACAATCTTGAACAAGAGTGGTATCCAATATCGCTCAAGACTGCCTAGTGTCTCCTTCCTAGTAAGATCGGCCACTAGAATGGCACCATGAACACCTGCGAACGTTCTGGTATGGATGGCTGTGTAGCCCTCCCTGCCCAGGACGTCCCAGATCATCAGATTGAGGTCAACCTCCTTGTCATCCTTCTGAATCATTATTTCTTTCCTGGTGACCTTGCTTCCTATGGTAGTAATGTAAGAATCATCGAACTGGTCGAACACGTACCGCCTGACCAAGCTGGTCTTCCCGACCGCACTGTCCCCTAACATGATAATCTTCTTCTTGATGGCCATCGGCTCCTCGCTCCGCGAACATATCTGTGACATCGTATTTGGATATTTCTTCGTTCTGTGCTTCCCATTCCACGCAACTGAAAACTCAATGCCAAACCTTCAGAAGTGTTCTGAGTGAGCTTGCATCTCACCTACAGTTTCCCAAAACCTTTTACAACATCATCACTTTTGCATACATGGTGATATCCAATGCCTCTGACAGGTGTTCATCTCTTGTTGACATATAGGTGCATCGAGGAGTGCGATCATTGTTTTGTTTGGAGCGGCCCCGATAGTGAGGGTGTTATGTCTCTGGACCAAGTGAAGAACATCCTTGAGCAGTCAAAGGAAGTCAAGACGGTGAACATGATCTACGTGGAAGGAGGAGAGCCCTTCCTCTACTACCCGGTGATGATAGAAACTCTGAGAATGGCAAGAGAGATGGGGTTTGATATCGGACTGGTGACAAATACATACTGGGCAACTGATAAGAAGGACTCTGAGATGTGGCTTGAGCCAATCTCCAAGCTCGGTCTAAAGGACTTCTCGATCAGTTCGGATCCTCTGCACTACGAGGATTTGGACTCGGAACGGACCAAGAACGCGGAAGGTGCGGCAGATCAGCTGGGAATCCCGACATCGATTCTCTCCATTGAGTGTGGGGATGAAGAGAAAAGAGATAGAATAGGCAAGACTGAGATTGGCTACGGGGGTTTGATGTATAAAGGGAGGGCCGTTGAGAAACTGACGAAAGATGCTCCCAAGAAACCTTGGAAAGAGCTCATTGAATGCCCGTACGAGAACCTGGAGGACCCGGGAAGAGTGCACGTGGACCCGTATGGCTATGTTCATGCCTGTCAGGGATTGTGTATCGGGAATCTCTTTGAGAACTCTCTCCATCGAATCATGGAGGATTACGACTACAAGTCCCATCCCCTCATTGGCCCCTTGGCTGAAGGCGGTCCCGTCGCACTGTCGGAGAAGTATAAATTGTCTCCGGATGAGGAGTACGCGGACGCGTGTCACTTCTGTTATGAACTACGTTCGAGACTGAGAGAGAAATTCCCGGAGATACTCTGTCCCAAGCAAATGTACGGCGAGTTGGACTGAGCTCCGAACAGTTGTGTGCGCCATTCTTTTCGAGCTACCAGCACAATCTGAACAAACCTCTCAAGCGTCTATTTCATTGATAATGATGCTTCCAACCTTGATTGCCAGCATCTATGGTATGAATGTAAAAGGGCTCCCGCTCCTTAACACTGTATTCGGATGGGTTATTGTTGTGGTGTCGGTGATGTGGGCAGCTTTTCTTTGGTACATTTTCCGAAAGCTCGGATGGTTGTGAGACGCAACTTGTGGTTCTGACCGAGCTTGCTTGACACGTTTGATCAACAAGCGATAACGCACGCCACGTAAACCTTTTAATACATCCGCTCTATTCACATTCCCGTTCATATGGCAAAGAAAAAGAAGAATGTAAAGCCAAAGAAAAAGGCTAAGCCAAAGAAGAAAGCAACCAAGGCAAAGAAGCTTCGATGCGCTGCAAAGACAAAAGCCGGAAAGAGATGCAAGAGATACGCGAGCGGCAGATCGAAATACTGTTCTTCTCACAAAAGGAAGTAACAGGACAGGACTCTATCTCTCGCTTGCCGGCCACGGGTTGCGTCTTCCTATTCCTTCGTATTAGAGTTGTTCAGCATTCGCTTTCATGGACATCGTCTTCTGTTTTGAGAGAGGCATCGTTCCAGCCAGGGGCTTACTGGCTCTCTCCTTTAGAAGGGGCCGGTAGGTCAGGATCTGCTGTCACCGGTTCGGCAGGGACCTCTTCTGGAACGGAGGGTTCCTTTTATTTGAAAAGGATGGAAAGGGCTCCAGTTCAGATCCCAGTACAAAAGAAAGCGTCTCCTATCTGTGCTACGGTTGATTGTCCCCCCCCCCAGAAGGAGACATATAGAAGAATCACACCCGGCTGGCATCGTCCAGAATCGCCGTGCATTGCTGATTGACCAAAATCTTTAATATCTCTCAATTCCGTCCTCTCTTGGGGAGGGTGATGAGCGGCGAATTCAACATCTACGTAATCCCTTCATTCATATCCGTCATAACCAGTCTGGTTATTCTCTCCGTACTCCTAAGAAATGGGGTTAAGAGAGATTATGAGAAAACATTTGCTCTGTTGCTAATCGGACTATCTCTCTGGAGTTTTTCAAGGTTCGCACAGAAACTGATTATCCCGCCCGATGCACTTGATGTGACCGGATACAACTATTCACCAGACATGGCTTTCTTCTATTATCCCATTGCTTTGTTCTCTGGAAGAATGCTATTTCCTGCAGCCGGGTTGATCTTGTTTTCTTTCCTCTATTTCTCTCTGATTTTTCCAAAACCATGTGTCACTCCTCGCCACTTGAGAGTCCTCAAATATGCTCTTGTTCTCCTGCTTCTGATCCTCTCACCTATAACACTCTTGACAGACCTCGCGCTCCCCCATCTCCTTGTATATTGGGCCGGATATGGGATATACGATACGCTATTTACATCGATGCTTTATGTGCTGGGTGTGACATTTCTTTTGATAATTATGGTCTCTCTGTTCAACTCGTATCGAAAATCTGATGGTTTGGAAAAGAAACAGATCAGGATCATAATGTGGGGAGGAGGCGTAACAATGTTGCTCTTCATCCTACTTGGCCTTCTTCCGTCATTTTTACATAACTTGGGAATCTACGCTCTACCGAAAGGAATACCGCTAGGGTCCATTGTTGTGCTACCGTTCGAATTTGGCGTTCTTTACTCCATTCTCAGATACCGGTTGTTCGACACTCAACTCGTGATAAGAAAAGGTTTGATCAACGGAATATCCGTTGGAATAGCTTCGACGGTGGTTGGAAGCGCGGTGCTCATCCCATATTTTTTCTACCAAGTCGAATTGCAGATCATAATCATTTCCGCTGTTGGCGTTTTGATTTTTCTTTTCTTCGTCCAGAATTCAGTCAGAAGTATCTCAATAAGAATCGTAGAATCACTTGTACCAAGTCTCAAGTGGAAAGAATGCGAGACTAAGGAGATTTATCTCATCCATTATCCAAGCGGAATAACACTTGATTCTCTCGCACCGAAAAGCGAATTTTCCCTCGACCCAGACATCGTGGGGGGAATGGTAACTGCCGTCACCAATTTCGTGCATGATAGTTTCCATGCTCAGGACAGAGACACGATGCGGTCCTTGGTCGTTGGGGATGTGAAACTGATGATAGAGCATTCCAAGAATACGTTCATAGTCATCGTATTCACTGGTTTCGAATCTTCAGAACTGAGAACAGATTGTCAGGAAGTTCTCAGTGAGATCGAAGTGGAATACGGAAAGACCTTGGAAACTTGGGATGGGGACACAGAATCAGTGGCGGGAATTAGGAGAATAATCACAAGGCTTTTGCCAGAGGAACAGTAATCTCAAATGAGGAGGATCGCGTAGAGCCGCAACAAAAGACCCAAGAATTCTGGAAATAGAGATTTCTTGGTTCATTATCAATTACGACAGAACCCATACTCGTTTCTGTGCCCCTGTCTACTGGGTAGTCAGAAAAACTGCATCAGGACATCATCTGCGACATATGTGTACAACTCATATCTACGGACCCTTGGAAATTAAATGTCACTAATTGGCCCAACAACCCTAGTTCTCCTTTTATCAATTGGTTCCGTGTGTCCAGAAGTCAATCGAAACAATGGTAAAGGTAAGGTGATGGCAAACTACCCTGATGCTCTTGAAGATTTCAAGGGCAATCAACTTTGGAACCGAGTTGTGTGCGATTGTACGCTATACTACAACTACAAAGATGGAGGTAGGCTGTATCTCCAGCCAGACATTGTGGTTTGGAACGACCCAGAAGATCCAGATAACCCACCCGACATTGTGGAGGGCGAGAACTTCCCAGTTCTCTGGGTATGTGAAATTAAGTATGGAAAAAAGAAGGAAGATGAATGGGACATAGAGAAACTGAAGCATTTGCTCGATCAAGAAGTCGCCAACTTCGGTTGTTGGCTGGATATACTGTTTGAGTTTGCTCAAACGGGGAACGGCATCGCATGGGACAGGAAGGAGAAGATATGGACTTGCGTAGCAAGGCTTCCACCAAGAGGGTCTGATTGAGAACTGTGCATCGAAGTCCCTGAGAGTTAGTCTACAATTCTCTGAACACTACTTCGTTCAGGACAATCGAGTTGTGGAGGTCGGCCTGGGAAGAAAACGCCTGGAGGGAGAATGCGCTCAAAAGAAGCACACCTGCGAACAGCAGAACCCTCGTCATCATAGATTGAAAGAACCTGTACATTCTTATTATGAACCTGTACCCCGTACACTACCAGTATACTTACTCATGCTCTGAAGTGGCGGATGAGTCAAAGTCTTGTTCCAGAATCATTAAATATCTCCAAGCAGATGATATCCTGAGGGTGCTGAATTATGCGAGGGGGCATCATCTTCATTTGTGTCATACTAGTTATGATGAACTTCCAAACACCGATTGAATTCTCATCGAAAAACTCGGACGGCCCAACCTTTCCGCTTGAGGTTTCCACGGATAAGTATTACTATACTGTGGGCGAAATCATCGTTATTTCACTGACTAACGTGGGAGATGAAGACGTGGTGTTCCGCCATGATCCACCCGACCTCTATATCGTGGACTCGGCGTTGCGGATTGTTGTAGACAATCATTTTTGCGGAAAATGGTTTTGGGAGGTCAGAGTACCTCCTGGATCGAACTATACAATGAATTGGGATCAGAAGTACAAGATTTGCGACATCAACGGTTTCCTGATACCTCCAAGTGGGCTCCAAGTCGATCCCGGGAAGTACCTCATCTCTGCTGGAATGGATAATGCTAGCTATGGAAACCAATCCATGTCGATATGGGACTCGGTGTGGGTTGAGATAGGTCCAGGGAATGAATCTCCCGTCGCGGACGCTGGACCGGATCAAATCGTCAACGTTGGGGAAGTTGTGCAATTCGATGGGAGCGGGAGCTATGACCCTGATGATGGTTGGCAAACAACCACGGTGGATTCTGCTGGTAGGGTTGGCTCTTACACTTCCCTAGCTCTCGACCGCAACGACAATCCGCACATAGGCTATTATGATTGGACTAATGATGGTCTCAAATATGCAAAGTGGAACGGGACTGCATGGAACATCGAAATCGTGGACAAACATGGCGGCCGTTGGGCGAATTCCATAACTCTTGATAAGAGAGGTTATCCGCACATAAGCTATTACAACAACTACGCCAACGATGAGATTAGGTATGCAAAATGGAATGGAAGTGCGTGGATTGTGGATAGTGTGGACAGCAATGGCTTTGGTCCTTCGCTAGTTTTGGATGGCAACGGCACCCCGCATATCACGTACAAGGTCGGTAACCCCGATGAAGACCTCAGATATGCAAGGTGGAATGGGACCGCTTGGAACATCGAAACCGTGGACTCCATTGGTAGTGTTGGTGGGTACTCTTCCTTAGCTCTTGGTAGAAATGACAGTCTGCACATAAGCTATCAACTTTGGTTTGACGTGAACAATGGCTACCTCAAATACGCAAAGTGGAACGGGACTGCGTGGA
>SOIM01000038.1 GCA_004377185.1 Methanomassiliicoccales archaeon | reverse complement strand
ATCTTGTTGCCCTCCATTTATGCCTTTCGGTTCTGGCTAGCCCTGGAGAAGAGGGGATAGCACCATCAGGACTGACACTATCAGGCTCACGATTACTGATACTCTTGCTCCATTCTTCATGTATTCTCCTCCACATGGTGCCGGAACGGGATGTTCTTGCACCGCTTGATTGCTTCTAGCTCTCGCATCTATATAGCCTTTCAGTTTTCTCCTTTTGAGAATACTGTACGCTTAAATACGAGGGCCGAAGATAGATGACGACGATGCCCTTTGTACCGATTGACCTCTTGCAGAGACCGCCCAAGGTGCTGGCGATCCTCGTTCATCTTCTCAGTCGCGAGGAGACGACCCCTTCCGATCTCATGAGGGATCTCAACCTCGCTGCGAGCACCTACTACGCTGCCATTAGGAGGTTGACCGAGTTGGGGCTGGTCTTCGAGCGGGAAGGAAGGACATTCCCCAAGAGCGTCATCGTTGCGCTCACTCCCAAAGGAAGGAACGTGGCGAAGCAACTCTTCCCACTCTCCGACGTCCTAGAAGGCACCCTCACCGGATTGAGATCGGAACTGGAGACCCTCGAGGGAAAGGTGAGGACGAAAGGAGAGAACGCGAGAATGGTTGAGATCCTGCTCTCCCTCATGGACATGGAGTTCACCGCTGGTGAGTGGGACGATGCGGAGTCTCACGCAAGGAGGGCGTTCGATGTCGCGTCCGCCTTGGCTGATGACGTTGGAATGGGCAATTCGCTCAAGCTCTTGGCCACGATCCACCACAGGAGGGGTATACAGGACGAGGCGGAGAAGGAGGCCGCCGACAGTTTGGAGGTATTCGCGAGAGTCGACGATCTGGGAGGGGCCTCGGAGTCTCACTACCTGCTGGGCAACATCAGGGAGAAGGAAGGGGACCACGAAGGTGCTCTCAAGGAGTTCGAGGAGTCCATCAAGCTCGCACAGTCCGCACGAGACGATGTTCTCCATGCGAGGGCTGGCCTCGGAGTCGGAAGGATCCTCGCCAAGAGAGGAGAGCATGAGAAGTCCTTGAAGAAGTTCATGGAGTCCGTGGAGACCTTCGAGAGGCTCGACGAGGTCGAGGAGCTGCCCAGAGCGTACACAAGCGCGGGTGCGAGCGCCTTCTACGTAGACGTCGACGAGTCCCTCGGATGGCACGAGAAGTGCATTGCGCTCTCGAGGATGATCGGAGACGTCGTGATGCTCGGCTATGGGCTGTCGAACGCGGCAGGGTGCCACATCAAGAAGGGAGACACGGGGAATGCGTTGCGCTGTCTGGAGGAGGCCTCCGAGGTATTCGAGAGGGTCGACCAGAAGGACATGGTAGTCAGTGTCAACATCCAAATCGGGGGAGCGTATCGGCAGGAAGAGAGGTGGGCTCAGTCGGAGGACCATCTCTTCCAGGCGGTTGGTGCGGCTCGAAAGCACGGCCTCAAGTACGAGCTGGCAGACGCTTTGCTGAACTTCGGGCTCATGAATGCCGACCGAGGGCAAAGGGCGGATGCGAAGCGTCAGCTGAGCGAGGCTCTGGAGATCTTCGAAGCTCTGGACAATCTGCCAAAAGTTGCCACGGCCAGGGAGGGCTTGAAGGATATCAGTCTATGAACCTGGCGACAATTCCCTGGGGCCAACTCTGATGTCCGGAATTCGATATCTCGATGATGTTCCCGGTCGAAGTTTCCATCGGCAGGACGGCACTCGGGCCGCTCGGAGCGTTGTCGTTCGGAATGATGACGAGACCTTCTGGATACGAGCTCTTCAGCACGGTCACGGGGCCGTCGTCCCTGTGTTCCAGGGGAAGACTGAACGTCCCCGTGCTCGGAAACGGGGGCTCTGGTGTGACATTCGCGGTTCCATCTTCGTTCCAGGGCTGGCTTGGTTCCACTTTTGCTTGATAGGCTGGCATACACATCTCTCCTGCTCCTTCGAGCGAAGAACCGAGAACACGTGAGATAAATAAGCTATTCGGCAGGTCTCACAGTATTCTCCTTTTGGGAAAACTGAAGGCTTATATAGGACCTCACCAAGGCGACTAGGGCACACGGGGCTGCCAACGAGGAGAAAAAAAGGACCGCCCAAGACGGGCGGTCTCTGTTGTGGAGGGATGCTTAACTAAGCGCCGTTGCATGCCGCACATGCCATATAAGGGTTGTGGAGGGTCCCCGGTCGCGTCCCGGAAGACCAGAGATTCCGTTTTGAGTGTCCGCCCTCCATAACTCAGTATTCTCAAAAGGAGAAAACTGAAGGCTTAAGTATCAACTCCCCGAGAGGAGAAGGAAGGAGGTGAAGGAATGAAAAAGGAGGAAAGAAAGAAGATGAAGCACGAGATAGGCAGAATCCCTCTTGCAGCACTCGTACTGGCGACTCTGTGTATTTCCGTTCTTCCGTCTGTGGAAGCAACCGACTACACCGAAAGAGGATATGAAGCCACAACTGTTAACATGGACACAGTAACTGCAGATGCAACAGGTCCCCAAAACCACAACCTCGACGTGGAGGACGACGATAACGTGATTGTCAACGTCACCTGCAACTACAATGATACTAGGATATATGGCGCATTGGACAACCGAGGAATACACTACTACAATGTAAGCGTCACCTATCAATCCAACACGGAGTATGATGATGAGACCGTGATTACGCACGATGTAGGTGACTCGGGAACAACATATCTGGAAGTATCCTTCCAGGTGGACCAGAGCACGACAATGTATATCTATGAATATGTCAGCGTCACCCTTGTCGGCGAGCACCAAGCCTTCGATCAAGCTTGGTATAACTGGACAGTAACTCTCATCTGATATGAAGAAGCGAGTCCTATCTACAGACTCAGGCCATCGGACTTTGAACGTGCTCAAGCATCGGGATTTCTTGGGAAGTTCCCAAATTGAGATGACTAGGCCTATTCCACAAGAGGAGGAGCGAATTGCAGCCGAAAGAGAGCAGGGATCACTCAGAGTGTTCCCAGGAATCGCAAGGAATCCCTGCAGGTCCTGGAATGCCATCCCTGAGAAAGATTTCGGTGACGGGTTACTCAGGCTTCCTTTGAGATCTGAAGATTCGCCCTTTGGAGAGAGCTGTCCGTTTGGTCCACACAGGATATGACGTCATTTCCCTAACAACTCAAGAATCACGCGAAAGAGACTAATAGTCCTGGCATCATTGAAAATAAGGTGAGGGAGAATATGAAGACCTTCTTGAGAACCGCATTCGTCCTTCTCGTTTCAATCATATTCATCCTCAGCTCTATCATTTTGGATTCTGAAAACTCAAGAGCAGGAACAACTGTGAGTGGAACAATATCAACCGACACAAACTGGACTCCAGACGGAAGTCCCTACACAGTCGTTGGAGACATAATCGTGGAGGAGGGAGTGACACTAACGGTAGAGGCAAGTGTTCAGGTTCTCTTCGAGGGAAGCTACTACATACTAGTAAACGGAAATGCGACATTGAGATCATTGGGAGAATCCGGAGCGAATGTCTTCTTCATGCCAATGGGATCTCTTTGGGACGGCATAAGCGTGATGAGATATGGTCATCTCGAGTTAAGGAACTCAACAATATATGGTGCCAACAAGGCTGTCCAGATAGCGTCGGACAACAACAACATATCGGGAAACCACTTCGAAGGAAAAGATGGCATATACAACGTTGGGAGCAACAATCTAATCGAGTCGAACGAATTCGTGGGTTCTCCGGGAGACGTGGCCATTTGGATACATAATCGTCCACGCAATAATACTATTCGTGGCAATCGCTTTCTTGGCGCTGGCGGCGGTTTCATCTTGTCCGGAGACAGGCACCTCGTAGAGAACAACTATTTTGAAGGAACAGGGGGAATCGTCGGGGATGCCACCAATACAACGATACGAGGAAACGTCTTCTTGGATGGCCTTATTGGCATTCAACTCACATTTCAAGGGTCAGTAGGTTATTCCGAGAAAAACGAGATCTATGGAAACTGGATTGAGAGGAGCAGCCTGCACGCAATCTTCTTGGAGTGCCAGGGGTGTAGAGTCTGGAACAATACCTTCATGGACAATCGCTTGTTTGGCTCCTCCCAGGGAGTAGATGACAACGGACTAAGCCACTGGAACCAAAGCTATCCCACAGGAGGAAACTACTGGTCCAACTATCTGGGTCCCGACGATTTCCATGGTCCCGGTCAGAATATCCCTGGAAGCGATGGGATAGGTGACGTCCCCTATCCAATCTATAACACGACGTACGACTACTATCCGCTTGTGAACTTCACTCCCCCGCTTCCCGACATAGCAGTCTATGACGACGAAACAGTCTTCGATCCACCTGGTCCTGTGGAAGAGGGAGAGTCCGTCGAGATAAGTGCAGTCGTTCACAACATAGGTCTGACAGACGCAATCAATGTATTTGTGAGGTTCTTCGATGGCGATCCTATGAGCGGAGTCCAGATAGACGGAGACCAGCTCATTGGCTCGCTTCCCATGAAGTCGATTGAATGGGTGAAGGTCACGTGGACAGCGCAAGGAATAGGACAGCATGACGTCTGCGTGGTTGCGGATCCCGACGACATCACAAGAGAACTCAACGAGGACAATAATCAGGCGTGTGCATCCATAGAGGTCGTTCCAGCAGGCCCTCCCCTGCCTCCGACGGACCTGGACGCGCATCTCTCCGGAAGCGGGTTCGAGAATGTCACGATTGTCTGGAATCTGTCAGCGGACGATTCTGCGGGAAAGAACAGTGTCGTAGGATACGACATATACCGTGCTGACACCTATTCCTCGAATACGTCAACATACCAGCTGCCCGATTCGGTGCCCAAGGGAACTTCGGAATACGTGGATGCAGATGCGGGTGAAGGTGACCCAAGCGACTACTTCTACATTGTGTGCGCTGTGAATGCGGCCAACGATTCGTCATGTTCGACCAACCAAGCAGCCAAGTTCACCCGCCCTCTCACGAATGGTCCGAACCTCGTCTCCATCCCGATCATCCAGTCCGACGAGAGCATTGAGACCGCTCTGCAGACAGTCGAGTATGACAAGGCATGGTTCTACGATTCCTCCTCCCGGGAATGGAAATGGTACATGACGTCCAAGGAATATAGGAGAGGACTGTGGAACGTCGATCACACCATGGGAATATGGATGAACGTGACAGAGGACTCCAATCTCACCGCGGCAGGAGTGGTTCCCGCTCAGACAACGATACACCTGCATGAGGGGTGGAACCTCGTTTCATTCCCTTCTTTCAACGCATCCTATTCAGTATCAGACATGAAGGCGGAGATCGGGGCTACAAGAGTGGAGGGATATGATATTGCCCCGCCGAACTTCCTGAGAGTACTCGGAGACGCGGAAGTGCTTCAGGCGGGGTACGGATATTGGGCGAGGGCGGAGGCGGAGACAGTCTGGGTGATCACCTTTGAGTGAAAAGGTCGCCCTTCAATGAGAAAGGCGACAATTCTGTGAGACAATGTCCAGAATGGGTTGAGTCGTTACTTGAAATCGATTGGTGCAAGACGCAAGACATTCATAGAACGCTTGTTCGGACGGCAGTTACGAATATATCCTCGAACTCAGTGGTGATAAGCCAATTGGGTGTGAGATTCATGGAGAAACTGGAACCATTTAGCCTGTCGGCGTTGGAGCGACTGGCACGGTGGAACGCTATGACGAAACGAAGCTATAGCACGAACAGTCGGATCGTCACCAATGTCAGCATCAACTGGTTGTTGAAGATGCTGAGAGCGAAAGACAGCGACGGAGAGCCACTGAAGCTCCAGATACCCGCGAAAGAGACTAGTCCACACGGTAGATTGATCAGCGAACCCGAATGGCAACGGATGGCGAGATACTCGCGAACACACTTGGACCTCAGGGAATGCGTTCTCCTCCATCTGCTGAGGGAGACCCTGCTGAGACCATCAGACATCGTGAGAATCAGATTGTCGAATCTGGACCTCGAGTCAGACCCACCGGCGATAAGGAACCTGGTTCAGCAAAAAACAAAGTTCGTAGCTAGCCCCCGGGTAAGTCTGGAAACTGGTCAATTGGTCAAGAAATACGTCAAGACCTGCAAACCCATCGAATATCTGTTTGAGTCTCGGCCTGGGAAGCAATTCCACAGAAGATGGCCCACAGAAACCCTGAGACGCATTACTGATGCTTTGGGGATTGCGGGTATCACGCCACGCGTATTCAGACGGTCTGGTGCAACCGCATGGGAAGGAAAAGTCACAACACTGCAGCTCCAAGGCGGTTGGAAGTCTGCCAAATCGATCTACAGCCACTACTTGAAATACAGGGAAGAAGACCACATCAAGGA
>SOIM01000012.1 GCA_004377185.1 Methanomassiliicoccales archaeon | reverse complement strand
TTGCCGAGTTGTCCCAATATGAGAAGGATTTGAAGTCGAGAGAAGCTGAGCTGCGGGAATGGCACGACACGCTTTCCAAGTGGGCAGAGGAGATAAAGAAGGACAAGGAACAGCTGGAACGATGGGGAGAGGAGATAGGGAAGCAGAGGGAGCATCTGTCTCAGTGGGAAGAAGAAGTCAAGAAGATCGCGACCCAGGTTGCGGAAGAGAAGAGAAGGACGGAGGAGACACCTCAACTGGTTTAGGGAGCCCCAGACCGTCGACCCAAGGCCTCCCCGTGCCTCCATGGTGGGGGATGTACAATCGACTCTAGAAGCCTTCACCGGCTGACCCTGTCAAGATGCCACATCCTTCAGGGTGTGGTAGTTCACTTGATTCGGAATATCACCACGAGAAGATAGTGGAATGCGAGGAAGCAGGAATTATTCCAAGCACAGCCGAACACGAGGAAATCATCGATTGGCAGCAGCCGAGATAAGCCAACTCGCCGGCATCCGCACCACGTTGCTGAACATGTGGAAATCGATGGCCATTCTTCAGGAGATAGAAGGGATTGACAGCCAATTCTCGGAAGCCCTTGTCAAAAAGGGCATACTGGACCTCAGGATGCTGGCAGAGACTCCGTTTCAAACGGTCGACATCTTGTTGGGCAACAAGAATTATATAGAAACATTCGATTGACTTCACGGAGGAGGGATAACAATGGGAGAGTTATCTGAAAAGATCGAGGGGATTGGTCCCACATACGAGGCGAGACTTATCGGTGCGGGAATCGCGTCCTTAAGCAATCTCCGTTTGATGGACAAGCCGTTTCGAAATTGGGTGACGTCGAGGTGAAGGAGCCGGCATTGCCCTATGAGGTTCGGATCATCTGGGAAACAATGACCTGCAGAGCCTGCCGCAACTACTACGAAGGAGGAGACCACGAGTGCAGATGGTTCAACATGCCCGGAGATTAGTTCGACAAACCAGGAGAATCAGAAGATATACCTGCGATATTCAACGTCTATGACGTAGAAGTTCAGGATCAGAATACTGGATACCTCGGTTATATTGAAGGAAAATACGTGGGAAAAAGGTACCTGGTGCCCGAGCTCCTCTCCGGTTGCAGAAGGGCACCGATAATGTCAGTCGGGTTGAACCCGAATCTGAGAGGCGCGACCCAGCCTGAACGCATCTATCCTTACTTTGACGACATACAGCAATATGCAAAGCACTTCAGGTACAGGACGACCTTCAAGTACAGCATCGCTGACGACTTCTATCAAAGCCATCTCGTCGATGGCATTTTCGTATTGAAGGAGGGTGAAAGAGTTCCCATGGATAGAGAATATGTCTCCATGTACGTGAAGTACGACGCGATACTGACAGCGTTCAAGAATGCCATAAACGTCCAGGATGCCGACCTCAGCCTTGGTGACGACGTCTCCTACTACAACTTCGTCGTTTGCCACTCGCCGGGTTGGAACATGGATTCTGCCACTGAAAAGGGCATTGTCGAGGAGTGTTTTGACAACCGCGGGTTCTTTCGAAAGCAATTCGAGCAGAGCATGCCCAAGGCAGTCATTATTTTCGGCAAGGCAATCATGAAGAAATTCGTGGCCAAATACCGAGAAGAGTTCGACCCGAACAATGTCCCTGATCCCAATGACAACTACGCCAACATATTGGCAAACAACAAATACGTCATGACACTCAAAGGAAAAAGGATAAGGGTGATATTCTCACCCCATCCTCAAGCAATCAGCGGTGTCTACTATTCACTCAATGCGCAGGATCGCATCGTTGACGCCCTCAAAGAAGAGTATGAGGCGGGGAACCTTGAAATTGACCCGAAGACGAAGCACTTCAAGAGAACTGATGTGGACTGCAAGTTCTGTGACAACGATATCTTCTACATTGGAGATTGTGGTTTCCAGATCTCTGAATAGGGAATAGCCGATGTCTTGAGGAGAGGAGAATGTCGCTGTCCTTCTCAAGCACGGGAAAAATGACATTGCCTTCAGAAGGCTTGCATTCCTTTCGTGCAACACATCACGGGCCCAGAGATGGTGCTTCACATCCAAGGTCCTACCCTATTTTTGAGGAAAAAATGAAAAACTCTCCCATGGTATTTATATCCCCAATCTCCTAGCTTTTCATACTCGCCCCCAGCTTCTCGCGAGAGGCATATGGATGCGGGGATGTGGGAGAGGGGTAAGGTCCAAAAGGAACCCTATTGGAAACAAGGATTCGCAGAGAGCAGGAGTCAACAAAGAGTTCGAATTGAAATGACAGGGGATAATCTGCCTTGAAACCAGGCGAATGTCCTGGAGTCTCAGCTCGTCGCTGCCAAAACGATCACATTCTGATGAAGCAACGGAACGGGTGCTGAGAATGTCCGGGGCGAGAGTCGAAACCTGATGACCCAACGGGGGTTGCAGGAAGATTCTTCCGTTTGAAAGGGGGAAGGCATGTCATCCATCAGAGACCTCGAACAACCGAAGGGATGCATAAAGGTGTTGGCCTGTTTGAAGGAGCGCCAGCCAGCCTGCGTCTCAGACATCATAAGGTCCACGGGTTTGAGTCAAGAAGGGGTCTATTCTTCCCTGGAAAGGCTGGAAGAACTCGACATACTGAGAACGTCTGAAGAGGAGCCGGTTCGGGGAAGGGAGAATCCACGTTCGCTGACAGAATGGGGGGACCGACTCGGGAACATTGTTCTTGCCCTCATTTGCACGTTGAGAGAGATCTCAGGCAAGCACAACATTGACCCTTACCTAAAAATGCCCGTAGGCTCACTCTCGATACTCGTCCACACCTATCACAGCGGAAGCATCACTCCCAAAGAGGCCATTTCCATGGGGCTGTGCATAACCTCTGCATCCTCCGCTTTTAGGAAATTGAGAGGTCTCGGACTCGTCTACTACTATAAGAAGAAGAGATTTAGAAGGACTACGAAGGTGCACAAGCTGACAGAGGACGGGAAGTACCTAACTCGTCTCCTGGACATCATAGATGTGGCGTTACAGTGGAAAGGAGATGATTGAAGTGACACATGTCGTTTTTCTCGAAAAGGCGCCATAGAAAGTGATTGGTGGGTCTTCTCCATCGGTTCATCTCCCTCTCTTTTTCTCAACCTTGAGAAGAGAGGGATCGACATTCTAACGATAAGTTAATCGTTGTCGTCAGCAATCGCCTTCTCCGCTCTTCGAACAACCTTATCGGTTTTCAGAATTTCTGATTTTCCTTAGAAATCTTATTAAACATCTAGACGCAGAGAAGAGAGGAACGCGATATTTGTCGTTGCAGGGAGGAGGAAAAATGAAGAAAAGGATTCGAATGAGAAAAGTAGTGTCTCTAGTCTTGGTGAGCTTGATGATTCCCGCTTTTTTGAGCGGTCTGTCCGGAGGCGCCCTGGCATACATGGGAAACCCTGAGGGAGGCGGACAGGACCCGTACATAATGCTCCTTGACGAGGTGGCGACGGAAATCATGGGCGGCGTTCATGTTGACGCAGCCTATGCAGAAGTTCACAGGTGGGGCTGGGAAGGAACCGGAGTCATCGTCTCCGTACTCGACACAGGCGTCGACTTGGGGACTGATTTCGCCAATACCCATCTTGATCTTCGAGGACGGATCTACGCGGTGGTGGATTATGCTGGGAACGGAGGCATAGACCCCCACGGTCATGGTACCCACGTTGCTGGGATTATTGCTGGGAACGGGGATGTCGGTACCGAGAATCCGCCCTTCAAGCGGTACGGATTGGGGATTGCCCGCAATTCGGAGATAGTCGGCCAGAACATACTTTACGACCCGACCTCAGCAAACACGAATGCCTGGCACCAGAAGATTTTCAGAGACGCCTATCAAAACGATGCCACTATTGCGAGCAACAGCTGGTGTTGGGCGAGCGGTTGGAACTGCCTCACGGGATACAGACAACACAGCGAATGGGTTGATGAGTTCACGAGGGATTCGGACGACACACAGGGTGGCGACCAACCTCTTTTGATCGTCTTTGCTGCTGGAAACGACGGACCTGGATCTGGAACTACGAGCAGCTTGTCGCAAGCCAAGAATGTCATCAGCGTTGCAGCTTCGGAGAACGATCGAGACCCATGGGGTACGAAATGTGACAATCCCGACGAGTTAGCGCCGTTCAGTGGCCGTGGTCCTGCCACCGACAATCGTCTTAAGCCTGACATCACTGCCACCGGAACATACGTCTCATCCGCACTCTCCCAGGCGGCTTGGCCCGATTGGTGTACTGGCGAATGGGGAGCTATCATAGATGGGGACTACGTTTTCTGTAGCGGCACTAGCATGGCGGCGCCTCACGTCTCTGGAGGTGCAGCTCTATTCACAGAATACTATCTCGACCGAACCTCAGTCTATCCCAGCCCAGCCTTGATAAAGGCAGCCCTTATCAACTCCGCCAAAGACATGCCCACCTACACGGATCCGGTACCAAACTTTGACGAAGGCTGGGGCAGGATGGATCTGGTCACTATGCTGGATGAATCGATTCCGAGAGCCTATTTCGACCAGGATACTGCGTTCGACACGCCTAGTCAAGTGGCAACCTATGATATCGAGGTTCTCTCAAATTATGATTACCTCAAGATTACCTTGGTTTGGACGGACGCTCCCGGTGACTCCACGAAAGCTCCATCCCTCGGTTATCTGGAGAACGACCTAGACTTGAAGGTGATCGATCCCAACACTGGAGATGTCTGGATTGGGAATACTTTCTTTACCTCTCGCTCAACGTTCCTGAGCACGGGGTGGACCCCAGTTAATCCTACGAGCAACAATGCCTGGGAGAACTGGGACACGGATTCAAACATCTACGACGACAGAAACAACGTTGAGAACGTCTTCATTCAGAGCCCCCCTGCAGGTTTATACCAAGTTCAGGTATCCGCTCGAAGTCTGCCTCAACCCTCTCAGGACTTTGCACTAGTAATCCTAGGCGGCAGTGAGAGGTCAATCGTGAGCGTGGATGGCGGTGCGGACAAGGTCGCCTTTGAAGTCGTCCGCCTCAACCTGGAATCTGAGCAGGCGACCCATATGGCATTCAGCAATGATGGTGTTACTTGGAGCCCGTGGGAAACATACTCGCCCACAAAATATCCTTGGTTCCTTTACCCAGGCAAGGGAACCAAAACACTCCGCGCAATAGTCAAAGGAGACGCCGACGTAGGAGTTGAGACTCCTCAACACCAGGTGTACGTTCAGTATTGGGATGACAAGGTTGATGTCTCTCAGTACGGAAGGGGAATCTATGGTGCCTTGTCGATATACGGTTATGACCCGCGCGTCGCCGTGGACCCTGACATCCCTGGGCACCTCTACACGGTCTGGTGGGAGGAAGTGATTGTTGCCCTTCAACAGTATGATATAACCTTGTCTATGAGTCTGGACAACGGCGTCACATGGACTCCCTCGACCCATGTCTATTTTGGTACGGCTCAAGCCAAATATCCCGATATTGCTATCGGCGGAGGATACCTCCACATTGTCTGGCAGCAAGAGATTACTCCTGGAGACTGGGAGATCATGTATAGCCGTTGGACACTGGCTGGCACGCCAGACATACCTCCCACTGCTATCGCACCAACCCCTGGAGCACAACAGCATCCGCGAATAGCTCACGGACTAGCTGGCGATGGTTTCAACTTTGCTGTTCACGTGGTGTACGAAGACGACTCAACCGGGGACCTTATGTACGTTCGCAATGGATTCAACGGTATAGGGGGCTGGAGCATTCCTCTGCCCATATCAACGGCTCCTGGCATTCAGATTCCATCCACTCACCCGGCGATTGCGGTCAGCGGTCAGTATGTGCATGTTGTCTTTGAGAAGCCCGTTGTTACTGATCTGGCAAATGTCTTCTATGTCAGGAACACAGACTACGGAAGGGGAGGATGGGACCCAGAAGGGGGGTTGATGCCTGGCCCGAACATCCAGAAGCGGCCGGACGTCGCTGCTTCAGACAATTACGTACATGTCGTCTGGGATGAGCTTGAGACTGGCTCAGAGTTTGAGCGTATCTTCTACCTGCGTAACTGGGACAATGGCGTGCAAGCGGCATGGCCTACCGTAGCTCAACTCATATCTCTACCCAAGGATGGGGAGCCAACAAGCGCATCCATAAGTCCGACGATTGATGCTGACACAACCTCTGGTGTGGTAGCCGTAGCCTGGCAGGGAAGCGGGGAGGGTTACTGGGAATTGTACTTCGCCCGCCACTATGAAAACGGAGAGGAGACTTCCGATTGGGAACGTTGGTCACGAATAACCTTCGCAGGCTACCATCCGCGCGATGCAGTTGTGCCGAGCCTAGCCTTGGGACTGGAGTCTCCGCCCCAAATCAACCTCGTATGGCAGGATGAGATCTGGAACGGTTGGGACATTTCGTATAAGAACGATGTAACGGAACGCGGTGAATCTCCATTCTACTACCCTATTGAAGACCTTTCGGTTGAGATTGTTCTTTCGGACCCTGGAGCCGGAAATTTGATTGGAAGGACGTACCAAGAAGACATTGATGCAAACCCTGGCACCTGGGAACCAGTCGAACCTGGAGGTAAAGAGTGGAATAAGCATATTCTCCGAGAGGAGTCCGTGGGTGGCAACGCGGAACTCGACGCAATCTACCGACTGAGCATACCACATGCAGAAAGACACGAGGACGGTCCTGGGACGGACTACTCCTTCTACATGTGCGCAGACACCGACAGCACGACGGACCGTTTCCTCGTCTATTGGGGATATACAGATGACAGAAGCGACTGGATTCACTGGGGATATATGTTTGACATAGACGACACCTTTGATTGCGATATTTACGACAACTTCGCTACGAACCAGTTCGGCCACCACGGTTACCTCTACATTCGGATAGTCGATGTCAACACGGCGCCCGGCGATGATTCTCAGATTGACACTCTAACTATCTATTCCGACGAGTTCCATGACATCGACGGAGCCATGTTCCTCACCGCAGTGCTGCCCGCCGGTCACGCGAAAACGGACCTCAGCCTCATCTGGTCCAAATCGCAAGACGACCCTGGACAAGTGGACTGCTACGACATCTACATGGCAAACGGATACCATGATTCCTATTTCATGAGAGTTGGTAGCGTTGCTGCCACAGGCACTGATACCTATCAGTTCACTCTTCGAGGCGGGGCCATCGCCGGTTCACCCGAGACGATTGTAGAGGGGCCCGTCGCCGTACGATATCCCCGGGACGCGTACTTCACCGTTGTCGCAAGGGATGACGAGGGCAGGACCGCACCGCCTGGAATAGAAAGAGTGGGCAAGTTCACCATAAACCTGCCTACGGCATGGGTACTACTTTCTCTTCCCTTGACCACTCCTTCAACCTCAACGCCGGAAGTCTTTGCACCAATCGAGGGACATTGGGATAGAGTTATGTGGTATGATGCTTCGACGGACACTTGGATAGAATACAATGTTGACAAACCATGGAAAAGGGACCTCTTGAATGTGGATCGGACGATGGGGCTGTGGCTTGAGTTGACATCGGACATTTACGGGTACCTACACACCGGTCTCTTCACGGTCGTTGGGGACATACCCGCCTCCACGGATATCCATCTCTATTGGAGTGGCTCCGACACATGGAATCTTGTAGGGTATCCTTACCTGACTGTTCAGTACCACGATCCTTTCGGTCCTAAGAACGTGGGAGAGGCCTTGGAAGGCATTTGCTACTGCGATGTTGAGACCTATGATGAGGGAGCCACCCCACCGAACTATGGCCTTTTGCCGTTGTCTGACGGTGACCTCATGACCCCGGGATTGGGCTACTGGATTCGAGTGACTTGCTCTGATATCTGGACCATCACCAACACCTTCCCTGCCGAAGGTTTGATATAGGCTTTGAACCCATACAAGAACCAGAGAGGAGGGTCTGAATGAACACCGCCTTTAGGGCATGCTGTATCTCAATCATAGGATTCGCTCTCGTCTTCTTCTCAGCGGGAGCAGCTTTGGAGACTGTCGAAACAGGGAAATCCCCCCATAGCTTTCACGACGTGGGTAACGAAGTACCGTTAGACGAAGATTGCTCCGTCACCGGGGTCGAAGGTGCTTCTGTTGTTCTGAATGCATCCTGCGCACTTGGCCCGGCTCCTGAGAATGCAATGCACCGTTGGGACCTGGACGCAGATGGCAACTGGGACACCTCATGGATGGCCAGTGAGCGATATGAGCACGTTTGGGGAGACGACTTCTCGGGCTCAGTGGGGGTCGCGAGAGGAGCACTTGAGGAACAAGTGGATATCGCATTGGAAGCGGAAGTCCATGAAAGGGGCTTCCTTCTCACAACCTACTGGTTCGCACAAGGGTTTGTGCCCAACAAGCCTTTGCTTACGAAGGTTGCCGTGGATGTCTCGGTCAATTGGGGGACACCGTCCGACCTTAACGTATGGATACGTGAGACCATGGACCCATCTGGGGCCAACCTCAGCCACGGAAGCATCCCGCACACGAAGGTCCCGCACGGAATATTCATCGATCCAGAGGACTGGCCAGTCATTGACATAGAAGATGTGGTTCTTGAGCCCGGACGTATGTACTACCTCGTCGTAGGTCTATTTCCTCCTTCCTATGGTGCGTATGAGGCCCACGGAGTGGGCGACCTTGAGCCGGATTGGCCATTCCTCGGAGGGAACTTCTCACGGGGGTGGGGGGAGGACCCCAATGACGACCTTGGTATGCGCACATACACTGAGGAAATGACAGTTGTCGCCGAAGCCGACATCAACGTAGAAATCCGCAATGTTGACCCTTTCATATCAGACATTTCCTACGAGGTTAGTGGCGGAGATACTTCGATTCTCTTCCGAATAGCAGGAGAGAAATGGCACGATGTGGAAGTCTACCTCTATGAGGATGGAGTCGAGATCGGATACGCGAATGTCACCAGATACCCAGGAAGTCCAAACGATCAGATGGTTTCTCTTGCAGACATTTCCATAGACTTCACAAAGACGTACTCAGCAACCGCGTACTACACTCCGGAAGACGATCCCCTTAACGGTCAGGAATGGGGAGCAACTCCCGCATGGTTCATTCTCAAATTTGATAATGAAGAGAAGAGAATACGTCATACCTTCAACGTAAGACATGAGGAAACGTGGGTATGGAACATCGAGGACATGAACCAGTACTTCCCCCTCCTCACCGTCACATTCGAAGCTATCGCAGACGACCCTGGCAGTGATGATTTGACATTCCTTTGGGATTTCGGAGACGGAACATCCGCATCTACGATATACTATAACAATGGGATCGGACCCGATCCGTATCCAAGTCCAGATATCAATCCCATCACGGCCACTGATGTGGTGAGGCACACTTACCTGTCCGTAGGCGAACACACAATCACACTTACCGTCACGGACGATGATGGAGGGACCGCATCATTCGCCTTCGACCTGACCTTCTGAAACCGTGAGTCTCCGCATCAGCAATCCTTATAAGCGTGGCAATGGTTTGAGTTCCTAGGGTGCTTGGAAGATGAAAGCAAACCGAGCAGCTTTGACAGTGTCAGTCCTTGTTCTCCTCAGTACCTTCCATCTCGTTCTCTCGTTCATGCCGGAGAACGTGAGGGCAACCACCCTCTATGTGGGCGGAGTCGGTCCTGGGAACTACACGAGTATACAGGACGCCATAGACGATGCGAGTCCAGGGGACACCATCTTCGTCTACAATGGTACATACCGCGAGCATGTGGGGGTCTACAAGCCCCTGTCTCTTATAGGAGAACACAGGAACACGACGATAATCGACGGCGACGGATGGGGTGACGTTGTATATGTGATCAGTGATTGGGTGAACGTCACAGGATTCACTGTAACGAACGGCGGATTCAGCGGATCCGATTCGGGGATAGAACTATTCCAGGTTCAGAAGTGCAGCGTCTCCAACAATAGGGCCCTTGCCACCGATCTGTGGGGCATCTACCTCTATAACTCCCATAACAACATTGTTGCCAACAACACTGTTTCAGACAACTGGTATGGCATCACCCTCTGGGCCTCAAGGGGAAACATAGTCACCAACAACAACGCCTCAAACAACTTTGACGATGGTATTCGCTTGTATTCCTCCGACGGTAACGTGATCGAGAATAACACTGTGTTGAACAATTCTGCCGTTGGCATTTCCCTCAGCTCCTCCGATGTGAACGTTGTCACGGGGAATACTGTCAGGGACAATGGTGAGTTCGGAATCTTCCTCGGTTCCTCCAGAAGCGCTGTCATCACCGGCAACCTGATGGAGAATGATGGGATATTCATAGACGGTGGATTCCTGGAACGTTGGAACACTCACACCATCGACACTTCCAACACAGTCAACGGCAAACCCGTGTACTACTGGAGGAACGTTACTGGGGGAAAGGTCCCCTCGAACGCTGGCGAGGTGATTCTTGCCAATTGCACAAATGTCGTCGTGGAGAGCCAGGACTTCCACAACGGCTCTGTTGGAATCGAGTTGGGCTTCTCATCAAACAACAGCATAACCAACATCACCGCCCGGAACAACGTGTACGGCATCTATCTCTCTCATTCCCTCGATAACACCATACTCAACATCACCGCCTGGAACAACACCTACGGCACCAGCCTGTTTTGGGCTGGCAACAACACGGTTGTCAGTAACAACTTCTCATACAACGAGTACGGAATCCATCTTTATCGTTCCTACTCCAACATCATCACCGACAACACTGCATCCTCAAACATCGAGTACGGTGCCCACCTGTCTTTCTCCGACTTCAACAGAATCTACCACAACTGCTTCACGGACAACGCAAGGCAGGCGTACGATGAAGCCCAGACCAACCAATGGGACGACGGTTATCCTTCAGGTGGAAACTATTGGAACAACTATAGCGGCATTGACGAGAAGAGTGGTCCCCGCCAAGATTTCCCAGGAAGCGATGGCATAGGAGACGAACCTTTCATCATAGGCTCTGACAGTCGGGACAGATACCCGCTCATGACCCCTTTGGGGATAGGGCTCCCCCGCCCACCTTGGATTTTGCATTCTCTTCTGAGTGGCAAAGACCGAGAGAACGTTACCCTCGTTTGGGCACTCTCCTCCGACGACAGAGTAGGTTTCGGAAACGTCATGGGTTACAGGATTTACAGAAACACGACCTACGATTCGTTCGGCTTGGGCTACGGGTTGATTGCCTCCTTGCCTAGGAGAACATCGGAACATGTAGACACTTCGGCTGGCGAAGGAGACCCAAACAACCATTTCTACGAGATATGTGTGGTGGATGTGAACAACAACACCTCTTGTGCAACGAACCAAGCGGCCAAATTCACCCGCCCACTCCCAGGAGGTCCCAATCTCGTATCAATACCGCTTGTTCAGACAAATGAAAGCATACAGATAGTCCTCCAAACCCTCTCCTTCGGCAACGCCTGGGCTTACGATCCCATCAACCAAGAATGGGAATCCCTCATGAAGTCAAAGCCGTACGGTGGAAAACTTGAGCGTGTGAATCACACAATGGGAATTTGGGTAAACGTGACAAAGGACTCCAATCTCACAGTTGCAGGAGTAGTTCCCACTCAGACTTTGATTGATCTTAGTGAGGGTTGGAACCTAGTCGGATATCCGTCTTTCAACCTAACATTCACCGTTTCAGACTTGAAAGCAGGAATCGCTGCGACAAGAGTTGAGGGATTCGATATCATCTCTAGTCCATATCATCTTCGAAAGCTGAATGATGTGGACACTCTCCAAGCCGGATACGGGTATTGGGTAGGGGTCGAAGTGGACACCGTATGGACAGTTGAAGCTGCATAGTTCGAAGGAGGGGCTCGGCGCTCCTTCTTCGTACAAAGTTGCCAAGGCCCTCGTAGGAGGAATTTCAAGATTGCTATCAGGCTTGACACATAACCGCCCTTCCTGCTTTTCCAGCTCAATGTTTGACCAGATGATTGGCACAAAGAATATACACAGGCACCGTTCTATGTTTGATTGTTGGTGTGTTTGATGAAGTTGGAAGAAAAACAACCCCAATACAACCTCGATCAGAAGAAGCTCTTTTTGACCGAATATGAAATGGGGCTAGACACCATGATGCACCTTGAAACTGTAGCATGGCAAGTGGGTTCTATTCTAGCCGTGATATCATTCATGCTTATGGCTTTGTCTCCGAAGGAGATATATCCATACGTGGCCATAGCCTCTCTGGCGTCCTGTACTATTTGGATTCTATACTCCCTTCGTCTCAAGGAAATATACGACAAGAAGGATGGACGAATCAAAGACCTCGAAATTATACTGGAGTTCCGACAACACACAATCTCAGCAGAGTCGAAGGGGATTATACACAGAGCGACTTTGGTGATTTCTTTGATGGTTGGCCTGACACTTTCTTGGATGTTTCTTCTTCTGGGGACGGGGTACATAATCTTTGGAGCAGTTTTTGGGGTGGTCGGTGTAATGATATCTCTTTCTATATGGATAAGACGTATCCGAATCTCAAGGTCGGGTAGAGAGTGAGGTGGCAGTGCGTTTCAAACCTGTTTCGTCCAGCAATCGTGAGTTGATGATGGAAAGCCTCTAGCGCGATTTCACTCACTGTAGAATGTCTTGATTCATTATCGACTACGACATAAATGTCTGAATACATCGGGAAACAAGGCACCTAGTGCCAGTCAAAGTAAAAGCTATTTGTCAATGACGACATTCACCAGACATACTTAGAGTTGACAGACAATTCCCCTTTCAAGTTTCAGAACGTAATAACTCTCCGCGGAGTTCCAACATTGTCCCTCGAGAGAGCAAGGGCAGCCTTTTACTGAGGCTCACTCATCAATTTCCGTAACACCGTGCATATGCAATGCATAACGTATTGTGTAGGTTCTTGACGCGTCTTCAGATGTCATTGCATGGACAAAGAGAAGCTAGATTCAGAAGTGAAATAGGAGGTGATGCCCGGAGATTCTCAGTTCCTTTATGACTATGCAAAGGAGTATTTGGGCATAGACCTCTGGGATGCGCTTGAGGATTAGGCTGTCAAAGTTCCGGGCCCGACTTTGAAAGTATATTTGCGGATGTGTCCCGTTTCCGGGTCGGTTATGTTAAGAGTGACGCGCCCCGGTTTGTCGGCCCACAGCATAATACCGTTGAGCCTTGTCACGCCTTCTGGAACCATTGCTTGGCTGATTTGAAAATCCTTTCCACCTGAATCCCCAGGAATCGAGGCGAAATACATTCCAGCCTTCGGTCGTTCAAGTTTTCTTCGGCGATTCGCCCAGCCCGGACGAGAAACTTCCGAATGGATCATTCCGCATAGTTTACAGGCATTAGAAGGAGGGCGTCCAGACTTCACGATCTTCATCATCAACAATACTTCTTGGTGAGCATGAGCCATATGGACCCTTATGCCTTTCTCGCTTAGACCTGCATAGTCACAGAAACAACAGCTCAGTTTTTCCATGTCATTTCAACATGCCTTGGAAAGTATATAAGTCTACACACTGGCTTCATTCGGATTCTGATGAAAGTCAGAGCCCCTCGTACCGCGAGTAGGGTTTATTAACACAGATTCGCCTGTCGCCTCAAATGGAGGATAGTGGAGCGCCAATGAAGCGAAGGATACCAGCACCCTTCAAGGTGTTCCGTCCCTTGCGCTTGGCCATCGCTAAGGGTGTAAAGGAGGAATTACGCTGGCGGAATGACAAAAGAGGGGTATACGGAATCGAGCTGCGGCTGGACGGAAGGTCATGCATTGATTTTGACTTCTCGGATTGGATTGCAGAAGATGGCACAATTCGACGTCTGCTCCCAACCGAATCAATCAGCCCGATACAGATTGACGACTTCCAAGTGGGCATTAGGGGAATTCAGGCGTCATCGATAACCGCGAAATGGTATGACACAACTTTCACTCCCAGGCTAATAATCGAAGGGTGGCGGCGACACGGGGATCTGATACCGTTTGATGAAATTGTCCCAAATCTCATCTATCGCGATATCGTCCTTATGCATGACTATCGCTACACCTGCATTCTTCCGAGCTGGGACGTATCTCTGACTCTCCCTGCCTATCTACTCCTTTGTGAGGACATACCGGGTTTCGAGGCGAGACTCTCGGATGTGACAGAACTCGGAGACCAGATTAGGAAATCTTTGAAGGATATATCTGCCAGACGAAGACGAGGGAAAGCTGTATACCAGAACCTAGAGCTGTTCCTTGAGAAACTTCACGCTCTGGAGGATGAACTGAGCCTAGCACTCAACGTACTTCGCTCAGGGTGTGATGTGCGGTTCGGTGAGCGAGGGGGCCCTGATCTATATGTAAACTCTATTCCCTGCGAACAGAAATCTAGGTTCCCGATGACCGACGGAAGGGACATTGAAGTGAGGGTTCCAGAGGGCTTCACAATCGTCGATGTATACCGGCTGTTTGTCCTAGAGGTCAAGCAAACGAAGCGAGCATTCAGGAAGTCTGGGATTTTCTTCAACAACCTCTCAAGGACAGGTGCAGGGATGGCATATACAGAGGCTGTGGATCGGGAGAGGAAGAAAGGGAAGCCGGCGTCCCGGGGAATTGCTGAGATGCAGACAAGTCTTCGGGTGATGATTCATCTGGCTTTGGATCTGCAGAAGGAGTGGGGAAAAGTCATCGTTCCGTACACTAGGTACGTGGGTCCTGATTCTCGTTATACGATTCCAATCCCAATCCCGTTAACTAAGTATCAGGAAGTGATGGAGCTGGAGCGTCCTCACGGCAGAAATCGCTCCTCCCCCACTTCCTCCTTCTCAGATGAGCACCAAGCTTCCTCTTAAAGGCGATAGCCCCTTCTTCGTCGACACCGACGAGCCCCATCTCCTCGAACAATCTGTTGGCCTCTTCGTTTGGAGACTCCCCTAGGACATCGCCAAGAAACATGTCAGGGAAGCTCTGGACAAGCTGCGGTCCGTAACCTCTCCGTCGTAGCTTTTCTCGCACGAATAGCTAATGCATACAAGGACCCACGAAGAAAGGCTGGTAGGGGCTAGTATAGGTGAGACACCAAACGGCCTCACCATCCCTCGAGAAGAGTTGAATCATCTTCCAGACTCGGATAGAAACAAGCCACCGCAGAAAAATCTGCAACCATTATGACACTGAGCGTCAAGCTAATGAGCTTTACCAGTTGCTCTCTCGTCTTCCTCCCTCCAGTCCAGTATCACTCCACCAAGTCAATCGTTCTCTTTGGACTTATAGTTTTCTCCACATTCAGCGTCACTTCAGTCTCGTTGGTTTCCAGTATAATAAAGGAAGTGCAAAATGAAACCTTAACTTCGAGTTCAAATCCAACAGAAGCCGATGGAGGGATTCAAACTTCAAACTCAGGACTCACTGGGAAAGGCAGTGGTTTTCGTCGTTGTTCATAGGGAACATCGACGTTTCTTCCCTCAATTGATGAGTGGATGTATGTGCTCATGCTCGCGTGACAGTATCAACCATGAATACACTGTATTGGTACTGGCCGGTCAATGTTAGACTCTCAGAGGTCGTTGTGAATGCGTTCTATTCTCAGGCTTCATAACACCAGCAGACCTCCTTTGTCATTAGAGGTCCCATTCACGAACCCAGTCCCTTCTGAGGTTTCAGGAATTCTCCATATGCACGTATTAGCCAGATCTCGTAGGTTGCTAGGATTGTAGCTGCTTCTCCAAGTATTGCCATTGTGTTGTTCATCTCAGTCGGGACAAGCCAGATGGTCAACGCTGTCAGAGCGATAGTTGTTGAGACTGCGATAACAAGCCCCTTCAACCCCTTACGTCGTCTTCCTCTTGCTCTCCATGTGACACAAATTGTCAGCAACGTCATGGCAAGACTGAAGCCAAGTGCAACCAAAAGTCCGAGGAATCCTCTGCGTTCTGGCAGTGGATCCAGCGAGATAGGAATGTCCAACTCCGCCGAGGTGTAGCCATCTTTCGTAGCAATAATGTGGATCGTAACTTGTGTCCTTTCGGGGATTTGTGTGGAATCACATTGCACCAAAAGACTGGCTTTTCCGACAGAATCCGTTACCAAGCTCTCGTAGCTGACGCTAATTGGCCCGTGCAACTCCAAGTCGATTTCTGCACCTGAAACAGGCGAACCTGAACTCGTAACGGTTAGATCGATTGATATCGTTTCGCCTGCCCTGAGTCTTGAGTGGAGACTCTCATCTGTGACCTCAAGGGAGGGCAGAGGACCCACGAAAGCCAAGATGGAAGTGTGACCAGGATTGAAGCCAATCTTGATCGCGATTATTTCGACTTCGATGAGTCCTCCTTCAATGAGCAACGGTGAGTGGAATAAACCCGTGTAGCGTCCGTCCCCAAGCTCATTCCAAGGATACGAAGAGCCTCCTGCATCAGACTTTGCTACTATCTCAGCACCCTCGACCCGTGACTGACCATCCGTTAGGCGTATCTCAATCTCGAAAGACTCTCCTGATGTCACCTCAACGGTTTTGTCACTCAAGACTCCCACAATCAAGGTTGGGGAACCAATTGGGAAAACCCTGATTTCGACCTGAGAATGTCCGTTGCCGACGCCTGCTAGATAGGCAGATACGTTCACGAAGACTATTGTCGGGAACCAGAGGTCTGGAGGTGTATATGTGAGAAGATAGTTCCCATTGCCAACACCCTCGGAATCACTGAGAGTCCCCAAACTGCCGGTGTCCCCTTTCACCGAGGCATCGTCCTCTGGCAAACCTTCCATTTCGATGTGTACAAGCAATGTGGAAGTGTCTGAGCACGTTATCACAGAAGGATGAGCGACAACCGATAATTCAAGCACATCTGGTTGGGGAGGGAGGGATTCGACATGCAGATCGTCGAACAAGGTTTTCACCCAAGTCCATGACCCGCCCCCAGTCCTTGTGGAGATGCCAACGGTTCCACTAGTGAACTCGTTGTCGGCTATTGATATAAGCAAGGCGCCATCGATGAAGGCTTTGATGTCACCATCGTAAACCTCCACTCTTATGCGATAGATTTTGCCAAAATCGACGGTATGCGGAACTGTCGCCACTGAGGTCTGGACACCCCCAGACAACCTCATTATGCTAATCGAGTTCTGTTTAGCTCTCAGGTGCAGAACATAACCATCTGCAGTGGAGGACGATGACTGCAGTAGGAAGTACACATTTATGTAGGACCAGGCGTCGTTTCCTTCCACTAGCTTGCCAAAGACCTCAAAAGAGTATCTCTCAGCCGATAAGAGCTCGGGATCCCGCCTAATCAAAAGTGCTTCGCTTTCTGCTTGTGCTCCAAGTTCAAGTAGTTTTCGCCCAGAACCACTCAGAGACCCGGACACAAAAGATACTGAAGCGGAGATTATCGTCCAGTTGTTGAGCGCTCCACTCTCGAAATCCTCCGAAAGGTCTATCTCTTGAGCGACAGCTTCTTGATTGCTGAAAGCCAGTACTCCTTGGAGAATCGAAATGACGATTACTGAGAAAACGAGAATTCTGCGCGGCGAAGTTGAGGAGCATTGCATCCTTGACACATTGTATTTTATATTGGCTGGAAGTATTTCATTCTTTCGCACAAGCTGGAATGAGAGAAGATGAGTTCACGAAATGCTGGGAGATGCTGGACTTGGGCGCTCTTCCCTTATTGCGTGATGATGCGCTTTTCAGTGATGCGTCACATGTTTTTCCTCCAGACCTTCCCCCGACTACCCTCGTTTTGCCATCGCCAACCGAAAATCTCTTCTTCCTTCACCAAATACTTAAATACTACTGAGGATAGATTATTGTGTTAATGAATACGTACAACGATCAAGACAGGAATCGAGTTGCGGAGGACTTTGTGAAGCTTGTACTCATGATCGCGACCGTGGTTGTGTCAGTTGCCTTGGCCGCATTCCTTCTGGGTGGAACCGAGTAAGGCTGCCAGAGACACCTAACGATTGAAGAAACAATTCTAGTTTTGAAAAGCCTGGTGAGCCTTTGGAGGATTCCGAGAGGATAAAGGAGTGGTTGAGGTTTCTTGAGTCAAGGCTGGATCACTACAGTAGCTACTACAACTTCAGTCTATCAACTCTCTTGATCATTTTTGGGCTGATAACCGGTGGGGTCTCGCTCACCTTCCATCACCTGTGGGCTTCCCTCGTTGCGGTCATCGTGGTTGTAGTCGGGGCTGCGATTCTTGTCAGGAAAGGGAATGTTATTTTGGCGACTTTGTCAAGAAAGAGAAATGAGACCATGATGCTGATAGTTCAGGTTCTGGACGGCTCAGTCACCGATTCTAGTATCATAGCTAAAAGATGGATGAAGATTTACAAATCCTGAATTGTGCGAATCGATGATTGAGTGTGCCAAGATTGTCGTGATGTCTATCAGAATCTGCATTTCTTTGAGAGGGAGGTTTTCACTGCTCTCCGAGACAGAATTCTATGAAGTCTCTCGGAACTCCGTGGCTTTCTAGCTTGGAAACGCTTGTCTGTCCTTCACTTGACATTTTCTCGATAATGTCCTTGACCGTGCTTACTCCGGCCTTTCTGACCTCGACTCTGCAGTCGGGACAGTTATAGTGCCACCACGGATGAGACGGGCCCAGCCACTCAGTGGCCTGCTCTATGAAGGGATATCCCCCCACCAAACAATCACATTGAAGACAATAGAGTGAGCTACATCCTACCTATAATCTTCTCCTCTTGCCCCCTCAATGAGCGTTATGACCCTGGAAGTGACATATATCGAAAAGAAATATGACATTATGACTTCCAACCACCCCTCTACACAGTCCCAGTAAGAACCCAGAATCTCGTCAGTCGAAGGATGTGAGGTTCCTAACGATTCAACGAACTTCGTGTTTCAGCAGATACCCTTTCCCAGGAAGATGACAATCATGGTGGGAACAATCGCACATTGAATTGAGGCAATCTTGGAAGTATGTCTCGGAATACGACATTCTATAGGTTACCTCGGGATTGGAAATTCTTTGCAGTGTCTCCCTCCCCCAATATCATGCGGAGCTTCGACTGCATCTCTCGGGTCTCGGATGTGTCTGGCAAATGCTCGAACCAAGTGAGACTTTTCAGAGCAGAAGCCTTTGCCTCTTTAACAAACCCCTGTCGGTTTTGAATCCATGCCAACGTTAGAAGTGCTACTGCGGTACTATGCGCCTCTCCTATAACCTCAAGCTGCTCAACGGCAACACGAAGCGTGTCAAGAGCTGGCTTACCTCCCTCCCGGTGGCATTCAATTGCCGCTAGATTGAATGAAGTAAGTGCTTGAGTAAAAGGATTGTGGAGTTTCTCGGAAAGCTCATAGCATTTTCCAAAGGCCTTTTCGGCGGAGTCAAAGTCCCATCTCATCAAATAGTTTGAACCTATGTTTCCCCACTGGTTCATCACCATGAAACTTCCCCTCTTGTTCCTCTTAGCAACGATTTCGGCATATCTCAGACTTGCGTGGAGATCCTCCAATGCCTTCTCCAGTTGCCCGTTATCAACAGGCGAAATAAGCCATAACACGGGAGCTTCGACTTTCTTGGCTAGACCAATGCCGCGAAGTGCGAGTGCTTCGGACATCAGAATTGTTCTCTTCAGTTCATCCTCGATGAGGTCGGCTTCGCGGATTAACTCATCAAGCGTAGCAACTGCGCGTTCCAAGTCCAGAAGTTCTACAAGAGAGCGAGCAGCATATATCTCGACCTCCAGCCGTAGGGGCGGGTTGGATGGCAGATGAGCCGCCAAGGTTTTGAACACCTCGGCCGATTCCCGCCATCTACCCTTCAGGAACAACAAATGACCGCAAGTCAGCAGTCTTTCTTCATCGGAGAGGGCTTCGGCCCATTCTTTGGCTGTTGCCTTGACCTGACTCTGTACAATATCCGTGTCTGGGTTAGGCACAAAATCCAAACTGGGCAAACCAAGATAGGAAGCAAGCGATCCAAGGAAGTGAGGGACAGGGGTCTCGATCCACAGACCTCCATGCTGAGACACAAGCCTCTTTTGCATCGATTGAGCCAGGGATGGTTGATCGTCTGGGAAGTAGCGGAAGGCGCGAGTGCTTTCGGAGTGCTGAACCCAGTAGAAGCGGTGCGTGCCATGCCTCAGAATTGGTGTTATATCTAGGTCGTGGTTGTTCCAACCGATGAACAAAAACTCCCGCTCGTCCAATAATTGCTCCAGCACAGACCTCTTTGATTGAGGAAGGAGACCCACCTGCAATATGGTAGCTACAAATGTCTTAACTTTGTCAACTGATCCGTGAAGTTTCAAAACAGCGGGCTGCAGACTCTTGGTGAAATCCTCCTCGTCTGAAGCTACATTGACTGTTTTTGTATGACTTCTAATGGCTTGTTCCAGCAGATTATCGAAATTCGTGGTGAACACTCTGTCTGAATACCCTCGACGGACTAGCTCTGAAAAAAAATGATGGATAGAATTAGGCTGTCCCTGATTGAAGACATATAGAAGGGGAAAGACGCGTTCGAGAATGCTCTTGTAGACAATTCCAAGGAACGGTTCGAATCCCGTTTCTTTGGATGCTTCAAGTACACTATCGCCTAGGGGACTACCTCTGAGTTCTGGAGGAATCAGAGCTCTTGTTGTCATATCGACAAGGTCCGACGCAAGAGGCAGTCCTGACATCACCGAGATTCCAGCCCCTACGAAAGGTACGACACGACGGTTTCGAATAGCTTCTCCAACCTCTGCAATGGATTCCCGAAAGGGAATAGGTTCAAAGGATTTCGATGACATCCCTTCACCTCCTCAAATTGCATAAGAGGTTGTTACGCTCATTAATCTTTCCATCGCATGGGGGCAAAAATGAGTTCAGACAAAGAAATGTGCGACTTCCCTTTTCAGCTCGCCTCCAGAGAAGTAAGGAAGATAAGAATATCGAGGTGCAAATGACACATGACATTGGGAAGGAAGTCTCATTCATTTAGGTCCAAGGAGGTCCATATCGGTGTCCATGCCTGAATTCCAAATCGACTTGGAAGGACCTGAAACTCGTCGATGTTCATATTGAAGAACGCCCTTTTGCATCTCAGTACCAGTGAATCGTATGATACTCCTTGTACTGTTGATATGTGAGAGCAGTCAGAAAAGCAAAATAGATGAAAACGGAAGTTACAAAAGCGACGGCCAATATCCAGTCCATAATCCCTGGAACGAAGAATACTATCCAAACGCTCACGTTCCCGACGATTGTGTATCTTCCCGCCTTCTTGAAATGTTCCCTCACAATACTTGGGGTTGAATGCCAGCTAGGATATGACCCCCCGATCCTTATTCGGAGGATTAGACTGATTAGTATGGGGAAATGCATTAGCATTATCAAGGAGAGTGTGATTACATAGAACATTGCCATCATCCAACCTGGATTGTAGGGTCCGTATTGCCATCCAAACTGCAAGACTTCGAGAGTCATGCTCAACGCTCTCCACATCAGAAGCCCTATAGATATTGCACTTACCAGCAAGAGAAAAGAAGTGTACGCTCTCCCGGAAGTGTCTGAAGTTGGGATCTGCCATTCACCGTCGACCATATATGAGACCCAAATCATTAGAATGGTATATATACGCCTTCTCATGACATCTGTTTTCGCCCTTTCTCCGTTCTATCATATTCGGCAATATCTGACCCAATGTCCACACTCACATCCGATGGAAATGTCATTCTTCAATGAGAACTCCGACATAGTGTGATACTGGGTAGTTGTTTCCGTCACAGAATGTCCGAGTTGGTATAGCAAAGTCGGACATTTTGCCTTGATTTGAGGGGTTTTTGGGGTACTATCTTCAAATAGGAGAAAGAAAGGAAACACGAACTCGGACATTGCCCCATATAACAATGCGATATCACGGTTGATAATAGATACAAAAACTTTATGTTCCTTTTTTCGAAGTCGTTCCCGTACCGGGATGCGAATAGGCATGGAGAAAAATGGAGGAAGAGAGAAAGAAGAAATACCCGTACACCAGGGCGCACCTCATGGCAAGTTTCACAGCGGCCTCTCTTCCTCCGAACTCGGCGAGAAAGACTCAGAAATCCTCTCCCTCACAACGAATTGTCCAGTGACCATGTTGAGGATATCTCAGAAGACGGATATTCCTTTTGTCGAGTGTCTATTCAGAGCAAGAAACCTCCAGGATATGGGGCTTCTCAGGAAATTGAGTGACAAATGCAACGCCCATGGGCTGTATCTCTACCTGGCGGAAGAGAGACGGGTCTGACACCGTGGTCCAAATCGACTCCTCAGCATCAGGGCAGTGAAACCATGTCAAGGAAAAAAAGAGCGACAGAGAATCCGGAAACTGACAACCCTCTCAAGGGAGAGGATCGTGGGAAGAGGCTCGCCACATTGGAGAGGCATGGGAAGACGGTCAAGTCAAAAGAAGACGAAGTCCGAGCCTGGGTTGAGCTCCTCGTAGATTGGGAGGAGAAGAGTGAGAGGGGAGGCGCCTTTCTCAATCGGCGGAAGAATAGGAGAAGATTTAGGTTCAAAGTACGCAAGAGATAATAGAGATTGAACAGGCAATCAGGATCTCGCCCCGACATGTTCAATCTGCCTGAGCCTGGCGATTATCTCAGCCTTCCGGGTTCCGAGTGTGTCGTCCTCCACCAGCTTCTGCACTTTCTTGGGCAGAACCAGCAGGGTTATTCGATTCGACATGACGCTCCTCGCCGATCTAGAACCCCCTCTCCAACCATACTGTCACCTCTTCTCGTTGCTTCGGCTTCTCCTCTCGATAGCCTACGGTATGCAATCTCTATGTGATTCAATTCAAAATCGCTCTTCTCGACTAGCTCACGTATCTGTTCTACAATTTCCACTGCCTTTTCCATTTTCTCACCACTTTAGAATCTCGGTGTCAGCACACTGGTGGGCGCACCGCTGGTTTCTCGATCGTGGTAAGGTTGCTGTCCCGTCTATGCTTTTCGCAACCCTTCGACCCATGTGGCTTATGTGGGCACCCATAACACCAATTGCATACTTCTCCAATGATTTCGCATCCTATGATCTCCATTCTAGGTGGGTGTGGGTTGTCGTTCCAGACAACCAGGAACGTGATGTGCTGAAGAGGTCAATCTGCCTCATTTGATTCTCACAATCTTCTCAGACTATTTCCTCTTGACCACAGCTATAATCGCAATCACAACGAAGACCAGAATCAGAATCACTATGACTTGAGCGATTCAAAGGTTTCCAAAATGTCATATATCTCTCCTGAGAGACAACCCGATTGCGGTTCATTGGAAAAAGTCCAGTACTTTTTGCTGATAAGGCGGAGGCAGGCGCAAAATCTCCATCACTTCCTTTGCTTGGTTACTCTCAAAAGAATAAAGATGGAAGACACTAGAGTCAATTTGAGCCTTTGTATCTTCCTTGCTCTTCCAAATATCGATGATATTCGCCAGTATATCCAAATGAGCCATCCTTTTTGATTCAATATGCTTTTCGAATTCTTCATGCACAGTCTGCAAGATGCGGGGGGTATTTTCCAATCTATTTGGCTTCACTATTGGCAGTTTGGTTTTTCTAAGCAATTCTTCAAGACTTTTCACTCGAACTTGTGATTCGAGTGTCAAGTGGATGGAGAGAACAATGTGCTCCATCAACAACAGATTCTCGAATTCTATGCGAAGCAGCTCGGTTTTTCCGTTGTCAGCGCCGAATATCACAACATGGCCTGCGGAGGAAGAGAGTTCCAGATTGTCGAATTCTTCACTCAACAATCTATTCTGCTCTTCTCCCAAGTTGTTGCTCGGAAAAAAACTTGCCTCCTTCGTCCAAGTCTTTCCTTTCTCTCCAATCCTAAGGTTCTTTTGGTCCTCTGCCATAACATCCCAAAGGGAAATCTCTCCGTTTCCCAGCGTAGATGACCACTTACGCCATAGACTGAGGTATGTATTCTCCCCCTCACAGAGACTACCAAGCGTATTACCCAAATCTTTCAACTCCATTTGCACATCCTCATCTGATATCTTGAGCGGAACCATTTCTAGGATTTCTTTGTCGATCTGAAGTTGTTCACCATGCGTCTTTTCTGCTCCGTACTTGAACCAGAACCACATCAGCGTAGAGTTGAGAAGGGTTGTCAAATACAGTGAGTCTATCCCCTTGTTGGGAAGAATGTAGTTTACAGTCTCAGCCATGTAGCATGGTTGTGGAACCCAAACGAATTTGGGGAATTTGGTCTTTCGCACTCCTATTATCTTGTTGGATGATTCGAAGATTTCCTCGTCTCGCGACCTATGGAGGCCATAGGGCCATCTATCTGAGGTAATTACTTTGCGGAACTTGTCGAGATGCTCAGTAATAGTAGGATACTTGGCTCTTACCTTATCTAATATCTCATCTCTGACCTTCTTCTTTAGAACTTCCAGAGTTTTCTTTTTGGCCTCCTCTGAAACATCAAGCCGCTTCAGTCGTTTCTGTGCCTCATAATACACATCGCGGTCGTCGAAATCGATGTAGGTCTTGCTGGTGTAGATTATGGAATCAGGGTTGTCCATGTTGATGATATAGGGGGATACCCTCTTGGCTTCGAAATAAGGGCGTATCAACTCCTTCTCGTATCTATTTAGTGACATTGAGGCCAATTCAGGTGGAGATATCACAAAGACACCCTCGCGGAGATCGTATTTTCTAATCGCATCGTCTCCCTCTTTCTCCGAAAGCGACTTGAGTATTGCCCCAGTGACCTTGTCAATAGCGATAACCAGACCTTGAGATATAGGTTCCACTTTGAAGTTTTGATTTTCCTCGATTTTTTGAATCAAGATTTCCACAGTGGGGCTTCTTAGGTGAAATTTCCCCTGCTCTACATCGTATCGGAGAATTCTCCTACGTCTAATGATTTCGTCCTCTATAAACTCGCCTCTAAGCAGAGCATCATGAACTTGAGCCGCAGACAGCGATGGATTCAGAACGTCTATCACGTGTATTTCTTTTGGTTCTGCCTCTTCGATTTCATCTCTCTCAAGCAGTATCACATCGTTGTGTTGTCCTTTTGCCCCCTCAAAAACCTTGAACTCATTGAAATGAACGAGCTCATATAGTCGGCTATTGTGTGCAATCCTATCTCGTAAGAGCTTCGCATGTGAGCGGGAATACCAATATTCCATGATAATGAAACCAAGATTTCCTCCGATTTTCAGTAGGTCCAATCCTACTTCTACAAAAAAGTAGAAAACATCCATTTTCGCCTCATAATATGAACCAGTGAGCGGTGAAGCTTTGAATATTCGGAAATCTCTGCTATGTTCTCGAACCTCCACGTAATAAGGAGGATTCCCTATCACAGCGTCGAAACCTGCTTGACCTTGAGACTTTGCTTCTCCATCGACGCTGAAAAAGGCGTGCCAATGTTCTAGAGGCCAAAAAGTAGGCGTTACGTTCTGGTACAACTCTATGTCGTTTTCATCCAACGTCTCAAGAAGTTGGTCAGTCAGCTTTTCTTTGATCTTTTCCTTGATGTTTTGGATATTCTCAACAAGGGAAGGGTCCATAGGATCCATCAGATACTCATCTCTCAACTCGGATAGTTCCTTTATTTCACCTTTGTATTCTTTCTCAAGTATATTCACGACATCTCCTATCGACAGACCCACCAAAGAATCTCCACAAATCAAGTTTGCTTTGAGATTGGGCAAGATATGTTCTACGTCTTTGTCCAGCCTTCGGTAGTTGAATTCGCCTGGAGCTAGCTTTATCGCTTCCAACCATAAATTCACCTTTGCAACTTCGATCGCTCGTCTGTCCAAATCATTCCCATATATATGCCTCAAGATTATCTTGGAGATCAACCGTCTATCGTCGCCCAGGCCTAGAAGTGCTTTCAATCGCGTCAACTCTTCATTTTTCCGTTCTATTTCAGGTGGCCTTACTAGAGAATGTCTGAACCCTTTTTCCAGCTCTTTTATGAACTGGTCAAGTCCAGTCTCAAGCTCTTTGTATCTATCCCATATAGCTCTGAGTGCCTTTACTAGGAATGACCCTGAACCACAGGCCGGGTCCAAAACTTTGAAAGTCATGAGCCGCAAAGCGGTTTTGCATGATTTGTCGAATTCCTCAGCTCTCACTGAATCGATGATGCTCTTGATGAGTTCGTCCAACTTCGCACTGATAGTGTGATTTGCGATGTATAAGGACACATACGGCGGAGTGTAGTAGACCCCAGTTTCCTTCCTTATTTCCACTAGGAAGGTCTCATAAGCCTTCCCAAAAATGTCCTCGTCAATATATCGGAAATTGTATTGCATTATTCCGCGGAAGCCGCCTAGCGCCGTTATCCAGTATTCGAGTCCCAGTATGAGCCTAACGTTTTTATTAAGAGCGTCCAGATTGCCTTTATCGTCATTCACATGTTCTAAGATATTATCACGAAAGAGTTCTGTGTCATAATACTCGTAGAACCAGTCATCCACCTCTCGAAAAAACTCTTTCAATACTTTTCCTTTGCCCTTGCTCCCCCACCTCCTCTCCTTTCCGTCCCATGTCTCTTGTATCCAACGCGGCTCAATGACTCGGTAGTCGTCGAGTGTCTGGACGAAAATGAATTTGTTAATCAGATTGACTATGAGCTCGGTTTTTCTCTTCTCGTCTACGGTGAATTCTATTTTGGACAATCTGCTAACCCAGGATTTGAGACTCTCAAAGAACCGTTTGTCCAAGTCTTCCTTTATAGACCGCTGGTCTAGCCTTGTCAAATAGTCCCACAAATCTGTCTCTACCTCGAATTCATCGCGGAACTCCATTAGGCCGACTGATTCGAAGGGCTCGAAATCTGCAGCCGTCACGGTCTTGCTGAAGAAGACCCACTCCTTTAGGTTCGTGAGAATTATGTACTCCCCGCCTTCTTGTATGTACCTGAGAATCTGGTCTTTATGTTTCTCTGGCTGGAGAGGTTTCTGTCTCAGACTTTTCAGCTCTCTGCCAGCCTTCACTCTCTCCGTTTTTTGCTCGAAGAGAGGCTTGAGCTCGACCAGGATGATCTTGTCACCTGGTGCTCTTACCTTGAAATCGATAAAGCCATCTCCAACAAGAGCCTCGGGCGTGGCTTCTCCAAAAAGGTATTTCTTCATCAGAGAACGACCAGCAAAGAAGGAGTCGCTAAGTGCCGTCTCGGGTTTTGCCTCTTTGAGGTATTCCAAATACGACTTAGCCTCTTCACTGACTAGCTTGCTTATAGTCTCGTCAATTTCCTCGTGGGGAATCTCATCCCTTCCGAAAAGCAATTCCAAGTCCTCAAAGACAGAGTCTAGAAGTCTTCGCTCCTCTGTTGTGAGTCTTTTCACATACGTCACCAATCACAACCAAATAGACCTAATCCTTTTTTAAGGCTCCTCTTGGTTCAGTTCCTATGTCATTAAAACATGATACATATAGCTCGACGGGCAATCTCTGAGACTTGGGTCAGAGGAATGGACTGTGGGCTGTCAACTCACGGCACGCTATCCCTAGCTGTTGTTGACTCATAGGAGCATCCTTCCATATTCTGTTGGGTTAGTTAGGATATTCCCCTTTCTTTGTCAGACAGAGATTCAATCTGTTTTTCACTTACTCGTCTCCTTCAACTTTTCATAGTCCTCTCTTGTTTCCAGTGTGTGTTTCAAATCCTCTTTGAGAGTCTCCATAAGATTGTGGCGATAGGTCATGACATCGGATGATGTGTTGAGTTCCCCTACCAGAATTCCATAGTAAATCTCCTCATACATCCATAAGAGCACCTGGTTTTCATAAACACTAATGACCAAGACGTATAATAGATAACCACTTACACCCATTCCTATGAGTGCCAATACACCAATTACTATGGACTGAACGGTTTCAAAGGGGATTTGAACCACAAGGGTCAGGATAGAAACTATTCCAAGGGTCGCAGAGGCTATGATATAGCGACTGGCAATGCCACGATTATCTTGATTGAGATGTAAAATTGTACGAATATACTCCATCCAGTATTCAACACTCTTTTCCCTGCCAGTCTTGATCTCAATACCACAGAATCCACAGTATTTCAAGTTGTCAGGAACCTTGCTGTTGCATCTCGGACATTTCATACAGCTTTCCCTCCTTTCCTTTGATTCTCACCCAAAGAAATCGTCCAGTTCCTTCTTAATCTTCCCCCATGCAGACGATATGCCACAGTGAACCGTCACATACACGGTATTGCCACGAACCTCGTACTCCCCCGATACAAGTCCAAGTGGTCCTCCTGAAAAGCTCCCGCTTTTGGCATTGCCATCTAAGTTCCATCCTTTTTCGTCTGCCTTCGCTTTCAGAATGCCAAACAGTTTCTCTGGATCGTGTTTCAGTTGGTACTTGAATTTTTTCGTCGTCATTGTCCCAACGAATCCTTGATATCACTAGTCACGGTTGGATGGTCATCATCCCTATCATCAATCCGAAATTGCTTCCCTGCCAAAACATTCACATCAAAATCCTCACCCAAAGGGGTAGCGAATGTAAGAATCAGAGTCCTGTCGCCCTCCATCTTGGCCCTATCAATTTTCCATTCTCTCAAGTTTATCGCCTCCGAATCCTAATTGTCTAGGTGATATAAGATGGTTCGCCAGATGGTACATTGTTAACTGATTCGGGATAGATTCCGAACATTCTCCAGCTAGCATGATTTCTCCTAATTGCAATCCCAAAATTATCGCACTTCGACGATTTTAAATATCATTAACGCCATTACAAGTATGGCGCGACGACGTGTCACAAGCACGTGTTGTCGCATCAATGTAAAGCCCGATGGGGTCACCACGGCCTGTAATGCAGGGGAATTCCCTACGCAGGGCCAACGGCACTCCACTGGCGCGTAAAGGATGCGACTGCGTCGCGCCATCCAAGGCATATGCCAGAAGGCACATTGTCCTTGAACGGGCTTAAAGAGTGTCTTTTGGCATATTATACCATCGTGGATTGGATAACGAAAAAAATGGTGAATGTATGCCAAGAGGAAAGACGATAAAAGCCGATAGCGATACAGACCTGACATATAGGATTACTTATAGACAGCTAGTCGAATTCATAGACAAGTTCAGATATCAAAATGAACTCAAGAATGGAGAATTGAAAGACCTAACATATCTTACAGAACGTAAGAAAACATGGGCAATCCTTGGATATGTGGAACTCCAGTCTAATGGATGTACTCTGACTGGTCTAGGGAGAAACTTCTTGACAACAACCCCAGAAATGAGGAAAGAACTTTTCAGGGAATCATTACTTGAGAATGAAAGCTTCAGACACCTATGGGCGAAGATTTGCGACAGTCGGGACAGATTCACACCTAGCGAGATCGCCCCAATAATCAGAAAGGATTTGAATGTAAAAACCACCAAGCAAGCGAAAATCTATGCACAAAGACTATCCAATTGGGCAAAGAATGTTGGCCTTTCCGTAATGAAGTTCAAAGGGACATATGACATACTGGAAAGATCAGTAGTCGGGAAGTCATCAAAGAATGGAGATGAACATCAAACTTCGTTGATAGAACAGACGAAGGAATATCAATCAAGCCTCTATCTATTGAACGCTCACATCTCTGATTTTCTGTCAGATAAAGATCATGAAGTCGATTTGATTCTCATTGAGGGGTTGCTGGAAGAAATCAGGAAAGAGGACATCTGGGACGACATTGCCATTGATATGTTGGAGAGAGAAATCCGCTACGCTATGGATGTCAAAAAACCCTCAGCTTTCAAAATGGTTGGAAGAAGCCTCAGAGACATCAGAAAGCGCTATCTTGAAGCCCTTGAAGTCAACGGAGGAGAATAGCCAGAAGTGAAAGTATTCTAAAACCCACTACAAAGCGTCTGAGGGCAAACAGAAGGCTGTTTTTCCGCAAAAATCCCTATTTTCACCGACCCCCCAGACATATCCAGATATACCTCTGTGCCTATGGAGATTTAGAGTCCAAAGCGTGCTGTCACACGCTCTGGACTGGGAAGCCGAATGAAATGACCATCCGACCCCTGAAGTGTATAGACGAGACTGCTAAAAAGTCTTTTGACAGGGGGGGTCGGTGTAAGTGGTGCGGATCGGACGAGATTGTGAAGAATGGCAAGAATAAGGGTCGGCAACTCTACAGATGCAAGGAATGCAATCATCAGTTTTTCGATAATGGCAAACCGCCTAGAATGAGGAAAACAAAGGATACGATTGCTCTGGCACTGGAATTGTTCTACGAGGGTCAATCACTCAGGAAAGTAAAGCGAATGTTGAAGAAGTTCGCAAAGGTGGACGTGAGCCATGATGTAATCTGGGATTGGATACAGAAATACACGCCAGAAGTCAGGAAGTTCGTTTCCAATTTCAGACCTGAACTATCGGTCATAGTTTCGAAGGAACGCCGTCATCCGGCTCTGGGTCAACGTGACAGAGGACTGCAACTTCACAATAGCGGGAATTGTGCCACAAGCAGATTGTCGGTTGTTATCATCTGTGGTCTGGGTTTGTTGTGTCCGCAATTCTCAAAGAAGGTCTTTCCATTCTGAAGACTCCTATTGTCCGAAAGGTGACCCAGAGAATAACGTTACCGAAAGCAATGAGACGAACAGTGTTGCGACACTCCATGGGGAGCTGGATAGATATGGCCATACCGAAATTCGTCTCAGCGGAATGAGTTCGGAGGAGATCAAGGATTTTGCCAAATTGAGATACAGAATGGCAATCAACGATTCGATAGCGGAATTTCTGAGTATGAACATTGGTGATCCGTTGTGTCTAGTGAGTTGCTTCAATCTGTTGCAGAAACGTGGCTACAAACTTCCTTTTCGCCTTTCGGACGTTGAAGAAATTCTGCCTGAGGCAATAGACCCAGTGCGGTGCATTTACTCGGAATTGGACGATTCGTGGAAAGACCGAGTGGATTGCCTTTGCATTCTACACCCGCCATTACCGCTATCCCTCATCGCTTGTATGTTGAAGACAAAAGAGAAGCGCATGGCAAGATTGCAAGACGAGCTGGATCAAAGCATTGTTTTTAGAAAACTAGCCCGCATTGCTCACAGGAGAGCCCTACGGGGGGCAGGAGAGCGAGATTGTAGCAACCGCAGAGGTGTATAGCCATCCCATGCGGACGCCTTGAAGGGGCAATAGAGGGACGCGGAGGTTCCCGTTCTGGGGTAGGCCCGTAAGACGGAGAAGAGTGTTGCCGAGGAGACTTCTCTTCTTGATGAGGAAGAGACCGAGAAGACTTGTCTTTCTTTAGAGAGAACAGTAGAGAAGACTTCTCTTCTTGGTCTAGAAGACTTTGAGAAGACTTCTCTTCTTGATGAGGAAGAGACCGAGAAGACTTGTCTTTCTTTAGAGAGAACAGTAGAGAAGACTTCTCTTCTTGGTCTAGAAGACTTTGAGAAGACTTCTCTTCTTGATGGAGAAGAGGAGGAGAAGACTTCTCTTTCTTTAGAGAGAACAGTAGAGAAGACTTCTCTTCTTGAAGAGCGATTGCGGGATGCTCTACTGCCCTCCGAGAACGGGGGGACGGGGGGTTGAGGCTCTGCAATCTCCAGAGAAACCCCGTACCCCCCGTCTCCCCCCTATCGATAGACCCCCCTATAGCCTTGTCTATCAATCGATAGCCCCCTAGCCTAGCTATCGATAGAACCCCCCATAGCTAGGTAGCCTACCCTAGGTTAGCCTACCCTTTCCTACCGTACCCTATCGAAATTACCTATTAGCAATTGGGTAGGCTATGGTTAACTTAGGGACATGGTCATGGTTAGGTTAGGTTAGGTTAGGGACATGGTCATGGTTAGGTTAGGTTAGGTTAGGGACATGGTCATGGTTAGGTTAGGGACATGGTCATGGTTAGGTTAGCGTCAGTCTCTTCGGTTAGGCTTGGAGAGGGGTTCTCCTTATCCTCTCCCTACCGAATCCTAACCCTGTCCTCTCTCATCTACTCTACTCTCCTCACCCTAACTCCAACCTTATCCTCTCATCTACTCTACTCTCATCTCATCTACTCTACTATTCTTGACAATCCATTCTTCTCTTCTTTTCTCTCAAACAAAACCTTTCTCTAGTTACGTCTTCTCTCCTCTTCTTCTCTCCTCCTTATACTCCTGTCTCTGAAGGTTTCACTACTCCACTCTAGTCTAGTGTATAGACAATAGACGATAGCCCTCATAGACAGACGATAGATAGCACCCTCTATAGACAATAGACAATAGACAATAGATAGGCAATCGATCAATAGACAATTCAATAGACAGACGAGAATTGTGTGTCCGCTACAAATCCCGATTACAGTATCATCATCTTCTATCCCGATCCCGCATACCCCCTCTACCCCCTATCTCCGTTGTCCTCTCTCAACCTGTTGTAGTAGCACTAGTCCAAGAATTTCTTCTAGGTGTAGCTCTTGTGTTAGTATGGATTCTTGACCTAGAGCTATCGTTAGTTCTAACTCAAGCACTTGAAGCCAGACTAACACTTGAGTTACTACCGCCTGTAGTAGCAGTTCTAACTCAACCTCTTGAGCCAAACAAGCACAGCAACCACTTGTAGCATACTCTTGAACTATCTCTTGGGCTAGAACATTCGAACTAGAGTTGGTCTGAGGGTCGATTTCAACATAAGAGCTTGCAGTAACTCAAGTTGATGTTCTAACACTAAAGCAAGACAGCAAAACAAACTCTAGTTCCACTCAGCTCATGAGCTACTTGTCGAACTAACTCTCAAGAGAAGTGTGCCGAGGATCGTCTAGTTCTTGAATGAGTTACAGAGCACTCAGCCTCTAGTTTGGCTCCAGTTCTAGACTCTACTTTTAAATACCTGCAAAATAATCTGAGAAACAGTGAATCAATGAAGGTTCGAACCTGTTCCAAATGCGGCCAGCAATTCTCGCCTCAAGGGATTCGCCTACACGAGAAAGCATGTGATGGTAGTAAGAGAGAAGAAGTGATCAGCCCCCAAGAGACAACCGACAACACTCACGAGCCTCCCGTGTCGCCCGAGGGGCAAGGAGGAGCAGATGTTCTCCCCATCAAGCAGGCGGACTACGTTTACCGCGAGGGAAAGGAAGGAGGAATCTGCCCTCACTGTGGTCTAGAGCTTGACGAAGATGATCTTTTTTGGCATAGCCTCTCAAAGAACGGGAAGGATACCAATCTATATCGTTGCCCCGAGTGTAAGAATGAATTCAGTTCCCCCAGCGAGGTGGCGATTCCTGAGCTTTTCGACTTAGTGGGGGAATTGAAAAAAAGGTTTGAGACCTTGGAGAATGGAATGGTTGAACTCGTCGAGAAATCAGTGAAAGAGGGACAGACGAAATCGGAGAAGGCCAGGTTGGAGCAAGCGGAGGAGGTCAGGACGGAGTTCAGCAAGGAGATCGAGAGCCTCAAGGAGAAGGTGAATGAAGTAGTGGAGGACGAGGAAGGAATTGAGAAAACGGTGGACAAGCTAGTAGAGGAACGGATGGCAGGTCTGCTTCAGAAGATTGATAAGAGGGACCAGGAGCTAAAGACGTGGCAGAAGGAAAGAGATGAACGACTTGGGGCCCTCATGAGCGACATGAAGAGATCCATCGACGCCTTGAACGCTCGCTCAAGGAAACCCCCTTGTGAGCATGATTTTGTAGACATGCGAAAGGTATCGGGCGGTAACTACTTCATATGTTCAATCTGCGGAGAGAAACAAGAGATTCTTTAGAGTGGACCATACGCTCCAAGAGGAGGAGAAGATATAAGGGTAGCTGTATATAAAAGCGATTCCGAGATTATGGGGGGTGGAGCCAATGCCAATGGACATATTTATGTCATCCGAAATGGATTCTCAGGAAGACAAGGAAAGGAGAAAGGCAGTCATCGAAGAGATCGAGGAATTGGGCCACAATCCGATATACTTTGAACGGCTTCCAGGTCGACCTCTTCAGAGTCACCAATATCCGATTGACAAGTGTCGAGAGCTTGTTCAGAAGGCGGACATACTAATTGCCATCGTTGATGACACCGTATCAGAAGGAATGCAAGCTGAACTGAATGAGGCGACGGAATTCCTGGGTGAGGACAAGATGTTCTACTACTTCACAGAGACTGGAGAACGAGACATGAAAGCAAGAGATCTCTGGAAGTCGGCAAAGGAAGGCTACATCCTGAAGGAATTCGAGAACGTGCATCAGCTAAGGAAAGAAATAAAAAGGTCAATCGCGAGCTACTTAGAAGACGCATTAGGAGTAGCACCCAAGAGGACATCAGAGATACTGACGGACGAGGTCATAAAGCTGAGGTCGGATGAGGAATGGGAAGAGGAATTCGAATTGGAAGGAGGTGACATCATGGTTCAAAGAGAACGAGAATCGATTGGAGAAATGGATTGTCACAAACGCAGACCAGGCCCGAATGCTCGGGAGCCATATCGCCAGTATCTTGCGTGACCTAGGTGCCCACCCATCAAGTAGAGTTCAGGCATCGGCAGGAGTTCAACATCTTTTCAAAACTGAGGGGGGATGCTGACCAGCTAGGAGATTCATATGGACAGTCTATGAGACGCTCCATAGCCTCCCCCTAATACGATATTGCAAAGCTGGGCATCAGCATAAGGCACCTAATACACTTCCCCGATTCCATCTTGGTCGAAGGCTTTTTCTGTGCGTGATACATGAACTTACACAATGAAAGTCGACAAGGATTCTGTTTTCAAACTGGTTGTTATAGCAGTCTTGACAGGTGTATGCGTCACAATTCTTGCAGACATCGTGAGAGCAGTGATTTATCCACAAGTGGGATTGTTGCTCTATATGCAGGTTCCCATCTGGCTCATCTATGTATTCCTAATTATCGTTGTGCTGTTATCATATCTAGTGCGGAAGCGAGGGGAGAAACGAAAAAGCTTTCCGATAGTCGCGATTGGAGGGAAAAGAAAATCGCCCACGGCCCTTGCCACACATCACAAGATGAAGTATGAGGGAGTTTCTTGGGATGTTGTTAGAGATGTAGATTCTCGGGAACCGAATAGGCGTCAGGTGTTCATTTACGGAGGACCTTACTGTCCACGCTGTGGTTGCGAATTGGATGTGAGAACGAGGAAGAACTGGGTCGGCAGGGTCAAAGGATCTTTCTGGTCGTGCGTCCGGTGCGGGAACACCTACACTCGCCCGAGAAATAAGACAAACGAGGAAATCAAAGAGGAGGCAAGGAAGATTGCCGACGCCGAGATTCGGGAGAGAGGTTGAGTGTTAGAATCTGCAAGGTCTCATCCTTTCCCTCCCCCACTCCGCGGTCTTTCCCAAGAAAAGAATGGGAGACTGGGTATAAGTAAATTCTGGAGCAACCTTTTGACCGCTTGCAAAATGTTGCTGCTCGGTTCAACTGTTCTGGGAAACTCTAGTCCGAAAATGTCTTGTTTCATTATCAACTACGTCAAATGTGCATAGTCTGCTTTCAATAGACCTACTTTTTCTTGTCCAGCTTCATCGCTGGGAAGGCAACTCCAAATCTTCTAAGTCCCTGCTCGTATTGCTCCTCGACCCGGGCCCGTATCAGGTCGTCCAGGTATCTCACCATGCCTGGATGGTTCAGGAAGCTCTCCACCCCCTTTGGAATGGGCGTCTCCTTGCCCACCTCATCGGTAACTGCCTTCATGATAGTCTCTATCTCCCTCGGCTTCGGCGGGGTTTTGTTGTGCATCTCGTACACTGCGTTATCCACGTCCTGGTCTGCGAGGTGACTGTATCGACCCACCATAGGAGAACCAGGCGCCCATCCCATGTATTTGCAGACAATCTCTGGCGACCACCCGCTCCTTAGCAAATGGGTTGCTCGGCTGTGCCTGAACAGATGGGCGTAAATTTTCTTCTTCAGTCTAGCTTTCTTGACGGCTTTCCTGAGCGCATCACGGTATCCGCCATAGCTCAACCGACCCTTCTTCCCAATCTTGTCGTAAGCTGGAAAGAGTGGTGCATCTGAGACGAATGACATGGAATAGGCGTTCAACCATGCCTCCAAGTGGGATGATGCTTCTATCAATAAACAAGAATGTTCCTGCCCCGTCTCCTTGACCTTGCCGAAATAGACCTTGTAGTGCGTTTCCTTGTCGTTCTCCACCAGGTGCACGTTCCCCATGTCTAAGGATAGAACCTCATGTATCCGTGCTCCCGTTTCCCACAGAACGGCGGTTATGGCTCTGTCTCGAAGTGTGTTCATCGCCTTGATTAGTCGATTAACATCATTACCCGTCAGAATCTCACTTGGATCCATTCGCTGTTTGTTGTTCTTCTTGATTCTGAACGCCCTAGCCAGTTCATACTGCTTGTGATAGTTGTAGAACATTCGCACCAGAATACCGCTTGTGGTGGCAGATCTCTTTTCAACGCTCAGCACCCTAGCCAATTCGGTTGCTTCATCTTCGGTCAGGTCCAGCAGTGATTTGTTGAATCTCTCATGCGAATACTTGATTGCAACTCCTAGGTGCATAGTGTAGGCTGACATGGATGATTCAGTGACAACACCCTCTTTGGACTTGAAGAAATCCTTTGCGCCCTTCTCGGCTATGGCTAGGTCTTTGAGTTGGGGTTTGTCTCTCTTCTTTGTCCCCCGCTTCCTCTTTGCCATGATAGTCGTTCAACCATATGCACTCTCTCTATTAATATATTACGACAGCTACAATAAATTGTTAAAACGTTGCGGTGGAATCAGGTGTCCTCACGTTAGGTTTTAATAGAGAGCTTGGGTTTTGTAGGCACATGGCAAGAAAAAGGACGGATAAGGAGGGAGAATGCGACGTCATAGGCTGCTCCAAGCCTGGATTGAGATCGCTCGCGGCGAAGAGATTCTCTTCTGCCGTTCCTGACGCTCAGGTTCCTGGTTCCAGACGGGTTCGCGTATGCAAGGACCATTACAAGAAGTACAGGAAGAAGACCAAAAGGGATAGAAAGCTGGAAAGGCTCGATTGGTAAACCACAACTTTATCGCGTTAATTGTAATTGGCAGTGCGTGAAACCCTCGGGTATTCAGTTCTTCTCAAACGCGGGAATCTTCGCATCCATACTTTTCATTCCCATTTTCGCCAAAGAATTAGGAGTGAACGAGTTACAGCTGGGGTTCATCGTTGCACTGTATTCTACATCCCTATTGGTTTCAAATTACGTTTTCGGGCGCTGGGCGGATGTGCATGGTAGAAGGAAGATACTGCAGCTGGGTTTGCTTCTCAGTTCTCTAGCATGCATAACCCAGGTTTTCGCGTATGACGCTGTTTCTTTGACAATTGCCCGGATATTGGTAGGCCTTTCACTCGGAATGTTCCCGTCTGCACTCTATGCCTACGTCTTTGATACTAAGAGGAAGATCGGGAAGTTCGCTTCCTTTGGTTCGCTTGGATGGGGGATGGGGACACTGGTGGCAGGTTATCTCGCCGTTTTCTGGGGGGTCTTTTTGCTGTCCTCATTCTTCCTGTTCTTGGCGTTTCTTATTGCTCTTGTCTTGACACCCATCCCTGAAGTCAAGCTGAAGGTTCCGTTCTTCCCGAAGGATGTAATCAAGAGGAATCTGCCCGTGTATATTGCCGTGCTGATTAGGCACTCTGGTGCTTGCACGATATGGGTGATCTTCCCTCTATTTCTTCTGAACTTGGGCATGGACACCTTTGCCGTTGGAATACTCTACACGGTCAATGCCGGAACCCAGTTTGTTGTGATGCAACTGGTTGATCGATTCAGATCGACCCATCTTGTTTCTTTCGGGATTTTCTTGTCTGCACTGACCTTCCTTTCTTTCACACTCGCGAGGAACTTCGTGGAGATGATACCCACCCAAATCATGCTTGGAACATGTTGGGCGACAATCTACGTTGGGTCCTTGAAGTACATAATGGAGAGGAACGTTGAGCGGGCGACATCTACCGGTCTTCTGAATTCTGTTCTCAGCATATCCAGCATCTTTGGTCCTCTACTGGGCGGGACTATCGTTGGCATTGCGGTTTCCTTTGGTATCTATGCGAACGTTGCTTACGAATACACCATGTACGCTGCAGCTGTGATGGCCCTCATCTCGTTTGTCTACTTCTTATCCGCTTCTAGAAAGAGGGAATCAGGAAATCTGGAGCTCCTTGAGACCAGTGGCAGGATTTAGTTTTCGGGAAAGTACAACATCATCCAGTCTCCGGATCACAAGCTCATTCAAAGAACAGACCTCGGCTTCGAACAAGTGACCCCCAATGACATTCCTGCTCTCGTCCGCCAGGGAGGTGTGAAGGTGAATCACGGTCTCGCCTTTCGTGGTTATGCTCCCTTGAAGGGACAGCAATTCACATGGGTCTTTGAACTCCTTCTTCTGATACTCTGACCCATCATAATATCCAAGGACGAAATTGCGCAACATCCCTATCCCAGAGAGTACGAGACCGTTTTTGATCCCATGCTTCTCAATGATCTCCTTCAGCGATTCAAAGAGATTTTCACCATCATCCAGCTTCGCAATGATCAGATTCTTCTCCTCACTAGATTTCATAGATGACCCTCACAGCTTCTTGACCGCCTCGGCTCTTATGCCCAGTGTATCCCGAATCTCGGCCGCGAGATCTTTTGGGTGACCGTGACATGTGTATACAACATCCGGAGAGCATGCCTTCACAAATCCCATGAGAGAATCGAAATCTCCATGGTCACTGAAGGGGAACTGAGCATCTATGTCGTAGCTACCAGTGTAATTGTATATGCCGCACCAACCCGAGACATAGCAGGACTTCCCTCCGGCTTCTTTGAACTTGACCATTTCCCCGCTCAAAGGCCTCTTCAACTCCCGTTTCGCCACGACATACACATGAGGTTCCCTTCTCTCCTGAGGTGTAAGGTCCTCGAACCTCCTGTACCTGAGGGGAATTCCGTGGGCGCGGTAGACATCAGCAATGTCGGCAATGGGTTCAGTCACTACTACTTCACAGTTGAGGCGGTTCATCAAAGCAATGAGCTCCTGGGCCTTGCCGAACTCGTACGATCCAATCGCAACTGGGGACTCCTCAAGTTGTGTGCCAACCCAGCTCAATAGGTCATCCTCAATCTCCTTCTTTGGAGGAAAACAGAAACCGGGCTTCCCGTAAGTGGACTCAATAATCAGGATGTCGCACTTCTCTCCTCTAGCTTGTCCGCAGGTCAGTCCGCCCTCCGGGTTCACATCCCCCGTGTATAGAACGTCCCCTATTCTCACCATAGCAGACCCGAACACGTGTCCAGCTTCCCTGAATGAGACGGTGAGGCCGCTGAATTCTCTCTCTTCATTGTAGCCTAGGCGTGTCCCGTTTGACAGACCTGTCCTGACCTTCATGATCTCAAGGGTCTCTGGAGTCATTAGCGCTCCAGGTATCAGGTGGTCCAGATGGGCATGGCTCACAATGGCCGCCTGCGTGTGCCTCCTCGGGTCCAGGACGACTTCTCTTATCCCATCTCTGACGTGTATCCCATTCTCCAGAAAGACCTCCAAGCTATCTCCTCGTGAAAACGTACCGCATGGGAACTCTTTTCCTCAGCCCGCTCCAATAGGCGCACCTGGGGCATTTGAAGCCTAGCGTGACCGTACCTCCGAAGACCGTTAGGTTCCTCACCTTCTTCAATTTGGATTCGCAGACAGGGCATTTCGAAAGGTGCCTCTTCTCCAGGCTTTCCCTGCAATGGATGTCCACGTCCAATAGACCGGAGTCCAATACGATGTGCCTCAATCGCTGCTCACCCACCTTGAATTCCTCATCGGACCGCAGTTCCTTCTCGACGAGCTTCTTGAGCTCCCTCTGGGAACTTACCGTCCTCCTCCTAAGGAAAATGCTCTTCAGCGCGTCTAGGATCTGCTCGTTTTTCGGGACGCGATAGTCGGGCATCGTACAGATAATGCCCTAGTGAGATTCAAACTTTTCTCTCTTTTCGGTCATTTGGTGGCCGGAAGGGGGTCTGGCTATGCTTCACCTGATAATCTTATTATAGCCAATTTACATTCAACGTAGGACGCGAGGGTAGCCAAGACTGGTCAAAGGCGACAGACTCAAGATCTGTTCCAGAAGTGGTCCCGGGGTTCAAATCCTCGCCCTCGCATCAAAATACTGCTCAGACAAAATCCTCCACAATAGGCGCACTCCTGCAAACGAACAGAAAAGCGCTCATCCCAAGCATGTGAATGTGTCAAACATCAGATCTCTTCGTTTTTTCCCGTACCCATTTGACCAAAGGCGCCAAGGCGGTCTTCAATTCCTTTCCTTCACTCGTCAGTGAATATTCGACGCGAGGAGGAGTTTCTGGGTACACGCTTCTTTCGACCAGGCCTTCTTCTCTTAGCTTTCTAAGGGTATCTGAGAGAGCCTTGGGACTTATTTCTCTTAGCGTGGCCTTAATCTCGCTATATCTCAGAGGATTCTTGCTTTGCAACTGACTCACTATGCATATTGCCCATTTCCTACTTACCACGTTTATTATTCCTCGAATGGGACAGAGGCATTCCTCGTTTTCCCTGCAATTGCTTTCTTCTTCCATGCTACGTCACCTGGATGATACTTGGTAAATCAGTATAAACTTCTAAGTTTTAATACTTCTCATTCTATACCTACTCTTGAAACTATACCTATCTCTCGTAGGTATTTCGAGGTGAGAATATGTGTTGCGAACCGACAAACAATGGAAGATGCACCTGCGTACCATACAGGTGTTGTTGGTACACTCCAAGGCATCGATTCTTCCTCAGTAAAGAAGAAGAAATAGAGATGTTGGAGAAATACAAGAAGGAATTGGAAAAGGAAATTCAGGGAGTGGAGCAAAAAATCAAAGAGTTGAGAGGATAGCTCGAGCATTTTTCCCACTGCCTTCAATTTGTGGGCCTCTCCGGCTTCCCCCTATTCAGTTGGGACTTCCACCTTCTCAAAATGACCTGAGAGTTCTTTTCCCAGCTCATGGCCCCGCAAGGAGAAAACATGAATCTAGCGGTGCCAAAATTTGATGTTCCTAACACAAGCGGAAATCCTAACTGGTACATTGCCACTTCAATCGATAGTGGTATTTTGGGCAAGTTGCCAGAAATGTCTCAAATATTCTCCTCACTTTTTGAGAAGATAAGGAAAATGAACGGCAAGATCCTTTGGGGGAACTAGGAAGGAAGGGGGCTTCATACGGGTTCACGATTTGCACCACAAATCACACTCCCAGCCCTCCTTCATCTTTGTCACATTTAGGAGGGATATCTCCCAAAGAATAAATCCCTTTGAAGCCATCTGTCTACGAACCTAAATGAATGAAGCACATGAAGCTGCATCAAATCGGGTTTCCATCGAATATACGAGAAAAGAAGCCTTGTTGAACAACATTCCCGGGATGTTGACCTACGCCCTTGGATCGGTAATACTGTTTCACCTTTGGGTGTTGTTCGGTGTTTTGTACCTCTTCTTCTGTATCATAGGAATCGTCCTCTTTTGGACACTGATATGCTCTCATTGTCCTTCGTATGACAAGAGATGTTGCCCATGCGGCTATGGGACGATATCCTCTAGATTCTTCAAGAAAGGGGACCCCTCCCAATTTCCAAGAATGTTCAAGACCTACATACCAGTCTTCTCTTTGATATGGATATTTCCTTTGCTTGGAGGTGTCATTCTACTATTGGGGAATTTTACCCTCTACTACTTGCTTCTGGTATTGTCCTTTTTCATCGTTGGTTTTGTTCTTGTTCCTTTGTTTTCCAGAGTTCATGGATGCAAAGACTGCCCCATGAAGGAAAAGTGTCCTTGGGCAAAACAACGTAAATTGACGTTTCGATTGGAAACGAGACTCGACAAATACGTGTGACATCTGACAATTCGATTCTCATTCTTTTCTTCATAGTAATTCGATGAGAAGTCTGAACGTCTTCTCAGCTACAGTTCCCTTAATCTCATAGCGGCCTTTTGACACTCCGAGTGGCCAACAACTTTCGACTATTCGCCCGTTTTCTTGAGTTTCTCCCCAGCTTTCTTAGTCGCAGAGCCGAGCTTGCCTAGAGCTTTTCCCGTTATACGGGCCGCACCCTTGAGAACAGGTTTCCCCTTCTCAACCGCTTTCTTTCCAAGGTCGACGGTCTTTTTTCCAGCCTCCTCTATCACGCCTACCGTCTTGGTTACTGTCCCTACTTGGGCTCCACAATATGGACAAAACTGAGCCTCGAGGGAAAGCTCCTTACCACAGTTTTCGCAACGCATTTTTCCTCACAAAGAGTTAACACTTCCCGATGACATAAAAGACTTTCGCCACTGGTTTTCTCATCTGATAAGAGTCCTGAGCGATTTCCGTTTCTGGCATCGGTTAGGAATAGGAAACAGATCTTGTTCATTACTCTCAACAACGTCAACACGGTTTCCTTATTGCGAAATTACCTTGAAGCTGTATGGGTGTGAGCCATCTCCAATAACGTTCGGTTCCCAGAAGTCGTGTCAAAATCCATCCCGCTCAACCTAAGAAGAATATGGATGCTTAGACCACCTAGGAGGTGGGATCAAGACCTCCGACTTGAAAGATACTCGTTCGAGCACTCATTATTCCTTCTTAGAATACCATCGACAATCTTAAATCAGACTTTCTCTATCCTGCCGTTAGATGGGGAGTCTGGAAAGGACTGCCTAGAGCGGAGGATTATGTATGTTGAGGTTTGGAAGAAGACTTAGTGGGCTTGCTAAAAGAATGTTCGTTGTCCTACTACTGTTCGCCCTTTTCGGTGCTTGTTTTGTGGTCATGCCAACCACTGTGAGCGCCGACCCACCAACGAAGGTCGCGTACTTCGAAGACAGGGACCCATGGGGCACAACGAGTAATGAAGACGCAATGAATGCATACGGAATTCCTTTTGATACCTACAGCTCGGCCGACTTTGGCTCTGTCAATCTGGCGAACTATGAGAAAGTGTTGACTGCCTCACAACAACCCTACTCCTTCTACCAGGCCATTGAAAACAACAAAGCTTGGTTCGAGGCGTTCATTTCTGGTGGAGGGGTGTTTGAGATGCACATGGCAGTCTGGAGCAGCGATGATTGGTCCGGACTTATCATGCCTGGAGGTTTTACTTCCGAGGAGGACATGTTTAATGACGTGGCGATTGAGGACCCGCTTCACGATATCTTCAACATACCGAATTTGATAACGGACGCAGAGCTGGATGGATGGAACTCCGCCTCACATGGGTTTGTCAGGAACATCGCGTCGCCCTATGATGTTCTCATCTCTGACCCAGTATCGGGTGACCCCGCGGCCGTTGAAATCTACTTCGGAGCTGGAGTCGTAATAGCGACCATGCAAACGCTTGAATGGGCGTATGATCGAGGGTACTCACCCGTCCTGGAGAACTTCATTTTCTACATGCCCATATTATTTGAGCATGATATCACGGTTGCTGCGATTAATATCCCTGATGTCCTTGAAAGAACCGAGCCTGTAACCGTCAATGCGACAATCCAGAACGTGGGCCTGAACGAAGAAATTAGCATCGTTGTGAATTTCTACATAAACCAGAGCTTCGTGGACACATATCTAATACCCAGTCTGGGATCGAAGAACTCCACATTCGTGAACTTCCCTTGGACACCGATGATCAACGGTCTCTACAATCTCACCGTCGAGGCAGTTCCATTCCCCTTCGAGAACGATACTACGAACAACAACGCCACTAAGTTCGTGACAGTTGTTGACACCATCGCTCCAGGAACCCCCACTGGTCTTTCCGTTGATTTGGTTGCGACGGGTAATGCGCTCAACGTGTCCTGGGACCGGAACCCTGAGGCAGACCTCACATTCTACAACATCTACAGAAGTATGGATGCCATAACCTACGCTCGACTTACTCAAGTACGTGCCTGGACAGAGTATTATGCAGACACTGAAGTCGTCAATGGGCTGACCTACTTCTACCGGATTTCTGCAGAGGATTTCGTTCCCAACGAGTCTCCCTGGACGATTGCGGTTGCGAATTCTCCTGATTTTGACACCGATGGTGATGGAACAGGCGACCAGAGTGATTACGATGACGACAATGATGGAGTCCCGGATATCATGGACGAATTCCCACTTGATCCTTCCGAATGGGTTGACACCGACGGAGATGGCGTGGGAGACAACGCGGATTTGGATGACGATGACGATGGGGTTCCTGATATAGAGGACGATTTCCCGAGGAATCCCTTTGAGTACGAAGACACCGACGGAGACGGCATTGGCGACAACACGGACATGGATGATGACAATGACGGTATTCCGGATGAGAACGATGCCTTCCCGAAGGACCCGAACGAGTGGGAAGATACCGACGGCGATGGAATTGGTGACAACGCGGACCTGGATGATGATGACGATGGAGTTCCTGATGGAGAGGACGCTTTCCCGAAGAATCCGAATGAGTATCAGGACACTGATGGTGACGGCATTGGAGATAACCTCGATGACGATGATGACAATGATGAAGTTCTCGATGAAGATGACGACTTCCCGAAGGATTACACCGAGTGGACGGACACTGATGGGGACGGAGTTGGGGACGAGACTGATACGGACGATGACAACGACGGAATAGATGATGCCGAAGACGAGTTCCCAAAGAATCCAGATGAATACCAGGATTTCGATGGTGACGGCATCGGGGACAACCTGGACACAGACGATGATGGGGACGGCGTCTTGGACGAGGACGATGCCTTCCCGTACGATCCGACCGAAACGGATGACACCGATGGTGATGGAATTGGTGACAACGCGGACCTGGATGATGACAATGATGGAGTTGTCGATACCATGGATGAATTCCCGAAGAATCCCAGTGAATGGGAGGACACGGATGGCGACGGGATAGGTGACAATTCCGATCCGGACGACGATGGTGACGGAGTTCTCGATTTCCAGGATGCATTTCCGAAGGACGACCAGGAGTGGAAGGACACGGATGGCGATGGAACGGGAGACAATGCTGACGATGACTGGGACGGAGATGGAGTTCCAAACACCTCAGACAGATTCCCGCTCAACCCATTCGAATACATAGACACGGACAACGATGGCGTAGGCGACAACGCTGACGTCGACGCAGATGGTGATGGGATTCCTGACTACGAAGAGGCAATACCACCCAAGGTAGAGGACCTCACACCGATTCTGGTGATAGTGGTCATCGTTCTCATGATCATCATACTGATTTCTATGTTTGTCATGGGACGGCCTAAGCCAGAGGTCGAAGGGATCGGGAGCGTGGAAGTGGAGTCCCCACCTCCGCCTGAAGAGTAGTGGGGAAACACGGTCCATTCAGAGATAAGGGGAAAGCTAGTCGATTTGCCCCCCCACCTAGAAAAGGAAATCAAAACTAATAACTAGTTAAAGTGCTTTCAGTAATGGAGAGTAGGAAATGGCATTTGAAATCACAGTAGTCAGCAATACCCCTTTGACCCCCATCAAGGACCGGGACGAAGTGGCAATCCAATTCCTGAATCAGATCGGATACTTCCCGAAAGGATACGACCCAAAGACTGATGCCAGGACGATAAAGGAAAGCGTTCCGTATCGTCTCTTGATGGAATGTTTCTTCGATAGAATGGAAAAGGGCTGGACGGTAGAACAGCTCTCGACCAAGCTCAAGACCACGAAACCCACCATCTATCGCCACATAAACAAACTGAAAGGCATGGACATAATCGAGGACCTTGAGGTCAGGGACGGCAAGGAGCGGAAAAAGGGGTACAGGATAAGATACGGGAATCTGGCAAAGGCGTGGAATTTTGTGGAAGCTCACGTGGATGTGGCTATGGAGAACTACAGGATGACAGTGGAACACATACAGAAGCTCTGCGAAAGGAAGAAGAGGTGATTAGCATGGATGGAGAAAAGAAGGACTTTGTGCTTACAAAAGGGTCGAAATACCGGATGAAGTCTCTGGAGACTAGGGAGAAACCGCTGTTGTCCCACGGGACGTTCGAAGGATACACCGTCATAGGGCATGATGAGGCTATCGTAATCCTTCTGGATGAGTCTCACAAGGAGATGGCCGGCCGGAGGAGAATAATCCCGACCCATATGATTCTAGCCATAGATGTTGTAGAAGCCGCGGAGGAAGGGAAGAAGCGAGAGGAACCCAGCCGAATGTACATCTGAAGGACGTTCCATGCCGATAGAGATAGAATCCGATTCCTTGGAGGCGAGAATACTCCGCATCCTGCTTGAGACCTATCCAGTCACGACATCCGACCTGCAGTGGGAGCTGAAGATTTCTTCCGGCATCCTTAAGAGGACCCTGAAGGCCCTTCAGTCCAGAGGCATACTGGAATTCGAGGAACTTCCTGACAAGACATTTGTGAGGCTATTACGTTCGGACTTCGCTTTCGTGGGTCGCAAAGCAACTCAAAGAAAAAGGTTTAAACAGAAAGGAAAGAAGATGCCCGAGAAGAACGATTACGAGGGGATGATGTTCGGATAGGCCGAGGGTCTTACCAACAGTTCTTAATATTTTGATTTGGTTGAAGAGAACGTGGAACTCAGTGAGGATATCATCCAATCCATCGTTTCAGGGGAAATAAGTACCCCGGATCAGCTCCAAAGGGCAAAGGTCCGTCTCTGCAAGAAATACGGTCTGGAACAGCTCCCAACAAATTCGGAGATTCTCGCTAGTTGCCCCGAGAGAATGAAGAACCAAGTGCTCTTCCTTTTGAGGACCAAGCCCTCAAGAACGCTTTCAGGGGTGGCTGTGGTAGCTGTCATGACAAGACCCAATCCATGCCCCCATGGGAAATGTTCCTACTGTCCCGGTGGCGTGGAGTCCGGCACACCGCAATCCTACACTGGAAGGGAACCTGCTGCCCTAAGGGCAATCCAGAATGATTTCGATCCATATCGTCAGATGGTTGCGAGATTGGAGCAGTTGAAGGCCACCGGGCACTCAGTGGACAAGGTGGACGTGATTGTGATGGGTGGGACCTTTACAACCTTCGACCCCCGCTATAGAACATGGTTCGTGAAGAGATGCCTGGACGGAATGAACGGAAGAGATTCCAGAACTCTGAGGGATGCTCAATCGCTTAACGAGAAGGCCGAGTCAAGATGTATCGGTCTGACCATCGAAACGCGACCTGACTGCTTTGGGAGAAAGGAAGCGGACCATTCGATGGCACTGGGTGCGACCCGAGTGGAGCTTGGTGCTCAGATCACTGACGATCATATACTCCAGGGAGTGGACAGAGGGCACGGCACTGGCGAGACGAAGACAGCCACCAAACTGGCAAAGGACAGAGGGTTGAAGGTCTGTTATCACATGATGCCGGGACTGCCGGGGTCCTCATATGAGAAAGACCTGGCGTCCTTTCGCGAAATCTTCACCAACGATGATTACAAACCAGACATGATAAAGATCTATCCGACGCTGGTGATTGAGGGGACGAAACTCTACAAAAGCTGGCAAGCAGGGGAATTCACACCCTACCATGAGGAAGAGGTTGCCGAGCTTCTTGCAGACATAAAGAGAATCATACCTGAATGGGTCAGGATACAGAGAATCCAGAGGGACATACCCGCTCCCCTAATAGTGGACGGTGTCCGAAAGGGGGACATAAGGCTTCTTGCCCAGAAGCTGCTGAAGGATAAGAATGAAGGGTGTAACTGCATCAGATGTCGAGAGATCGGCAGGATCAATGGGGGAATATCGGCCAGTGATGCGAAAATAGGGATGAAGAGGACCGAGTATGAAGCCTCGGGAGGTACTGAGGTCTTCCTTTCCTTCACAGAAGAAAGAACAAATGGTCTCGTGGCCTACGCAAGATTAAGAAGATCAGATGGATTGGCGAGAGTGAGAGAGCTGAAGGTCCTCGGAGAGGTCGCACCCATTGATGAACCATCGGGGGAAAGATGGCAGCACAGAGGTTTCGGAAAGAAGTTGTTGGGAGAGTGTGAGAGAATTGCAGCAGAAGAGTGGGAATTGGATAAGATATCGGTAACCAGTGGCGTTGGGGCCAGGTACTATTACAGAAAGCTGGACTATTCTCTTGAAGCGCCCTATATGACAAAACCCCTTGTAAGAATGAGCTAACGCCAGGTCTATCTGGCATCCCTGATCAATGCCAATCTCCGGTTCTTGTTCAATGTCACTGTCTGAGGGTCCTTGACTATTTTCTCGACCTCGGCCAACTTGTTGACCGCCTTGATCAGACCCTCTTTGGTCGGACTCTTTATGTTAACTCCAGCCTTTATGAACTGCTCCCTGACAATCGGCATACCAGCTTGAATGCCACCGAACTGATTGCAGAAGTCCATGATGATCTTGTCAGAGGCCTGGACTATCGAAGGAGGTACCTCCACTTCTACGGACTTCCCCGCCTCTTCTATCCTCCTCTCCTCCAAGACCTCCTTGCCGATCACACGGAAGATCTTCTCCACGTTCTCTCCTGATTTTGCACTGCTGAGGTATGAGACCGATTCATATGCGGCCGAGAATTCTTTGGCTTCCTCTTCGTAAGGTCTTATCCTGTCGATGAGGTCAACCTTGTTTCCAACTATTGCAATAGGAATCTTGCCTACTGATTCGTGTATTTGGGGGATCCAGTACTCCTCCAGGGACTTGAGGGTATCCGGTCTTGTAAGGTCGTAAACCATCATTGCTCCTTGAGAGCCCCTGAAACTGCTGGCTTGCACTGCCGAATATCCTCTCTGCCCCAGAACATCCCATATCATGAGAGTGATGAAGTACTCCTCTCCATGGGCTTTCAGTCTAACATCTTTCTTGGTCACTTTCGTCCCTATGGTGGCTATGTAGTCATCACTGAACTTGTCAACCACGAACCTTCGGATCAAGGAGGTCTTTCCGACCGCTCCATCACCCAAGAGCAGTATCTTCTTCTTGACATATTCAGACATGGACTCCCACGGCATGATTTCAACAAACTTCAGGCTTATAACCCTTTATGCGCCAATCTCAAAAATGAAAAACTTGAACTTTCGGCCTGACTAGTTATTGGGCTGACAATATCGATTAAGGCCTTTGACTATCACTATCTGAGCCAGAGTGAGGATTATCATCGCGTGGATGTCGTCCCTCCACAGGCTATCGATCAGGAAGTCGTACAGTTCGTTCAATGTATCGGACTCTTCAGGTACTGATGAGGTCACTTCCTCCCTGGAAAGCTTCTCCCTAATCCATTTCTCATGTTGCTGGAACTTCCTCCTACCTCCCTCGGGGGAGATGTCAGCCTCGGCAGGGTCAAGGAAAACGTAAGGAGTTCCCTCCACCTCGAGGGTCTTCTCCACCCTATCCAGCTCATAGAATAGGATGTCCAGCTTCACTGGAACATCCAGTTTCTGGTTGAGGAAGTCGTAGTCAATGATGTCTTGTACCTCACGCAACATGTGACTCATTCTCTTTTCGAATCTTGCTTCCACAACATAAACCTTTTTCGGTAATTATCGACCTTGAAAATCTTGCTGGCCATGTGTGGTCGGAGAGCACATCCTCAGGATGGAATCCATTTCCCGTTCCAGCAGATTCAGTTCCTGGAACCCAAGGGTAGAAGGGTTGAGGGAGATTATCATAATGGCCAGATTCATCGCAATCTGGTCCCTCAAGCTCTGAATTAGTCTGAGGACGGTCACGAAATCGTTGTTTGTGATTAGGTATTCTATGCCGTCAACGAGAACAACCCCTTTTCTTGTCGAAATGAACTGTTCCAGGAGCAGGCTGAGCCTTTCCAGATCACGGGGCCTGATGGAATCCTCCTTTCCTGCGTTTGAAAGCCAGAGCATGGCGCAATCGCCAAAGTCATATCTCTTTCTCAAGATCTCGGGGTAGACACGTGTCGCACAGAGGCCAGGAAGCCCCCTGGCAAGGGATTTCTCGAATAGCTCATACGATTTCTCCGATCTTTCCTCTTCTACAAGATACATAGAGGATTTCTCAACATCTGGGAGTTCACTTGCAGTGGCTTTCTTATCCGCCAAAGGTTCTCTGTTGATAAGCGGCCCACTCCTATCCAGGGCGTGTGCTCGTGCCTGATCACCACTGTCTGTCGACGGGGCGCAACGGGTCCCGTTCCTTTTCCCAGATTCTTGGTCAGAGAACATGGATTCGACTCACTACTCTCAAAATGGTTGGGCTATAAACCAATTCTTCTTTCGTTATCGAAGTTGATAATCCTCCAGACATCTGGTTCGTGATTTTCTCCAAGTCTGCGGAAGGCTCTACTCGACTCACGAACTCAAGAAGACCACGCGCGAGCGTTCCAACGTTCCCCACTCACTTCCCTGAGTCCAGTATGGAACTGACCTTCTGTTCAAGAGCCTCATACACTCTTGATTTGAAAAGGTCGATGCCTGGATACTTTGGACTCAAAAGAGTGACCCTGTTCAGGTGGATGATCGACTCTTTGTACTTCCCCATTTTCGCCAAGGCAACACCCTTGCAAAAAAGAGCATCAACGTCTTTGGGATTCTCCTTCAGCCTTCTCTGACATACCCCCAGCAGCCAGAGTGCCTTGGCATCCTCGGACATCTTCTTAGAACGAGCCATTCGATTATTACTCTTCGAATTCGGTATTAACGATTTCGACCCAATAATCATTGATGATACCGCGGAATAGGCGCGCAGCATGACCGAACGTTCAAAAGCTTGTAAGTTGGTCAAGATATTGACTTATTGACAGGCCATGGGCCTTTGCCACTCTTCTCATCAGTTTGATGGTTCCGCTTCCGTATTGCACTGCCCTCTTCTTTCTCGTCCATATCTCATCCGAGAGGAGAAGCCTCTTCCCCGCTCCCCTCAAGACTATCTTCCTTTCTTCCCCTTTGACTTTCAACTCTAGCGGAGTGTCCATCGCAACTTCCACCACACCCGCGGAGAGAAAGGGATACTCGAATATCTTGCCGGAGAGGCGAGCGATCCTGTTGTCCATTGGTATTTCGTTCATCAGGAGTTCTGTCAGGTCGGATTCCATGGCATTCCTTAGTTCATCTGGTCTCATCTTGGTGTATCGGGAATAGCCTCCGAAAAGCTCGTCTGCACCGTTTCCCAGGAGGATTACCTTCTCCTCTGCAACTTCTGAGACTGAATATTCGGGCAGCTTGTAGGATACGAGAACAGGGTTCTTGGTCCTGATGATCTGGACGACTTCGGGAATCATGTCCCTGACCGCATCCTCCGTCAGGATTGATTCGACAAGAGGGAGATTCAGTGTCTCCGAGGCAGAGCGGGCATTGAGTATGTCAGGACTCCCTTCCACCCCCACAACATACAGTCTTGGGTTGGTGTACTTGGAAGCAAGTGTTGCGATTATTGAACTATCCAAACCACCTGAAAAGGATATCCCAACACGGCTGAGCCCTTCTGTCAGATCTTTCATTGAGTCATCCAACGAGCGAACCAGACGCTCAACGAAATCCAACGCAGCCATCAAAACCCTGAACCTTCTTTGAGGAGTGTCCTCAGACCCTCTGGCAGCCCGGAAATGCTCATTCTTCTCTGGTGAGTACTGTCCCTGTCTCTTACTGTCACATCGTCCGATTCGAGGGAGTCGAAATCAACTGTCAAACAGAAGGGTGTTCCTATCTCGTCCATCCTCGCATAGCGCTTTCCGATGGATCCAGTTTCGTCATAGAAGCAGCTGAAATCGTCCTTGATTGAGTCATGCACCTTCCTTGCCAACTCAGGAAGACCCCCCTTCGACACCAACGGGAAAACGCCGAAAGTGATTGGAGCGATTTCTCTGGGCAATCTGAGCAGTGCACGTTCTTCATTCTCATAGAACACGTCCAGAAAAGCCCAGATGTTTCTGTCCACTCCAAAACTGAGTTCCAGGACGTGAGGCAGGACCCGTTCTCCTTCCACGCTGACCGTCATCTTTTCATTCGACCCTGCTTGGTGCCCTTTCAGGTCGTGGTCCGTCCTGTAATGGATTCCGTTGATCTCCCCCCAGCCTCCCAACGAATCTATGTTCATCTCAATGTCAAAGTGGATTTTGTTGTAGAAGGCCCTCTCCTTCTCTCCCAGCTCCGCGAAACGAAACCTGTCCCTGGGAACTCGCAGGATGTCTAGATAGAACTGCTGAATCTTGACCATGTGGTATACGTAGAACTTCGGTAGCCTATCGAGCAAATCTCCAGCTCTGATTTCTCCAACTTCGCCCTCTTCCTTCTCGTCCTCGAAGGAAATGCGGATTGGCTCATCCTCCACGCTCGCGAAGTCCAACTCATCGTCGAAGGTCCTGGGATTGAAGAATATCTGGAGCTCCGCTTGGATGAACTCCCGCATTCGATAGGTTCCTTGTCTGGGGGATATCTCATTCCTGAATGCCCGTCCGATTATGGCCAGACCGTATGGAATCTTCCTCCTCAGCGATTCGAACTCCCTTTTGAAGTTCAGGTATGCCCCTTGGGCGGTCTCAGGCCTCAGGAAGGCTTGGTCAGTGCCGGTTGGCCCAACGGAAAGAGGGAACATCATGTTGAACTCGGTAGAGGGCAGCAGCTTCCCTTTGCACTCGGGACACCGGATATCCAGGTTCTCTATCTCGCTATCAATCTCTGCCGTGCTGAGGGCCTCGGCCGACTTCCCTGTAGTGTCAGCCACTAGATGGTCTCCTCTGTGGGAGACACCGCAGTCAGAGCATTTGACGAGTGTGTCTGTGAAATGATCAACATGGCCCGAGGCTTTCAGACTCTTGAAAGGAAGTATGTTGGTCGTGTCTATGAGATGATATCTGTCGCTCAGGCCCAGGAAGTACTTCAGCCAGATGTCCTCCCACTTTCTCTTCATCGCTGCGCCCAGGTGACCGTAATCATAGAAACCCGCAAAACCTCCATATATGTCCACCGACGGCCAGATGAATCCTCTCCGGAGGGAAAGAGACATGACCTCGTCATATCTTCTTGTCATTCTACATCCTCTCTAACTCAATAGAACGATCAACGCGTCCAGATCGTATATCATTCCGAAGAGTCTGTCATCCGTGCCCCTGATCGGCAACTGGCCAAAGTCATTCTTCCTCATCAATCGAGATGCTTCGCTCACCCCGGTCTTCGCAAACACAGTTGTGGGACCCGAGACCATGACATCTTTCACGAATATATCCGGAAGACGTATCTTGGATTCTTCGTAGTAGAGCTTCATTATGTTTCTGAGACCTTCCCAGGTCCAGCTATCCTCTTCCTCGGCCAGACCCAGGTCGGACATGGCAATCGTAGCATCGACATGGCTCTTGTCAAAGATGTCCCTGTCCGTGATTATCCCTGACAAATGCCCTTTCTTGTCCAGAACCGGCAGGGCGAACACCTTTGCCACACCCATTATCCGTAAGGCGACAACCAGAGGAGTGAGTTCATATATCGGAACACAAGGGGAACGAAGAAGCTCTTCCACAGGGATCTCAAGCTGCGTTTTCTCCACAACTATGAGGATGTCCGCAGGCGTGATTATCCCCCGAACCTTCTTCTTCTCAACGACGGGGAGGAAATGAACGTCTTTCTTAATCATGAAGTCAACGGCATCCTCAACCTTGGAATTGGGAGAGATTGTCGGCCAGTCCTTCTTCATCAACAGAGCCAACTGTTCTTCCTCCGGCTGAGCGAAGAGGTTCTTTCTGGCCACAAAGCCAACATACGTACCGTCCTTCTTTGTGACTGGGAGACCTGTGATTTTGTGCTTCACCAACAGTCTTAGGACGTCTTCTCGGGAGCCTGGCAGCTTGGCAACTACGGGGTTCTGAGTCATCAAGTCCTTGACTCTCAACTTCTTCCTTCTTGCCAGTTTGATTCCTCCTTAAGACCGTCCCGTCTCTTGACCCACAGTCTTCCGCCTCGAGCAATCAGTGAAATGTCCCGTTCCGAAGTCCTTGCCACAATACAATGCTCAGGATTCTCGCAGGACCATTCCAGAACAAGAAATTCCGAAGGTTGCCCGATTTGGAGTGATAAAGCCGATTGCCCTTTTAAAGCTTTTCGGGAATTCAAAGCCATTCTGAGAATAGAGCCAGATGTTAGGTTTCCCTTTTCCCCCGACATTTGCCGAATGAACCGCATCTCATCGAAAAGGGACGGTGAGCTCAGCATCGCATTGTCGGTTCCAAGCATGAGGGTAACCCCTTTCGCAAGCATATTGCTCAGATTGGGGGCCTTTCCAAAGAAGGCATTCGACCTTGGGCAGACTACAATCGGGATTCCTGCATCCGCGCATCTTTCCAGGTCGTCATCAGTCGCTTCAATCATATGCACCAGGAAGTCAGGTTCCAAGTCCAGGATTGCATCGACATCCTCCCTTACCCCCTCACTGGCGTGAAGTGCGAACCCCTTGCCGGAGGACTTTGCATCTTTGCTCAGCTTTTCCAGGACAGATATGTTCCAGTCCGAGATACTGCTGATTCCTATGCCATCCACTATTCTCAGAAGAGACTCGATCTCCTGTTTGTCATACTCCATTCCAGCGGGTCTGCCATAGGCAACCGGGGTTGCTTGCGAATCGAGGGCGGCATGGTACAACAGTGATGTGCCTTTCACTCCGCCTTCTCTGAAGTCCACGAAGTGAGATATTCCAGAATCGCTCATCCGTTCCATCGATTGCCTCATCCCAGCCAGTATCTCGTCGTCCGAGGCCTTTTCCAAGAGTTGGTGTTTCAACCCATCGGGCGGGGCCATTATCTCCTCCAATGATCCCTCCAAGCCTTCCTTGATGAACGAATCACCTGTGTGGGTATGTGCGTTGACAAAGAGTGGGAGCACAAGTCCGTTTGCCATTGGCTCCTTGGGTTTTTGTCTGGTAATCTCCTTGATGCTCTCCTGATCGAATTCCAGGCTCCCCTCTTGGAATCCTTCTTCCGTCAGAATCTGACCGTTCACCCAGGGCATTGGGAAAGGATTGTGTCCCTGCATTTAAAAGTTGGCGAAAACGGTGATGCGAAACCTATTAATAGACAGGAAACCAATGATTACATTAGACAGTCTTAGAGTCAAAACATTCTTGAAAGAATGGGGGGCGGGAGATGGAAACAATATCCGTTGAGAGAGTTGGAGCTACTCGACCAAAGAAGGGAATAAAGGTTGTCGATCTGGCTCAGAAGAGGTCCCTCTCTAAGAAGAAGAAACAGGGCTGGGGCAAGATGGGTCCCGTTATGATACTACTCACATGAGAGAGGAGAAGGGAGGAATAACCTAAAATAGGATCAGAAGGGGGAGAGAACCTTGGTAGGGGATTATCCAAACAAAAACACCGAAAGTGGACTTGTGAAGGAGGAAACCATCGAAAGAAAAAAATACCTCCTAAACGTTATACTGGATGTAGATGTGGATGAAATAGCGTCGAAAGTCGCGGCCCAGTACTTCTTCAGGCAGGCCGTGGCACACTCGGAGCGGATTCATCCCTTCTCAGCGCAATGGAGGCAATCCCTAAAGAGGGCGGGGGGAATAGTATTTCTTCCTAGAAGAGTCTTACAGGTGGGGGCTGAGGGAACCGCGCAATGATGCGATCTCTCCACTAACCCGATGCCTTATTTGCTAGCCCGGTTTCCAGGGCTCCCACCATTATTTCCGATTTTGAAGCGGACCATTTGGTCTTGGAGTCGTTTTGCATCTCACAAAGCTTTAATACGGTTGCACAGATAGTCAATTCTGATGACTCTGATGAAAAGTGCGCGAACTAGCCAGACTCCTGAGATTGAGGAGGTGGCGAAGAAGGAAGGGATTGATCCCGATAGACTGAGAAAGCTTATCTCGACAGGCAGAGTTGTTATCCCTCAGAATCCCAAACACTCACCAAAACCTATTGGAATCGGTGAAAGTCTCATCATAAAGGTCAATGCCAATCTAGGCTCCTCTCCTGACCACGTGGACATCAATGAAGAACTGGAGAAAGCGAAGGTTTCTGTCGAATACGGCTCGGACACGATAATGGACCTGAGCACTGGGGGAGATATTGACCTGATCAGGAGGAGAATTCTCAAGGAAATCAACGTTCCGCTCGGAACGGTCCCCATCTATCAAGCTGGCTTGCTTGCTGCGAAGAAAGGGTCCTTGATAGACATGACCGAGGATGATATGTTCAACGGCATAGAGAAGCATGCCAAGGACGGAGTGGACTTCATGACGGTTCACTGCGGCGTGACCATGGAAGGGGCCCGTCTCATCCGCGACTCGGGAAGGAAGGTGGGTGTGGTTTCCAGGGGCGGTTCCTGGCTTGTTTCCTGGATTCTTCACAATGGCATGGAGAATCCGCTCTATTCGAATTTCGACTACTTGCTTGAGATGGCGAAGGAATATGAGTTTACGATCAGTCTGGGTGATGGGCTCAGGCCAGGCTGCATTGCGGATGCTACCGATGCTCCACAGTTGCAGGAACTCATCGTCCTTGGTGAACTGGTCAAGCGGGCAAGGAAGGCAGATGTTCAAACAATGGTGGAGGGACCTGGACACGTTCCCTTGAACCAGATAGAGGCCAATGTCAGGATTGAGAAGACTGTTTGCGATGGAGCACCATTCTACGTTCTGGGGCCTCTGCCAACTGACATTGCGGCAGGTTTCGACCACCTGGCAGGTGCGATAGGAGGCGCTCTTGCTGGATACTATGGTGCAGATTTCCTATGCTACGTGACTCCGGCTGAACACATATCGCTCCCCACGATTGACGATGTCAAACAGGGTGTGATCGGCACGAAGATTGCTGCTCATGTGGCGGATCTGGCTCGAGGAAAAGATTGGGAAAGGGACTTGAAGATGGCCGAAGCCAGAAAATCCCTCGACTGGGACGAGATGTTCAAGTATGTGTTCGATCCGAAAATGGCCAAAGAGAAGAGGAAGAAGTCAAAGCCCAAGCTTGAGGACACCTGCTCCATGTGCGGAGATGTTTGCGCAATCCGGTTGGCCAATGAACTTGTGAGATAGAAGAATTGATGCCACTGTAGCTTAGTCGGTTAGAGCGGCAGTTTCGTAAACTGCAGGTCGTGGGTTCGAATCCCCCCAGTGGCTTCTCACACATATTCTGAAGCAGCAAACACCTTCAAACCGATTCACACGTAATCCTAAGCATATCCCGTCATGCTGTAGTCAACCTTGGTTGATTTCTCAATGCACTCAGATCCATGTTCCAGCGTTTCTTCAATGGTCCTTTTCAAAAGGGGTGGATATGCCGCACCTACGAGTTCCTGTACCGGGCGACCTTGACAGAAGAACTTGAAAGTGGGAGTACCCATAACGCCGTATCTCTCGGCGGTATAGTGGTTGTTGGTCACGTTCAGTCTGGCGAACACGGCCTTTCCTTTGAACTCCTTCGCGTATTCTTCGAAATATGGCTCAATGACGCGGCAATTCGGACAAGTGGGGCTGTGAAACATCACCACAACAGGCTTGCCCTCTCTCTCAACGGTCTTCTCCCAATCGCTATCATGAACTTCAATCACATCCTCGCCACTCATGCTGTCACCCTGTTGTAACAACGTATGCACATTCCCGCCTTATGTTTTGCCTTTTTCTTCTTCGAGGTGCGACACCACGGAAATCAGGCGCCGGAGAGGCTGTCCATCATACTCCAAAGAGTTGAAATACTCATAAACACATAACATTGAACCAGACTCCTTGGACCCTGGGGAGGGGGAGTATCGAACCACGGTGAATTCGATGTACAAAGCGAACGCATTTCTAGTTCTTGTAATCTTGATCTCGGCTACAGGTCTATCGATCATTCACGGGCCTATCTCGCCGATGGGGAACACACCGCCCGTCGCTGATGCAGGCCCTGATCAGACAGTTGACGTGAGTGAGGTCGTCCATTTCGATGGATCAGGATCCTATGACCCCGATGGTCTCCTGGAAATCGGTGCGAACATACAGGTCAACGACATGGGAGCAGGAAGCGGGTGGCAGACATCTCCAGTGATAGGTGCTGATGACAGCGGGAACGTATTCGCTGCTTGGGAGGACTATCGGGATGGCACATATGACGTCTACTTCTCTCGGTTCCCTGGTGGCGGAACGGGATTCGGAACGGACATCAAGGTCAACGATGATGTGGGTTCAGCCAGACAATCAAGACCTTCCATGGCAATTGGGTCGGACGGAAAGATCCACGTTGCGTGGGAGGATTACAGGAACAACGACTGGGACATCTACTACGCCAACTCATCGGATGTTGGCTTGTCCTTCGGGTCGAACGTGCTGGCAAGCAACGAGAATACCACTGAATGGCAGAACAATCCATCGATAGCAGTTGATTCATTCGGTGCAACACACGTGGTCTGGGAGGACAATCGAGAAGGGGCCTGGAACATCTTCTATGCGAATTCTTCGGATGGTTTCGGACGTAATGTCAAAGTCAATGACGATCTTCTGGAAGGAAATCATTGGGATGCATCCATAGCCGTCGGGAGTAACGGCGTAATCCATGTCGTTTGGGAGGCACATACTGACATCTACTATGCCCGGTCAACGGACGGGGGTTTGAGTTTCAACTCGACTGGGCGGATCAATGATGACGTGGGAGGTGCAACGCAGGGCAGTGCTTCGATGGTCGTCGAGGACGGTGGAAGGATACACGTTGTCTGGGAGGACTCTCGCAATGTAGACGCGGATATCTATTATGCCCGTTCCACGGACGACGGGCTCACATTCGAGCCCAACATTCGGATCAACACTGACGCTTCTGGGCAAGGACAGACCTCCCCCTGGATTGACTTCGAACAAGGTGGACCCATCCACATCGTGTGGGCAGACTATCGGTTTGTTGGCCATTGGGACATTTTCTACTCGGTCTCTTTTGATGGCGGAATGAACTTCCAATACAACGAGAAGGTCAACGATGACTACGACCCTCTCAACAGGATAGGGCAGGTCAGGCCAACAGTTGCTGCTCAGGACGGTGGATATTTCCACGCGGCCTGGAAGGATGCCAGAAAGAGGCCAGCAGGGTTGTTGTATGACGTGTTCTATGCTAAGGGGAAAGTCTCCACATTGTCGTATGAATGGAACTTCGGTGATGGGTCTCCTCCAGAGACAAGTGTGAAGCTTACTCACATCTACAGTCTCACTGGCATTTACAATGTCACGCTGACGGTCACTGATGAGCAGAATGCTTCGGACACAGATATTTGCGTGATTACCGTACAACAAAGGGACCAACCACCTGTCGCGGACGCGAATGGTCCGTATTACGCAAATGAAGGCTCACCGGTGACACTGGATGCTGGCGCCTCGTATGATCCAGATGGCGATCCACTTCAATATCGGTGGGATTTAGACAATGACGGTACGTGGGATACTGGTTGGTCCATAAGTCCATACCATAACCACACTTGGGGAGACGACTATTCGGGCGATATCGTGCTGGAAGTTTGGGATGGAGAATTCACAGATACGGACAATGCAACAGTTGTGATTAGCAATATCGACCCTATAGCTGAAGTCATCGAGGCCTACATCGATGTCAACTTCACGCTGAGGGTTGCGGGTGAGAAATGGCACAACGTGGAGATGCACATCTACAAAGAGGGGGTTGAAATCGGGTACGCAGAGGTCGTCAGGACTCCTGGCAATCCGGACAAACAGAGCGTGACTGTTTCCGATATAAGATGCGAATTCCCCGAATCAATCACTGTATCGGTCCTATACACGCCCGACGATGACCCCGTTAATGGACAGCCAAATGGTGCGGACCCAGCCTGGATAATACTGACGTTTGAGGACGGCACAAATGCAACCTTGAACCACACCTTCAATGTGAGGCACCCCGAGACCTGGGAATGGAATGCAGATATCAATCCACATTTCGTGGGGCACGAGATAACATTCGAAGCCTCAGCAAGCGACCCAGGGAGCGATGATTTATCCTTTGTTTGGGACTGGGGTGACGGGACACCGGCTGGCATCACAACATATTACAACGACGGTACAGCTCCAGATCCTTACCCGAGCCCAGACGTGAATCCGATCACTGCCTCAGACGTGCAGAAACATGCATACATGGCGGCAGGGGCCTACACTCTGCTTCTCACAGTACAAGATGACGATGGTGGAGCCGCCACAACATCCTTCGACCTAACGTTCTAGAACATGCTGTACGAATCTGGCTCTAGGAAAACGCGTTACTTGCAGTACTTCTTGTAGGATTCTTTGAGCTCTTTGATGGCTGGAAGAGTTTCACCGCAGAGGTAGGATATCAGCGCTCCCCCTCCAGTGCTGACGTGATCGAACCTGTCCTTGATGCCCAACTCTTCTGCGGCAGCGACGGTGTGACCCCCGCCAATGACTGTGAAAGCTTCCGAGTTCGCAAGAGACAAGAATATCTCCCTTGTTCCTATCGAGAAATCGTTAATCTCGAAGACCCCTGGGGGACCGTTCAGCACCGCGGTCTTCGCCTTTTTGATCTGAGCCGAGTACTCCACCAGCGTGTCCAGTCCAATGTCGAAGATGGGATGCTTGGATGGAAGCTTCTCAATTGGCATGCCAATTCTCTTGCCTTCCATATTGAGGGCCACATCGCTTGGGGTGAGTATCTTCTTCTTGTACTTCTTCAACAGGGTTCCTGCCTTCTCGATCTCGCTGTCAAGGTCCTCCACTTCCTTGGAGATAACCTCTAGGCTGCCCTCCCCTATTTCCACGCCCTTCGCAAGGAGGAAGATGTTGGCCACCGCCCCAGTGGTGAGTATCTTGTCCATTATCTTGTTGGATAGGAAGTGCCCCGTTATCTCAATGGAGTCGTCTACCTTCAATCCGCCCAGGATGGCTATTTTGGGCTTCTCGGACGAGTGCAATAGACGATTCAACATCGTGATCTCTCGCTCCATGACTCTTCCCGCTATGGTCGGAAGCAACTGGGAGAAGCCCACCATCGAAGGCATGGACCGGTGGGCCGCGGCAAAGGCATCCTGGATAAAATAATCGAAGAGCGGCGCAAGCGTCCTCACGAACAGAGTGTTACTCTGCTTTTCCAGCGGCTGGCCCTTCATTATGACCTCTTCGGCATAGAACCTCACGTTCTCCAGAAGAACGACATCGCCATCAGACATCGATTCAATCGCCTCAATGGCCTTGGTGTTCCAAAGACCGTCCACATATTGCACCCTCTTCCCTAGCAGATATGACATCCTCTTTGCATGAGGTTTCATGGTGGTGAAATCCGCCTTCCCTGGTCTGCTCTGGTGTGCCAGTACTACCACTTTGGAATGCCTCAAATCATTGAGAGTGCTCAGGACGCGCTTCATTCTCGTGTCATTCAGGATCCTGCTGGTTATCGGGTTTATGGGGGAGTTTATGTCCACCCTTAGAAGAACAGTGTTGCCTGAAAGATTAAAATCATCAAGGGTGAAGAAATCTTTCATGACAGTCGTTGTAAAGTTCTCCATACTAATATTTCTTTCGAAAGATTCCATTTCGCAGGATAAGGCTCGCATGGCTTTCTGAAGGCTGGGTCCGATGATATCAGAAAGGTTTTTAACGACAAGAACATTCACTTTCTGGGTAGGAGTCTTGGCCAAGAAATTCACATTACCCGAGGGAAAGATAGTCCGTACCATAGAGGGCGGACCAGGTTCCTTCAAAAAACTCCTACTCGACCTCAAGAAATACTCTTTTGACGGATATGTATCCACAGCGATGGAGCAAGCTGATCATACAACCAAGGGATTTATAGTGATCAAGACTGGGAAGCCCCACAGTTTCCTTTATGTGGACAAAGATGGGCAAACCCGAGGCGAGGAATCAGTCAAGAAGATATGGGCAGATTCCTACAGAAAGGAATGTGTAATCAGGCTTCACGCGAAGATTGACGTGGATGCCCTGGCCGAATTGATAGAGAAAGGGGAAGAGGAGAGGGACCCGAGATTCCAGGAATTGGAAGAGAAGATGGAGGCGTGGAGGTCCGCAGGCTACATTGTCACTGAGTTGGAGAGCACGCTTATGGGTGATATCGAAAGTGCCGAGGAGAGATTTGCGGACTACGGGGAAAGGACAGCTCGTCTTGAGGAGATCCGGGAAAGGCTACAAACACTGGAGACTGAGAAATTCAAACTTGACATAGAGGAGATAGAATCCCGCCTGAACGATCCTTCATCTCTTCGGGAGATACAGGGAGACATCGTGATCCTGGAAGACAGAATTGCAATGGAGAAGGAGAGGCCGAAGGAGGAAGGGGCAGAGGCCGAGGTGGAAGCAGAGCCAGAAGTTGAGGCGGAGGCGGAACCAGAAGTTATTGAGGAGGATGTTGAGAAAAGTGCAGATCAGGTCTACGAGATGATCCTCAGACATCGGTCGAAGGCGGGAGCGGAAGCCGAAATGATCCCGGAAGAGGCCGTGGAGAGGGATGAAAGAACGAACCTCATTCCCCACTTCGTTTTTGACAATTTTGTGGTCGGACCCAGCAATCGATTTGCCTACGCTGCCTGTCTTGCGGTTGCACGGACTCCCTACAAGGCTTACAATCCTCTTTTCGTAACGAGCGGCCCTGGGTTGGGAAAGACTCACCTGCTGAGTGCCATCGGCAACTTCATCATTGAGAAGAACTCCAAATCTAACGTCCTATACTTGACAACTGAGAGTTTCAGTAACGCCTACAAGGAGGCAGTGAAGGATGGAACGCTTAACGAATTTCGGAAGCTCTACCGGAACGTGGACGTCTTTCTCTTGGATGATGCTCAGTTCCTGGAGGGAAGAATGGACGTGCAAGAGGAGCTGTTCCACACCTTCAATGCCCTTTACGAGGCCAACAGGCAAATCGCCCTTACATCAGATAGGCCTCCGAAGGAGATACCTGACCTTCAGGACAGGCTTGTTTCCAGGTTCGAGGCGGGTCTCATAGCTGATATCCAGCCCCCCGAGATGAGGACAAGGATCGCCATTCTCAGAAGAAAGGCAAGAGAGGCGGGCGTCGATGTGGGGAGTGATGTGCTGTCTCTCATAGCGACCCTGGTGACGGAGAACATCCGAGAGCTGGAAGGTGCCCTCAACCGGGTTGTTGCTTTCTCCTCCTTGATGGACATACCCATCACCGAGGGCATGGCCAGGGAGGTCCTAAAGGACCTCATAAGTGAAGAGGAATACACCAAATGGGAAGCCAAGGTTGAGGAGTCCCTCGAAGAACTGAAGAACGGAAGAACGTATCTGTTGGAGGAGGACCGACCTCTGAACTGCTTCAAGGTATTCAGGGGGAGTCTGAGACACGGCAAGAACGGGATCATAATCACGAGGACCAATCCCAAAAGAGCCAGAGAGAAGTTTGATGTGGGGAAAGGAAGAATAATATGGTTGACGGATAGGGAGAGTTCCACTGAAGAGATACTCCCCCCAGTTCTTGAACGTCTGGTTTTTGTCATAGAAGAGTTCATCAAGGAGGAAGAGGAGGGCACCATATTGCTCGACGGCCTGGAATACCTGATAAGCAACAACTCTTTCGAGGCAGTCCTACGCTTCCTCAGACAACTGATTGACGAGGTCTCAGAAAGCAAATGCGTACTCCTGATTTCCAGCAGTCCCAAGACACTCAAAGAGAGGGAACTGAAAATCCTGGAGAGAGAGACGGAAGTGATAAGCTTCTTGTGAGAGATCTAGCCTGAGACTTCCTTTTTGAAGGCCCCCAGATGCTTCAGGACCCCTGAGTAATCCCCTTTTTGCATTGAAAGACTTGCCTGTTTGTAGATGCCTATTGGTCTTCGGAGGTCCCCACCCTTCATCTTCAGTTCAAGCAACGAATCCTTCGCCTTTTTCATCTCTTCGCGGAGAACATCAGGGAGAGCTTTGGCCAAACCCTCAGTACTTCTTTTTGCGAGCAGGGCTGCTGTCTCCCAACCCTTCCTGTTCAGTGCTTCTTTTCCTTCAGCTATCAGCCCAACAGCCTCTTCTGTGTCAATTCCCAGGGCACCGGCGGACTTTACGAGCTGGCTGGCTTCCTCCAATGACTGGCTGGCTTGACGGTAGTTCCCTGCGGTCCTGTCGAGTTCCTTCGTCGCGGCTTCCAAATCCGAAATGGCGACCTCATAGTCCTCATCTCTGAGGGCGGTTATGGCTTCCCTTATCAGTTCCTCTGACGCAGCCACGTCACAACCGACTTTCTTTGCTTCCTTGACATCCTCTACGAAGCCCTCTACGTCGTTCGCTATCTCTTTGGTGAAGGAATCATTAAGGGTCCGTTTGGCCTGTTGAATAATTCGAACAGCTCCCTCCATATCCCTTGCCTTGTTGGCCGCGACCGCCTGGCTTATCATCTTCTTGCTACGGCCGATATCAATACCGTGCTTCTTAGCGATTGCCAGCATGGATTTAATCTGATTCACGAGTGTGGGCAAGACTTTGTACAGATTCTGTCCTTCATAGGTCTCAAGGGGTTGTTTCTTGAGCCTTTCCTCCCTCTCTGCGAGCAGTCTTTCCGAGAGCGTTGGGACGGGCTCTTCAGGTGGGACTGGAGGCGGTTCTTCCTTTGGCAGTTCTGGAGGAGGTGCTTCTTCAGGTTTCACCCCAGGTTCAACCTCAGGTGCGGCCTCTGGTTTCGGTTCAGGCGGCACTTCTGGTTTGCCCTCAGGTGCGACTTCTGGCTCAGGAGCAGCTTCCTCTTCCTCGCGAGTTTCGAATCTGACGCCGCAATTGGGACAGCTGTCAGCGTCGGCAGAAACTGGGGAACTGCAGATTGGGCACTCGAACTCTTCCACCCCTTCCCCTTCGAACTCAACGCCACAGCTCGGGCATGACGCCTGATCCACTCCAACCTTTGCCCCACAAGATGGACAGTCGAACACACCCGCCTCTTCGACCTCGGCAGCCTCGCTGGCCTCAGCTTCTTTTGCCTCAATTGTGGTTGCGTCCATCTCACTTTCCTCGCCGATGGTCTTGATATCCTCCAGAAGCTTCGAGGACTCGTCCTTTCCAACTATGGATGACAGTATGTCATCTATCGACTTGTCGTCCCTGATGGTTATCTTGTCAATGTCAAGCTCTCCATCCATGTCAATGTCGAAAAGGGTCAGATCAGTGTCGCAAGAAGGACACTTTCGAGCACTGACATCAACTGCTGCGTCGCAGACTGGACATGTCTTCTTATCCTTGCTCTTCAAAGAAGTCCTCTCAGCGATTGGCCTCGGATTTCTGGCTATTAGGATTCTCAAATAAATATTTGTCGGTGGTCCAGCCAGATGCTATTTCGCCCCTACCATGTGGAGGATAACACAATCGATAAAGTTAAATCCATTTCCTTCTATGCATGACATATTCGGGACTGAGTGTAGCAACATGTTGAGAGATTCGATAAAGGGGTTCGACAAGGTTTTCAGAACTGATATCGAAGCTCCTAAAGTAATCCTGGTCACCGGTCCTCCAGGCTCCATGAAAACCAGTTTCTGCTACACCCTCATGGCTAGATACTTGAAGATGACGGGAAAGTTCGGGCTCTATACCACGCTTGAGGAAACGGTAGAGAGTCATCTGACCAACATGAGGAGTCTCGAGGTATATATCCCCGAGAACATGCAGATCTCTGACTTCACTGACCTGAGGGAAATCGACGAGGTGCTTGAACCGTCGGAAGCAACCAACTACCTGGAGTTCGTACAGAGGATGATCGAGCATTTCAAACGGATATACGGTGACAATTTCGTCATGTTCGCCTTGGATTCTCTTGGGGCGCTGTATTCGCTCATGGAAGATGTGAAGGATATGCGGAGGCAGATGTTCTATTTCTTCAAAATGCTGAGGGACAACAACCTCGTTTCCTTGGTGGTCATGGAGCGATCGATAGGAGGGGAATCTCAATTATTGGGTAACGAAGGATTTCTTGTTGACGGTATCATAGACCTCGGTCTTGATAGAACCAGAGGAAAACTGGTTCGTTATCTCCGAGTGGAGAAAATGAGAGCTTGTGAACACAGCATGGAGAAGCACGCCATTGTCCTGGGAAGAGGTGGAATGACCGTGCTGGGTCCAATATTCGAGAGTGGCGAAGTATGAACAAAAGATATTTATCCAATTGGATTCATGTCCTCGCAAATCGAGTACTTCACACTCCATCCAGGGGATGGTCCAGATGACCCAAGAAAGATTGTCTCTTGCAGACGAGATTAAGAGAATTGAAGACAGCCTTGCCGCTCGGGAAGCCGAGCTTGAAACAAAACAGAAGGAATTTGAGGAAGAGAAGAGCCGCTTCGAAGAAGAGAAAGGCGCATGGGAATCAGACAGAAGAGCCTTCGAGGAAGAAAAGGCCGGACTGGATTCTGAAAGAGCCAAGTTGGAAGAGGAGCGAAGACGTCTGGTAGAGGTTGAGAGCGGATTCTCGGAAAGGGAAGCTGAGATTGCAAGGCAGAAAGAAGCATTAGTGTCCAGAGAAGAAGAGTCCTTGAGAGCTCAAGAAGAGGCCAAAAGGATCCTTGAGGACGCGACCCAGAAACGGGCTTCAATAGTTGCGAGGGAAGAGGAGTTCCTTTCAAAGGAGGAAGAACTGAAGAATGTGCTTGAGGGGAACATCCGGAGAGGTCAGACCCTCGTGGACAGGGAAAAGGAGCTCGTCAAACTCGAAGAAGAGCTGAATGCAGAAAAGGAGAAGTTCATCTCTCAAGGTAATAGCTTGATGGAAAAAGAGAAGGAGCTGCTCGCCCTTGAGGAAGGATTGAGAGCGAGAGTGTCTGCCGAACCAGGAGAAGCCCCAGCTATGCCAGTTGAGGAGGCACCTGCTGAGGAAGCACCGGGGGAAGTGGCGGAAGAAGCACCAGCTGAAGAAGCACCGGGGGAAGTGGCGGAAGAGGGGCCTGCTGAGGAAGCTCCGGCTGAAGAGGCTCCCCCTGCTGAAGGGGGAGAAGAAGCTCCGGTCGAAGAAATACCCTGCCCGGCTTGTGGGACCGTGTTGAGCGCAAATGCCATAATGTGCTACGCGTGTGGACACAAACTCGTGGAAGAAGAAGGGGAAGAAGCGCCCCCGGCGGAGGAAGCGCCTGCTGAGGAGGCTCCCCCTGCTGAAGAAGAAACACCAGCTGAAGAAGGTGCCGAAGAGGAGATCCCTTGTCCCGCTTGCGGAACCATGCTCAGTGCCAACGCGATAATGTGCTATGCCTGTGGACACAGGCTGGAAGAAGAGGGCGAGGAAGCGCCTGCTGAAGAGGGAGAGGAACCCCCCGCGGAAGAAGAGGGGGAAGAAGAGAAAAAGCCCAAGAAGGTCGCCCTGAAAAAGGTCCGAAAGAAACGTGTCGTCTAGCACGTCTTGTTTAGTGCTTTTTGGTCCTCAAGAAATCCATTCTGAACCATTATGGATAGGTATTTATAGGAATAGTTGCTTAAGTAAATTCCACGTGCATAAGCCTTATGAAATGCATAGTGCAATAGGTAATCCAGCATCGGGAACATGATGGAGGAAATGATTATGCGGAAAGCGAATGAGTTGCGCAGGGCTAGGACTGTTTTGAGCGTCTTTGTCGTTTGGACACTTGTCTTTTCCGGGACAATTGGGATAGGTGCATCTCTGGTCGCGTTGGCGGCTGATGAGCCCATTCAGCCAACAGGCAACTGGGTAATCAGTACTAACTGGACGGTCCCTGGTCATCTCAAACTAGATGGGAATCTGATCATTCAAGGACCATTTGGGAACCTCACCATTCAGGATGGGGGAATCACCTTTCTCCAGGATGCCAATAACCCATGGAGCATCACAATCGGTGTCGGAGGTTCTCTGAATCTGATTAATTCATACATCACTGTTGAGACCAACCAGCTGTCTCCCTACTATCTTCTCACTGTAGACGTTGCAGGAACGCTTTATGGGGAGAATGCAGTACTGCAGTTTCCAGGTCATATCAATGTTACTGGATCGCTCATATTGTGGGACTCGGACGTCACAGGTTTGATTGACATTCCCACTGCCTCCTCTTCAGCTGAAGAGGATAGGTACAACGATGCACCAACCTTCTACTTCAGCGATGGAGAAGCTCACTTCTACAGGACCTCGATAGACCCGATGTTCACGCAAAACACAGGTTTCGATAGAAATAACCTGACTCTTGGTTACATATATGATTTCAACGTAGCAGGCACTTCCCGAGTGTGGTTTGTGGATTCATACCTGTCCATAGACTATAACGCCGGCACGAGGAACCATAACGTGCTTTGGGCGAGAGACTCGGCCCAGGTCTATGCATACAACTTGACGATCGACACTGGGACGGTGGGGCCGGGCAGGGTGGCTGCCATCCAGACCGATCCCCCAGCTTCAAACTCTACTGTACACTTGCTTAGATGGGCAGACGTCCTTTGCGTGGACAGCTCAGGTGTGCCCATACAAGGGGTTACCCTGACTCCAGAGCTCGTTCAGGACGGTGCTGCACGCAACTTCCCAGACTCAGGCGGCCTGAATCCTCCGAATCACATACTGAACTACCTTGGAAAGAGTGCAGCGAACTGGAAGACGACCGGACCTGATGGCAAGGCTCTCCTTCCGCTTCCGAGCGAGCACATCGACTATAATGTTAATCAGACAGAACCGAACTCCGAGTTCTACGGACCGTACAGGATAACTGGTGATTCTCCTGAGGGTAATCAATCAGTCGCCGTTTTCTCGTTCAATCCCTATCCAGCGATGGATCCGGAGGACGGTACACATCAAGTGACCCTAAACTTCCCGGATATTCTTCCCTTGCCGGACCTCATCGTGACCGACATTCAGTGGACTCCGGATCCCTCTACCGAGCCAGCAACAATCAGTTTCAACGCAACAATCGAGAATCAGGGTGGCGGTGGGGCCAATGAGATTTACGTTTGGTTCTTTGTCGACGGGCAGCAACTGAACAATACGCCAACCGTAATTGACTTTCTCGGAGCGGGCCAGTCCAACGTTACTCCAACCCCTCCAGATGAAGTGAAAGCGATCAACTTGACAGGTGGTAACCACAGCATTCGCGTAGTTGTGGATTTCGAGAACCGGATAGTTGAGGATCCGGAGACCGGTGGGGACGGTAACAACGATAGGATAAGACAGTTCTATGTCATTCCCTTGCTTCCTGATTATGTGTTGACATCTGGCGGCATCACCTTCCCACCAGCAGTCTTTATCGGCAATCCCGTCCGCATAGACATCGTGGTCTCTAATGACGGAAACAAAATCGCCCCTCCAGACTCAGTGAGGGTTTATATTGGAGATCCTATATTGGGACAGATCGGGGGCGGTGAGGCTCCCCTTGGCTATATCAATGTGACTTCAACCAACAACACTTACGTCTATCACACTTTCGACAAGGCCCAAGATTATAGGGTCTGTGCTTGGGTCGACTATAACAACGATGTTGTTGAGAAGTTCGATGACAACAACCAGGCCTGCGCCAACGTGACAGTAGGCCACGCTCCCAATCTGGCTGTGACAGTGAACGATATCGGAATCGGAGATCCTTGCACCCGAAGGAACCAAGCCGCTCGTCCACAGGCCACTGTACGCAATCTGGGATACATTGATGCCGGTGCCTACAGAGTCGATTTCTTGATAGATGATGTGTACGTGGCAAGTGGGAACTCCACTGGCCTTCCCGCGAACCAATCCGAAGTTGTTACTGCTGATGTGTCCTGGACTCCCTCCGACCCCGGAATCTACATCCTCAAAGTGAGGGTTGATCCAGACAATGTGGTGCAGGAAAGCAATCTGGGAGACAATGAAGCAAGCAGGGACATCCTAATATTCGACGACAAGATGGCTGTGACTTACTCTGGTTCTCCTCCTCCGCTAGAATCAGACACAGTATTCGATGGCAATATCGATATCACTGGGGACCTCACCATAATCGGCGCTCACATCAGTTTCTTCCAAAGCCATATCACGGAAGGAAGATACTGCATCAAAGTCATGGGCACTGGTTCCCTTACATTGGACGGAGCTACTCTCACCAGCCTCAACTATCCCTTGGTCATCTATGTAACAGACAATGCTCAGTTCACTGCCAAAGACTCAACAATCGAACTCGACATAATCGGCACGGGAGGGCTGTATGTTGACAGCTCGGCCCAGGTTGTTATAGAATCATCCAGTTTGTATGGCAGTCTTTATGCGACAGGTCAAAGTGCATCTTTGAAAGGTGTGGACCTTCATGGTTCGGAACTGTACATTGAGACGACGACAACCTCTTACATATGGGATACGAGCTTCATTGGAATCACTGACCTCCATCTGCTGAGCGACGACGGTGATGTGAACACCGTGGACTTCGACATCAGGAATGTGACCGATTTCCTTGACGACCCGAATCTCTTCAATCAATTTGTGTTCGGTGGCAGTCAACTGGTCGAGCTTACAAGTGTTCCTTTGCCGGACGAGTGGTGGCTAACGGTGGTGACCGAGAACGCCAAAGTTCGGGTTTACTGGTGGCTCACTGTTCAAATGGTGGATGGAACAGGATCAATACTGCCTTCTTCTGCAATTTCGAACTTGACCTTTGAAACATTGAATGTGGTTACTTTGGGATGGGACCTCGAAGCGGGATCCCCTCATAATTTCGCAGGCGGTCTCTTCGTCCACAGGGCTCTCAGCCTTGAAATGCAGGCATATCCCATCGGCGGATGGGTGAATTCCACGTATGCAATAACTGCCAATGTCACTGTGGATACCACGGTCTACTGGCCAGATACACAGGAATCCAGGGGCAATTGGACAGGTAAGGTCCACTCGGACATGACTGTCGAGTTGCAGTTCTCAGGGCTCACACCTGACTTCAGTGTTGCGGCAATCGATTTCGTTGGGCCTATCGTTGTGGGTAACGACCAGCCCGTGAACATAGAGCTTTCCATCCAAGCTTCGATCTACAACAGTGGCAACATCGCCGCGGATGACGTGGAGGTCTTCATGTATCGCGGTCCACAGCTGATTGGCTGGGATAATATCAGCGTTCCGGCGGCTGGTTATGGTCTTGCGGTCGACTATTGGACTCCGACATCAATTGGACAGAATATAGAGATTCTGGTCATCGTGGATCTCAACAACACTAAGCCTGAACGGAATGAGGACAACAATCGGCTGACTACTCGACTCGATGTCTTTGGCTGGCCTGATCTCGACATCGATGTGGCTGACGTGCATGTCATCAAGCCTGTTGAGAACGTCGTGAACACCGTCATAGTAAAGGTCAGGAACATTGGGACGGACACGGCCTACAACGTCGATGTCAGACTAGATGATGACGAGGGCGGATCTGATATCATCTCACTGCCCATAATCGCCGTCGGAGGCGCCGTGGACGCATACCTGAACTACACTCCCTTGACTGGCGGCAGCCACTACATCAACATCACGGTCTTGTCTTCTAATGTGACCATATATGAGACTGACTACGATTGGAGCAACAACTTCGTCAGTGTGATCAGAGAGGTTTTGGCACGGCCCGATCTGCAGGTCGGCGAACTACTAGTGAATCAAGGCAATAACGTGACCGTTGGCAGTACATTTGGCGTCATCGTTTCAATCATGAACACCGGAGGGAGCGACGCGGCCAATTTCACTGTACTTCTCATCCTTGACAACGCAACATATCCAGGACAGATTCAGGACGTTACTCTCCTAGCTGGAGAGTCAAAGAATGTGAGCATAACCTCCCAACCAGTATTTATCCAAGGCTGGTATTGGATGTGTGCTTTGATAGACCCAGATCTCGTCGTTGACGAGTCAGATGAGGACAATAACCTGAACTGTACCGATTTCAGAGTCGTACCGCCCTTCGGATCGATTTCACTTTCTTCTCCCGCTGTCAATGCCGTCTACAACGGCGGAGATGGAATCTACGTCCTAGGTTGGGTAACAGAAGATGAGACACTTGAAGGCATACCGAATGTCGAGATTATCTTACAGCTCGAAACAATGGACCACTTTCCAGTGGGATCGGAGCAATACGCAGTTTCAGTCGCTTCTGGCAGCAACATCGGAATGATCGCCACGACCTTCTACATGCCGACCGAAGTGGAATGCGGGCTCGATTACATTTTGAAAGCCACTACCAATGAGAGCAACATCGAACCAACCGCAGTACAAATAGGGACCCCGGCCTGTACAGCGGAATGGCCCTTCTGGGTCTGGCTACTAATCATCATCATTATCATAGTCGTCATAGTTGTGGTCGCCATAACGGCCTACATACGATACTTCGGACTTGGTAAACTTGTGGAGTGCGGAGAGTGCGGAGCTTTCATTCCTGAAGACAGCCCCTCTTGTCCGAAATGCGGTGTTGAGTTCGAGACGGAAACCGCCAAATGCAGCAGCTGTCAGGCCTGGATTCCTCTCAAGGTCAAGAAGTGCCCCGAGTGTGGTGTTGAGTTCGCCACTGGCGAAATCGAGATGGAGGACTACAAGGCGAAGATGAAGATGCAATATGACGAGGTCAGGACGAAGTTCAAGGCGGAAGCCGAATCACAGCTCGGAAAGACACTGACCGATGCGGAATTCGAGTCCTGGTGGAAGACCCAGCCCACCTTCATGACCTTCGACCAGTGGTTGAAACAGGAAGAGGACATGAGAAAGATGGGGTCCAGGCCCTGTCCATCCTGCGGAACGCTAAACTCAGTGACTGCAACCGTGTGCCACAAGTGCGGTACGGTCATGGTCGAGGAGGAGGAGCCACGGAGGCCTCCTGCCAAACCACCTGAGGAGAAGCCCAAGGAAGCAGTGCCTGCCAAGGAGGGAGTACCGGAGGCCGCCCCGCCCAAAAGGGAAGGGATGCCTCCAGCCGCAGCACCACCCGCGGCCGTCAAGCCAGTACCCAAGAAGACGCTTCCGACCGTTGAAAGACCCGTACCAAAGAAAGTCATCAGGAAACCAATAATGGAAGGGAGACCTGCGGTCGTACCGAAGAAAGTTGCGAAAAAGCCAGGTGAAGAGGAAGAAGAAAAAACGTAATTGGAACTAGACCGTCGTCAGCTCTTCTCTGGCCTTCTTTATCAGCCTTTCCGGGTCCTTGTAGTAGGCGGATACGATCCTGGCAACTTCTCTGTAATTGTCCACTCCAGCCTTCTTCATGTATCGGAAGATATCGATTCTTCTCTTCACTTCCTGCTCCATTCTCTTTTGGGACCAGTTCCTTGCCGTCGAGATCTTCTCGTACACATAGCTGTGCCCGCTGTAGTTGAAGGTGTCGTCAGCAGGGTTCCAAGAGTAGGCCGCGTTCGTAATCAGCTCATTTGATTCGGGGTCGGTACCAAGGATCTCAGTGAGCGACTTCACCCTCCTTGTCATCTCGGTCCCCACTTTGACCTGAGCCTGCATGAGGACAATGTCCAAAGCGGCAACCAATGCCCTTGGAAGGTTGATGGGGTCATTCTCCATCCTATGGACCATCGATTGTACGTCCTCAGCGTGGAAGGTGGTATACGCGCTCTTTCCAGTTGCCATAGCTTGGAAGACCACATATGCTTCCTGGCCTCGGACCTCTCCCACCATCAAATACTGAGGTCTCTGTCTCAGAGCGGACCCAAGCAAATCGAACATATCGATTTCACCGGGAGCCTTGCCGGTCACGGGATTTACATCACCAAAACCAGCCCTGGTGATAGTGGGCACCCAGTTCTCGTGGGGAAGGTTCAGCTCTCTGGTGTCTTCGATACTCACTATCTTCATCTGGGGAGGAATGAAGAGAAGAATGGCGTTGAGAGTAGTTGTCTTGCCACTGGCAGTGCCACCGCAGATGAGCATGGACTGTCCGTTCTCGATTGCCAACCAGAGATAGGCCATCATATCATCGCTCATGGTTCGGAACTTGAGCAGGTCCAGGGGAGTGAAGGGATTCTCTCTGAACCTTCGAATGGTGAACGACGACCCTCTTTTTGTCACATGTTTACCGAGAGTGGCCTGAAGTCTGGAGCCGTCAGGCACCGTCGCATCCAGCATGGGCTGCGCCACCGAGATGTGCTTTCCGCATTTCTGGGCCAGCCAAACCACAAAGGAATCCAGTTCACTCTCATTCTCAAACTTCAAGTTTGATGGGATCGAACCGTACTTCCTGTGATAGATGTACAGTGGCACACCCACACCGTCGCACGAGATGTCCTCCACGTTTACGTCACTCATTGTGGCATCTATAGGACCGTATCTGATGAAGTCCCTGAGGATGTAGTACATGACCCTCTCCTTGGAGATAGGATGCAGAGACACGTCCAGTTCGCGCAACAATCCATCCACGGCCCTCCTCAGGTACCCTTCCATGTACTCTGGGGTATCCTCTTCGAACATCTCAAGAGACTCGACCAGGACTTCTTTCAGAACATCGAGTATGTCCACCTCTTCTTCCAGCAGCTTCGGCTCAATCACCTCATAGTTGTACTCGTTAGCTCGTGTGTCGTATTTGATTCTCACATAGGAATATCCATCAATTATCGGTTGAATCTCAATCTCGGTCACGTCCCTGGCGACAAGCTTGGGGATGGTTGTCACCCTCCCCTTCGTTGCCTCTTTGATGCCACTCACTCTCGGTGAAAGGACCTTGATACCTTTCTTCCCGAGAAGCTTGGAGAAATACCCCTTCTTAATCGAATTGAGGGCGTCGAAGATCTTCCTCTTCTTCTTTTTCTTAACCGCTTGCAGATAGGCTGCCGTCTCATCCCGCTGTTCGTCCAGTCTCTTCAGTCTATCCGCGGCATCCTTCTCGGTCTTCTTAAGCGTCTCAATTTCTGCCTGCATTTCCTTCGCAGATGCTTCCGCCATATCTCATCACCTATACGAGGAGTAGGAGCAAGAAACCAATGATCAACATAATGAAACTGTGCCGTAAACCGTTGACTATTTTCCCATTATCTAACACTCCCGCCAAAAGGCCATCACCTACCGCGTGGATTATCGCTGATATGAAGAATGCGGTCTGTATTTCGGCGATCAACACATCGATGTTCTCGGCCAGCGGACTCTGAAACTCGCCCTCGCCACCCACCTGACCAGCTTCTATCACCGTGGAGGTCTCCTTCATCTTGGGCAGGAAGGAAACGTTCAGAATCCATATTGTGATAAGGAAAACAAGAAACGAGATGTAAATAACGGCAATGTACGTGCTCATGGCAATCTTTCTCTCATCCTCGGTCAACTGATTCTCTTTAGCATCGTGGGAGACCATGCTCAGAACATCCGCGACATTCCCTCCCGCGTCACTGGATTTTCTGATTATGCTCACAATTCGGCCGACCATAGGCGTCTTCACCCTCTCGGTGAACAGTCTCAGGGCCTCTGTGGCAGGCACGCCCCACTGAATCTGGGAGGCCATTTTCTCGATCTCCGGTGTCAATTTGCCATATCTGCCCCTGGAGGAAACAACTATAGCGTCGGCCAGGGTCATTCCGAATCTCCCCGCCTCAGCCACATCTCGGAGGAAGTCTGGCAACCTCCTTTCAATGGCTTTGATATCTCTCATCTTCTTGTTCTTGTAGAAACCGATGGGACCTATGAAAGCCAATATCGCGAAAACCAAGAAGTTCAGGAATCTACGTGTGGGAGACTCCCCCTGGTCGGGAACGCCATCTCCATCTATATCATACCCAGGATTGATGTCCAAGGCGTCGATCACTCCGTCCTCGTTCCTGTCTTGATTATCCAGACCCTTGAAGGACATATCCACCTGATTCGTCATGTTCAGGACCGCAATCACCAAGAAGACGAGACCAATTGCAATACCTATGCCAGCTATGAGCTTGGTGTAGTCGTGCTTCTCATACATCTTGACTCTAACTTCCTCGAGGCTGGGTATCTTTGCCACCGTCAAGCCTCCTGTTCCATGTTCCAAATAACGAATATGAACCCGGCCTGGGACATCGGGATCATAAGCCCGATCACAACCCAGAGAAGTTGTACAACGAACCCTGACCCTGACTTGCTAATCAAAGCCATAATAGCCATGATGACAACCAGGAAAAGGGGAAAAGCAACCACAACGGTGATGAAGCTCTCAGCCAACATGCCGAGCGACTCCATCTTCTTCCTCATCTCGAGTTTATTCTCCTTCTCGAACTGCTCCGCCTTGAGCAGGAAGAAGGGCTTCAGCTGACCTCCGGACTGGCTGGTCGTGACGACACCCTGGAGGAAGTCCTGGAACTTCATGGAAGGGGACCTTTGCGCGCCTTTTCTTATCGCGGTGAGAATGTCAATACCGAGGAGCTCGGTATCCCTAGTTATCCACTTCGCTTCCTCGGAGACCTCGCCATATATCTCTTCCTTGGAAAGCTCCTTGAATATCACGTCAACTGGGACTTCTGCAGAAGCCATGGCCGAGATGAAGCTCATCGCGCCACTTATTCTTGCATCGATCATTCGTTCCCTTTTCTTTCTGCCTATTCCTGGTGCCGCCATCATTCCGGCGAAGGCCAGTATTGGTATCATAACGACAAGTAAGATGAACAATATCAGCCCCGTCATCAGCCCAAAAGCAGGCCAAAGAAGAAGGAAGAACATGAGGAGTCCTACCATGACCATAGCCATTGCCGTGATGAGTGTGGTCATCCTTACGTACGCCACGTATTCCTCGGGCCGGATGTTCATGTGGGCTTTGATGACGTTCTCTTCCAGATCTTGACTGATTCTTGCCTTTCTCTGCACTGCTCTGCCCATGACGGCCCAGCAGAACGCCTTGTAAGGAGAGAGCCTTATGCCTTGAGGGCTGGAACCCTTGGGAAGCAGGACCTGGTGAGGCGGCCTTTCCATCTTCTCCTCGGGCCTGAACCTCTTGGTCTTGATGTACTCTCTTTTCGTATCGAGCTTTTCGAACACACCTCTTTCTTCTTTCCTAGCCAAGGGTCTCACTCTCCAGCCTGGTTGGAGAAACAATCTCTTCCCTCTCCCAGCCCATCTCGTCCCTTATCTTCTTGATTGTCTCATCGGGGAACTGGTAATAGGACACGATCGTCCGAGAGATATCTTCAAAGTCTGTCATATCCTTCTCGACCAGGTAGTTGACAATGTCCACCCTGCGCAGGAACTCGGCATCCATCTCCTCATGGGTCATGTTCTTCATTTCCATGAGCTCGTCCAGAATGAAGCTGTGACCTTTGTATATGAACGTGTCCGTGGCTGAGTCCCATTCGTAGATCGTGTTCGTAATCAATTCGTTCGTCTCAGGTTCGAAACCGACCAATTCTACCATTTGGGTTATCCTTCTGACAGTGCTCTTGCCCACCCTTGCATGTTTCTGGACAACCACGAGGTTCAAAGCGGTCAACAGAATCCTTGGGGTATTGATAGGTGGGTTCTCCAGCCTGTTAACCATGGATTTCACTGAATCTGCATGCATGGTGGAGCAGGTCGGGTGGCCTGTGGCCATGGCCTGGAACATTGTGTACGTTTCTTTTCCTCTGACCTCGCCCACAAGGATGTAGTTGGGTCTCTGCCTGAGAGCTGCCCTGACCAGGTCGTACATGTCGATCTCGCCAGCAGCTTTTCCTCCCACGCCTTTCTCCCCCACGCCACTCCTCGTAACACCAGGTATCCAGTTCTCGTGAGGAAGGTTGATCTCTCTTGTGTCCTCGATAGTGACTATCTTCGCACCTGGCCTGATGAAAAGAGCTGCCGCGTTCAATGTAGCCGTCTTTCCACTGGCCGTGCCGCCACAGCACATCATGGACTTCCCATGCTCCATAGCAATCCAGAGGTATGCAACCATCTCAGGGGAGGCGGTGTTGAACTTGATGAGGTCGACGGGCGTAAAGGGCTTCTCTTTGAACCGTCGAATGGTGAAACTTGAGCCCCTGGTCGTGATCTCTCTCGAATAGGTTGCCTGGACTCGATGACCCTCCCGCGTGGTTCCGTCGAGGATTGGGTTTGCAACAGAGATTTGCTTGCCGCACCTCTGTCCCAAGTAAACAACGAAGGAGTTCAGTTCCTCGTCCGTCTTGAACCTTCCGGACGCCCTAACGGATTCGTACTTCTGGTGGAAGATGAAGAGAGGAACATCGGTCCCATCGCAGGACACGTCCTCAATTCTCGGATCTGACATGAGAACATCGATCGAGCCATAACCGACGAAGTCCCTGCAAATATAGTAGATTATCTTCTCTTTGGAGGACTTCTCCATCCGGATGCCGCGGTTCTGAATAAACGTCTCCACACTCTCCTTCAGGTACTCCTCCTTGTCCCTCATTCCAAAGGTCTCGATGTCGTATTCTAGAGTCAGAGAAAGCGATTCCTTGACCATTTCCAGAAGCTCCTTTTCCCTTTCCGAAAGCTCTGGTTCAAAGGTCTCATACAGATACTCGCTTTCTTTGTTGTCGAATATGATACGAGCATACGTGAATGGGGGCCTCACCGGAAATATCTCAAGCTCCTCGATGTTATCGCTTACGACTTCTGGAATCCTTGTCAGATAGGAGCCCCTGGCTCCGTCCCAGGAGGCGGTACTCGCCACTGTCCCCTTTGGGAGGAGGACTTTCTTACTCTTCCTGGCCATGAAAATACCTCTCTGTGATCGTCACACCCTACCTGTGGTTTCTCCAACCTCGACATCGAAGGAAGAAGTAACAAGATTAACAACTTCAATAGGAAAATCATCGTTATTATAGATTCGGATTCTTGTATACCCTTGGTCGATGTTATATGCTACTTCGTAGTACACAGTCCTGATGTAGTTGGTGGGTGTCCCTGATATCGCAAGTATTTCGGGGCTATCGAACAATCTGAAAAGTGTTCCGTTGTAATAATTGAACCAGCTTGCCTCGTACTTCGTGAATATGGTGATGTTGAAATCGGAGGTGATGTTCCTGTATACGGTGTCATCTAGATATTTGAGAGTGGAACGAACACCTTCTGTACTCACTCCCGAAACGCCACCGCTGCCATCCAATGTAATCTGGGAAAGCGAGATCTGCATGTATTGGGTCATGTTTTCGATTGTGAAATGGGGCGATACTCCCACGAGCTGACCGTCTGGCTGGACGACCAGGATTCCCCCGTTCTCGTATATCACTCGCTGCTGAACGAAGTATTTGTTGAGCACCCTCAGCTCGATATTCCCGCTGCTGTTCTTCCACACTGGCTGGGTAAAGTTCCCAGCCTGATATTTGAAATCGATCGACACGTTGCCATCCCATGGATTCATCCTCAGATGTCCAGCAGTGGGTGATGCAAACAGGGGCACACCGTCCACGCCGAGAGTAATCGGCGTAAACGTGGTGATCTTCATACACGTCCTCTGAGCGTGCCTGGCAACCTGACAGGCCAGTAATTGGTTGTCAAGGTTGTTCTTGAAGTTCCCGAACTGCCCGAATACTTCGTTCATGTGGGCCGATTCTGAATCTTTCATCCACACAGGAACATACTGATTCACGATGAGGGACATGAAAGTGAGGAAAACTAGCAACGCCATGGTCGTCCCGACGGTCGAAGCAACACCTTCTTCGTCCCGCTTAACGGAAGGTCTCATTCTACAGTGCTTCATTATCTCCACCAAACAATTCAGAAAGCCGCTGCCTGTCGGTTTTGTTTATGTCCAATAGTGTATTTATAACTTCTCATGCTGGTGTCAGCATGGCCTTGTAAAAGCACAAGGTCCAGACAAGTGGGACAGACCGCCTCCATCGCCACTGGCCGAGTTGCGTTTTTGTCACCGTCAAAACGAATACACGTTGATGTCCTGCGTTGTCACACGCCCTCGAGAGATGACGGAGTTAGGAATCGCATCCATGAAACCCTTACCACTAAATTAAAATAGGTTTCGCACAATCCATTTTTCCAGAGCTGCGGTAACTCAGTTGGGAGAGTGCAAGACTGAAGATAACTTCGGTCTGCTATCAGAAATCTTGAAGTCGCCGGTTCGAGCCCGGCCCGCGGCATGTTCCCGACTTAGCTTAGACTGGCTAGAGCGGCTGACTGTAGTTGGTTCCCGGAGAAATCCGGTTTTGGCCGAAATCAGCAGATCCCCGGTTCAAATCCGGGAGTCGGGACTAATCCATACACACGTTCGATTTCGACGTTAGTACCAAAAGTTGTTTGTGAGGTACGATTAACATGAGGATTTCGCTGGAGCGCCCCGAAGAGAAAGAGATCCATCATCTGGTCGAAAAATACGGCCAACCTACTGTGAGAGATTTCCTCTTTGACCACCATGAGAGGGATGAGAAGGAGGACTACCCAAAGTGCAAGGGAGGATGCAGGATCATCATTCGGAATGACGAAGGCATAATCCTAGTGAGTTCCGAGAGGAACGGGAGTTTCCATCCTCCGGGAGGGCGAATTCAGGAGGGAGAGACCGTGGAGGAAGGTGCCATCCGAGAAGCAAGAGAGGAAACAGGCTTGGACGTTGAACTGAAGGAGATGCCTGAACTGCACAAGTGTCAGTACCTCTTCAAAGACTGGAACCTGGAAAGATGGGTGTTCATTTTCATCGCAACATGTGTTGGAGGTTCCCTGGAACCTCAAGACAAGGATGAGATACATCAGGTTGCGACCTTTGAGACACCACCGCTTCATTTTGCTGATGTCGAGTGGTTCCAGAACATTTGGAAAACCGCAACGAAGTACTAGCGCTTGGCAGACGTTTTGCGAACGAAACCTATATATATGGTCTAACGTATTGGGGTTATTTGTCAGACAAAAGTCTGACCAACTTCACTCTGAAGGGATGGGATTGTTCTCGAAGAAAAAGAAGAAAAGGCAGGCAAGGGTAGACCCAACAACCAAGAAGCTGATCGAAAGAGGGGTCATGTCTCTGCCTCACGATGAGGGAATTTATCAAGCACATAGGAAAAGGGAGAAAACTCCCTTCAGTTTCTGGAGCGGAGTGAAATACGTAACGATCCTGTCCGTTCTCCTCTGGTGGATCCCAACTCTTGGTCAGATGATCGCTGGCTACATCGGCGGAAGAAAGACCGCATCGCCCTGGAAAGGGGTTTTGGCCGCAAGCATACCGGTTGCCATGATCTTCGCGTTCTCATTCATGGCCAGCAGCGGAGTTCTCACCCAAGAGATACATTTCGTGGCTTCCTTGCCCGCGATGGGAGCGACCTCGTTGGCAGAGGCCATACCTGTACTCGAACCTTACATCCACTTCACCATGGCATATCTTGCCGCTTTTGTCGCGGCACTTGGTGCCACTTTTTCAGTGGGACTCAATGGTTACCTTGTCACGATCATATTCGCTTACATAGGCGGGATAGTGGGGCAACAGGTGAAGAGAGAGCTTGAACTGAGAGCAAGCCCGATTGTCGCAATGCCACCACCCCATGTGAGCATGTCAAAGAGAACAGCGAGTGATAACATGAGAAAGTCGAAAACCTGGTGGGGCAGACACCCTGAGAAACTGAAAGAGATGCGCAGGATACCTGTCAAGACGGTAGCCAGAAAATCTACCAAAGCAAAAGCTCCTTCGAAGACTAGAGCCAAAGCAAAGCCCGAAGTAAAAGCAAAGTCCAAAAAGGCCCAGCAGGCTCCCAAGGCAAAGGCCCCTCAAAGAGATCTGGGAAGGAAGGGATACGACAAAAACACAGTCAACCAGAGGCTTGTTGAGAGGGCTCTCGGAAGGTATCAGAGGCGCTGACTAGTCCGTAACCTCGAAAGGTTTTTATGCCTACGGACTGTATGAGCGTGAGGTAGAGATGTTCTGTCCCAAGTGTAGTACATTGCTGTATCCCGAAGATGGGAAGATGGTCTGCAGAAAGGAGGGTTGTGGATACTCGTGCGACATCGGCAATCTGTCAGAGAAGAGCGTGAGGAAGCCCAAGAAAGAGAAATCGGATTTCCTCGTTTTGGATGAAATCACCGAGACACTTCCCGAGACAACAATACAATGTCCAGAGTGCGACAACAACAGGGCGTACTGGATGATGAGGCAGACCAGAGCTGCGGACGAACCCACGACCAGGATCTACAGGTGCACCAAGTGTCACCACACTTGGAGGGAGTTCTGAGTCGTCCGATTCTCCAATTGAATAGTTTTATAACTTTAGATGCGTTTACCTCCTAAAAAAGGGGGAGCGTATGTTCAACGCTAAGGCAAGATCGGAAGTCCTTAAGGAGCTCATAGATGTTGTTTCTACCCTTGTGGACGAAGTGAAGTTGAATATCGGGAAGAGCGGAATCGCCGTGAAGGCTGTTGATCCTGCTCATGTCGCTATGGTTGATCTGACCCTTGAAAAGAGTGCTTTCGAGGAGTACAAGGGGGATGAGACCGAATTGGGGATTGACATCAATAAGATGAGAGAAGTCCTGAAGCTTGCGAGAGCAGGGGAAATAATAAGCATGGAGCATGATGAGGACAAGAACAGGTTGATCATGTCCGTTGGTAACATTGTCAGAAGGATGTCCCTCGTGGACACCGCTGGCATGTCGGACCCCAAGGTGCCCAACTTGGACCTTCCCGCAAAGCTTACTGTGCGGACGGACGAGCTACGACAGGGGATAAGGGCTTCCGAGAGTGTGTCGGACCATATTGCCCTAATCTCCTCACCGGACGGCTTCGAAATGATTTCCGAGGGAGACACTGATTCGGTCAACCTGAAACTGCCGAAGGATCTACTGGAAGAACTGGATTGTAAGGAAACCGTCAGATCGTTGTTCCCACTGGATTACTTCTCCAACATGATAAAAGCGGTGAGTTCGGCCGAATCGATAACCATGCATCTCGGGAACGACTATCCCGTGAGGATGGAGTTCGAGATAGCCGGTGGGAAAGGGGCAGTGAAATATCTTCTTGCCCCAAGAATAGAGAGCGAGTAGTATCTCCTGAGTTACCTGCCACCCAGAACGAGTATTGAGAAGATATCCGCCGCTTCCTTGCAGAAATCGCTGGCATTTTCCATTCCTTCGAGGAAGTCGTTCAATAGGATCACGACTCTCGGGTCGGCAGTGGACTTAACCATCGCTTTCTTCGTCCGGTAATACAAGTCGTCTATGACGTGCTCGATCCGGTTGGTCTCCCTTGCCCACTTGATGACGCGGTCCGCGTCTTCTCCAAACGCCTCCACGGTCTTCGCCAACGACCTAGCGCAGTCGACCATGTTCTTGCTTATCTCCTTGAACTCAGCCCAGACATCCGTTGGGATGTGTAATTCAATCTCAATGAGAATCTGTAGATTTCTACCCCCAACCTTCGCCCAATCCGCAACGAGATCCATCCGTTTGACTAGATGCATCAGATCCTCCCTGTCCTTTGGATTGAGCTCTCCTCTGCTGAGTTCGTTAAAGAGCTCTCTTTCGATAGTATCTGCTTCATTCTCCCTCATCATGAGTCTGTGAAGGGCGTCTATCGCACCGCTCCTGTTATCTGAGATCACGGCCCCGATGGCCTTGTCGAGCTCCACGCAGGTATCCACAATCTTGAGAACGTGGTCTATCGTTTTTGAAGCAATCACAGACTCTCTTCTTCTCGAAAACCAACCAAGCAAAGCCTTCTCACTCAAGTCTCAACACCTCCCTAAGTCCCTCAGGCGGTCTCTCATACATGATAGTGTCAATTGGATCAAATTCTACCATAACCCTCTCCCCTGCATTAATCCTTTCGTGCGGGATCTGAAGGTCCACCAAGGCGGTCTCTTCCGTCTCCAGCATGACCTTGTATCTAAGATAGGACCCCATGAACTGGACCTCTTTGACGGTTCCGGGGAGACTGTTCGCCTTGAATTCACGGCAGAATCTCAGGTTCTCCGGTCTTATGAATAGAACGACAGGGTCCCCCACTTTTGCATTCGTAGGATGAACGGACAGAAACTGCTGATTCCTAAGTTCCACCGAACACCATTCTTCCGATTTTGTCTTTATGTTTCCTTCAAGGAAATTGGCCTCCCCCACGAAGTTCGCAGTGAACAGATGACTGGGTCTTTCGTACAGTTGCCTGGGGGAACCCTTTTCCACGATCCTGCCCTTCCTCATGACAACTGTTCTGTCAGCGACGGATAATGCTTCCTCCTGATCGTGGGTCACGTGAATCGCTGTCAGACCGAGCCTCTTGACCAGCCTTCTCAATTCGTATCTCAGGTCGATTCTGACCCTGGCGTCAAGAGCCGAGAGAGGTTCATCGAGTATCAGGAGCTTGGCCTTGGAGGACAGAGCTCTTGCTAATCCGACTTTCTGCTGGGCGCCTCCGCTCAATTGACTCGGGAAGAGTCCTTTCTTCTCCAACAGGTTTACGAGGCGCAGTGAGTCCTCACCAATTCTCTGTCTCTCATCTTCGGGCTTGTTCTTCACATAGGGGGAATATATGGTATTTTCCCATACAGACATGTGGGGAAACAAAGCGATGCTTTGGAAGACATACCCCAGGTCCCTGTCCTCGGTGGGGACCTTGTTCACCTTCTTACCGTCTATGAGAATCTCACCTTCAGTCGGCTCCCACACACCGGATATAAGTTTGACCAACGTGGTCTTGCCACAGCCACTCGGACCTACGATGGACAGGTATTCCCCATTCTCAATCGTGATGTTGGTAGTGTCCACTGCGACAATCTTTCCGAACCGTTTTGAAACGTTCCGAAGCTCAACTCTAGGCACTACTCAACCTCCAGTTCCTTCTCCAATCCGTCCTCGGGGAGGGGAAACACTATCGCTTGGTTCTTGCCGAACTGAAGTGTCACCTCGTCCCCTTCTTTGAGAGTCGCGGAAATCCGCGAGGGAATCTTGGCCTTCAAATCCCCGTATTCCGATGAAATCTCCAAACTCGTCAACCTTCCGAGGAAGAGTATCCGCTCCAATCTCCCCGTCAGAGAGTTCTCCCCTTCCTTTCTTCCTGGATGGATGGAACATTCTTCGGTCTTGATTCCTACGCAAACATCAGAACCCGTTGGAAGACCGGTAGGACGAGCATGGACCGCCAGACCGTCACATTTCAGTACCGTCCCTCCGTTTTCTTTGCTCGAGATCCTTCCGGTGAAGAAATTCGCCTCACCCACAAAGTGCATCACAAAAGGCGACACTGGATTGTTGAAAATCTCCTCCGGGCTACCCATCTGAATGATTTCCCCCTTTCTCAGAACCACAATCTTATCTGCGATCGTAATGGCTTCTTCTTGATCGTGGGTGACGTGAAGCGATGTGATACCCAGGTCTGTGGACATCTTTCTCAGCTCTGTCCTCAAATTCAGCCTCAGCCTGGCATCGAGAGCTCTCAAGGGCTCGTCCAAGAGAAGGGTTCTCACGTTGGTGGAAAGCGCTCTCGCCAAAGCGTTGCGCTGCCTCATTCCACCGCTCAACTCGGAAGGATAAGCTGCCGTTCTGTCCTGCAAACGGACTAGGTTCAGCATCTCTGTCACGAGCCTCTCCTTGTCCTTCGGGTCCCAGTCCCTTACATCTGGTCCAAACTCGGTATTCTTCCAGACATTCATGTGAGGGAAGAGAGAGTAGGTCTGGGACAGATACACGACCCCGCGTTCTTCTGGTCCAAGCACGTTCGCTCTTTTCCCGTCAATGAGAATGTCCCCAGAGTCAGGGTCTTCCAATCCTGCAATCACACGGAGCATCGTGGTCTTCCCAGCTCCAGTCGGTCCCAGAATCACTACATACTCTGCTGTTCCCACAGTGACCGACACATCGGAGAGAGCAACGACGTCCCCGAATTTCTTTGACACCTTTCTCAGTTCAAGCCCCATTCTCTATCACCCCCTCCTCTTGATGATATACCTGAGCAGAAGAATCGCGATGAAAGAGAACACTATCAGGATTGCGCTGGCTATCCCCGCGATATGGTAGCTTCCTTCCCTTATGAGAGATACGATATACACGGGTGCCGTGATGGCTTCCGGACTGACAGCGAGGGTTGCACCTGTCTCGCCCAGGCTCCGCGTGAAGGTCATTATCGCGCCGGATAGAATGGACATCTTGATCAACGGGAAAGTCACCCTTCTGAACGCCTGAAGGGGTTTTGCCCCCAACGTCCTCGCGGTCTCCTCATACTCTGGGCTCAACTGTTGAAGCGCACCCACTACGTTTCGAACAACATAAGGGTAGGTGAAAGCGATATGCGCCATGATTATTATGGCGACACCGGACGTTACTGGTATCACGTCCTGAGAGCTCCAGAACAGCCCCAAAGAGAAGCCAAGGGCGGCAGTGGGAACTACAAATGGGATATTGGCCAGAACGTCCAACACTGAGGCAATCTTCTTGTTCTTGCTTCTGGCTATCAAGATTCCCATTGGGACACCGATCACTAGTACAATCACTGTCACGATCCCAGCTACCAAGAACGAATAGGCCATGCTGTTCCATAGACCCGACAGGTCGGCTAGTTCAACATCATGCGGCATCGCAGCATAACCGAATATGTAGAAAGCAGGGAGCAGGACAATCAGAATGAGGAAGAGGAAGGCTATTACGTCCTTGGCCTTAGGAACCCAACCACGGCTCAGTCTCCTCTCGAAAACGGGCCAGACCTTCTTGATTGGCAGTTTTGCTCTCATTATGATCAGTTTCGCTATGCCAATAAGGAGCAGGGCGAGCAGGATAAGGAGGAAGCTTAGAAAAGCAAGGCCAGCAACAAGGCTGCTGTTGAAGACCGAAGCAGACTTCCATGTTCCAATCAATGCGGTTGCATTCACCTCTCTGCTCGAAATCACCGCAAGCGCAGCCATGACTCCTCCCGTTTCGCTAATGCATTTCGCCAAGCAGAGTGTCACCGCTGTCGCGAGTCCAGCTCTGAACATTGGCAGGGTGATGGTCCTTGCTGCCGTGAACCTGCTGGCACCACATGTTCTTGCAACAGTTTCGTACTCCACATCCAACTCCTCGAGGATGGAAGCCAATGGTCGGACCATGAAGGGGAATGAAAAGACAACCATGAGCAGTATGAGGAGAAGGGTGGGGGAAGATGTGAGGCTCAGAGCACCAATGGGCTTGTCCATGATGTCCGGTGTAATCCCCCAGAAGAGGGCTGCGGAAAAGCCTGTTGCGGCAGTGGGAAACGCCAACGGAATGTCAATGAGCGTGTCCAACGAATCCTTCCATCTAGGTTTCTTTCTCACAAGGTACCAGGCCAGGGGCAGACCAACAACGAAGTTTATCAGGGTGGCAACAACGGCTACCACAAAAGAGAGAACGACGGCGTTGACTATCGTCCCAAGTGTGGACTGGCTGTTGACGTATTCCAGTGTTACTGGACGGGGGGAAGCACAGTCTACAGGAGGACCCGGTCCGAAGTCAAAGCATTGTTGGTTGGACTCGGACCAATGACCATCCGAATCAATCACTCTGACCCTGAAATAATGGACTTCCGAAACGTTCAGGTTCTCAAACAGTGTCCAGTTCTGGTAGGTGGTGTTAATAGTCTCGTTCAAGGTTCCGATGCCTGGAACAAAACCATTCGTCTGGTTGCTGTAGTAGACCTCATAAGCATCGAAATCAAGGTCTTCACTAATCGTCCAGCTCAGATTGATACTACCACTTTCGTTCTGCGGAAGGAAAAGCTCCAGAGGTGGCGGAGTATGCCAGGAATTCCCGTCGTCCTCGCTCTTGCCATTGGAGACCGTTCCAAGGCCCAAGCTCGAGTTGTCCACGACTCTAACCCTAAAGAAGTAATCCTCCTTGGAGTCCAGTCCGCTCACTATGATGGAAGTGGTGGTGCGGGCTCTATTCAAGCTCACTTCTCCGTTCCTTGGACCGATGACAATCCTCAACGTCGAATCATCAGGATAGAAATCTGGGTCCGTTGAAGCATGAATCTCATAACGAAGGAAGTCCGCATCCTCGCTCTCTGACCATTCAACCGTTGAGGAGTCGGTATCCGATAGAACATGGGTGGAAATGTCTCCCCAACCTGTGACCACGTATCCAAGGACATAGACGGTAGGTAGCAGAATCAGCAGGAGGAAGAAGACTACGATAAATATATACCAACCTTTTACGGCCTTTCTTTTGGACAGTATATCCAATATCGTTTTGCCTAATGCCATACACCCACTCTATGCGAATCAGAATCGACTTGTCGGGGACAGAACACTACATCGTAGATATGGTTTGCTACGGAGAAATATGTAGGCTATATAGAACATGAAATCTGCCTTTCACTATTCGGCGAAATCCAGTCCTTGCTCCTCGAATTGTCTCATCAACTGCCGTCTCATCTTCCTGTTTCCGACAATTCCCTTGATGGCTTTCTTCGACATGTTGAACTGCTTCAACAGAGCTCTGACCTCATCCACAGAGGTCCCGCTGCCCTTTGCTATCCTTCTGATTCTGGAGGACTTGATCAACTTGGGATTCACCAGCTCTTCCTCGGTCATGGAGTCCATCATCACACGGTAGCCTCCCAGCCTTTCCTGCATCCCCCGCACCTCCTCATCGGAGAGGGTGCCCGGCATCCCGGGAAAGAAACTCAATATCTTTCTCAGGGGTCCCATCTTTGACACCATCTCCATCTGGTCGTACATCTCCCGAAGGGTGAACTTGCCGGAGAGGAGTTTCTTGGCGGTCTCTTCCGCTTTCTCCTTGTCCATTACCTCTTCCGCCTTTTCGAGGAGGGCTTGTATGTCGCCCATCCCCAAGAGTCGGGAAATGAACCTTGGAGAATCGAACTTCTCAAAATCGTCTATCTTCTCGCCCGTTCCGATGAAAGCGATTGGGGCGTTCGTCTCGGACACGGCACTTAGAGCGCCACCTCCTCTGGCGCTGCCGTCCAGTTTTGTAACCACTACAGAAGTGACGCCTGCGGCTTCATGAAATGCCTTGGCCTGAGGGCCGGCCTGTTGACCGATCGTGGCATCCAGAACCAGCATTGTCTCCTGCGGCTTCACGATCCTGGCAAGCCTCTTGATTTCCTCTGTCAGATCTTCTTCGAGCGAGTGCCTCCCACTCGTGTCAACAATGACAATCTGATAGTCCTTGAAATGCTCCAAGCCTTCCCGGACCACCCTTTCCGCCCTCTTCTCGTCCGGGTTGCCGTAAATGGGGACATTGATCTTCTCCACAACTTGAGCCAATTGTTCATAGGCAGCTGGCCGGTGAGTGTCTCCCGCGATCACTCCGACATTCAACCCTTTCTTCTGGAAGAACCTGGCCAACTTGCCGATTGTCGTGGTCTTGCCAGAACCGTACAGACCGACCATCATTATCCTCTGCTTCTCCAACTTGATGTCTTTGGTTCCGTGGAGGATGTCGACCATCAGCTCGTAGATTATGCGAATGATGTGCTCCCGCAGGGTCATTCCCGCCGGAGGTTCCTCGGTCAGTGCCCTTTTTTCGAGGTCTTTTGTCAACTGGAGCGCGAGGTCAACTTTCACATCCGCTTGGATGAGGGCCCTCTGGATGTCCCTCACGACCTCTTTGACCAGTTTGCGATCAATGTGACTCGCCCTGGCTATCTTCTTCAGCACCTTCCTGAGTGAACTACCCAGTTTGTCAAGCACCATCGAGGAATGATTCGCTTTTTCCGTATATTAAGCTATGGTCGGGCATATGCAGCACAGAAACAATTATCTGCGGTCAAGCATATATTTCTCACGTGGCGAAGGAGAAGGTCGATTGTCCAGTCTGCGGTATTTCCGTGAAAATCGAGAATCTCGAAAATCATTTGAAGAAGGTCCATCCCTCAAAGAAGGTGGAGGTCCCCGAAATCGGGAAGAAGGCCAAGAAGAAGAAAAAAGTTGCACCAATTGGGAGGGGTCGTGCAAAGTGGGCTGCCCTGGGAACCGTTCTGGCAATCGCAATAGTAATTGTTATTGCGGCTGTTATCATTCAATCTCCTCCAAGCGAAGAAACACCAAACTACGCACCTGATTTCTACGCCACGAACATTGATGGGGGCACGTACAATCTGTACGATCACATCGGGCCCAATCCTATACTGCTTGAGTTCTTCTGCACTGCCGGTGCTCCATGTGTGGAAATGGCGCCAACCATGGTTGAATTATCGCAACACTACGGGGATGACCTCGAGATCGTGTCTCTTTCATTGAGTACGGTGAGTGAAATCCAGGATTTCAGGAGCACCTACGGAGGCAATTGGGTCTTCGGCCACATCACCTCCCAGGATTTTGACAAATATGGTAGCCCTGGCTTCCCGCATTTTGTCGTAGTGGACAAGCAGGGCATCATTCGCTACGGACACACAGGAGTCCTGAGCCTCGACGATTTGAAGAATGCGATTAGTCCTTGGATATGATTAAGGACATATTCCCCTGCTTCCTACCCTAGAAAAGGCGCTTGCACACAACCGAAAAAGGCGATGGTCTATGCTTCCGTTGGGAATTCCCACTAATAGGTCAGAGCGTAATAGACGGACTCAAATGTAGATAGCAATGGAAGCGATTCCGAATCCGCCATCATCGTCTTGGACGGTCAGAGTGACAATGAAAGTACCACTTCCAAGAATAGCACGTGTGACCGTCTCGGTTATCTCCACAGGATAGGTGTTGTTAACATTGGGATAGAAGGTGGTGATGATCGTACCGTCCCCGAAGTCCCAGTGGAATGTCAGGTCGTCCGCGCCAGGGTCGAATGCAGTTGCCTCAAAGATCAGTCCGTGTGAGAGTATGGCTGCCGTCAGGTCCACTTCCCAGGTGTATGTTTCAGGATGCTGTACATTGAAGGTGTGGTGGATCCAGACCTCTTCCCGGTCATCGAACCTGAGTATTATCCAGCACGGGTTCGCGCCATTGGGTTGGCCGTTGATGGGGTCGTCCTCGGGAGTGTAGCGGACGATTGCCGAGTATCTTCTTGAGATGTTCACGCTGAGGTGCGAGAGGTCGAGCATTTGGTCATTTGGGCTGCCTAGATATCTTGTGAGAAAGCCTTCAGCTATGAGTATGTCATCTTCATAGAGTTCTATCGAGACGTCGTGCCATTTCTCTCCGGCGATCCTAAGGAAAGCGTCTGCTTCTATCGGAAGGACTCTGAGATCAACAGTGGGCGGGACGTTCTTGACCAGGACGTGGACGGTGTCCATTCCTACTCCGCCATCATCATCCGTTACCCTGAGGGCTACATCTCCGTCGAAGTCATCGATCCAGGTGTGGGAGACCGACTGACCGATTGCATCCACATCGAAGCTGGTCCCGTCATAGTCGAAATCCCATTCGTAGGTGTGGGTGTCCAGTACCCCAGGATCTGTGCAATTTCCATCGAATGTGAATGCGGAGACTTCGTACCCTTCCTTGTCATCGCCTGCGTTCGCTGTGGGCGGAACATTGTGTATTACCACCGTTGTGACGTCCATGCCCCATCCGCCATCGTCGTCCGTGACCTTGAGAGCAATGTTACCTGAGTAATCATCTAACCATGTGCTGAAGACCATGCTGCCAGTTGCATCTGGAGAGAACGTTATTCCATCATAATCCAGGTCCCATTCGTAGGTGTGAGTGTCCAGTGTTCCCGGGTCGGTGTGGCTTCCCTGGAATGCGATTGGAGTTCCTTCATATCCTTCATAGGGGCCGTTGGCGCTTGCTGTGGGTGCCACGTTGTTTACTGTTACGTGGGAGATGTCTATGTCCCATCCTCCGTCATCGTCCGTGACCTTAAATGCTACGTCTCGGTCATAGTCATCCAGCCATTGATGGGTGGGGTTCTGTTCCGTTGAATCGACGTTGAAGGCGATCCCATCATAGTCGAAGTCCCACTGGAAGGTGTGGGTGTCGAGGAATCCAGGATCTGTGAAGGTGCCAATGAATTGGACCGTGTGCGGTTCGTCCCCTTGGTACGGGCCGTCCGCGTTTGCGGTTGGTGCCACGTTGAGGACGGTCACAACACACGTGTCTATGTCCCATAGCCCTGAATTGTCCGTAACCTTCAGAGTGACTATGAATACCCTGTTGTCACCAAAAACATGAGCTGGAGTTGGCCCCGTAGCTTCTGCGTCATTAGTGAAATTGCCATCACCATCAGAGTCGGTGTGGGCATCGAAATCCCACTCATATTCAGCTATCGTTCCATCGCTGTCATAGCTACCATTTCCGTTGAACTGGGCGACGCTACCTTCTTTCACCGTTTGATCTGAACCAGCAACTGCAACAGGTTGGCCGGGTCCTGACACGACAGTTACAGTACATGTATCTGTATCGCTCAGTCCATCTCCATCAGTAACCTCCAGCGTTACAAGATAGGTTCCCGGAGAGCCATAGCTGTGCTTCACTTCTTCACCATAGGCAGAAGCTGATCCGTCACCAAAATCCCATCTGAAACTGAGGTTCTGACCAAGTGAACCCAAGTATATGACGTCATAGTCTCCGCTTGCATTGTCCTTCCAAGTGAAATGGGGATTGCCTTTTGTGTCTGTGGAAACGGAGGGCTCCGTACGGTAGCCTTTGTCCGCATCCTTATTTATCTTTAGCGACGGCGAGGACTCTCCGTCCGGTGTCATGAACATATAGTAGATGTCACTATTCCCGTTCCTTTTGCTTTCCCAGGCGAGGTGGAATCTTCCGAAAACATCAGAAACAAAGCTTGGGGGCATGTGTTCGACCGTCCCGAGAACATCGTTGATTCTCTTGTTCTTCGAAAAAGAACTCTGTCCTGGCTCCAACATGGACATGTACAGATTTCCACTGCCATCTCTCTCATCGTACCAGACTACGACGATCTCACCGTTCCTTCCCAACGTTACTTCAGGATATCTATGTCGAGATGAACCGTCGTCATCACTCACGCGCAGGTTCTCGCCAAAGCTCTCACCCAGGTCTGTGCTATTGGCGTAGTAGATCGTCCATCTTTTCTGGGTTCTATCGTTCCAGACAATATGAACAACAAGATTCTCATCTACAAAGACAAAGGGAGAGGCTTGATAGTCTTCCGTCTCGTTATTGATCCTGATATTGGTGGCGAAGGCAGTATCGTTTTCCCCTTTCATGGAGTAGAAGACATCTGGACCTAAACTTTCGACCCTGGAATCCCACCAAACGGCGTGTACATTCCCAGCAATGTCCGCGTCTATATGTGTTGGAGTCTGGGAATTCTGTCCAGGTCCATCATCATTGACAATGATGTTCTTGCCAAAAGCTGTTGAACCTGAAGTCAGATTTGCATAATATGCATCATGGAATATCCTATGATTCCTCCCGTCACTGAACAAAGCATGCACTGTGCCTAGGTAATCAACATCCAAATCTCGTGCAAACTGAGTATCTGTTCCCGCGTCATCATTGACCTTGATGCTAGGATGGAAACTGCTCATGCTTTGGTTCAGGAATGAATAGAAGACGTCTTGGTCACCATTCCGATCGTCAGAATACAATACATGGATGTTACCGTAATCATCCGTAGCGATCGTGGGGGCAATCTGTGAAGCGTTGTTTGTGTCATCATTCACTATCATCTCGGCACTGAGTGCTATCGAGCCATCCAAATCATAAGACCCCGAGCCGTCGAAAAGAACATCCTCACCAACACTGGCTGTCTGGTCAGGGCCGGCATAAGCGACTGGAGGGACTCCACCATCCAAGTTGCCCAGCACTGACATAGGACAAAAACTCGAGACGAGAAGTACGACAGTGAATATCGAGCCCCATTTTTGATGGTTCTTCATAGAGTTGCTAAAGCCCCCCAATGTTGTCCTCCACCGATCTTGCGTTGACTATATGTATGGATATTCTCGAATTTATTACTTTCCTTGTTTGGTGGTGCAATTGGCTTGGTCCAGTGAGCAACATCATTTGAGTATGATTCCAGGGATCAACGTTCTTGATGGTTACTTACCAAATAAAATAAGAAGGGAGGGCTAGCCTTGTCAGAAGGGATGGGATGCACTCTAACGAACTAGCCCAAATTTTCCCCAATCCTTATAACAAATGTCATCTATTTAAATCTTTCTTGGTAGAAAAAGAGCCAGTATTCTGTCCATACACTACAGATATCCAGATTTCTGAAGAGTCATCAAATCCTCTGTGCTGAGCTTCTCACCCTTCTTGAACCGGTCATAGATGTCCTCCGCTTCCCTCATCACCAGCTTCTCGTCCCCACGCACTCTTGCCATTCGCTGTTTGAACCTCATTCCGCTGATGACCTTGTCGAGGTCGTGGACCTTCCTGATATATTCGATGTGCTTCTTGTGTTCCTCGTCCGCCTCCATCTTGGTCTTGATGAAATCTTCCTGTGCATGGTCCGCTTCCCTGCGAAACTCGTCACTCTTCTCGTACAGCTCGGTCATCTTGTCATGCTCAACCTGGGCCTCGTCCGCCACCTCACCGACTATCTTGTGGGACTCTTCCGCCTTTTCCTTTCCCACCATCAGTTCCTTCATGGCAGCCTTGACTTCCTCGTTCTCTTCCAGCTCCTTCTCTCTCTGCTTTATTTCCCCCACGATGCGTGAAAGAACCTCCACGAGATCTCTCTCCTTGTCCACGGAAAGAACGGAAGTCATCTGCTTGAATTCGAGCGACCTTAGCTCTTTCTTGAGTTTTCCCAGTGGAACCGTGCCCGTTGGAAGGTTCCTTCTCTTCGTCCTGGAAACGTGATCGGTCAGCTCGTTCACTTTTCTGTTCCACTCATCCCTTTCCATCTTCAGGTTCTTGACATCCTCATTCAGCTTGTCACGCGCTTCTCTGTGTTGAGAGGCTTCTTCGACAATCTCCCTGACCTTTGCGTTCAATTCGTCCCTTTTTCTGACCCATTCCTTGGTCTTCTCGTTGAGAACATCCCTTCTCCTTTTGTGCTTCTCGGCCTCACGGTTTACTTTTTCCCTTTCCTTCTCAAGGTCAGCTAAGGTCAAGGGCTCTTCTGATTCGTCTGTCACGGTAATCCATTGAAATATTCTATGGGTTAATAACGTTTTCCTTGGCCAGGATTCTCAAAAGACGGAGATTTCCCCGTTCACCAGCTTCTGGGTGAGGGAGGATATGTTCGACAAATGGTTGTCTATCACACCTCGAACGTTCGACTCGACTTGACTCAGTATCACTCCATCGGCGAGAATCAGTTGGGCGCTGGTGGCTTGAGGCGTATCGATCGGTGCTCCGATCTGGGAAACGATCCTCACGTGAACTTCAAGGATGTCTCCCCCGCTCTCTTCGGCTATTTCATTCGCGATTATGTTTGAAATCACGTTATACAGCTTTCCGACATGAGTTACAGGGTTCTTGCCAGCTGCCGCTTCCATGCTCATCGGCCTGTAGGGAGTTATCAGGCCGTTCACCCTGTTCCCCCTCCCCACGGATCCGTCGTCACCATTCTCCATGGAAAGTCCAGTGACGGTAAGGTAGTATACGCCTTCCTCATAGTTGTCCGCGTTGTTCACGAAAACCTTCACATTCCTAGAGGTCATCTTGGAGACGTGGTCCAGAACCTTATCGGCCAATTCCTCTTTGACGCTCTTGTAGTGATCGATGTCCGGCATGAATCTGTCGACCATTGCGGCCGCCACGGTGAGATCGAGCTGGTCCTTATTCCTCCAGCTCATGACTTTCACATCCTGACCGACCTCTGGCAGGTCCTTCTTGAGGGGACCGTTGATGTATCTTTCGGTCTCGTAGGTAATCCTCTCAGTTTCACTCAGCGGAGCAAAAGAGACACCGAAGGAAGTATCATTGGCAAACAGCTTCTTCGTCTCATATAGGCCGCGAAGGTCCACCGACCCCTTCCCGATCCTACAGTCCAGCATCACGTCCGTATCCACATCAAGGTGGGGGCAGTTCCGCTCCAGGTAGTCCCGTGCTGCCTTGATGGCAACAGATCTGTAGGGCAACCTCTTTCCGTTGACCTCCGTTGTGGCTCTTCCAACCAGAAGGATGTATGCCGGCTCAAGGACCACACCTCCACCGAATGCAGGAGCTGATTGTCCACCAACTATCTGAACCTCATCGGTATTGTGATGGAGAATGGTTTTGAATCTCTCCAGGTACATCTTGCACAGCGCTCTGCTCACTGTCTCTGCCAATCCGTCGGCGACGCTGTCCGGATGACCCACGCCCTTTCTCTCAACTATCTCCGTTGCTCCTTCTTCAATGGGTGCGATACGAAGTTCTTCCACAATTATGTTTCTCATCACGGGGCCCTCCCCTGTGGCTAGTGGCAACATCTTGGAAAATATATTCCTTTCGGTTGAACAGAGTGCTAGCTCTTGAATCGAACCTCGTACTCCATGAAGTCTTCGGCAACTATCGAGTTCTCAAACTCTTCTCTTGCTTCTTCCAGCAACGGGGTTGCATCCTCGTATCTGGGACTTATGTGAACCAAGAATAGAACGCCTGCGTTACACTCCTTTGCTATCCTTGCCGCTTGCTTGGCCGTTGAGTGTCCATAACGGTTCGCCTTCTCCTCGACCGAACTGTCGGCAGTCGCATCATGGATGAGCACGTCGCAGTTCTGTGCAATCCTGACGGTCTCAGGAGAGGGCAGCGTGTCCCCGGTGTAGACTATCTTCCTTCCCTTCCGGGGAGGTCCAAGAACCATATCTGGCGTGAACACCTTGTCACCCACCCTCACATCTTCGCCCGACTGCAGTTTTCTATACAGAGGTCCTTCGGGTATGCCAAGCTCCTTTGCCTTCTCAAGATCGAATCTTCCAGGTCTGTCTTTCTCCTCGAAGCAGTAGCCCAAGCACGGCACGTTATGTTTTGCTTGGTAGGCGGCAATCCTGTAGGCTTCGAAGTCAAGAACCGATCCCGGTTCCAAATCGTTGACAATCACAGGAAAGCCTGGATTGAAGTAACCCAGATCCAGGAGAACCTTCACCAGTTTTGTCGTGCCCTCAGGTCCGTACAACTCCAGTTCGTCCTGACGGTCGTTCAGAGTCATGCTTTGTATCATGCCAGGAAGTCCCAGGAAGTGATCGCCGTGGAAATGAGAAATCAGGATCTTCTTGGTCTGCATGAAGGAAAGGGGTGATATCATGAACTGCCTTTGTGTCCCTTCCCCGCAATCGAAGAGGATTATTTCCTTCTCCCTTTTCAGAGCGATCGAAAGGACGTTCCTTTGCGGTGAGGGCCAACTCCCCCCTGTTCCAAGAAATACGATCTTCACGAGGACAGAAGAAGGGAAGAACACTTTTAATCTTTCGAGCGGCGCGCAAGTCATACGAGAAATCTATAAAGCATGATTGCATACTTTGCCGCTAGGGGAAGATTCATTGATATCTATTGATGGCGAGAGGCTTGAGATTGAGGGATTGGTCAGAATCGCCAGAGGTGGAGAGAAGGTCAAACTGGCACCATCCTCTCGGAAGGCGATTAGGAGCTCTCGAAAAGCTCTGCTCGGCATCATGAGAAAAGGCAAGGTCGCCTATGGCATCAAAACGGGTTTTGGGGAATTGGCCAATGTCAAGATCTCTGATGAGGACATGATCAGTCTGCAGAGGAATCTCGTAAGAAGCCATTCGGTTGGTGTGGGTGATTGGCTCCCCGAAGAGATCGTCAGAGCGATACTGGCATTGAGGGCGAATACCCTTGCAAAGGGCTACTCAGGGGTGAGGGAGGAAGTAGTACTGACGCTTATCGGAATGCTCAACAACGGCATACACCCCACAATTCCGGAGAAGGGTTCTGTAGGAGCAAGCGGGGACCTGGCTCCTTTGGCTCATGTGGCTCTTGCTGCGATGGGGGAAGGAAAGGTGCACCACAAGGGTAGAGTGAGGAACTCCTCCTCCGCTCTCAAGTCCGCCAAACTGAGACCTCTCGTATACGAGTCCAAGGAAGGTCTAGCTTTGGTGAACGGCACGGCCGCTATGACCGGTGTTGGTGCTCTTTGCGTACATGATGCAGTCCAGTTATTGAAGAACGCCCAGATCGCAGGCTCCATGAGTTTTGAGGCTCTGAAGGCGTCAAGCAAACCGTTCGACGCGAGAATCTCCCAAGTCCGACCACATCCAGGTCAGGCGATCTGCTCAAAGAATATTCTCCGTTTGCTTGAGAAAAGCGAGATAATCCCCTCACACAAGGACTGCCCCAAGGTCCAGGACGCCTACACTCTGAGATGCATGCCACAAGTCTTCGGTTCCGTTCACGATACTCTGGATTTCGTTCTAAGAACCATTGAGGTCGAAATGAACTCTGCCACGGACAATCCGCTGATATTCCCGAAGGCGAAGGAGAGTCTCTCAGGTGGCAACTTCCATGGTCAGCCCGTCGCAATGTCCCTTGACTTCCTAGGTCTGGCGATGACGGTCTTGGGCAACTTCTCAGAACGCAGAATCGCTCGACTGGTGGACAGTCACCTCAGCGGGCTACCTCCCTTCCTTGTTGAGAATGCAGGACCGAATTCCGGAATGATGATGTTGCAATGCACTGCTGCCGCCCTTGCCTCGGAAAACAAGGTCCTGTCCCATCCTTCCAGCTCGGACAGCATCCCGACCTCAGCCAACCAAGAGGATTTCGTGAGTATGGGCATGTCAGCGGCTTTGAAGGCCAGAACCATCTTGAAGAACGTTCAGTACATTATTTCCATTGAATACATGTGTTCTGCCCAAGGACTCGATTTTCTAAGACCGTTGAAGCCGGGCAAGGGTGTTGCCGTCGCCCACAGAAGAATAAGGAAACACGTTCCCGAGCTGAAGGAGGACAGGGTTCTTTCTGACGATGTAGAGAGAATCTTCAGCATGGTGCGCAAGGAAGAACTCGTAAAAGCGGTAGAAAAAGAAATTGCCGAACTCGGCTAGGCTACAGGAGTATCGCATTTTGGGCAGGTTTCGACCGATCGGGCACAAAGCTCGTGGAATATCTCCCCGCAGTTCTTGCACTTGACGACCTTGAGCCCTTCCTTTATCTTTCCTCTGCAGACCGGGCAGACCCCGGGTCCTTCTGCAGTCTCGACCTGCATTTCCGCACGGGCACCCACGTCCACAGTTGTGACCGTCTCGAATTCGTACCTCTTCTCATCAAATATTCTCGAAGCACTGACCTTTGTGGCAAGAGGCACGTCGCCTGAACCGGTTATCCTGATCTTAAATGATAATTCTTGGGAAGTATTCGCCTTGAGTGTCTCGGGAGGTTCAAGCGCTTCAACCTCAGCACCGCCAAGGACCTCCACCACCACATCTCTAGCCAGGGCCTTTCCACTGTTGTTCAAGGTGATACTTGCTTCGCACCACTCCCCCCTCTTGGGGTCTTTGACTTCCAAGATTGCCTCGATGTCTGGCGCGAACGCATCCATCGAGGACTTCGCAGATTCGAAAGCCTCTTCTGCGAGTTTCAGAGCCCCCTCCTTATCACTTTCCTTCAAATCCAAAGCAGAGATTAGCAGCTTCTCTGAATCCTTCACGTCTATTCCGAACTTCTTGGCAGAGCTGATTGTTGTGCTAGCTTGATAGGTCAAATCGAAGAATGTCTTCTCCCAGCGTCGTTTAGACTCGACTGCCTCAACGCCCTTCTCGGCAAGCTTGACAGCCTCTTCGAATTCTCCCTCTTCCAGGGCCTGTTTCGCCTCGACAATCAGCCTCTCACTGCCCTCAACGTCAGCATCCATCTTGGTGGCATGGACGAGCGCGGCTTCCGAGTTCTCGATGACTTCGCTGGCTTTGGTGTGCATGCCATTCCGGACTGCCTCCTCGCTACCTGTAAGTATATCGGCAGACTGCCGGAAGTTCTTGCTCTCTATCAAGGCGTTAGCCTCAGATAACATCCACCTGACACCCTCGGTTTCCAGTCCCATTCTCTCGCATCTCGCTATGCTTTGGGTCACCTGCTCGAGCCTCTCCCCCAGACTGGTCTCGGCAATACCCTTTGCCTCGGAAATGAGTTTCTCCGAAAGCTTTCTTGCTTCTTCACCGTCCCCTTCTTTCAGAGCAGTGTTGGCCTCCTTCAACAGACCTATGACGCTGGAAACATCAACTCTGATCTCCTTCGCTATCTGGAGGAATTCTCGAGCCTCGTCGAGTTTTATCTTGGCAGACTCGAAGGACTCCTTGATCCCACTGAACTCGTCCCCACCCTTTATGGCCAATTCCAGGGCCCTTATGTAGTCTCCGTTGTCATGTGCTTCCTTGGATTCCCGGAGCAGGTCCTCCGCGGCAGGCGCGGGAGCCGCGAATGCCTTCAGTTTCTTGGAGACTGTATTGATTGCCTTGGACGCCATGTCCTGCTGGAGACCGACCCTTTCGACTTCGCTCTCGCTTTTCATTGCCACTTCGAGAGACTTTCGATATTCTCCTTTGGCGAACAGTTCCTTTGCCTCTTCTATGAACTCCTCAGCAGTCTTTGTGTTCACGCCGTCCTTCTTTGCCTTGTTGATAACCTCCTCAAAGGAGGCGATGGTCTGGGATATGTGCTCATCTCTCTCGACGTTCAGTTCGTTCAAGCATTGAGCGGCTAGATCGATGGCTTCCTCGAAGTTCTGAGCTGATTTTGCATCAATCGCATTTTGAAGGAGCCGCTTTGACCTTGGAGTGTCAACATTCATGTCGTCCATCGCGCTCATCAGGTTCTCCGCATTCTTGATTAATTCGGAAGATTTGTCTGAGAGGTCCCTGAGCTTCTCTATCTCTTCTTTTGCCTTCTGTACGTTCTCTGCCGCTTCTTCGAATGATTCCTGTTCGAACAGCTCTTTCGACCTTGCCATTAGTCCTTCCGCTTCGGCAGTGTCCAATCCCGCACTTTTTCCATCCACGACAAGTAACTGGGTGGTTGATATCAGGTTGGACACGTTCTCTTTCAGTAATGAAATGACATCACGTTCGGACTTAGATGCCAGTTCAGCTGCCTTCTCATATTCTCCTTTCTCCAGAGCCTTCCTGGCATCCTCGATGCTTTTGGAGACATCCTCACCGTCCACACCGAGGTTGTTAATGACTTCCAGTTTCTTCTCAACCAAGCCAAGCAATGCGGTTGATTCTTTCGTTGTTATCAGTTCCTCAATCCTCTGCCTGCTTCTGGCCGATAGTTTGAGCGCCTGGTCGTAGTCAGATTTCTCGAGTGCTTTCTTCGCGGCCAACAGGATTCCGAGAGGTTTGGTGACATTAATCTCCTTCTTCTTGGCTTCAGCAATGAGAGCAGCGCAAGAGGAAATGGCTTTGTAGGTCTTCTCATGCATCTCAAGGGCCCCTTCAGCCACATTGTCGCATTCAGTGAGTGATTTGAAGACGGAGTTGTAGTTCTCAGTGTCAATAGCCAACCTTGCCTTCTTGAGCAGGTTCCTCATCTCTTCGATGTCCATGTCCATTTTCTTGGCCTTGACCACCTTCGCCTCAACCATAGAGAAAGCCTTCTCACCAAGTGTCGCCAGATCGCCAACTGCCCTCTCACCGATATCCGCAACCTTTCGATACTGGCCTGCATCAATCCTCTCCTTCGCCGTTTCATACTTACTCTTCAGAGACTTCGCATCGACCCGCAATGACCCGGCCATCTTGAGCGCGAGTCCCATTGCTTCCACTGACTTCTTCGCAAATTCCTTCAAGCCCGTCTCGATGATTTTCATGCCCTCGTCAACAAAGCCGAAGGCCTTGGCAAAATCCTCCCTGGCATATGCCGCTTCTGCCTTGTCAAGAAGCTTTCTTGCACCAACGTAACTATCGCCACCCACCTGCACTTCCTTCTGCAGGAAGGAAATGGCATCCGAAAGGTTGGAATCGACATTCTCATCAGCGGAGGTCTTGCATTCCACGGCGAACTTGATAGAGTTCTCATAGTCCTTGGATTTCATGGAGGCGACTGACTTCTCTAGTGTCTTGTCTTCCTCGGTCAGGTCGATACCCATTTTCTGTCCGAGTGTCAAAGAGGACTCGGCCGCCTCGATTGCTGCCATTGTTCTGTCATATTGGGCCTTTTCGATGGTCTCCCTACTCTTTTTGACATAACCGAGCACGCTTGAGAAATCCCTCGATTGAAGGGATATTCTCGCCTTTTCCAGCAACTTCTTGGCGGAGGTGGTCTCCACTCCCAGCTCATCAGCAAGGGCGAAGCTTTTCTGCATGGACTTGATTTCCGCCTCCACAGTCTCGAATTCCTTGACAATCTTGTTGACCTCATCGTCCGTGCTCTCCGCGAACTCCAACGCTTCCTTGAAGCTCCCTTGCCTAAGAGCTTCTCTAGCCTTTCCCATTAGTTCCAGGGCTTTTGTGAGATCGGCACCTATGTTCTTTGCAGTTACGAATTTGGACCGTGATGTTGATATCGTGAGCAGGACCTTTTGGAACTGAGCATTGCGGGCTTCCTCTTCTGCGTTCTTGAGCTTCAGAACCGCCTCCCGGAAGTTGCCTTCGTTCAGAGCGCCCTCCGATTCGGCCAAAATGGTCTTCGCTTTGGACACGTCCGCGCTGATCTCCTCGGCACTGGCAACAACCTTATCAAATGCCTCAATGCGGTCCTCCACGCATTTCTGAAGAGTCCTCTCTCCCTCCACTCTGGCCTGTTTGGTCGAATTCAGGGACTTGTCAAACTCTCCCTTCTTCAGCTCCGTTTTCGCCCTTTGGATTATGGGGGTGATCTTGCTAACATTCGCCTTCATCTCTTTCAGGAAGTTCACTATGGTCTCTGTCTCCTCCAGGGACGACTCTATGTCTTCCCTCAGCTCCGATGCGACGGACTGGAAACAGTCCTTTGTGAAGTTCAGAGCGGATTCGTAATCATTAGCCTCAAATGAGGATCTTGCACGGGAAAGCAGGTCTTCCGGCACCGAAATGTCCTTGCCAGCATTCTTCGCAACCATCAAGAGAGACTGGGCGGATGAGAATCGGGTGGAAAGGTGCTCGTGCAGGATCTTCTCATTCTGTTGCCAGGATTTCCTGGCAAGCTCGACCGCCTTCTCGAGGTCCTCTCCCGCAACCGCCTCCTTGGCCTGTTTTACAAGTGTCTCGCTCTCATCAACTTTCTGTCCTATGCCCTTGACAAGACGGACCATGCCCTCACTTGAATCTACGATTGCCTTCACCCTCTCCTCGTAGATCCTCTTGCTCTTCTCCCTGCATTCGGTCGCCTTCTCCAGGGCCGCCTTGAAGTCCTTGAGCTTCATGGCCTGGTTGGTCTCTTCCAAAAGAGCTTCGGCATCTGCCACGTTGGCATCGATCTTCTTGGCTTTCTCGATGATCTTGGATACCTCTTCGAGCTCCTTTTCAGCGCCTTCCCTCATTTGGGTGGTTTCTTTGGCCTTTTCTTCCAGTTGTTTCTGGAGCTGAATCTGACGAAGATAGCTCAATCTTTCAACCCCAAATCTGACAAATTCTCACTACTAACCCTTCTGCTAGCCATGGCCTATATATATCTTTTTCAGTGCTTTGCTGATATGTGAAGGAAAAGTATGAATTCATGACTATTTATAGCTTTACGTTCATGGCCAAAGGTGGTTCGCGGTCATTTCACCGGCTTCTTCAAGGACTTGCTCCCTGGACCTTCTCCTGAAACCATTTCCTGAGGTCCTCTCTATTGGTCGCGTCTATGCCGAAGTAATTTGGAAAGGATTTGCTTGTCGTCAACTCCAGAGAGTTGCCTTTGGCTCTGGTCAGAATCAAGTTCATTTCCTTCAATTCCTTCACATGACCGTACGCTCTTTGGCCCACCATCTTCTGGAGATGGCTCTGCAGAATGGGCTGATGATAGGCAATGAGAGCTGCAGTCTTCAGGAGGTCCTTTGGAATTCGTGCCTCCGCAAGACCCATCACACGCTTGGCATAGCTACCCCTCAGCTGCATGACGTGCTTCTTCCCCATCTTTACGACCTCAACGGCACCACCGGTTGATGAGTAGTCCTTCACTAAGCTGGACAAGGAGGCTTTCACTTCCTCCAGTGTCAGTCCCACACCCTCGGCTATTTCCTCGGTTTCCATCGGTCTTCCTGCGCAAAAAAGGGCAGCTTCAACGATCGCATCTTTCTCCAATCAAACCACCGCGAGTTTCTCTTGAGTCAAATCATTTTGAATCTCTTCTTCTGAGAACCTTACAATATCATCTTCGGATTCGGTCAGTGTCTTCACCATTATCTCCCCGTGAGGGAACTTCCTTTGCCATATCCTGACCTTCTGCATCATCGCCAGGAATAGCACGGACACGAATACCGTCACCCTGTCCCATATGTCATGATTGTAGAGGTTGTGCAGGGGAACAGCCTGGCCGTCGAACTTACCGAGCCTCTTCCAAGTGACGCTGATATCCTCGGTGAGGTTCTCCATGTGGACCTTCTTCACGAAGTCATGCGGTACTTGTTTCCTGCTCTTTGATCTGAGCTCGTCTATCTTCATCTGGAGGTCCGCTTCCTTTCGGGCCTCATCGAATGCATCCGCCAGCTCAATCAATGTCACTGGCCTTGTATTTTGGGTTCTCACCGGTTTCATGACTGGTGGGTCTGACCTATTGAGTACGGCATGTGTGAAATCCAAATCCTCCGGTTCTTGGTACACGGTCGGGTCGAGGTCCCAATCGCCAAAGTAGTACTCTTCCCGCTCCCTGGGAGGTTCCGCCCAAACCAGGACCTCCTCGCTCTGAAGTTTGAGTATCGACCAGGCCATAAGTACGAGCTTCCCCGCAACCACGAAATTGACGTAGCCACCCCCCTTCATCTGCTTCAGGTACATCTTGGTGAACTCCCGCAGGTCCACATCCCACGGATCGAACTGGTGTTCAATCACCAACTCGAACATGGCGGCTATGCTCTTCTCGAACGGATCGTCCACCACGATGTGCATGCCCTTGTCGATTTCCTCAACCATGTGGAGGTACCTGTCTATTCTAGTTGAATCGTCCTCCTCACTGATGAGGGATTTGTGGAATAGCAGATGATTGAGTACAGCTTCGTAGTTCTCCTTCACGCGGCAACCTCCTGCCGCTCTGGCAGTTGTTCTTCTTCAGACATTTCGCCTAGGTTGACCTTCATGACCACATCGGAAACAGCATTCTTCTGCATGGTGACACCGATGATGTGGTCCGCCTCTTTCAGAGTGACCTTTCTCAGGGACACCTGTACGAACTGCGCGGTGAGGGAATTCCTCTTGATCGTCCTGGCGACCTTCTCGGCATTTATTGCATCCAGGTTTTGGTCCACCTCGTCAAGCAGGTAGAACGGGGACGGATCGTACTGCTGGATGGAGAATATGAACGCCATGGACACCAAGCTTTTCTCACCGCCCGAAAGGGCTTCCAGTCTCAGGATTCTCTTGTTGTGGGGCTTTGCCTTGATGATCAAACCGCCTTCGAAGGGGTGCTCCTCGTTCTCGAGGATGAGTTCCGCCTCTCCACCGTCTGAGAGCTCGGAAAAGACCGTCTTGAAGTTCTCGTTGATGCCGTGGAACACCTTGATCAGCCCGTCCTTCTTCCTCTCATTGAGCCTCTCGACAAGTTTAATCAAATCACCCTTCTGAGACTTGAGCTGTTTGAACTCCTCGGCAAGCTCTTTGTGCCGTCCCTGCTGCTGGTCGAAGTCCTCCAGTGCTCGCAGGTTGACAGGTCCCATGGTTTCGATGGCCACTTGGCATTCGTTGACCGTCCTCTTCAACTCCTCGGTTGGAGGTATGTCGTCCCCGACCTCGACGTCCAGGGATTCCAGCTCTCTATCGGCTTCTGCCAGCTTCTCCTCTCCCACCTTCAACTCCGCCTGGAGGCCTAGCATGAAATCCTCCTTGGTGTGCAGCTGGTGAACATTCTTGTCTATCTCGTTCTCAATCCTCGTCTTGGCCTTGTAGGCCTCATCCCTCTTCTCCCGCAGTTCCAAGGTCTCCTTTCCCATCGAGTCCTCGATTTTTTCCATCGCCTTGATTTCGTGTTCGAGCTTCTCCAGCTTGCTTTGTGAAGACTCGGACTTCTTTTTGTTCTCTTTCATCTGTTCTCGAATGCATTCCATCCTGGAATCCATCTCATTGATTCGGTCAGTGATCACATCAATCTGAGTCTGAAGCGTCTCTTTCTTTGATTTGACGGCGTTTGTATCGTTCAGAATCCTGGTTCTCTCGGACTGAAGCTTCGTGATTTTCCTCGAGAGTTCCTCGGGGGAGGATGCAATGATCCTCTTCTTTTCCTCGTCCCTTCTGGACTTCATCTCCTCAAGCCGTTTGGTGTGCTCCTCTATCTCTTTCTCGTTGGACGCCTTCTTCTCCTCGGCCCCTTGGAGCTCGTGGTTCCTCTTTTCCAACTCCTCCTCAAGCAGTTTCACCTTGGACTTGAATTCCTTCTCTTTGGCTGCCAGTGTGCCGATCTTAATCTGAGTTGATTCGGTCGTTTCTTCCGCTTCCTTGAGTCTTGATTCGGTGTCTTGAATCTCTGTTCCAATCTCTTGGAGTTCCTTTGAAATCCTGTCCGACTCCGTTATGGCCCTACGAAGCTTCTCCCCTACCTTGTCGATTTCCTTCTGGCTTGGAGCTCCGAACTTCAAGGCGGTTTTCTGAAGCGTCCCGCCAATCATCGCCCCACTGGCCTCAATCAACTCTCCGCCCAGGGTCGCTATTCGCACACCGCCCATCAGCTTCCTGGCCTGTTTCAGGTCTTCAACCAGGATTGTATCCATGAGGACATACCAGAACGCTTTTCGGAACTTCTCATCGAATGTTACCAGGTCGATCGCGTACCCCAGAGACTCCTTGTGAGCCAGAACCGCCTTTCCTCTTGGCCTTCCCGGCATCATCTTGTTCAGCGGGAGGAATATTGCCCTTCCCAGGCCCTTCCTCTTGAGATAGTTGATGCAACCCTGACCGGTGTGGTCCGTATCAACCACTATTGCCTGCAACTTGGCACCGGCAGCGATCTTGATGGCCGTTTCGAATTTCTCGTCAACCTCGCACAGCTCGGCCACGGTCCCCTGTATGCCTTTCAGAGTGCCCTTGTCCCTGGCCTCCAGAATCGACATCACTGCACGGTTGTATCCCTTCTCGACGGAGGCTGCAGCGTCCGCTTCTGCCTTGAGGTTGTTGTAATCTCTGGTCAGAGACCTAATGGCTCCCTCCAACTCCTGGGCCTGTTGCGCCAGCTTCCTTTCCTTTTCCCTGAGGATATCGAGTCCTTCCTTGAGAGGACCCGCGCTTTTCCGGGATTCCTTCGTGTTGGACTTAATCTCTCCCATTTGCCATCGAGCGTCTTTCATCTCGAACCTATAGGTCTTTAGGTCTTCTTCGATCTGAGCGATCTCCATTCCGATTCTCTCGATTCTCTCCTTGAGGCGATCGTCCTCCAGCGTAAGATTGTGAACCCCATCCTTGGTCTGGTCCACCTGCTTTTCGAGGGAGATTACTTCCTTTCTTATGTGGACGACCTTGTCATCGGATTTGGATGCTAACTCTTCAAGAGAAGCCAGTTCCTTCCCACCCTCCTCGAGGACGTTCTCGAGCTCTGCCAGTCTCCTCTCCATTTCCTCCTTCTCGCTCTCCAGTTTCGATACTTCCTCCTCAACCTTCTTTCTATCTTCCCTAATGTGCTTCATTTCAATCTTGAGCTTCGAGTTCTCCTCGGTTGAGGTTTCGATTGTGTCTTCAGCTCTGGCCCTCTCTATCCTCATCTGATCCATCTTTATCTTCAATTCCCTTGCTTCCTCTCCTGCCCTTTCGGCTATCTGGTCTTCCAGATCTGCCAGTTCCTTCCCAGCTTGCTCCAGTTCGGCTTGGAACTCTTCCCTCTTCTGAATGAGTCTGTCCTTCTCCTCCTCGAACTTCCTGATCTGCCCCCTGGTGCTGTTGATCTCCGCCTGAATCATCTCTACGTTCTTGTGGACCATTTGGGCTTTTGCAAGATTCAGTCTGCTCATAAGTTCCTTGTATTTGAGGGCGCCGCCTCTGTCCCTGTCAAGCTGGCGGATCTGTTTTCTGATCTCGTCCAGGATTATGCCTATCCGCTCAAGATTGCCCACAACCTCGATTTTCTTCTTCTCTGCTCTTGCGATGTCATCATCGAACTTAGTGATTCCAGCAATGCTGTCCAGGATCCTTCTCCTTTCCACATTTCCCATGGCGACGATGCGGGAGATGTCCCCCTGTTGAACGATGTTGTATCCGTCCGCACTTATGCGGGCGTGAGCCAGGAGGGAATCGAACTCTGACAGACTTGATTTCTTACCATTGACGTAGAAGTAGGAGTAGTAACCGTCTGGGGTGGAAGTGGAGACCTTGACGAACCTGGTGAGCTTCACCAAGTCAGAATCTATGGGAATTGTTCTATCCTGGTTATCGAAAACCAGCGACACCTTGCAGTACTTGGCCCTTCTCCCTGTCTTTCCTCCGTTGAATATGAGGTCTGTCAGACGACCCGCCCTAATTGCCCTAGAACTGCGAGGTCCGAGCACAAAAAGAACTGCGTCCGCAATGTTCGACTTACCGCTTCCGTTCGGGCCAGTCACGGCAGTGTAGCCCTCCAAAAATGGTATCGTCGTTTTCTTCTGGAAGGACTTGAAGTTCTCCATCTCTATTTCTCTCAAGTGCATCGCGATCACCGGTACGGGAAAAAGCTGGGACTCACTGGCTAATTCACTTGTGCTATCCCATTAGTTCCCTTCTGTTAGTCCGACGTTTTGTCGGACAAATCACTACATCAAAGACACCATATATAAATGTTGCGGGGCCACTGGCAAAAGGATGCAAATGACAATAGAATATCGAGACCTTTGTGGTCCTAGGAAAGGATGTTCTTTTCGGTATCCTCGACCTGTTTCCTAATCTTGGGATCTTCCATCAGTTTTTCCATCCACTTATCCATGAACTCGATGTCCCTCTGCGCTTCAGGGTCATCTTTTACGACTTCCTTCAGAATCCTCATTTGACACCTTTTCCAGAGCAGGATCTCCTTGGGCATCAACAGGAACCTAGAATAGGGATTCCTCTCGACGGCCACTATCGACTGTTCCTGCCAGAGTCTGAAGACCTTGTCGTAGGCCACGCCGATGAGTACTATGGAGAAAATGACGAGAAAGAAGAGAACAGTCATGCCCAGACCCACATTCTCTGGTGGAATATGAAAAACCTCTGTGAAAAGCCACCATTCCCGGATGTATTGGTAGAAAACACCTGTCAGGGTAAGACTCCAGAAAATTATACTTATGAGCATTTGGCTCTGCTGAACCCTCCAGATATAAGTCATCAGTGTTTTCTTGATGCGTCCAGGACTCGTCAATCCCCTTTTTGTTCCAGCCTTCCTTACCCTAGTCTTTCTTGTATTGGCCATGACGAGCTAACAAAAAAGGGGATGGATATAAAAACATAGTGGAAGAACGAAGGACCATGGGATTCAGAAGCTGGCTATTCCGATGACTCCGCCACTTCCTCAAGAACTGTTTCAAGCTTCTCGGCAAAGACGCTCCAATCGAACCCTTTCACATCTTCCAGGTTCCTTTCTCTCATCTCTCCGGCCAGTGCATCATCTCTGAGCAGAACCAGCATCTTCTCCTCCAGCGATTTCTCATCCCTTGGGGGAACAGAGAAACAGTTCCTCTTGTCCTCGAAGTAGTCACCCAGTCCAACGACGTTTGACATTATGATGGGAAGACCTGAGGCCATGGCCTCCAACACGACATTCGGAAAACCTTCGCTTGTGGACGGATGCACGAACACATCGGAAGCGGAGAGGTATTGAGGCATCTTCTCAAACGGAACCCAACCCTGGAACAGGACATTATCCTCAACCTTCAGGTCCTCTACCAGTTTCCTCAGCTTTTTCCTTTGAGCCCCGTCACCCAGAAGAAGCAGGCGTACGTCAGGAATGCTCTCAAGAACTCTGGCGAAGGCATGTATCAGGTAATCGAAACCTTTGAAAGGAAGAAAAGCACCAACACTGATCACATATTTTGACGAGGGGTCCAAACCCAATTCGTTCATAGCTTCTTCCTTGGGCACGGGTTTGAATCTCTCCACGTCCACTCCATTTGGCAAAACAACAGAGGACACACCGTACTCCTTCTCCAGGAAGTCTCTCTGATAGCTTGTCTGGGCGATGATCTTTCTGGACTCTCTAATCACAATGGGTCTGAGCCTGTCCACTGTCCAGTGAGCTTCGTCGAAGTTGAACAGGTCGTTCTCACCCTGGAGCATCAGGACGCTGGGCATTCCCTTCAGTTTCTGCAGCATTACGCCCCCGTGTCCACAGGGGAACACGTTTCTGACAAGAACAAGATCCACATCTTCAACGGTACGCGCCAGTCTGGAAAGATACCGCCCATATCCAAGCAGAGTTCCGAACCTTTTCCTGTCCGCCCAGTTGGGGAACCTGCCCATGACCACTTCGCCCGGGTAGGATTCCTTGTCCACCCCCCTGAACAGAACGCTGTAGAGAGTAACATCATGTCCTCTTTCCGAGAGAGAATCGGCAATGTGTCGCATGACGACTCGGTTCCTCGAACGTATCATTGCTATCTTCATATGAGCACGGTTTCCGCAGTCAATGGTTGGCGCCAATAAATACCTTTTCGATTCAGGCGAACACGACTCACAAATTATTTAAGGGAATGCTATTCTCGATATCTATTCAGGAGACGTGACTTTGCATCCCGAGGTCCTTGCTGAGAAGATTAGCAACAAAACCGCAAAGATTTGCATAGTTGGCTTGGGATATGCCGGGCTTCCCACCGCGGTTGCGTTCGCAGAGAAAGGGTTCGAGGTCTTGGGGGCGGACATAGATGAACGTAAGGTGGAGATGATCAACAGAGGCGAGTCCCCAATCAGGGACCTAATATTGGACAGGCGTCTCCAGGAACTGAAGAACAAGCTTCAGGCGACGACCGAGATAGCTGAGGCCGTCTCAGAATCAGATGTTGTTTCCATCGTCGTACCCACACCTGTATCAGAAGCGAAGAATCCGGACTTGAGCTACGTTGTGTCCGCATCACAATTCGTATCAAAGGGGTTAAGAGAAGGGCAGTTGGTGGTTTTAGAATCTACAACCTACCCCGGAACGACGGAAGAGGTCGTGAAACCAATATTGGAAGAGACTGGTCTGAGGACGCCGGAAGATTTCGGTCTGGGCTATTGCCCTGAGCGCTTCAATCCCGTTGACCCGGAACACACCATGGAGAAAATGACACGTATCGCATCTGCGAACTCAAAGGAATGGGCGGAGGTAGTGAAGAATCTTTTCGAATCGATTGTTGCCGAGATCATTCTTGTACGGAATATCAAGACGGCCGAGGCGGCAAAGGTCGTGGAGAACGTCCAACGGGACTTGAACATCGCTCTGGTCAATGAACTAGCTCTGATTTTCGAAAGGATGGGCATCGATGTCATCGACGTCATAGAAGCGGCAGGTACAAAGTGGAACTTCGTAAAGATGTATCCCGGGCCGGGAGTCGGAGGACATTGCATACCAGTGGACCCGTACTACCTCACACACAAATCAAGGGAACTGGGCTACGAACCGAGGGTCATTCTTGCTGGAAGGTATGTGAATAGCCTCATGCCATCTCATGCAGTAGAACTTGTGGAGAGCGGTCTCGAAGAGGTTGGAAAATCGACCGAAGGTTCCGAAATAGCTGTCCTGGGCCTGGCGTTCAAACCCAATATAGGCGATATGAGAGAAAGTCCGGCAGTGGAGATCGCGAAAAGACTGCAGGAGAAAGGTGCGCACATCAGGGTTCATGATCCACTGGTAGAGGATGAAGCAGTTCGCAATGCTTTGAATGTGGAGAACCTGCCGTTGGAGAAGGCGTTAGAGAGAGCAGATTGCGTTGTCATCACCACAGACCACGATTCCATCAAGGAAATCACGCCAGAGAGTATTCAAGGCCTTGCGAATGAAAAGTGCGTCCTGGTCGACACAAGGAACGTCTTTGACCCCGATCAAATACCCGAAGGAATGGTTTACCGAGGCATAGGGAGGATTCGTTTCTGAAGGACAAGAAGGTTTTCGTAACCGGTGGCGCGGGGTTCATCGGTTCCCACATCGCTGAGCAGCTTTCGAACGATAATGAAGTCCTCGTTCTGGATGATCTGAGCACTGGCAGAGAGGGGAACCTCTCATCATTTAGAGAGAGGGTCAAGTTCCACGAAGGCAGCATACTGCACCTCGATTTACTAAGAGAAGTGATGAAGGACATTGACTACGTTTTCCATGAGGCGGCCTTGCCTTCAGTCGAGAGAAGCATGAAGGACCCAGCAACGACCAATACTGTGAATGTGAAGGGAACTCTGAACGTCCTGGAGGCGGCAAGGGAGAACAATGTGGAGAAGGTCGTCTATGCTTCCTCTTCATCCGTTTACGGGGCTTCTCAAACGCTTCCCAAGGTAGAGACAATGCCTGCAGAGCCCATCTCCCCTTACGGTGTGAGCAAGCTAGCAACAGAGCACTACTGCCGCGTCTACAACGAGATCTTCGACCTAAGAACGACTTCGCTCAGGTACTTCAACGTCTATGGACCGAGGCAGGACCCGAAATCCGAGTACGCCGCCGTTGTTCCTAGGTTCATCACAAGAGCCTTGGCTGGAGAAAAGTTGATAATCTATGACGACGGGAATCAGATCCGGGATTTCACATTCGTTCTTGACGTGGTGGAAGCGAACATCCTGGCAGCGGAAAACAAGGACAGTGACGGAGAGGTCCTGAACGTGGCGTGCGGTTCAACAACAAAGGTTAACGACCTTGCGGAAATGGTCTTTGAGTTGGTAGGGAGAAACACCGGCGTCGAGCACGCTCCTCCCAGGCCAGGAGAGATAAGGGATTCTTGGGCGGACATTTCGAAGGCAAAGCGTTTGTTGGGTTTCGATCCAAAACACTCTATGAGAAAGGGTATGGAATTCACAGTGGAGAGTTTCAGGTCCTAGTTCTTCTCTTTTTTTCCTAGCGATCAACCGTCCACTCTATCAGATCCACTTCTTTGATATTCTTTCCTCGATTGTGACCAGGTTCTTCATGGCTCACGAGCTTCATGCTGACGTAGAGTGCTCAGAGGTCTTGAGTTGTCAATCCCCGGTCTTGGCAAGGGAAACATTCAAGGTTGATGACCATATTGGCAGAGCATAGGGGGTCGGACTCTCATGCGAGTTCTAGTTACAGGCGGGGCTGGATTTATTGGTAGCCATGTTGTAGATGAGCTTGCCGAGAAGGATCCAGAGATTGTTGTGGTTGTTGACAATTTCTTCCTCGGCAGCATGGAGAATCTTGTTGACTCATCGAGTAAGCTAGGGTCAAGACTCAAGATCGTTACGTGGGATTCTGGCGACTATTTCTTGATGAAGAAGCTCTTCAGGCGTCACAAGATAGATGTCGTTTTCAATCTGGCAATCATCCCTCTACCTGCATCCCTTAAAGAGCCTATATGGACATGGGAACAGAACATTAAGATGACACAAATATTGAGTGAACTTGCCAGAAAAAAGGAATATAAAACCCTCATACACTTCTCATCCTCGGAGACCTACGGCACGGGTGTTGACGTACCGATGCCAGAGACCCATTTGCTGGATCCCAAGACCCCCTACGCTGCAAGCAAGGCTGCCACAGATCATCTTATCCAGTCGTACATTCATACTTTTCAAATCGATGCTGCAATCGTAAGACCATTCAACACTTACGGTCCAAGACAGAATGATCAGTCATATGCTGCCGTTATCCCGTTAACCATCAAACGCATCTTGAGCGGGAAGCCACCGGTAATCCATGGAGATGGGGAACAAACAAGAGATTTCGTGTATGTTACTGATACCGCAAGAGCTGCAATCCTAACATTTGAGTCTGACCGGACAAGGGGGCGAATTGTTAATATCGGTTCGGGTAGAGAAATCACGATAAATGAAGTGATTGAACAGATATGCAGTGCAATGAGTTATGAAGGCGAAATAGAACACACCGAGCCCAGACCTGGTGATGTAAGAAGGCATCAGGCCGACATCAGTCTTGCAAAAGAACTCATTGATTATGAACCACAAGTATTGTTCGAGGATGGAATAGAGAAGACCGTTGAGTGGTTTGAAGGGAAAGCTCAAGGTCAGCAGTGAAAAGATGTCCGGCAATCTCACAACAAGAAATGAGTCCGGGCCCATATGACACCTCAGGAAAGAATCATCTCCTCAGTGTCTTCCACCTGTTTCCCAATCTCTGGATCTTCCAGCAGTTTGTCCATCCATTTGTCCATGAATTCGATGTCCTTCTGAGTTTCTGGATCATCTTTCCCCTTTTTCCCAGTCCTCGACCGTCTTCTCTATTAGATCCACTTCCTTTGATATCCTCCCTTCAATTGTGTCGAGGTTCTCGAGAGCCCATCGCCTTGCATTCTCCGCAATTCGTTCCCTTAATTCGTCACTGTCGAGAAGCTTGATGAATACGCGATCAAGTTCGTCCAAGTCTGGATATTCAATCAAGACCCCAGTTTCCATGTTCTTTACGAATCTGTCAGTTTCTCCGAGGTTCAGGGTCATCACGCACTTCTTGGACAACATTCCCTCAAAGACAGGGTACATGGACCAAATCGCTGCAACAATATCAGCAATGTTGTAGAACTTCTGAACATCTGAGAATGGCACTCTGCCCATGAACTTCACTCTTTCTCTGACTCCCAAGGAATTCGCAAGCCTTTTCAGATTCTCTTCTTCTGGACCGTCCCCAACTATGACATGATAGACATCCTTGTGACTCTCCAGAACCTTCGGTAAAGATTTGACAACACACTCGGTCCTCTTGAGCTTAGTAAGGGAACAAACAGAAAGAATGACTCTTGACCCTGAAGGTATGCCGATCTTCTTCTTGAAGGATTCAACATCAAAACTGGGATCGTATGAGTTCTTGTTGTGCCCACCAACCAGATAATGGGCCTTGTCTTGTGGTACCCTCCATCTCTTGGAAAGCGTCTTGACCTTTGTGCCGTCGTCCCCTATTAAGTACAGAGCCGATGGGAGCCTGAGAGACAAAGGAAGTTCGAAGTAAGCCAGCTGTTGAACTGGTGAGTAAATCGAAGCGTATACAAAACCGTATGTTCTGCTCACGTTCGGAATCCCTCTGAGTTTTCCGATAAAAGAACCAATCGGGATGCCATAGGGACCATGAGAGTATATGACATCGGGCTTGACTTTCTTCGCAAGAATCGCCATCTTCAGTGTCCCGAAGATTTGAAAGAAGAAGTACTGAGCCTTCGCTACGATGAAACTCACTCCTTTGCCAAACTTCTCGGGGTTGTTATAATAGAAGGGCATCCAGAATCTGTGGATCCTTATCCCTTCGTGTTCCTCGTAGTCGTTGCCATCGTCCGGAATCGTATAGTGGACTTCGTGCCCCCTTTCTATGAGCTCTTTCCTGGTAAGATAGACTATCGGCGTCCAGCTGACGACCTTTGACCAAACATTCTGGGCAATCTCAAGGAACACCAGCTTTCGCACAACACCACAATCCGTCTCGTGTCACTCAATCTTCCTGGTAACCCTCGCAGGTACACCCATAGCAACCGACCTTGGGGGGATGTTCTCTGTGACGACGGCTCCGGCTCCGATCATGGTGTGATGCCCGATCTCGACTCCTGGAAGGACCGTGGCGTTCGCACCAATGGCAACGTAGTCACCTATTCTCACTGGGCTATGAGTTCTTGGTTTCTTACCCTCTGACACTACCCATTCTTGGACCGCATGAGTGTAGATGTGAACTCCGGAGGAAATCGAACAGTTGTCTCCGATTTCCAATCCGCCAGTAGCGTCGAGCAGAACAAAGGGTCCGATCCATGTGTCTTTTCCGATTTTGGGTTTTCCGTAGACGTATGCGTTCTCGTAGATGTTCGTTCCCTCACCGAATCCCAGCATATTGGCCTTCTCCCATCTGTCAGCCATCATTTCATCAAGTGGGAGCATCCTGTCCCATCTTTTCATCGAAAGATTGGCGATCCTTTCTCTCAAGCTCTCGTAGATTGTTCTCATCGATTCCAATGGCACAGACTCACCTTTCATTTACCTGGCGATGATGAATGGGTGAGAGCCAATCAATTATTTCATTTTATAGGTTCTTGCAACTGTGTTGACCAAATCATCCAAGAGAGGTCACCTCTTCCCTTGTGGCCTCAGATGACCCCCCTATTCTGCTACAGGTTCAACAGGAGATTATACAGAACGAGTTTTATCCTCATCTCCCTGCACATCAGGTCCGTCCTCTTTGACACGCCATTCTCACCATAGATCCTCTTGAAGGAGGAGAAGAGGGCTTCCGCTGACCAGCGTTTCCTATACTCCTTCTCCTCCCTCTATCTCTCAGGCCTCATTGACCTGAACTCACGAACGCATTTACCTTCCACAATATGTTTGTGTAGTCAGGCAATGCGATTTGTGATACGGACTGGGAGAGTTTTCCCAGGAGCCCTATGTTTAATCTGAGTGGTATGAGAAGGTTGTGGACATGCCCGTGGAATTCGAACCTGCTCCATGGACATGCGTACGGCCCTCCCCTCCACCCTTCATTCGTTCCTCGACCTCCTCATCCCAATGATCCACGAAATCCAAGGAGGTGCAATTCATCTCTCCTGACAAGATTCTCGTTGGTTTTAGTGGTCCCTCTTGTCGGTTTCAGTTATCCAATCCCGCGGCATGCTTCCCATTCCTGCGTCGCACGGCGCAGGGAGTATGCCACTCTCTTAATTCAGAACTATTCAGCACAGTTGGTTCTTGCAAAAAAAGGTTCGCGATATAGGCCAAGAGGGAAGTCACTATTAGCCGTTCTTTCTCATTCTATATGCATCAAAACCCTCATTCTCAAAGACCTTCTCAAGGCCATCCAACACATAATAGGACAGAGGTATCTCGCCCATCGACCGTTTTGAAAAAAGGGCAAGTGTCGCGCTGAATTTCCTGCATAGCCTAGCGATGTCCTTTTTCGGATAAGGGAGCTCATCAAAAACCTCCTCTAAGTCCTCGGAAGTGAAGTTCCCCGTCAAGGGATAACCACCCCAATACACTGTCGTGTGATGAGTTTTGTATGATACTTCGGTAGACACGTTGAAGGGAATACAGAGGATCTTCTCGCTTGGAATCTGATTCAGAAAAGAGAAGAGTTCATCAGAGAGCCTTTCTTCCTTACGTGTAGCACCAAAACAACGAAAGGCCAATGAGTAGCTCTTGCGTATCAAAAGAACGGAGTACAGAAGTACAAAAGAAAAAAGAAACCATAGTACTGCTGCACCAATGCTTTCCAAGATAATTGGGGCAATCACGCAAATTGGCAGCATGGCATAATTCTGATACCTCTCAGCTTCACCCAAAAACCTGAGTTGACGAGTAGATATGAGTGCAACAACTGCAAATGCAACATTAGCCCAGACAAAAAAAGTGAGAAGTATCGGACTAGATAGGAGGGGCGAAAAGTCAACAACAGCTACGACCCATAGAAGGGGGAGTAGAGGTGTGAAAGCCAGACAGCTGATTATTGGATTTCTTGCGAATATGTTAATCACATTTTTCCTCTCAACCAGGGCCAACTTGATATCTTTCCAGCCAGTCACTTGAGTTGTTCCGCTGTATCTCTCTACGAGTGTTGTTCGAAAGAAATTCGTGTGCCCAATATGTCTGCGCAAAACCCTCAAATAATAACCCTTGGATAGCAAGACTGCTAGCAAGAAAGCAAAGCACAACAACAGAAGGAATTCCCACGCCAGGAGGGCAACTGTGAGTCCCAATGACAAAAAGAAGATTGCCTGGGGTCCAAATCTGCTAGTAAGCAATACGAAAGAACCGAACAGTACAGACAGAAAGCCCAATGCCAGGGTGTGTTCATGATAGAATAATACTGCAAACAATAGCGAGATAGATGCAAAAAGCTCCGCCCAGGGTCTGGGACTCAAGAAAAAGACCCTAGCATCGGCCTTCAACAGAGCTGGTGTCAGAGCAAAACAAAAAGCAGAGAGAAACGCTATGTAGGAACTGCCGGAAATCCACAGAGACACAAGGAAGACCGCGATGGACTGTATTGAGTCGGCGAGGGGTCCAAAAACATAATCCCTTTCTCTCAATCGCTTGGGAAGCAGTGCGAGAATTATGTATACAAGGGGAGGCATATCAAAAGATGTATCAAGACTGAATTTGCTCAATCTGCGTGGTATTCTAAATCGGTTTTTTCTTATCTCCTCCGATGCATAGAGGTGGTACCACATATCGCTTCCTGACGATTTGGGATAACGTAGTCTGAAACCAACCCGAACGAAGAAAGCTATTGCTACTGAGAGTATCAGCAAGCCGATTGTGATTCCCAGATTTCCATTCATTCTTTTCGCCAATTGATGGGCTTTGAGGCCGGCCAATAATCGCATTATATTTATTATATCATGCTTTTTAGGGAATCTTCCTCGAGGCTATTGAGATACATGTGATCCTGGGCTCTCACAGTGTTGTGGTCGTTCCAAGAGATGGTTGCACTCCCGCACAATAGCGAATCACCACCAAAATGCCTTTGTCAGGATAGTCTGTGCAAAATGCAACCTTTCTGCAAGGGACTGTGGGGTCGTCTGCAGAGGACAATATTGGAGTTGTGATATCTGGAGGCGCATTCAGATTGAAAAGTTCAGGAAGGCGATTCCTGAACTGAGGAAGAAGCACAGAAAGGTGATAGCCATGGATGAGACAAAGACGAAAATCGATAACAGGTGGATGTACCTCTGGGCAGCCATAGACAGACACAAGAGAGACTCTGGCTGTTTGTCTCTCTCCAGCAAGGAGTGGATTGGACACACTGACATTCCTCAGGGAATGATGAAAGGCTGCAAGAACAAACCACTCGTACTGAAAGACAGAGGGCCATAGTATCCGTGGGCTCCACAGAGATGTGGGCTGAAGCAAAGACATAAAACATTCGGAGACAGAAATCCCACATAGCAGTGCTTGGCACAGTCAAACGCAAAACCAAGAGATTTTGGAACAGGTACCCTCATCACAGTACAATGAGAACCACATATTCCTGGTTGCTGGCGTTCACAGCCATATGCAACTCATGGAGGCGTCAAGTTGACACTCTCGACATACATCAACGACAGTTTTTAATATACCGTTGTTCGTTTTGCCTATGATATCGAACCAGGAATATCCAATAGAAAGAGCAAGAACAGATTTGGAACTGTGTCGATGCAAATGCGACTATTTCGGGGATTGATCGAGAGGACAATGGTTGATTTCGATAATGAATTGGTCCTCGATATCTGCAAATCTCTTAGCAAGGAATGCAATCTGAAGGAGATGGACAAATCTCCTAACTGGGGAAAGATTCTCTCGTGGGAGGCCAAATGGTAAGACTCATCAAGAAGGATCCAGGTAAAAGGAAGCCTAGAGTGCTCATTGCTGGTGCGGGCGAGGCTGGCACGATGGTAGCTCGCGAAATCCAAGAGCATCATGCCCTTGGATTGTCGTTGGTAGGATTTGTTGACGATGATCCCGACAAGCTGGGAAAGCACATCTTCAACAAACCCATTTTAGGAGAAATCGCTGAAATTCCAGTCGTAACCAAGAATCTCAACATAGAGAGAGTGTTAATCTGTATTCCTTCTGCACCAGGAAAGGTGATTCGCCGAATCGTCAAAAAATGCGAGGAGGCCGAGGTTGAGTTCAAAATCGTACCAGGAATCTTCGAAATCCTGAGTGACAAAGTGAAAGTCAGCAGGATGCGTGAAGTTCAAGTGGAAGATCTGCTCAAAAGAAAACCAATAGTATCAGATTTGAAAGCCACAAAGGAACATATCGCGGATAAAGGTGTGTTGGTGACTGGGGCGGCTGGGTCAATTGGATCTGAGCTCTGCCGTCAAATTTCCGACCTCAAGCCAAGGATACTGATCGCTTTGGACAATGAGGAGACAAATCTTTTTGAATTGGAGCTTGAATTGTCTCAGCGCCATCCAAACAGTAGGTTGGAAATCGTGCTATGTGACATACGTAACACAGAGAAGATTGAACAGGTCTTTGAAGATTTCAAACCCAACGTGGTATTCCATGCCGCGGCATACAAGCATGTTCCAATGATGGAGAGATTCCCGGAGGAAGCCGTTCTTACGAATGTCCTTGGGACAAAGAATGTAGCGGAAGTATCGAGGAAGTTCGGAATCGAGAGATTTGTCTTCATTTCATCTGACAAAGCAGTGAACCCCACAAGTGTAATGGGTGTCTCAAAACGCATTGCGGAAATGATCATTGGGAATCTTTCTGGGGAGAGAGGAACACGCTTTGTAATCGTAAGATTCGGAAACGTATTGGGTAGCAGGGGAAGTGTGGTGCCGATTTTCAAGAAGCAAATCTCCAGAGGTGGCCCGATTACGATAACGCATCCTGATATGATTCGCTATTTCATGACTGTGCCAGAAGCGGCTCAATTGGTTATCCAGGCCGGAAGTATGGGAAACGGAGACGAGATATTCGTTCTTGACATGGGTGAACCTGTGAAGATAGTTGACCTAGCACAGGATATGATTAGACTTTCTCAGTTAGATCCAGAAACGGATATCAGCATTGAGTTTGTAGGGATTCGACCGGGGGAAAAGCTCCGCGAGGAACTATTCACGGAAAGAGAGAACTTAATTGAAACAAGGAACCAACGGATCTTTCTTGCAAGAGCAGAAAAGGTGAACAAGGAATTATTAGAGACCAGACTTCCCAATCTTTTCAAACTAGCTGAAGATCTTGACCGTGAGGGTATTCTAAGAGAAATCGGAGAGATTGTGCCCACATATAGACGGCAGCAGGGCGGGTGAGGACGTGGCGGAAAAACCAGCAATTGCTGGAGGAAAGCCTGTAAGAGAGACTTTCCTGCAATACTGTCGACCTTCCATTTCAGAAGAAGAAATAGATGAAGTCTCTGAGGTCATCCGATCAGGATGGTTGACCTCTGGACCAAAGGTGGTCGAATTCGAAAGACAGTTCAAGAACTACATTGGATGCAATGAAGCGGTCGCAGTCAATTCGTGTACGGCAGGTCTTCATCTATCTCTTTTAGCCTTGAACATTGGCAAAGGCGATGAAGTGATAACCAGCCCATTGACTTTCGCCTCTACAGCCAATGTGATCGTCAATGTTGGTGCGTCGCCGATATTTGCAGACATCGAAAAGGAAACTTTGAACATCGACCCTGACAAGATTCTCGAATCAGTGAGTGACAAAACCAAGGCAATTATGCCAGTTCACTACGCTGGAAATCCGTGTGACATGAAAAGAATCATGAGAATCGCTGATGAGAGAGGCATCGAAATATTTGAAGACGCTGCCCATGCGGTTGGGGCCAAATATGCAAGAAAGAGAATTGGAACTATTGGAACAACGACTTCGTTCAGCTTTTATGCCACGAAGAACATGACGACTGGCGAGGGGGGAATGGTTACTGCAGATCGCGGAGATATTGCAGATAAGATACGAATGTTACGCCTACACGGAATGGACCGTGATGCGTGGAAACGATATGACAAAGGAGAGAGTTGGTATTATGAAGTGAAGTACGCTGGGCAGAAGTACAACATGACGGATGTGCAGGCGGCTTTGGGTTTGGTCCAGCTCCGAAAACTTGAGGGATTCAATGCCAAAAGACGGGAAATGGCACAATATCTCAACAACAAACTTAAGAGGATCTCAGAGGTCGAGATTCCACGGTCGACAAAAGACGCGGAGCTAGTCTGGCATCTCTATCCGATCTTGATTGATGTCGAAAATCTCACTATCAACCGGGATGAATTCGTCAAAGCAATGCTGAGCGAGAATGTGGGTGTAAGCGTCCACTTTATTCCCGTATACAGGCATCCCTTCTATCGAAAGACATACAACTTCAAGAGGGAGGACTTCCCTGTTACAGAATGGGCCTATGAGAGACTAGTTTCTCTCCCTCTCTATCCGACGTTGAAGAAAGATGACCTCGACGACGTGGCAATTTCTGTCCAAAAGATATTAGAGTACTATAAAAGATGAGGAGTAAGATCAAAAGGCATAGGAGAGTTGTCTGAAATGCTGTGCTCATACAAAGTTTCTGAGAAGGTCGAAACATTCAGTCTTCTGCAGTTTGGAAGACTATCACACCAGAAGAGTACCCTCCTTCGAAAGAATATGGGTGGTATGAATGGGGAAAGAATCTGGAAAGGAGAGAGAATGGGTTGGGCCGAAATATGACGAAAGGGGCCTAACCCAGTGGTATTGGCGGGTTCTATATCCCGAGAATCTTGTCTTGGGAAGAAACGTTCAGATAGGTTCATTCACAGTAATCGATGCAATGAAAGGTGTTAGGATTGATGACAATGTCAGAATAGGTTTTGGGTGCACCATAATAAGTTACTCCTCAATTGATGAAAAGGAGGGTAAGGTTGTTTTAGAGAAAGACTGCAAAGTAGGTAGTAACACCGTCATAATGCCTGGTGTGAGAATTGGAAGTGGGACTATTGTTGGGGCAAATAGCTTTGTTAATAGGGACATCCCCCCAAATGAAATATGGGTAGGAACACCCGCCAGGTTCTTGAAAAGAATCGATAGAAAAGGACCGGCACAAATCTAGGTTATCAGAATATCTCAAATTCAATCCATATCTTGCAATGCCCAATTGCACCTTTGGCCCCTATCTATGGCGTGCGTGGCTTGCTACTACGGTATCTCACTGCTCTTCCGAGGAATCTGAGTATGTCCACCCTTCTGTAATCGATTTCTTCTTCAGAAGGAGAATCCGCGAAGTCCGTTGAAATGAAATCCTGGCCTTCGGACTTCAGTTTCTCGACGATGTTCTGGCCTATGAAGCCGGTTGCACAAAAAACGGCAATCTTCATGTTCAGCCATTCGCTTGGTTTTTCTCAAGAAGTTCTTTGAAGGAGGTCACAACAAACTCCTGGTCCTCTTCCGTCATGTAATGTGATAACGGGAATGCGAGAAGGTTCTCAAACAGCATCCTCGCGGTTTCAAGGTCACCTGACTTAGGTACCGGGGAGAAGCTGGGTTGCATGTGAAGAGAGTACGTACCGATCTGAGTTTCGATGTTCTTCTTTTCGAGATCGCTGATTAGCCTGTCTCTTACTTTCTCGACAGTTATTCTTGCTGCGTAGGTCTGGTAGACATGTCTAACGCCATCATCCACCTTAGGAGGGACAACACCCGAAACCCGATCAAGAAGCTCATCGTAATTGCCTGCGAGCTCTTGTCTCCGAGAGATGATCTCATCTATCTTGCTCATCTGTACTACTCCAATCGCACCCAGTACATCGCTGAGTTTGAAGTTAGAACCGGCGCGAGCGAAGGTAGAGATGCCACCGGCTCCCGCTGTCATGCCGAACTTCTTGATAGAACGCGCGAGCTCGGCCAGCTCGTCCGAGTCGGTGGTGACCATTCCACCCTCCCCCGTTGTAATGATCTTTCTCGGATGGAAGCTGAAACAAGTGAGATCCACCATACTACCGGTTCTTCTCTGGCCTCGTCTTGCTCCAGCGCTACATGCGGCATCCTCGACTACATAGAGGTCGTTCTCTTCCGCAAGGTCCTCGATTGGTTCAATATCAATGGGATTTCCGAACAGCGAAACCGGCATTACGCACTTGGAGCGTGGGGTGATGGCTTCCTTGATGTGTTCGGCATCGACATTGTAGCTTTCGGGGCTTACGTCGACCAAGACCGGCGTAGCACCCACAAACCTTACAACGTCCGCCGTGGCTGGATATGTGAAATCGGGAACGATAACTTCGTCCCCTCTTCCAATTCCCAGGACCCTAAGGGAAAGCTCCATTGCAGTCGTGCATGAAGTGGTCGCAATCCCATGTTTCGCGCCCACATATTCCGCGAATTTGGATTCGAACTCCATGGTCTTTGGCCCTTCGGTCATGTGCCCAGATTTCAGAACCTCATCGATAAGGGCAAGCTCCTCCTCGCCGACAACGGGCTGGATGAGTCTGATTCTATCTTCGGTCATCTGGCTGCAGATATCAAGAAGGTGATTTAAGGGTTTTGTAAGAGAATGCTCTCCTTTTCGAAGCAATGATAGAAGACTTTGGCAAAAACCAAATATGAGCAAATCGATATGTCAAGTGGGAATAGATTAAGAGGAGTATGTGAGAAGGAGGGAAAGATGAGAAATCTAGCGGTATTCCTAGTGGTTGGAGCAATCTTCTCAGGTTTATTGTCTGGATTCATCGCAGTTTCGAATGAGAAAAATCCTGGTGACTTCAATGGAGACAAAAGCGGAAAAGTCTACTACATGATGCCTACCCACCACGTGGAATCCCTTGAGGAACCGAACATCGCTCTTTCCATTATCAACGCAATTCGATATCTTGCAGATAATAAGATCCCAATCGATGCGCTCGTGTATTCGAATGTCTACGATAGGGGAATCGCAATCAGGAATATCCTTGAGACCGCGGCTGACATGACTACAACTCTGACCTTGGACGATTCGGACCTGGAAATCCTCAGCGACTATGACGTTGTTTTCATACACTCCAATAGCCATAACTTCCCTCAGACAATTGAACAAAGCATACAGGATTATATCTCAAATGGCGGCAATCTCATAGGAAGCCATGATGTAATCTGGAAGCAGTTCGGCAACCCGACTCTTGAGGAGGTCTTCGGAGCCACTGCGAGAGGCGATGGAAGCCGTCCTGGTGAGGGGTGGTTTAATGGGGATTTCGAAGCTTTGAAAATCATAAAGCACCCCATCACCGCGGGCCTGAGTGACTCTTGGCAGCTCTACAACGAGCAGTTCTTTTTCGATGTCGAGTTTAAAAGGAATTTCACTGCTCTCATAGGAACAGTGTGGCAGGGAGAGGTGATTCCTATAGCCTGGACCTTCTCGTATGAGATTGAAGAACCTTCCGAAATCGAAGCTGAGATTGATTGCGACCCTGATGCACTGAATCTGCTGAGCAAGGGGGATTGGATTACCTGCTATATCGGGCTGTCAGCTGGCTATGATCCGAAAGACATAGATGCCGATACTGTCCTCCTGAATGGGGTTCTGAAACCCGAGCTCGATCCCAAATACGGTTTTGTGAGATCTGAAGAGTCGTATATTGTGGACCATGATGGTGACAGCGTCACGGAAAGGATGGTGAAGTTCGATAGGACGGAGGTTGAGGAAATTCTTCTTGTGGGCGAGAATGTGGAATTGGTTCTAGCCTGTTGTCTGGAAGACGGCACGAGGTTTGAAGGAGCAGCCCAAATCAGAGTGTTCGAACCTGTACACCTAGAAGGTTAGGTTCTGAAGATGATTGAATGAGATTCTGCCAAAAAACGATAGCGGTTCTCCTTACGTTCGTTCTTGTTTTTGTTATGGAGGCAAATCTCATGGAAAAGGACTTCATTCCACAAGAATTGGCCTCCGCGCCTCTTGACGAATGTGACGGAACCTACAATCCCACGGGTGGACGTGTATTCTACATAAATCCGACGCATCACGTTGCTTCCCTTTTGAATCCGAACGTTGCGAATGTATTGAGAAACGCCACAAGATTCGTCAGTCCTTCCAAGACGGGTCCGATATCAGTTCTGATATTCGCAAGTACCTTGGACCGCGCACAAGCCATATACGATGATCTTTCTAGTGAATCCGATATCCTTCCTGTAATGACCACAAATCAAAACGATTTGCTTTCCCTCCCCTCATATGATGTGGTCATCGTCCACTCGAACGCCGAAGACTTTGATTCAAGTGTCGAGCAATCTCTCGCAGATTTCCATAGCTCAGGTGGAGGCGTTATTGGAAGCCATGATGTCATTTGGCAGGGAACCAACAATCCGATTCTCGAGAATGTCTTCGGAGCAACTGCTAGAGGAGACGGTAACACTCTCGGCGATGGTTGGTTTCTGGGCACTGTAACTTATCTCAAGGCCTTGGATCATCCCATTACAATCAACATTGCAGACAGCTGGAGTTTGCCCGATGAGCAGTATTATTTTGACGTCGAATTCAAAAGATGCATGTTGGTCCTATTGGAAACAAATCATAGTGGAGATCTGATTCCAATCGCTTGGACGCTGCCCCTCCCTGAGATTGATGCACCAATCAACTTGAGTGCGACGATCATTGGAAATGACATTAGGCTGGAATGGGACAATTCCAACCTTTCTCAGGTTGCATATAATCTGGTATATCGCGATGTCAAACCAGACGGATTCAACTTCAGTTACCCCCATTACAGTACGGCTAGTGATTCCAATCCGCTGAGACAATACTGGCTGGACGTCGGCGCGGCAAGTAACAGCTCCCCGAGAGAGTACTACTACATTGTGCAAGCGGTAGGCAAAGATGAGATCAAGAGTCCCACATCCCTTACGATTGGGAAATGGACTAAACATCTTGATGAGGGAGCGAATGCCATTTCTTTGCCTTTGAAACCTTTGCTTTCCGCTAATATCAGTTGGTACGCAAACGACATTCCAAAGGTGAAGACTTTCGATTGGATAGACGTGAGTGGGAAGTGGGTGAGATACGACCATGAGAATCCCAACGCTGGAAACGACACCACGGCAACCCTTGGTTCGACCTATCAACTCGTTCTCTATCAAGAGACTAACTATACCTTCATTGGTTATCCAGGGACAATGATTCGATCGGTGGACCGCTTAGGGAACTCTTCCCTCTTCCAAAAGAGCCTAACACTGGAGATTCAGGGGAATAGTGTTGCTTTGACCTGGATGAACATCGAGAATACCACGCGATACAATATCTACCGAACAACCGACAGGGAGAGTCTCTATGACTTCATCCTGGACCCGATCGAAACAACTGGTTCTACTTCGTTCAGGGATGTCAATGTACTTGATGGGTTCTCAGGTGAATTGCACTACACGGTCATACCAGAGGACGATTACTGCGGTTTGGGAAGTAGCACATTCAGTAGGGGTGTGGCGAAGAAGACGTTCCGCGGTGGATCGCAATCATTTGCATTGGAGCTCAAACCGCTCCAAGAGCACTTGCTGAGTTGGCATACTTCCCAGATAGATGGAGTCATTGGAATTGTCTACATGGTCAAATCGTATTGGAGGCTCCACGCCTGGGAAATGCCCCCGAATGTCTATGATACAATCGTAACAGTATCAAAAGGATATCAGATATTGGTAGAAGGCGAGTCTACCTCTTTCATCTATTTGGGCAAATGAGAACTGAGATTTCCTGAGCTCCCAGCCTTGGGTCACAACAGAGTCCAACCAACATATCTTCTCAAACCCTGAGAAAGGAGTGACCTACTATTTCGTAGTAAGAGCAGAGGATGGCGCCGGAAACGAGGAAACCAACACGGTGACAAGACCCACGATTCTCAGAGTGGAAGAAAAAGCTTTCAATCTTCTCGACTACTGGTGGATCATACTGATTGTTGTGGTCATAGTACTCTTGGCCATCATAGCGGTTCTGTTGGTGAAGCGCGGCAAGAAGGAGCAAGAGCCACCAGAGGAAGAGGAGGAGTCGGCTTCTGAGACATCGGAAACTGAGGAGAAGGGGCAAGGACCGCCTCCCTCCCAGGACGGATAGGGTCTTCAAATTCCAATGAACTCTATTTTCACTGGTTCAGTTGATTCCACAGATATTTGGTAAGACTCCCCCTGTGCAATGACAGAATCATAAACACCTGGTGGCATTTCTTTTGCATGAAATCTCCACATACCTTTTATGAAGTAGACTACACCAATAATGGAATCATTTGATTCGGACAGAGAATCGACAGTATGGGTTTCAAGAGTTTTCACAGGGACTCCGAAGCTCATCATCCCAGGCTTGAATTCCATTCTAACAGCAGCTATGCTGAAAGAACTGCTCCCGTTTTTTCCCGAGTTGTCAACTGGGACGATGAGGTAGTACTTCTCATTTGAATCCGAGAAGGGGTCTAGGTCGGTGAAATAGACAAGACCGGAGCCTCCGGTAGCCATCCCAAGTTCCTGATATCCGTCCTTTTTGAAGAATCCGTCCCGGAAGTTGGAGCGCAATATTCTGTAATAAGCCACTTCTTGAGAGGGTCCCTTCCACCTCAAGAGGACCCTGTCATTGCCCGAGGTCGCATTTAGGCTGTCCCTGGTTCCAAGATCAAAACCAAAGCCATCTTTGTGTCTAATCATTGACCCTGGTAGACCTGCGAAAATGAATTCTGTCTCTTTGTGAATGTCGACCATGTAGCCTTTCCCAATCTCAACAACTGAGTCAGGAAATCCTGGCCCCTTGTACACTATCCAGTGGCCCGAAGAATTCATCCAATAGGTGGCAATCGACTCTAGAATATCGTCCGAAAGCTCACTCACATTTATCTCGTTGAATGGCTCGAGTGGTAGCGAGAATGGGTTTCTTCCCTTTTCAAATTGTATGTTGAATATGCCTGCAGTGTTTGAAGTGTAGCTCTCCAATCCATATGTCGCATTGTATGCCCGTACGAGATAGTAGTGTTCTTGGACGAGAGCTCCACCAGAGTGAGTCCAAAAGGTCGTCAAGGACCCAGGTTGGGTAGACCCGATGGGATCGAACAAATCGATTGTCCTCGGTGAGTGGCCTCCATAGATGCGGTAGTAGTCTATTCCCAAAGACACTGAGGGGGACCATTCTAGCACGATGTCGGGGCCTAGAACCCGCGTCGTTAGGTTCTCTGGTGGGAGCACTTCGTAGGTGTGGGAATACCCGAGGACTATCTCACTGTGGTCATCACCGAGTCTGGTGTGATTTTGCATGTGGTTTCCAAGGGCATTGAATCTTGTTTCGGGTAGACCACCAGTTCCAAGCGTATAGTCGACAATCTCAGTCGCCCAAATGCCGTCTGGAACCCCTGGAACCCCGTTGAGTTTTGTAGCAACGATGTTGTTTCCTCCACCATCAAGATTAGGTCTGAAGCAGTGTATTGTCAGGTTATTGCCGTCACTGGTAACCGCATAGTACTCGTCAGCGATTGTGGAGAAAGTCCCACCGGGACCCATGAGGGTGGCCAAATCGTAGGTGTTAGTATGGTATGTGCCAGTTCTCTCAATGACAGTGACACTCTCCGCTTCAGAAACTCCGACATGGACCTCGACCCAAGGGTTGTCACCGATGTTCTTCTCATTCGTGGGAGAATTCGGGAATTCGGCTCCTTCTATTTGGAGGATATCGCGACCCACATTCCCTGACATGGACACATTTCCGATTGAGAAGGCAGGACCAAGAAAGAGAGGCAGGACCAGAAGTGCGATTAACCTTGAGAGAAGCCTCTTCTCAAAGACCATTCTGCCCACTCCATACCTGCAAAAGGTTTCGCTCGGTGAAGAATAATCGCAATCGTGTCATGGCCAACAAAGTCCGTTCCGTCATAGAGACTCCCCGTTATGGTTATTCTCCACTGCGGTGAAAGGATCGCAATTTTCTGAACCTCTGAGCGGTCGAATTTGACCATTCTCTCGAGAATGCCATCACCGTCGTGATCCACGATATAAGAGTCCTCGGAAACAACAAATCCGTATTTGGGATCCAACTCCGGGGCCAGGATCTCATTCATTAGTATACTATTGGCATCGATATCCTTTGGATCATAGCCTTCGGGGAGCTCGATATAACACGTAATCCAATTTCCCATGCTCCCGAGGTTCAGAGTTTTCGGACCGCAGTCCAACTCGGCCTCGATTTCTTCTGGAGCAGTCTCGACCAAGAAAGCCAACACCAATCGGCTGTTTTCATCCCCAAGTCTGGTGTGATTCTCCATATGATTCCCCAGTGAGTTGAACCTGGTCTCGGGTATTCCATCTTGTCCCAGAACATAGCTGACCACTAGCCCAGCCCATATACCGTCTGGATAACCAGGAACGCCATTGAGTCTGGCTGCCGCAATATTGTGACCACCCCCGTCAGAATAGGGCCTGTAGCAATCAGATATCAAATACGTTCCGCCACTTGTGATTGTATACCGTTCGTTTGCAGCGGTTGAGAACTTTCCCCCTCCACCTGTGAGAGTCTCAATGGAATAAGTGTTAATAACATAATCTCCAGTCCTCTCGTAAATCGTGACGCTAGACCCATCTGAAACCGGGACGACCGTTTGTGCAAAGCCTTCCACCGAATCCTCAAACTCATTCGGACCAACACTTACAATTGAAAATGTTACAGCTAAACAAAGTGCCGAAATGGTCTGAGCCCAAACCTCTTTCATTTACGCACTCCTCCTCAGGAATTACCATCGATTTGGCCCTATTTATAAACTTCGCACAGGATGTGTGGTGTAACGCAGTCCTTGGCTAAGAAGGCCTTGATAGTTTCTCAGGATCGATGTATAATCTGTTCCACAATTCGAAGTTCAAAAGACACCACAGCTGATTACTGTAGTCTCTCAACCCCCTCACATGTTTGTCAATCAATCTCTCTACAAAGCCAGGGTCAAAGAAACCTCTTTTCTTTGCCTCGGGAGCCAGCAGGACATCGTAAAGGAAATTCCGAAGCTCTTTTCTGAACCACAGTGCAATGGGAACAGGGAAACCCAGTTTCTTGTGGTCAATCACGTCCTTCGGGAGAAGTCCTGTCGCGGCTCTTCTAGGGATGTTCTTGAGGGTCAGTCCTCTAATCTTGTAGCACGCAGGAATTCTTCCTGAGAAGTCTACCATGGCGTCGTCCAGAATGGGGACCCGTGCCTCCAATGAAAATGCCATACTCGTCTTGTCCTCATTGGTTAGCAGAGAGGGGAGATAGGTCTTCACATCCAGGTAGATGAGCTTGTTTAGGGGGGACTTTGCAGACGTGCGTTCAAGGTAACTGTCAAGAACTTGTTGCGGTCTGTACCCACCGCACTCATGAACAATATTGGGACGCAAAAGCTTGGTGAGCTGACTCCTGTTGAAGAAAGATGCCCTCGCATATTTTCTTAACTCCTTTTGGATAATCGAGTATGCGGGAAGTCCCAATACTCTCCCAAACCCTTCAATCTTGCCACGCGGAACGAGGTCTTGCAGAGCCCTGTACATCTCCCCGCCCCTCGACATGCCTCTGTCAGTTGATTTTTCCAACAAACACTCCAGAATGTGAGGAATAATGTAGACTGGGTATCCTGCGAACAACTCATCCCCACCATGTCCCGTCAAGACAACCTTGACATGTTGGCTTGCGAGCATCGCCACATGATATTGAGGTATGACTCCCGGACCTGCACGAGGAGAGTCAAGACACCATAGGATTTGCTTCATTATTCGAGGTAGATCCTCAGCTTGGAGGGATATTTCCAGCCTTTCGGCACCAACCAATTCTGCGACTTCCGTTGCGAACTGTGTTTCGTCAAACCCTCCTTCGGGGAACCTACCAGAGAAGGTCTTGAAACCTCTCATATGTTTGGAGGCAGCAAGAACGACGGAGCTGGAATCAATCCCTCCGCTCAAATGAAAGCCGACAGGAACGTCACTCATCAGTTGCATCTCAACTGATTCGTTCAAAAGCGACTCGTACCTTCTGGCGTAGTAATCTTCGTCGCCAGAACCCGTTTCGTCGAAAACTAAATCCCAATACTGGCGAATCTCAACGTCCCCAGCGTCATAGACAAGAAAATGTCCTGGGAGGATTTTATGGATACCGTCAAAAAAAGTCTTCTGCCCGAAAACGCTCTGATATGACAGGTAATCCAGGAGAGCAGTTCTGTTGACAGATCTTGGAACCCCGGGGCAGAGTAGCAGAGACTTCATCTCGGACGCAAAAGCAAGCTTCTCACCGTCAAAGAAGTAATAGAGAGGTTTTACTCCGATTCGGTCCCTAGCCAGAATGAGTTTCCTCTTTGCTCCGTCCCAAAGGGCAAAGGCAAACATTCCTCTGAGACGATCCAGGAAATTCAGATTCCACTCTTCGTAAGCATGCAAGAAGACCTCTGTATCGCTCAAGGTGGAAAACTTGTGACCTCTTTTCTTCAAGGTTTCCCTCAGCTCCAGATAGTTGTAGAGTTCCCCATTGTAGACAACCCATATGGTTCCGTCTTCGTTGGACATAGGCTGATTCCCTGTTTCGAGATCAAGGATGCTGAGTCGTCTGAATCCCAAACCCAAATCCTTGTCAAAATAGGTTCCCTCGTCGTCTGGTCCTCTGTGAATCATACCACCCATCATCACTTTCACAATTTCCTCATCAACCTGTATCTTCGGGCTGTAGATTCCGCAGATTCCACACATGGAGCTCATCCAAATCTAGTTTACTTCTCACTTTCGAGCGAGAAACGGGTTCCGTAGAATCGTGCAAGAAATCTTCTGAGAGAATAGAAGTCCTTCTGCCAACTCCTCTTGCACGCACCTTCCTTGAAATCTATCCAGTGAAAGAACTTCGAACTCTGCATGAGTCTCTTGGATTCGTTATCGAAACCTCCTAAAGAGATTAGAATAGAGGACTTGAGGCCGGCCGTACAACCAGCTAGCTTCCGTATGTCGTCTGTTGAGACCAATTTCTCGAAGAGGAGAACTCCGAACTTGCGAAACCCGATTCTCTTCTTCCTGGAAACGATCATAAGTAACGGTTCTTGCCCCCTCCCCACTCGTCCACCTTCCTTGACTATTGATCTGCCGAAATCCTCCAGCATCTCCACCAAACGACCTCTCCTTTTCTCAGGCGTGACATCCTCAACGATTCTGGACATTTCAGAAACAACCTTCGCAGGAACGCCCGTTGCGAACATTCTAGGTGGAATATCCTTGTTCACCAGCGCTCCGGTCCCAATCATCGAGCCCTCCCCAATCCTCACTCCTGGCAAAATTGTGACCCGGGCCGGGACCCAGACATTGTCTTCCAGGATCACTTCACTGAACTTCCTAGGGTAGCCTTCCAGATAGGATAACCAAACGCCGTGAGTGAACACCATGCTTCCTGGGCCAATTCCAGTATTCCGTCCGAGGATTATGGGTGCAGTACAGTTTATCCATGTACGAGGGCCAATGTAGGAACCATCTCTCATCTCCAATCTCCCTTCACCGAACACTGTAGTCTGGGAGTCTATTCTTGTCTCCTCCCCCATGAAAAGCTCGTCACAGACGACGTGAACGTTGGGCTCGACTACCACTCCATCCTTCAGAGTGATTTTGTCCGCAATGATGTATGACTTTGACCTGATCCTGACATTTCTTCCTATCTTGGCGCCTATCATTTTGTAACCCAAAATCTTGACTTTGGAAGATGGAATTACATGACCTATTCCAACAATGACCTTTTTCCAAAGCTTCATTCTCAGGGCCTCCAGGGTTTTATTTCGTCATTGAGACTGCAATTCTCTCTCCCTCAGGAATTGCATCAAACTTTATCCAAATTTCGCTATTCCTCTCCTCGATGGAGTATCTTGCTTTGCTTTGGACATCTGGTGTCCTGTATTTCGAACCTCCAGGTACCAATATCCTCAGACTGAGATCCTCTATCGCGCTATTAGCGACAATACGCCAATCTACTGAATCTTTCGTAATTAGACGTCTTTCGAACTGAGCGGCTTCTCTTCGTTTCCACCAGTCCACAATTCTTTCTCCGGTTGCAGAAAATACATTCATCGATTTGAGATGTGACAGAACTTCCGTGTACGTTTCGGCCCAGCCAGGGAAACTATATTCGTCAAAAGACCGTTGGTGCCAATCCAGTGTCAAGAAGCCGTTATATTCTTCTACCGTAGCTAACAGTTTTGACACCTCTTGGACCGCCCCCTCACGACTCAGTTTCTCATGCCAGAAAAGCTGTCCGTCCATCACCATCAGAGGAAGTTCCAGAAGTGATAAACCCGCGAATCGATAAGGATGACATATGCCAGGGGCAAAGCCTGATATTTCATTGAAACCAATCGTACTATCGTATGCAAAGTCAGTTGATTCCTGGATTTTGAAGGTGATATCAGGATCAAAGTTAACGAAATGTTGCCTGACTCCGATAATATCCTCACCCACTGTACTCTGAAGGATTCTCTTTTCTTCTTCAAGAAATTCCTTTCTGTTGTAGGATAGGTAGGAGCCGTGAACGCCTATCTCCCAACTTCCTTTTCTCAACTCGTTGCATATGTCTGCCACATCTTCAATACTATATGGTGGGTCGCGTTTGTGCCTTTTCTTCGCGACAAAGAAGAAGGTTGACCTGAAACCCATTTCCTTCTCAAGATCCATTATTTCGTCAAATCCCCAGTAGTGTTTCCTGCCTCCAGTAAGGGTCGATGGATGCTTGACAGCCATCAGGAGCTTCCTTCTCCAGCTCCATTCGATTTCATCAACATCGTGCGATAGAAACACCATGAATTTCTTCTCCCCTGGACAATACCATTTCTGAATCCAAGGCAAGCCTTTTTTCTGGCACATCCTCAATGATTCTCTTTCAATCTGTTTGAGAAGTTCGTTCATAATAGGTCTTTTTGGTGTTTGAGAGAGCGTCTTCCCACTGAGTACTGAACGGAATTCCTTAAGTCTTCTCTCAAACTTTTGCCAATTCACTTCATCAGACTGTTCCACGGGGGAACCGACGATGTTCTCAAAGACCTTCCTCAAATAGCTCGGCATATTAATCAAGTCACACCTGGAAATCAGAACGGTTGATAGGCTAAAAGTAGGTCCGATTTAAGTCTTTCCATTGTTCAAACTGTGATGTTTGATTTCGCTTAAGCAAAGTGATCGAGGGCTTTCAATAGACTTCTTTCCTGTGTTGACCAGTTATACTCTCTTTTCGCGGCTTCCAGTCCCCTCTCCCCCATCTGCTCACACAGTGATTGGCTATCCCTCAACGTAGTGATTGCTTTTCTCAGAGATTGTCCGTCATAATCGATCGCCAAGCCACAACCTTCTTTTTCAACTATTTCGCCACTCAAAATGCCCTTGGTTGCAATGACTGGTCTCCCCATAGCCATGGCTTCGAATATCTTGTTGGGGCTCCCCACCTGATTAATCCTACTGGCAGGGTCGAACATGCAGAAGATGACATTGCTCTGCTTGGTGAGGGGAATGACGTTCTCGAGCGGGACGGTCCCCAAAAATTGCACATTCTCAGTCTTGGAGGATTTGTTCTCTATCTCGCTGTAGAGCTCTTTCTCACCGCCAATCATGAGCTGAACTCCTTCTATCGAAGAAACGACATCGACAAGCTCCCTTACGAATCTGCTCTTGTGAAGGGTTCCCACATACAGTATCGTGAATTCTTCGGATGTGGGAGATTCGTACTCTTCCAGCACTTGTTCAGGGCAGTTCATCACCACGGTGACATTTCCCTCAAACCGTTCCTGGTAGTGTTTCCGTAGGGCTTCGTTCACCGTGATTATGTGATCAACATCTCTCAGGAGCGACCTCTCCATTCTCTTGGCGTAGTTCAGTATGATTCTGGAAACATCTTCTTCTATCATGTAGCTGAAGATCTCGTGCGCGTCGAATATCAAGGGGGTGTTCCTCTTCTTTTTCAACCGAACACCGGAATGAAGTGTGTCCAGGTCATGGCAGTGTACAACGTCAAATTCGTGTTTGAGGCCCTCTTTGTAAGCCAAGCGCCACCACAGGGGATTTCTGAATAGGTCGCTGGGAGCAATTCTCATGAGAATTGAGTTCCTTATCCTAGTCACTTGGATGCCGTCAATCTCCTCTTCTTTCGAAGCCTCTCCTTTTCTGTCCCAGCCGATGACTCGGACCTGATGCCCTGCTCTGGCGATGGATTTACCCTCCCTTTGCACCCTTGCGTCCCTCAGAACGTTGTTGGAGACTATCATCAGGCTTTTCATGTCGATACGCTTCTCGAGATACCATATCATCGTTTAAGAATTTGTTGGGTTGTTCTCTTCCAAACTGGCTTGATATGTAATGGCAGTTCCCATTTGAGAAGTATTATTATGGTAGATAACTTTGCCATTCTCGTGCTAATCAGCGTGGTCGTGACGGTAAAGAACGAAGAGGGGAACATGGGCGATCTGCTCGACAGTCTCGTTACCCAAGAAGGTCCTCTGGAGATACTGATCGTGGATGCCTACAGCACGGACAGAACCAGGGAAATCGTCGAACGGTATCACGACCGCTATGATTACGTGAAGTATTTTCTCAAAGGCGGAACGATCGGCGCGGGAAGGAACTACGGTGTTGAACAGTCAAACGGCCAGGCGGTCGCTTTCATCGACGGGGATTGCATTGCGAATCCCTTTTGGCTCAAGAACATGAGAGCCGGTCTCCAGGAATCCAACATTGTGGCCGGCAAGACGATTCAGATGGGCTACCATGCCTTCGAGGACTTGGAAAGGGTTGAACTCATCTACAAGGGGTTCGACATAACATTTCCAACTTCAAATCTGGCGTATGACAAGGACCTTTTCCGGACGGTAGGCGGCTTCGATGAGTGGTTCATCACAGCGGAGGACATTGACCTGAACCTCAGAGCAGTGGAGCGTGGGGGAGAGATCCTGTACCGAGAGGATGCAGTTGTTTATCACAGAACAAGGGGCTCCTTCTTCAAGTTCTACAAACAAGCTTTCTGGAACGGTGCAGGCAGGAAACAGTTGACGATGAAGCATGGAAAGCTCTGGCAGAACTACCGTCCCGGAGAGATGATCAGGCGTGAGGCGAATTTCTGGTCCTTCTCAAGGCTCATCGCAGCTCTCCTTGGTTACGTGGGCTACAAGTTCTTCGGATGGCCGAGACAGACCTGATGGAGAACGAAACCTTATTATTCGGACTTGCATTGGCTGGACCATGGAGGTCCCCAAGGTCTCTGTGATCATCCCGACCATGAACGAGGAGGAGGCGATAGGCAAGGTTCTGGATGACGTACATGCGGCAATGGGCAAGACTTCCGTTCCATATGAGATATTAATCGTTGACACCAGTTCCAAAGACCGAACGGTGGAAATCGCGAAGGAAAAAGGGGCAAGGGTCATTGATGAACCAAGGAGAGGCTATGGTCGTGCCTACAAGACTGGCTTCAAGAACGCTAAGGGAGAATACATAACGACACTTGATGCAGATTGCACCTATCCCGCTGAGGACATACCCAAATTCCTCAAGATGATGGAAGAGGAGAACCTTGATTTCATAACCGGGGACAGATTGACTCTTCTGAAAAAGGACTCCATGAGCACGATGCACCGTATGGGGAACTGGATCCTCAGCACGACCGCGCGATTGCTCTTCTCAACGAAGATTGTGGACAGTCAGTCTGGAATGTGGTTTTTCCGAAGGAGCATTCTGCCCAAGCTCAAACTGACTCATGACGGTATGCCCCTCTCAGAAGAGATAAAGCTTGAAGCAACCATGCGCGGTTTTCGCGTGAAAGAGGTCCCCATCGTCTATTCACCGAGGAAAGGTGAGGCGAAGATACGGTCCTGGGCTGACGCTTGGTTGAACCTCCGATTTCTCTTCAGAAAGCGGCTCAGCAGCTAGCCGTCTAAACCTCAAAAATCCTTTCTACCATCCATCTCGCGTCAAAGGGTTCCAGGTCATCATATTCTTGACCCGTTCCCACATAGATTATGGGCTTGCCTATCGAGTGAGTAATGGACAGAGCTCCACCGCCCTTTGCGTCCGCATCAATCTTAGACAGAATGGCGGCATCTATTCCCACCACTTCATTGAACTTCTCTGCTTGCTCCACGGCATCATTACCTGCCAGCGCGTCACCCACGAAGATGATTAGGTCGGGTTGGGCGACCTTCTTGATCTTCTTCATCTCGTCCATGAGGTTGACATTTGTCTGCATTCTACCCGCGGTGTCTATCAGAACGACATCCTTCCTTCTTGCTCTTGCGTGTTCGATTGCATCGTACGATACCGCTGCCGGATCGCTACCTGCTTGATGTTTGATGATCTTCACGCCCAGGTTCTGTGAATGTATCTCCAGCTGCTCAATTGCTCCCGCCCTGAATGTGTCCGAAGCGGCAAAAACGGAAGAGAGCTTGTTCTTGCGCAGAAGGTGTGCCAGTTTGGCTATGACCGTGGTCTTGCCCGTCCCGTTCACCCCCACGAACATTATCACAACAGGTTTTTCATGGCTTTTCACGAAATCTATGAAGTCGAGAGGTTCCACGAGCAGAACGTCCCTCAACGCATCCTTGAGGGCGCGCTCAATCCCGTCTGAGAAGCTGACCTGCCTGGTTATCCTCTTCCCCACGAGGTCTTCCTGGATTTTCTGCTTGATCTCTTCTATGACCGGAAAGGCGACATCGGCCTCCATGAGAGCCATTTCAAGGTCCCAAAGGAAGCTCTCGAGTTTGGATTCCCCGATCTTCCTGCCCTTCTCAGTCGAAACAACTTCATCCAGTTCCTCGGCGGTCTTCTTCCTCCAACCGCTCAGTTTCTCTCTGAGAATCTTGAACATCTGCTTCTACTTCCAAGGTTCTCTATTCGTTCTGGCCCTGAGCTCCTTCGTAGAGTCCCTTGACAAGCTCAGAACTCTCCCTCACCATTTCACTGACCTCGACCATTCTTCCCATAATCCCTTTCTCGGCAGCAGCGAGGTCCTCTATCCTTCCTTCCAGGCGTGCGATGGCCTCATCCATGCTCTCTACAACATTGAGGTCGGAACCAACGCCAACCACCGCTTTGTCAGGGTCCTTGATTTCCGCAAAAAGAAAAGAATTCGCCCCTACAGGAACAAGAATCTCAGCCCCTTTCCCCCCTTTCTGGTATCTGGCCATCGTCTCCTTTGCCCTCATGTACTCCTCAAGGCTGAGTTTGACCAATTCATCCTGACGGGCCAAAGCCTCAAGCTCTGCGCGCTGCCTCTCATATTCCATCACGGCGCGCTGAAGGTCCTCATTTGTCACCCTTATCACCTTCCAGCGTATCCCTCACTAACTGACTCTCGACGTCTTCGGGTTTGACCTGTTTCACATCTTGGATCTTCACGTTCTTCCTCTTGGTTCTGTGTCTTCCGCCCATGTCGGACAGGATGTACTCCACCGCACTCTTCTTGTCCTTGCTTGCGACCTCTCGGACAAACCTCTGCCATCTGTCCTTCATGAGGAATTCTCCTTCTATCCTGAACGCTTTCATTTCACTCGTAGATAACATGAAGTCTTGAGTTAAAAGTTTGTCTATGACTGCTGTCTTATGAACAATTTGAAAGCAAAACAGCCTTGAGAACGGCATCATACTTAAATACCAGTTACATGCGGGGATTTCAACACTGCCGTATCTATGCTTGCAGGAGACAGAAAAATCGGTCGGCACAACGAAGGTTATGAGAGAATACTCCTTAGTTTTGATTCTAAGCCTTTACAACGGGGTTCTCGTCGCTATCTCTCTGTATGTAGTAATTCATTGCCTTCCTCTCAATCCTTCTCTAAGAGCTCAATCAGGTATGTCTGTAGATGATCCTACTTTTGAATTGTCAGATTTCATATTCTTATTATTATATGCTTGGAGCATGTTATTGCTTACCGTTTCAAAAACGCAATTCCTTTCTTGGTAATATAGAAATGTCTCAATGCCCGCTTGGAATCGCCTGTTGGTATCTCTGCGAGTATCTCCATCTTCACCAAGCCCTTTTCGAGAAGCGAAGGCTCGTTGGAGCCGTACCTCCTTCTCCACAAATAATACTCTACATATCTCCTATCGCACTTGAGAACGTTGGCGATCTCCCAACTGAATCGTGGCTTCTTATCGCTCAGAACCTCTAGGATTGCCTTCTCTCCTATCTTTGGTGGGCGCCCCGCTTTCGTCATAGTCCTAAGATAACGGTTGCGTTTCTTAACTTTTATGCTTGGCGCATAGAGACACGCCGAAAGCCAAAAGTCACGCCACAGATGAGGTATTTCGTGCAGATTTGGTCATCCGTGCGGATGGTTATGATAACAGTGGAATCAAGAATTGTCAATGTATGGTGATGATGATTACGAATCTTATTAAGTGTTCTTGACATTGGATAAGACGTCAATGAAGTGTCTGTTTCATGGCGATGGTTGTTGGCTTGACGGAGCGACGTGAACGTGAAGGCAACGACTATGTAATGGCGAGAAATGGGACAATATGGGAACTCGACTCCGAAGACTCCAAAGACAGAGATTCATGACTCTTCCTCATTTTCACAACGTGTGGTCCAGATCCTTCTCCATGGTCTGTTCCATCCTTTCAATGGCAAGCTGGACTTGGCTTGACCATTCCTCCGTCACCTCTTGGAAACCCGACACTCGAGGGTCTGTCCCCTGAATCAGGCGGGGACAACGGCCAATGTGATCCAGCAGAAGCTCGCTCACTTCCAGTATGCCGTCAAAAACGTCGACAGGAAGGCCGACTAGTCTCAGCATTCTGATTCTTTGCTCAATTTCTCCATACAATCGTGTTGCGCGGAGGGAACTCTCTTCAAGAATGAGGCCTATGGCAATAGAGAAGTGCTTGATTCTCTCATCATCAGTTTGAGCACTCAGAACCATATCAAGATCCTTATTCATTTCTTGCCACAGTTTCCTTGAGTCGATAGGAGCTGATGCTGCAACTTCGCGCAAGAAAGTAAATGGATCCTTGCTCGCTTCAGAAATATCTGCCGAGCTGAGGAGTCCCATTTCTCTCACAAGATCATGTTCGAGGTTGAGTTTCCAGGCGATTTCGGCATAGGCATCTCGCTTTATGTCGTACAGTTTTTCAGCCTTTGCCCTTCTCCTCCCATAACGAGTCGCAAGAACAACACCAAGTATTGCTGCCCCAAACCCAATGATAATACTCACGAGATTGCTTATAATGGTCTCAAGCATACCGGCATCCTCCTCTTTTCCCATTCATTCGTAAGGATTTGGGCTTATTAAACCATTCGATTAGCGAAAGCTTCAGAAAGGTACTCATAGAGTCTGGACGATGGCGGCAAGGAGGAGGATGTTATGAGTACACCCGTTGAGATAAACAATTTAGTAGGGAAGAGGGGATGCCTCCCTGAATACACGATTTCAGCCTTGGTGCTCACAACTTCCCTTCTTTTTACAGTCACCACAATTCCTACCAATATCTTCCCTAATCTTCTTAAGGTACTCAACTCGCAAAGTTCCTTTATACAAGTCCCACGAGCCTACTGTGATCAGGTAGTCTCTTAACATTCCAAACTTCTCTTCTCTTTCACCCAAGAAACCAAACCCTTCGCGATCTCCTTCATAGCGAGGAACTAAGTGTATGTGCATGTGAGAATCGCATCTAACTGGGCCCTCGCATAGACTAGCAACATACACTTTCTTAACGTGTTTTCCACTCTGCTTTAGCTTCCGCAATCTTTGAGAGCACCAACGGATCCTTGTGACCATTTTGGGAACGGCAAAGATTATAGTAGAAATGTGGGATATTCAGAATCGAGGAGAGTAGGTTCGGTAAGTTGGGGCAGAGCGATGAGGAGAGGCATAAGGTTGAAGGTAAAGATGAAGGAATATGAGATGCTAGACGGAAGTATGAAAACTCTCGTTCAGCAGATCTCCGATGGTTCAATTGTCAAGAGGTTTGAGAGGACTCCTTTGCCAAAACGGGAAACCGATGTAGTATGTCCTCACTTTGTTGAGTTGAAGTGGGCGTATGGATGTCCTTTTGACTGTGCATGGTGTTACCTCAAAGGGACCCTGAGGCTTTTGCCAACTGGGACAAGGCCTGTAGTCAAGGATTTCGACAAAGTGAAGAAACATTTGCTGGCATTCTTTGAACACAACGGCGAAGACGAGGTTCTGAATACCGGTGAGCTTGCAGATTCATTGATGTGGGAAAGCGTTCCGGACCCGTTCTCTAGATTTGTCATACCCATGTTTGAGGCACAGAAGAGGCACAAGGTGCTCTTCCTTACGAAGTCTGCCAGAGTGTCCAATTTGCTTGACATCCAGCAACACTCAAACACAATAATGAGTTTCAGCATGAACGCGGAATCGGTCTCGAGCAGATGGGAAAGGGCACCAGGTCTGCAGGATAGAATCCGTGCCGCGGGCAAGGTATATGATGCGGGATATGAAACACGGATAAGGATTGACCCGATAGTCCCCGTCTCAGACTGGAAGGAGCAGTATTGTAGTTTGATTGACTCCATCTTCGACAGATTCGTTCCTGAAAGAATAACACTGGGTACACTGAGGGGTCTGCAGAGTACAGTAAGGAAAGCGAAGGACAAGTCTTGGACGGAATACATCTCTGAGAAATCTGGTTGGGGAAGAAGAACTTGTTCCGATCTGAGGAAGGAAGTCTACATGACTTTGATGGGTCATCTTTCCCAACAACATAACTATGACAAAGTTGCACTCTGCAAGGAGACATTGTCTATGTGGGATTCCTTGGGCATGGACTATACTTTTATAAGATGCAATTGCATTTGGTAGAAAAACAGACACAAAACTCAAGAGGAGGGTTTCACTTGGAAGAAGACCTCAAGTCGTTTGAATTCGGAGTGGACGATGTCGGAATATTCCTGATGGAGTCAATCACAACAGGGTTGTATAAGAATCCAATGAATGTGCTGAGAGAATATATTTCGAATGAGATGGACAACGAGCCTCCCGCATCTAAAATCGAACTGAAGCTTGAATCAAAAAAGGTCACTATCAGCGGCAATGGTCCAGGTATGGACTTCGATGGAATCAGAGAGGCTGTAAGGGTGGGGTTCTCGCCCAAGGATGTCGTCGAGAACATAGGCTTTAGAGGCATTGGTATCTACTCAGGTGTGGCAATATGCGACCGGGTTGTTCTGACGACAAAACGAACAGACAACCAGAACTACTACCACATCATCATTGACTGCAAAGGACTGCGGAAAGATGTGGCGAAAGGGGAGTCCATATCACTGGTTGAGAGTCTTGAGAGCAATGTTGGATGGAAGGAAATACCAGCATCCAAAGCCCTCAGAAGGCGCTATGGCACTGTCGTCCAGCTCATTGACATTAATGAAGATTTCGAGGAGATTCTGGATTATGACAGTGTGAGAAACTATCTCGAGACGACGGTCCCTGTCAAGTTCGAGCGGACTTTCCCATATCGAGGCAAGATAGATTCTCACCTCAAGAAACAGCTTGGACGGGACTTCAAGGTTGTGGACCTCAAACTTGACGGCAAACCAGTCTACAAATCCCCGAAGTACATCAGCCTCGATTCACCAGATTTCGGAACCATCAATAAGGGTAAAAGGCTTGTGGGCGTCTATTGGATATGCCAGAACAGCAAGACCGGGAAGATAGATGATGAACAATCCCGAGGACTTCTATATAGAAAAAAGGGCTTCGCCATAGGCAATCGGTCAACCGTGGCCAATGTCTTTGCAGATGTGAAGAACAAACATCTGGTGGAATATGTCACTGGCGAGATTCATATTACCTCGAGTAGGCTGTTACCGAACACCGAGCGAGTCGAATTCGAAGCATCCCCAGATCGTGATGCCCTTGAAGAAGCACTCAGGAAGAAAGTCCTGAAGAGCATCGTCAAGATGAGTCGGACGAAGTCAGCAAAAATGCGAGCTGAACAAAGAATCGAGCAAGCTAGTGAACTCCTTAACACACGTCCAGAGTTCGCTGACAGAGAAGACTGGCTTAGTGCCATAACGAACGCAAAGAGACTCCGAGACAACCTGAGGAATGACAAGAAAAACAAGCTGATACCTAACGTGATGAAAAAGAAGGTAGAAACAAAACTCAAAAGGGTAGAGAGCTGGCTCCTGAAGAACTCTGAACCTCCAAAGGAGGAGGTGCTGGCAGAGGAGGCCCCATCTGAAGCAGAGGAGAGTGCCGTGATTGAAGGATCTATATGCCCGGATTGTGGCGTAGTTCTGGGTGCGGACGAGACCACGTGCTCTGGATGTGGCCGTGAGTTTGTGGGGGAAATAGAGGAAGGGCTTCCTGCAGAGGCCGTGGCAGGTGTAGAGGAAGAAAAGCCCCTTCCCAAGTGGATTCCTGGCGCAGTAGAGGAGATGTGTCATCGAGTGGGCCACTCAGATTGGAGCGATGCCATTTTCCTAATTATGGAGGTTCTTACAGTTGAATCCATATTGAAGAACGACGAAGAGATTAGAGATGTCCTTGAAAAGATTGAACACAGGCTCGCCTTGTGAGGATGGATTTGGAGATGTTTGTGACGAATCGTCCCAAAGACTTGTTACGGAGAGAATATGATGTTGCTGCGATACGAAGCAAGTTCCAGCAGCCATATGATGACATAACATACTTCGGGATGCCAGGTCCTTCAATGCTCGACGTGAAAGAGTGGGGGGACTACCTGGGCTTCATCATAGCGGTGGAAAATAAGACCGAGAATCTCGGAATAATGCAGATGACTGCAGGATCCCTAGGTTTGAGTGATAGGACCCAGATTCTCCAAGGTGATGTTGAGTCGATACTTTTGAACTGGGAGGACGATGTCGGCGAAATCCCTGGCAAGGACTCGTTCCAAGTAGTCAACCTCGACTTTGAAGGAGGCTTCATAGGGTTCTCAAACATCCTCGTCCACGACTTACGAATCGACGCAATTCGGGAGCTTTTCAGACGGCAGATGCATCAACAGACATCCTTCCTCCTTTTCCTCACGGTGGGATTCAGAGAAAAGAGAGGCCAGGAATATGATCTCAATCTTCATCACATTCGAGAGGAACTGGCTGAACTCGGCATCAATGCCCAAGATACAATCAATTGGTACCTCTCTCATGGTGTCAAACACAAGCTTAAGGTCTATGTCCCTCATCTCATTGAAGACTATGGAAGAACCTTCAGATTCTCTCTCAGGGCATATCGCTGTTTTCACTACAAAGGAACCGGTAACGTGCCCATGATGCATTTCATTTTCGATCTCAAATACAGCAAGAGGATTGTATTCCCAAAAAGGCTAAGTCTCAAATCAATCCTAAATTGCCCCCTTTTCCAAGTCTATTCCGATAAAGTTGAGGCAAGCCCCGTGCGTCCGCCGCTGATTGTTGGAGGTGTAGAGAGTGGATTTCCTTCTAGTCGAGCCTGATTTCCCAATTCCAAAGAAGAGCCGGAATCATAAGAACTTCCTACCAATAGGGCTGCTCAAGATCGGTGCCTATTTGAAACGCAGAAGGCACGCCCAAAGGGTCCAATTGGTTCGGGGCAATTTGGATGTGAACTTCACCCCGGATGAGATCTACATCACATCTCTGTTCACCTACTGGAGTGAGGAATTCTGGGAAAGCGTTGAGTTCTATCGTGACCGCTTTCCAGAAGCGGAGATTCGAGTGGGTGGCATATACGTATCCTTGATGTTTGATGATCCCAGATTCAAGGAGACCTGCGACAGATACAGAGTCAAACCACGTAAGGGAATCTTCAAATCGGCAGAAAAATACAAGGCCGACTACTCGCTCATTAAGACTAATCCGGGGCCTCTAGACTGTCAGATTCTGCATGCATCGCGGGGCTGCCCCAGGAGATGTTCGTTTTGCGGCACATGGAAAGTTGAGCCTGAGATAAGCTTCAAAAAGAGTGTGAGACGTCTGATATGCAACAACAAGATTGTGTTCTATGACAACAATCTCCTGGCCAATCCATCGATTAAGAACATACTGGAGGAATTGGCGAAGACCAGGTGGAAAGGAAAGTCCATGGTCTGCGAGTCCCAGAGCGGATTTGATGGGAGGATTCTAGAGAAGAATCCCCATCTGGGGAAGCTTCTGAGAAAGGCAAGATTTGTGAATCCGAAGATTGCATGGGATACTAAGTACGGCAACCATCCTCGAATTGAAAAGCAAGTCCAGATTTTGGAAGACGCAGGATTCGCTCATAAGGACATCGGCATCTTCATGATGTTCAACTGGGAAATCCCGTACACGAAGATGGAGAAGAAAAGAGTGAAATGTTGGAACTGGAGGGTCCAAGTGGACGACTGCAGGTTCAGACCGCTTGACCAATTGTTCGATAATTTCAACTCCCGAAAATCACAGACTCGAGAAGACTACTACATACATCCCAAATGGACAGATAGGCAAGTCAAGGAATTCAGGAGGAACGTAAGAAGACATAATATCTGCGTGCGTCACGGATTCTCTTTCCATAGCAAAACGCTCGAGAACAAAAAAGTTAGCAAGAGGAAATCAATGGAATTGAGAGACATGTCAAAGAGCAGAGTCAAAAGAGCATTGCCAGATGCTTGGTTCCCAGACGAGGAACATCCCTGTCCGAGATGAGGAGGCACTCACCAATCGGTGGTCGTCCTTTCTTCCTAGTTTCTTCAAATCAATGCTCATCAGTCATCCCTACCTCATGCCCCCCTCAACTCAGGATGGACTTCTAGTCGGATTATTCTGCATTCCAGGTTTCACTGTAATACCGTTTCGTGAACAGTAACAATAACCTCATCCTCATCTGAATATGTTTTGAGGTAGTCATTACGGATTTTTCCTTTCTCATCGTTAGCTATTTCTTCATCACGGAATGTGTGTACACTTTCGGTCAATCCCTGGCAGTTTGCCACAACCACGTATACTTTTTCCATCCATATTCACCTCATCTTTAAGGTGACCATTCTTGTCGATGAGGATAACGCTGTACCTAATATATATGTAGTTGCTGTCAGGTTCCTATTGTGAGCGTTGAGCGAGCCTTGAGGTGATATAGTGACAGTTGAGGTTTGGATCGGTGTCATTGGAATCAGCATCGGACTATTAGGATTTGTGCTTGCCATCTTTGAGCATCAGTCAAAAAGAAGAGTTGTGACTATGATAAGGACCAACTTGATGGCGGCGATACAGCGCACAAGGACTCTAGTACTACGGAAGGCGCATCGTCAGGAACTCATTGAGGCCGCCACTACAGATGAGTTGAAGGCTCTCATAGCGACAGTCCACCGGGGCAATGCTGATTTGTATGTTGACTTGGTCACCCTCTATCTAAACCATTGCCGAAAGTTCACCTACAAGGATCTAGGGAAAATGGTAGCCAACAAAGCCATTAGAACAAGATGGCAGGAGGGGATTTGGCGGTCCCTCATAACGCGGAGACCAGAGAATGCAAAGGTCCCCGTTCCTGAGTGGTTTCTACCTCCTCCCGAGACGTAGACCTGACTCCCCCTGCATTTGGTGGGACAACGCAGAGGTGCTCCAGATGGAAACTGACAGCAATAGGCAAACTGACGAAGAAAAGCCCGACCAGCAACCGGCAGAGCCAGAAGAAGACAAGTCGTCGCTTGATTTAATCTACGAAACGGTCCTCAGATCCTATGATGGGCTCTTTCAGGCTTCAGAATCTATTGATTCCAAGGCTGGGAGCATCTTTAACGTGGGGGCAGTGGTCGCGAGCCTCTTTCTAGCTACAGGTGTTATCTCGATAGGTGGGGGAGGATATGCTACCCCAGAGGTGTCTTGGTTGCTGGCCACCGTGACTGGGCTAGGTCTCGTTTTCTGCATCGGGGCGATGATGCTGTCGCTGAGGGCTTGGATGACGAGTGAAATAGAAATAATCAATCCTCAGGAATTCATCAAGAAATTCGAAGACGAAACGGAGACCTACACTAGGAAATTCCTTGTGGTTGAGATAGCGGATGAGTTCAGGGTAAACTACGAGAGACGAAGAAGGATAGTTAATCTGGTAAGGTCAGCTCAGGAATCCCTCTGGTTCGCAGTCGGCACAATGCTAGCCTTTATTACTGTGTTAGTCCTTAGTCAATTGAGTTAAGGGTGGAAATCATGGACAAAGAGGGAAAGAAGCCCAAGAAGCCCGGCGGTCAAATCACCTCAGTCAAACCAGATCCTGGAGTCAGGGCCACTTTGGAGAAGGGTTTGAAACGTCGCAAGAAAGAGGACTGACGACAGAAGCGATGTCACGCAGCGTTTGTTCTGGTTGTGGCAAAGGGACATTGAATAGGTCAATAGGCAGAACCTAGCTCAAAGATTCCCAAATGTCCGAGTTCGTGTTCCCTTTCTCCCTCCTATATGAAGATATTACCCGAAAAACCCCTCAAATTGACCTGAAATGTCCGAGTTTGCTATACCAACTCGGACATTCTGTGACAGAAACAACTACCCAGTATCACAATGTGTCGGAGTTCTCATTGAACTGAGACATTTTCTTGACTCTGCAGGTACGGGTAAGAAGTAGTATAATTGAGGGAGGGCTAATATGAGCGATATACACCGATCCCACAGAAGATTTAGGAAACGATAAGTAGGTGAAAGCTTACCTAGATACGGGACTTCTGGAGGCGACTACCACAAAAAGCAGAAGGATGTGTACTTGATGCCCAGAGAGAAGGCAGAGTTGGTCGCGCCTTGCGGAATTAATTGTGGAGCTTGCAGTCACTATCTAGCCTATTCAAGGAATATTCCCAAAAAGGCAGGTAAGATCAGTCATTGCATAGGATGTCGCCCCCGCAACAAACAATGCGCTTACCTCAAAAAACGTTGCAATAAACTTAGCAATAATGAGGTAGATTTTTGCTTTGAATGCGAAGACTTTCCCTGTGAAAGACTTGAACATATAGATGAACGCTACAGAAAAAATTTCAACACAAGCCCAATCGAAAATCTTAATGAGATTAAGTATGACGGCATTGACACTTTTCTAGAAAATGAACGGAAAAGGCACGGATGCCCGAAATGCGGTGGCACAATCTCCATCCATAACGGAAAATGCTACGACTGTGAAAAAATTGAAAGTTGGAAAAGTTAGAGTGCACGTCCCAAAATTGGCGCATAGTGGTCCTCGACTGGCCCTAGCGGGAGGTTAGAGTCGATGAGGGTAACGGGAAGTACGCTTATATAGGGGCGCATCTATTCTATCCCAGTTATCTAAGCATCCCTCCACAACGAGGCCGTTCAGTTCTGGTTTTTGGTCGGAACGGTCTCCCTTTTTTTCTCATGTTCGAGGGACGCAACCTTTTCTCATCAGTTCCTGAGAGAGAGGTAACAAGACCGTTATCAATTCTGATAATAGCACTGGAAACATCATTTGCTATTCCTGAGGACAACTCCGAAAGCCTTAAGCTATTCTCTTCTCTCAATTGGCAAATGATGAGAAGGAAAGAGATCGTAGTCGGGAAGAAGGTCACGAAACCCCCCTGGCTTACTCAAAAGAGCGTAGTGTTGAAGAAGTATATTCGGGAGATGTACTCGCCATACACCCTTCTGGTCCTACAAGAGAGGGGAGGCGATGTATATGTTGATGGCGATCTGGTCACCGACCTCACCAAGCGCATAAAACCGACCTCTGATGTTGTCGCATACGTGTACAAGTCCTGAGTCCTAATGTGAATCCTCTGGCACCCAGGGGTTCGTTCTCATTATTATCCCGCCTGATAATGATGACAATATCCTTATTGGTAACCAATGCGACGATTTTGTATTGCAGAGGGACCGGGCCAAATGCATCGAGAAAAGACCCTTGGCAATCTTGAGGATTTGAAGAGCTATTTTCATAACAAGTCCGATGTTGAAGTTGATGAAGCAGACATCTTCATACTGGCATGTGCCCTGGAACAGCCGCTCACCATCGAAGAGATATGCTATTCTACCGGTCTGAAGCAGTCGACATGCATAGCAAAGGTCAGGAAGCTCATGGAAGCAGGTCTTCTGAACCGACATAGTCCCAAATCTCCCAAGGGACAGAAGCGCGGAGGTATGTTCGTATATCAGCTCACTGACGACATTGCCTGCGAATTGGGTGCTCTCCGCATAGAAGGTCATTAGCCTCATCCGAGATATTTCCTAATCTCTTGAGTGAGAGCTCCTACGTCTGGAGGAACCATTGCACAGATCTTACCAAGTTCTCGGTATGCGGTTGAGCCAATCAAATCTCTCGCTGGACCGCAAGGTAAAGAAAGAGGCCGTCGGAACGAAGTGGGTCATCAAGTTTCCTGAGGAGACCCATACGCTGAAGCCTCTGCGCCCTTTCCAGACATTCAACAAAAGAAATATCCATTCTCTCAGATATGTTTACCAAGGTGGTCGGGCGATCTCTTGCAAGAGAGAGGATTTCCGAATCCCTCTTGTCAAGTCGGGTGGAAGACAGAGGAGAAAGAATACTTTCGACTGCCGAGGATGGGGGTCCCTGGACAGCCTTTTGGGAATTTTCCTCTCCTCCTCCACTTTCTTTCATATATCCTTCAATCCTCAGACACACGGGATTCGATAAACTTCTCAGAGATAGGATGCTCGGCGGTCACGGAAACAGGGAAGATATGCTTCGGAATCATGTTATCGATCTCCGTATCTACGGCCAATCGCCCGGGTTACCAATCTCTTGGCGATGAGCTCGAATACCTTTTCCACGTTCTCTCCGGTCTTGGCACTTGTAAAATCATAGGGAGAATCAAAAGCTCCAGAAACCTGGCTAACCTCTCTCTCCGACACCACAATATCAACCTTGAGGTCTGACTTGTTTGCCAAGAGATGCAAGGGAACTATTCCTGTCACTTCGTAGGCATTGTCTATCCAGTCTTCGAGGCTATCCAGAGTCTCTCCTCTGGTGACATCGCAGACGGCCATGAGCCCCTTCGCTCCTTGAAAGTAAGCCTCCCTCAACAATCGTCTGAACACCTTCTCTCCGATGATGTCGAAAATAAGCAACTTCACATCCACTTCAAGTTCCAACTCGGAATAGGGGAGAACCAATTCCCTTTTGGTCACTTTCGTTCCCAATGTCGTGAGGTATCTATCGTCGAACACGTCGAAAACATATCTCCTTACGAGGCTCGTCTTGCCTACAGCTGAGTCTCCTACCAGACAGATTTTGGTGGTCATCTCTTCTCGGCTTGTCATGCTCTCCTCTACGACTTTGTTTCAGGCTCTTCTTGATTGTGAAAGACGCCCACTACAGACCTTATTCAGGCGTATGAGTGTATGTTTCCGTCCTTCTCACCCCAGGTATCGTGAGCACGTTGTTCCTGAGAATGTTTCCGTATTCCTGAAATCCTTCCACACCGAGGCCTGCAACCATGTTGTACTCGCCCGAGATGGAGACGACGTAGTTTACTTTGTCTATCTTCTTCAATTCTTCAAATGTGGAATCGAAATCCGCAGTGTCTATGAATACCCATCCTTTCATAGGCGTATCCCTTGCTCCTTCCCTCTCCCAATCCATGAATCCCGGATGGACCTTGCATTCCTGGCAATAAGGTTTGGACCTCATCTCTCCGACGAGATTTCTGAGACCTTCGTAGTCCGAAAACCCAGCAGACACAAGAAGATCATAGGAGCCCAATATGGGCCACACGTTTGTCACATTCGGCATTCTTGATATCTCTCTATGGGCGTTCCCCAGTTGATCGGGAAACACCTTCAACAATATTATGCTTCTTCCAGATAGATTCGTCATCTCTCCTTGCCTCCGCTCTTGTCTTTTTTGAAAAATAAAGGAAGCGCATAAAAAACGATTCTCTCCATTATCAAGATTGATAGCAATATGGTTGTCCAATTCATTGGAAAAAAGGGGGTGAGGCCGGTCTGATGAAAAATCAGGGTGTGAACGGCCTCTTCGTTGTGGAGGGATGCTTAGATAACTAAGAGTAAATTAGAAGTCGCTGTATATAAACATAATCTCTCCGTTTGACTTCTGACAGGAAGAAAATGTCTTCCTTCCCTATGAAAGAAGACAAAAAGAAGAGAGATAGCGTTCGTAAATCGAGCCCATTTCACGAGGGATTTCAGACATTTCTTGCCTATTCAGAACAGATCGACCTCTCTAGTTCTGTATTCTAGGTAATGCCATAGAACTGTTAATAACCCAAAGATTCAGCTTACGGTAAATGTTGTTGTTTTGTAACTTGAAACACCATTAGATTCGTGCCCAAAAACAAACACGGAATATGTCCCAGTAGTCCCATAAGGTCCTGCATCATAAGTGAAGCGCTTCCATGCCGACGGATCGCTAGGATCTATCTGCTCGAGCGTCATAGTAGCATTTGTTACGACATCATCACCGTTCGGATCTCTTATTGTTATCTTCGCTTCCGTTATATCATAAGAGCCTATAGGGTCTGAGATGTTTGCTTTGACAGTGATGACATCCAACACGCCAAACTCAGAAGTCTCTATGCCGCCATTGTAAGTCTTGATCCAATCGACATCAACATATGTGCTAGTAGTAAGATTCAGCCTAGAATCCCTTGTGGCGGAGTCATAATAAACCTTAATTGAAGGTGCACCGCCCTCTGAACTTGCTGAGATGTTTAGCGTTATGTTCTTATTGTAATGCACAATTACGGCACTTCGATCTATATGGAGCGTAAAATTGTACCAGCTAGTAGTTGAGATGTCGCCTATGGTCTCGGTATCGAGCCAAGTATCGTCGTTGTAGGTCATGTTCACTGTCACATCAGGCCAATACGCCCCATCATTTATTGGTTCGATGAAAAGATGGGCAGTGCAAATATTAACTATGTTAAAACTACCAGCAAAACTTGGCTTTTGCGTCCAAGCACGGTATGCATCTGTGTTGATTGTGTAGTTTGTTGTTTCTTCTGACGAGCCTTTCGTTGTGTTTAGGATATACTCTCCACTATTGTTGTGGAGATAAAGTGTTTTGTTTTCCTGCTCTACGATCTCATACTCATAGTTCGCCTCGGTGATGGCGTATTGAGTGCCGTAAGCAAAAGAGAGCGTGCACGAGACTGCAAGCAAGAAAGCAAGCATAAGTGCTTTTTTCATGCATTTTTCTCCTTTTCTCCTCTCATCACGTATCATTCAACCATACTTTCCCATTGATTGTTGTGGTCTCAACTCCGACTTCACATTATTAGCAACTGGTTTCACTTCAACTTCTTTTTCTAACGTCCTCTCTAGCTACCTAGCCTTTGTACTTCTCCTTTTCAGAAGGTAACTTCTTAGGCTCTTCTTCCTCAATGAATCTTGCACCGCATTGTGGACATTCTTTTGCCTCTAGAGGGGGTGCGAAGCCGCATAGCGAGCAAACAATCTTCTCTCTACCTTCGGCAAGTTCGACACCACATACGTCACATCCTGTAGCCTCAGCATCGAGGGTTGCATCGCAGGCAAAACATCGCTTCATCGGAACTTCGGCTTTCGCTTCTTCTTTTTCTACTTCTTCTCTTTCTTTCTCTATAACCTCCTCTGCAAAAGGGCACATGCTCTCTAAGTGCTCGCTCAAACCATAAAACGGACACATTGCTTGTGCTGGTAGTGCGCTTCCTCTCAATTCCGTTGTGCCATGTAACCCTTCCTTGGGTACAAAAGGCGAACGATCTAACCTAAGTAACAACTCTCTGCACCGCTTGATGCTTATATTCACTATCCTTGTTTTCCGTCTCAACGCTAACAATGCTCTTGCGAAATCTCTTCTTTTGTTTTCGCCTAACAACCTTTTTTCAGCCAGCTCGCCAACCTCATTTCTCAACCCCAATCCAGAGATTTCCAAAGCTTCAAGTTTGATTCTTAACACTTCTCTCAGAGTTATTGCTTCGTCGACAAATCGTTTGAGATTAGGGTGTGAGTGCGCCATTACTTCATACAGGCTTTCCTTTGACATATCGCCATCTAGCACCATCTCAGTAAGTTCGGGTATAATCGACGGCTGAAATTCTAATTGACTAATCAGCTCTTTTGCTTCGGTATACCATAGAGGTCGAAAAATCAAGCCTCGGGCGTTTTCCTCAAACCGCTCGACTGGAAAATCCATCATTGCTTCTGAATTCTCATCCTTTATGTTATATCCAACAACTTCGCCATCCCTTCCTCTTACTGCATCAAAAACAATGCCTAGTTTTTCACCTGTGTCCTCAAAGTAGACTTCCTTACCAATAGTACTTCTTTGCCACGAAGACCGGATAAAGCCTCTTATTTTGTCTGATATCGTTCGAACAGAAGGCATGTTTTACCCTCTATTATCATAAATGATTCTCAGGATTGGTAATGTCCTCAACACCCATATTTGTACTTTTCGGCGTGGCTATCAGAATGTGTCAACATGACACCTCCATGAATTGTATATAGCCATGAATGACAACATCCACGAAAAGGTGGAATTCATGGAACTATGAGGAAACTTGTTCCAAAATCTCTTGGTTCGATGCATAACTATACCAAACCACTGCTCTCTTGGATTCCTCTCTCCAAATGTCTCATGTCTCCACTTCAATCCATATCTCTGCAATGCCCATGGATACCATGGGCCTCTATCTATCAGTACGAGTGGCTTGTTCCTGCAGTATCTCATTGTCTTTTTGAGAGATCTCAGCGTGTCTAGTCCGCTTCTTGCAGTGGACAGATAGACAGAGAGAATCTCTCTAGTGTCTGTGTCCATCGCCCACAGATACATCAATTTTTCTCTATCTTTGATCTTTGTCTCATCTATGGGTACCATTCTTCTACGCTCTCTCCTTGACTCAGGGAAGACATCTCTGATCCTATGGTACCACTGTCTGATTGCTTCGTGAGAGACATCCACCTATTCCCTCAACGCATCTCTGGTCTTCCTGCAAGAAAGACCCGGATAGTAAAGCAATGCTGCAAGTGCTCCTACGCCATCATCCTTCCTCTGGCGCACAGAAATTCTCTTAGCTCTAATCCACTCCACCGTTCGCTGTAACAGGATACATCCCACCCCCTTCTGACAAGCGCTGAGGAAAATGGGTCCTTTGCAGTTTGACCCTTATCACTTTCACACTCCCCTCGTCTCATTGCTGATAATCGTATCATATCTTTATATATACTCGCCCTAAAAGTTAGTCTCTCAAAGTAGGAAACGAATATAACAAAAAGGAGGTGAAAAAGTTGAGATTGCGCAAGAAAACGCTCATCGGTCTGGCAATGCTAGTGGCAATATCGACAGTCTTGGCAACGCAATACGGTGTGATACAAGTCTCTTGGGACTACGAAATAACTACATCCGACAACTACGTGCATTGGCTATCAAGAGATACAAGTCCTACAGATACATCAAAGCCGCTGATCTACAGCTCTGACAACAAGACGTATTCCATAAGTCTAGGAAAATGGGCACAAGCAACGAACAAGACCTACACAGCTGCATTTGCAATAGTGAACGAAGAAGCATATTCGATAACATTGGACAAGGTTGTTGTCACAGGTACAGGCAAGGACTACATGTATATCTATGTGCACGAGCACGCACAGAAGACGTGTAACGAAGCTTTCACAGCCGACAGCAGTAAGCAGGAAGCATCTAGTGACTACAAGACGATGTGGGACGGTTCCAGCGGCTCTACGACACACTATTGGGTATTAGTAGCTGGCGATCAGAGCACAAATACATACAGCGACGGTACTACGACGCTGGACGCAACATGGGACAGTACATACTACGGATGGAAGTTCGACGCTACGGATGATACAGGCAATACAAAGGAAGCAGTTAACGGTACAGCCGATTACGTATGGGTGGAGGTAGGCTTGATAATTCCATCTAGTGCTACTGCAGCTTCCTTGAGCGGTACGATATACTTCGAGTTCGAGGCAACATCTGAGATATCCTAGATAAGCTAATCCAAACCCAACTTTCTTTCTTTTTTTATTCTTTCAAATTCAAATAAAACTCAGAATACAGATGCGGAGGAAGAGGCGCGGATGAGAAATGAAACTTAAGCTCAAGTCCATTCTCTATAATGTGTTATTCGTAGCTGTAGTTCTCATAATTTTCAGCCACTTGTTGTTTACTGGTACAGGCAACCAAAGTCCAACTTCAGTTGTTATGGGCGATAGTATGGAGCCTACGCTTCATAGAGGCGATATCGTCACGTGGGTGCCTGTCAAGCTTGAGGAAATTAGAATTGGTGATATTATCGTTTATGAGAGTTATCTCCGTCATGATGCTTTGGTTATTCATAGGGTCGTAAACGTCACTTCAATAAACGGCAAAATATATTTTGAGACTAAGGGCGATGCAAATAACTATACAGACCAAAAAGGACCTCATGCTCCTGAGCCATTTATAGGGGAGCAACGCATCAAAGGAAAGGTTTTATCAATCAAGCAAGAGCCTTTAAGGATACCGTACATAGGTAATCTTTGGCTTTGGGGTGAGGAATCACAAGGCAAAATCATCGCTGTTGCTATTATATGCTTTACTGTGACAGGTTTGCTCGTGTTTGCTGCTCTCATTGCATGGCGGGAAAAGAAGGATGAGAAAAACAGACTAACCGCGCTTCTTTTCGGACCGGAAAGGTTGCGATATAGACGCGTGTTTGCTTATGCAATAACAATATTCATTATCCTCTTGCTTCTTACAGCACTTTTTGCTTATGATCGCAGGAGCACATCTCTAGGCGTTGAAACCTTCGGTAATGTCCCAGAGTCAAGTGTGAACTTCGGGACTTTGGGTGATGGGGGAAGGGAAATAAGGGAATATGATGCGATTAACCCAACACTCTTGCCCCTCAGATTCGTTGCGTTCGCTGAGGGAAACATTACAGCATATATCTATGTTAATGAGAGTGTTTACACGCTACAATCTGGTGATACAAAAAGCAGAAACGTTGCGGCTTATGTTCCTTATGGAAGCTCAGCAGGAACTTATGAAGGTTACGTTTACGTTTACTCTTCACCCTTCTGGATGCTTTTGCCTACAGGCTTCATGGAAGACATGATGAAATGGAATCCTAGAGGTGCTATTATAGTCTTCGATTTGCTATCTGCATTCATTCTCAGTATCATTTCGGTTATGGCTTTATTTGTCGTTAGCACGTTAATTGATGAATATATTATGTGGAGAGCTTATGCATCATGGAAGCCCGGATTATGGCTCCATGTACACCTTCACTCCGTCTACAACTTTATACAGACGTTTGCAGCTCAGAAGCATAGATTAAGGAGAGCCTTCAAGAAATGTTTCGGTTGGCTTCTAGATCTCGATTGGATTGAAGTAAGAAAAGGCGCTTTTATCAGCGTTCCCACAGCATTCTTTTTCGTTCCGATCTTATTGTTTGGGAAGCCACTTGAAGCGATATTGATAGCCTCTTTTGCCTCTGGATTAGTATGCTACATTATCGGGTATAGATGGCGCGCTGAGATAATCCTTTCTGGGATAGTAGCAGGCGCAATTTTGTTCTCGATTCTGATTCTTGTTTCTTTGGGATCGTTCCCTCTGAATATGGGGTTAGTGATAAGTGCAGCTTTTATCATAAGAATCCTTGCTTATTTTCTCATCGTGTTCGCTATTTTATTTCTACCTTTATGCTTTCTTGCCTACATAGGAGCCTACCTAGCTCAAAACCTGAGAGAAAGATTATCGCCGGCTTGTAAGCTTGAGATAACAGATATTTAGTATCATAAATTTAGCCCATCCTTTCCCCTCTCGATAGCTACTACAACCCAATGGGATGGACGGGTGCGTCACCAACCGTCGCCCAATATGGCTTCAGACGTCTACCTGTCTTTCTTATGCTCAAGGACTTGAAATGACAGATATTTGATGCCTCGCATTAGATGCTCATGCAAAAGGCTTGAGCACTGCATAAGTTGTGATGTGTCGTACTCCTTTTCGGACAATGACGTTTCTGGCAAATGGAACCTTGTGGAGCTTGAGAAGGAGATTACTCAATAGTAAGCCACTGGGGGGTTATTGACAAAAGGTTGGAATCCCTTGTCTCTAGCAATTGGTCAAGTCGGCAACGCATACTTCCGGCATCACAAGGAGACGCTTCGGGGAAAAGAGTTAAGTCTTGGCAATCTCTCTTGGAGATGTTAAGACGTGGAGGAATTAGTATAGGTGCGGATTTGAAGAGTTCCTTTGTACGACTTTTCGTGAAGAAAGGGAGTCCACCGTTGGCTTCAGGACAAGAGTCCATAGGATGCGTCATTTTCCTCTGGCCTTTCGAAGGACGTCGCCGTCACAAGGGACTAAAGATCATAATGAGCAGTTTGAGTTGTCCTGAGCTCCTCAACCGCACCGTTATTGTCACTCCCCGACAAAGGGGACAATCAATTAAAGACATCTCCACGGAGATCCCCATTGATGTGAAGATAGAACTTCTCGACAGCGATGGGGGCAAAGTTGCGAAAGGGATGGGCACTCTTCAGTATTTGGAACCTCATGAAAAACCAGGGACCTCAAAGTCAGATCGGGACTGGGCGGCAGTACCGGCCCCACGCGAGATTCGGCCTAGGAATCTGGATGAGCTAATGACCTCAATAGAGGAAGTGGTCGCTGGAAACCATCACATACTTCTCCTATGGGACAAGGGTCTGAGCGATTTGCACGACAGTTTTCTTGAGCGATTCACGAGCACAAGGAACCCGACCGATCTTGTCATACTCATACGCGGAGAATCCGTGACGGACAGCGAGGGGCTGTACTCAGAGCTTCGGCGGGCCGTACCTCTTGCGGATTACATGGGTTCGAACCTGGACGCTATGGATGACATACTCCGTTGCGAGGCCCTAGCCCAGGACACGACCAGTCGGACCTATTGGATATGGAGGAACGCGCACGTTCTCTATCAAGAGAACCCAGACTCGTTCAAGGCCATCTTCCAAGCCATGGCCGAGGACGCTCACGAAAACAGTCTCGGGTTTCTAGGTCCTCAAGGAGAGATTATCTCCCCCAAATTCGATTGGAAGCCTCAGCCCGTGACGATGCTTCTCACGGCATCATGGGAAGTAATGGGTGACGAGTCTATAAGGGAGAATTCCTTCCTCTACTTATTCCCCTTCGATGAGGAGTACTTCTTTCCATTTCTGACCACTCGAATTCAAGCGATTCGGGTGTCCAGAAGAATCACCGAATAGCCCCCACGAGATTGATTCTGAAGGGCCTTGTCCTCTGTATCGCATTTCCTTTCGGACAATGACACATCAAGCCGATGGAACCTGACAGAGTTTGACTAGGAGATTACTCAATTGTAAGCCACTGGGGGGGTAGTTGACTGAGGTTGGAACCCCCACGCGCAACTTCCCTTGTCACATATTGGATTTCCAATACATGCTTCCAGTAACTCATTAGCTCGATTCGACAACGCCCCTCAGGGAGGATTCTTCCTTTGACCGAACGGTGAAGTAATATGCATCGGGTCCTGTGCTGAGAAGGAGATCACAGCACCTCATGAGTTCGCGGATCAGGCTCGTCTCATCTAAGGAATCCTCCAGAGCGCGAATCAAATCCTCTGAAGATGTTTCCTCCACATTCGCACAATAGAAGAAGACAGCCGGAGCGCATTGATTGACGAATCCTTCAGCAAGACCAAGCAGGTCGAGTCCTCCCACTTCGGCGATAAGATAAGTTACTCGTTTACCTGCGCCAAGGTTGCGTCCAAACAGCCGAGGGCCTTCGGCTCTTAGAATCCTCTTCTGCAAGGATGGATGAGAGATATCTGTTTTGATGAAGATGTCTTCGTCAACGTTTCCATCTCGAAACACCACGGCGAGATTGGGAAACCGACTTCTCACATCTCTCAAGAGGTCGAGGCCAACACATCTGTGCCCCAATGGGAATGGCAGTGGAGAGGACTCCGGTACTTCTCCAGCAGTAGGCCAATCTCGTGAAAATACTGGATACACGTCAACCTCAAACGCCTGAAGTTGCTCATCAAAGCGAATTCCAGATATCTTCGAATACTCTCTGTACACGATTCAGCACATCCCATGAATCAACCATAAATGTTTCCGCACATTGGCAATTCAATGGACCATGAGGCATCTCTCTCTATCCAAGGCGGGAGGGGTTCTCTGCCAATGGAGCCCGACGAAGCTTGGAGATTCTGTCAAAAGTCAAGCCACTGGGGGGTTGTTGACTAAAGGTTGGAATCCTTTGCCCTTGATCCCTATTCACGGAGCAACACATATTTGGCGGCTTCAACGTTGGAATTTACTCAACAGAATCTGATTTCTAGCACGAAAGCCCTTAGGGAAAGGGTTGGCGACGGAGCAACCTTTTATAGCACCAAAGCCGATTTTCGAATGTGCGGAGGAAATCTGTTGTCGGACTATTGATGTCCCTTGTCGCAATATCGCTGTTTGTCGTTCTATTCCTACTTCAGAATACCTTAGGAGCGATTGTGTCTCTCATCACGTTCATAGCTGGTTTGATTCCTTGGCTCTACGACAGACTGGAGGAATATGAGAAGACAAAGGCAAAACTGCGGACCATAAAGACATTGCTTTCTGAGTTCGAAGACGCCATAGAGAGAAGATTTCCCGCATTTGTTGTCGGTAAGTCCATTGACGATGGAGAATCTACACTCTCTCTTTTCAGGCGTTTGGATGAGATTCCTTCCTCAGATTCACTATTCCTGGAGGAAGTGGCTGATCAAGCAATTCAAAACAGATGTAGAGACGCAATTGTGGATGAGTTTGGAATAGAGGTCTTTCATCATCTTGTACTCCACATCACCTCAGAGAAACTGAACCGACGCCGAAAGAGACTGACGAAATCAATTCTGAGGGCTTTCTTGGGCGAGAACATAGTCTTTTTGGATACTGGCCCGGTCTATTCGCCAGAAGGTGAAACCTTTGTCAAATCCGTTGTATATCTGCGAAGTCGAGGAGGAGTGTTTGATTTGGAGGATTTTCGACGATACCTAAGAAGTGATATGGACGCCATCGAAAGAAACAAAGTCAGCTTGGAACTGTCTGATCCTCAACTCAGTTTTATGGTTTACGAACTCGGCAAAGGAAGTGATTTGCTCGATTTGGTGAGAAGGAAAATGAGCGGAAGGAGATTGATCAAAGGCTTGTCTGCCATGACTCCTAAGAGGAAGCCATCCCGGGAATCATTCAATACATTTTTGATTCTGAAGCAAGAGAAAAGGGGTGGAGACAGATATTTGAAAGAAAGAATAAACGCAGTCTCGAACAGGATTGTCGCTCCGGGTTGGTTATACACAAGGGGCAAAGCTACGAGGAACCAGTCAGTCAGCATCCTGAGGGTTTCTTCCAGATTCTCCACTGCTGAGGATTTCGTACGGAAGCATTTCTCAGAGATACCTAGTCTGAATATGGAAGAGCTCAAGCGTGCAGGTCTTGTGGCTATTCCCCTGATTGTCAATGATGCCTATTTCTATCCAGAAGACCCTACTACTCTTAGACCAGCCCAGAAAGATTTCTACCAGAAATGGACAGCTTTCTTCAAAAGGGACAGAAAGACGTTCCAAGAATTGCTGACTGACTTCGATGTCACTTTTCTTGACCTTGCAGACATGCTTTCTCTTGATTTCCTCGTCAAAGATATTTCTCAACGAGAGAAGGAATACCTCAGAGAAGAAACCGAAGCCATTCTCAGCAGACTTGGACTCAAGAGTCTCTTGGAGATATCAAATCTCACCGTGTCACAACTCAAGAAGGCGATGAGCAGCCAAGGATATCCGAACTATGAAGTTCGCGACATCGCACCATTCATTGATAGTTATGTCATTCCGTTGCGTCAGTTCCTAGACAATAGGCTCTCTGAGATTTCGAGGTATGCGATTAGGAATTCTAAGAAACTTCTGAAGCTAAGCAAACCTAGATGAGGTTGTTGAGCCGAGGTCTTCTAACATAGATTCGGTTTGACACTCCCTTGGTCCAGCACAACTCACCCACTCTGGGACTCTCATATGCTTACCCTCAGATCAATGACTATTGAGGACTGTCCGGCTATTTGCCCTTCTCCCATGGTTGGGCATCTCCTCGAAATGGTTAAGTTGCACCAACTGTATAGTTCCCAGATATGGAGCGTCCTCTGGTTTGGAAAGGGATTCAAGAGGAGGCGGCTTTCGAACGGCTGAGGGACCTCGAGGTCACAGCCCGGACATTAGGTCTCGTCGACTCCTCTGACGCATTATCCATCCTGCTCCGACGCCGAGCTGAAAAGGAAGCTTGGGACTGGGGACTTTTTGAGGATTGTGTCACCACCTTGGTCCTGGAATATTCTCAGCAGGATAAAACGCTCGCCGAAGGACTGGCGATTCTAGATCGAATTCTTCAGAGGACTTTCGAGGTGAAGCGTCGAAAAGGGAAACGTATGGAGCCTTTTGGTGTATCGTGGAGTCAAGAGCAACTCTCGCAGCTAGAAGCTTCGCTGGGCTTCCTCACTCGTGCACTTCATCGGACTAGTGACATCCAAAGCTCAATCTTGCTGGCAGGTTTGGGTCACATCATACGCTATGAGACGAAGGGAGCGTTTGTCAGAGCCAGAATCCACTATTGGGCATCTCCCTCGACGAGCTCACGGAAGGACCGAGAGCAACTCGTGGAGGATTTCCTGATGCTGTGGAGTAAAGGGAGTGATGGTAAAGCAGACACAACTCACCTGAGAAATGCCTTCGCGCATGCGCATTTCCGATTCTTTGACGAAGATCGGGTCGAGCTTTGGGACTTAGATCGTTCGGGGAATGAAACGTTCAGAACAGTGCTCAAAGCAACCGATATCCAGAGTCTCTACAATCTCTTCGAGAAGAAGCTGATTCTAGCTGAAGTGTATCCTAGCCTTCTCGTTGCAATCGAAGACTTATTCTCTGTATACAAGTTGGAATGGCATTCATTTCGCCGGTAGTTGCCAACCTGTACTGCTTTGTCCTTCGTGTGTTTGTCAATCAACCTTACGCTTCAAAACCGGATCCAAAGAACACCCCATGGTAACGTTGCACAACGTCTAACGCCAGGCCTGGGTGACAACTCCCGAAGCAAGATCAATCAATAATGTCCTTGAGTTCTGATGGATGGGCTTCCACAACCATTGACCCATCCCTCACGAAATACGTTGTTCCTCCAACCTTGGTTTTGACCCCAAAGGGAGTGCTGCGAGGTTTCTTCCTAAGGACTTCTATCACATAGACATCCCCCTGTGTCGATGAGACAACCTGAAACGTTAATGGAACGGGTGGTGCGCACCTGAATCTAGCAATCTGTCGGATGTAGTCCTCATGGTATTTCTCTTTGGCCTTCATTCCGGAAAGAGTTCTATCATCACTTACTCCAATCAGCAATTTGCCTCCATCTCTATTAGCAAATGCACACAGTATCTTCGCAATGTCAATTTTTCTACCCAGAATCTTGTGACTCTTGAACTCAAGTGTTTGTCCCTCTTCAGTTTCAAGGAACTTCTTGAGATTGTCCAAATCCAACTTCTCTCGCTTCTTTCCCGTCTGGTCCCCCTCTTCTCTTTCTGTTTCTACGTCAGTTATGTCGAAGTGATGCAGGATTCTGTCCAATGCACTATTTCTCGTCAATTCATTCTCCTCATCGAATAGATCAGAGTAGATTTCATCGATTTCATCTGTTACTCTCGTTTCCAGCAATTCCCTAGGGCTCACCATATCACTGAAAACGATTCTCAGTATCTTCTCATCTTTGTTCCCGGATACGGGCAGGTCAAGGTCGTCGAGTATTTCTGACAGTTCGTCCGAATAGAAATACTGCAGTATCTCAGATGCAAATCTCAAAAGGAGGACCTTTCTCTTCACATCTTGATATTCAAGGTCTGATTTCAATATTCGATTGATCTTCCGGTTTTTCGTTCCTGAATAGGGTAGTCCAAAGTACCAGCAGAGTTCAGATACATCATTAGAGTAGAGGGCCTCCAGCAACTCTCTCATCTCTCCCCAATGCTTTCGTTCCATTCTTATACCCATCTTGGGGAAACGAGTTTAGTTTATAACAATCTTACCATTTGAGGTTGAGCATGGGTCGTTTGAGAGAGAATGCAGTAGAAACAACAGGTTCTCGCTTTCAATGGATGAAGTATCGAACTCAGTTGTTTAGTGACACATGTCTTCTGCTCTTGAAGGAATTCCGCTCGATATCAAGCCACTGGGAGGTTGTTGACTGAAGGTTGGAATCCTTTGTCCTTAATTCTTGGTCACCACCCTCCTCAAGTGCCAGGAAGATGTCACTGTCTTGTTTTTGGTACTTCCAGTCCATTATGAAATATCTGTGGTTCAGAGGGTTTTTGTTGATGCGAAGCCAGAATTCTTCTTCCTTATCATCTCTGATGTTCACGATTTCGATTACGAAGTGACTCACCATTGTTGGACGCAATTGAGCACAACAACCCCCTTCTACTTTTTTGATTATTCGACATACAAGAATTGGAAAACGACGAAGTTCATTATCAACTCTGACATAAGTCTTCGATCCCCATCAGAAGGGAAACAAGAGCATCTGGAATGAAGGATGCTAATTCATCAAAGACGACCTTCTTGACTACTCTAGTAGGTAATTGCGAAGACAATAGTACTTTGGATCATATTCTGGCCGCGGGGCTAACCTTTTCCCCGATAGGCCGAAAGGGACTAGCCTTTTTTGAAGTGGAAGAAGTTTGCTATCGTGGAAAAAGGTGAGTTCATTCTTTTGATTGCAACAGCATGCTTCACGCCAATCTGTAGGCGATTGAAGGTCTCTTGTGGAAAGTGATGTCTGGAGTGGGATTGGCCCTTACACTATCCTTGATGTTGCCTCTCAATTCAGGCAAAGAAGGACAGGAACAGGTAATGAGCATCATTTTGCTCACGGGTTAATTGGTTGGCTTGAAGGCTTTGAAAAGCGAAAATACTCAGGCAAAACTCTAATAGAACCAGTTCTATGGGGTTCTAAAGCGAGGAAATTCCCATCATTGAACCTCGAAGACCGTTGAGGAGGAAAACTGAATGAACATTACCAAGCTTGTGGAAAAGGCTGGTGTTCTGGAATGTATTTCTTACCTCTCAAAGAGTAAGGAAGCCACAAAGACTGAACTAATTCATGAGGTCTCCGCTTGTCGGCAGTCCGTGTGTGATGCAATAGAGCAGTTAGTACAAGCAGGATTTGTCAGCGTACGAAATGAACGTGGATTTCCCTGGAGGATGTTTCATGTGCTTACGCCAATAGGTCTTGAATTGGCTCACACCCCTGTAGATTCATTGCATATAATGGAACGGAAATGGAGACAGGAAAGTGGCAGTCAGATCGACTAATGAGATGGGTATGACAAGAGGACAGTCGTTGTTTTGACGACTTGTTGTGAAATGTCAGGTGTGTAATCCTTCTGACATGCGTGTGAGCTTGTCCCTATTTTCACTCAGGCAAGAAGTAGATTGAGCTGTGACAAGCCCTTTGTTTGATGACGGGGCTTCATGTTGATGCCCACGGATGCCTACTTGAATGAGGTTAGTGTGAACCTCCTATTCGCAGTCCTCGTTTGCAAGCCTATGGCCCCCACCGCATCTCTATTTCGAAGTGATCCGCGAAAGTCTATACCTAGGTCACCAAAATCCTAGACAAGGTCAACAGTTGTGCATTTTCACGTTCATTGAAGATTGTGTGTTGAACATGTGAAATCTTCATTCTTACCAGGAGCTCCACGATATCTCTGCTCCCCTGAGTATTAATTCCCACTAATATCCGATGAAAGTAAATATTGTTGTTGTTCCGTTGAATAAGATCTGATATCCTTTGCCAAGCGTGGCAATTGCATCATAGACTCCTTCGGGCATCTCTATCGCGTGGAGTCTCCACATGCCTTTCATCAAGTGAACAATTCCAACAATGTTGGGAATATTGTCACAATACCAGTCTATTGAGTATACTTCCATTGGCTCAAGTGGCAATGCGAAGGTATCCGAACCTGCTAGGTAGATTTCGGTGAACACTCCGATGCTGTATGTGCTACTTCCCAACTCTCCTTGGGAATCTACGGGGATGACCGTGTAGTAATACTCGCTTTTCTCATTTCCGATGATTGAAATATCCTGCCAATTGTTCGATATCGTCTCTGCGATTGGGGACAATGAGAGATTATGAAGACCATCTCTTCTTTCGCTTCTGAATATCAGATACCTGCTCGCTTCTGCCACATACCCCCACCTCAGATCAACATCATTCCCTATTATCTGGGCAGAGAGGTTCCTCCGGAAGGTGACG
>SOIM01000029.1 GCA_004377185.1 Methanomassiliicoccales archaeon | reverse complement strand
TAGGAACCCACATCAGCCCAGGGTGCGCCTGTGGCAACGTCTGCATAGCCGTCATTGTCAAAATCACCAATTGCGACCGACCAGCCGAAATATTCGGTGGCCTGACCAAGTGTGCCGTCATTCTCAATAGTGTAGGTAGTCACTGATGGGTCGATTTTGACCGGATAGGTGGCAGTCAAGAACCAATCGGTAGGACAGTGGAGATCTAGAAGTCCTTCCTTCGCGTTGAAGAGATATCGACAGTCGAGAATGTCGCCTTGAGAGTCCACTGCATATGGAAGGCTTATGTGGAATCTTGCAGAATCTCGCTCCAGGAAAGTCAGTCCTCCGCTGACAACCGTCCATTCCTCTGATTCTTCACCCTCGGCATAGACAACCAGTGTTTCCGAGTACTCCAAACGGCTTGATAGGGATATCACTCCCCCTTCGGTCATATCCTCAAACGCCTTCTCCAGAACTATGTTCTCCTTCAATTTGGTGTCCTCGAATATGTATTCAATCGAAACATCCACTCCGGAGTACGCATTGGGATAGACAGCCCCGTTATCATCCATGGTTAGATATGAAGGTTCCAATTCTCCCACGACTCTGGAGTCGGTCCCGTCCTCCAATCGGATTTCCTTGGGAAGAGACCAAGTGATGTAGTTGCTCCTCCTTCTGAACGAAACCTTGTCCGCTTGATCCGTGAAATAGCTCTCGTAGCTCGGTGAGCTGAATCTCGCATCAAAATCTCCGAATGAACCTTCGGATACTGAACGTCCGCCCCGGGTTACGTCCGTTGCATCGTCTGTAAGATCTTTCCAATCGCTTGCCTCAAAGAACACCTCGAACATGTCGAACGTTCGTCCCGTAATCTCAACATGGGCTTCCAGTCTTTGCGTGTCCCAGTCTACGTCGGGAGCGCTCCCGATGGGTTCCCATTCCAATGGGCCCTGGCTTTTATACTTCAGGAACTCTTTGGATGTGATATCATTGTTCTTGCCCGTTATCTGGAGGAGATAGTCAGCGAATATCGGGCCAACAGCATATCCCTTGACATCCCCGTCGATATCAATGAAGATGTTGACATAGTCCTCACCAGTCACTCTCGAGGGAGCCGAGGGACAGATGTTCACACGGACCTCCCTACCCTTGTAGGGATCAGGGAAGAAATCCTGTAGAACTGTCTCAAGCCAGCAGTCCGGGCCCCTGGGATAGTCCTGAACCATGTCCTCGTCAACATCAAAGTTCGTCTGGGAGTCAGGAATCATGTTGTTGTTGAAATCATGGTCATACGGGTCAATACTGTCGGGCACGGTGTCCCTGTCGCTGTCTGGTGCATAGGCCTGTTCTTTGACCGGGCCGGGGGACGTGTAGGGAACGAGGCTGCCTCCCGCCATCACCCCGGCCACATTCAGATAGAAGTATGTGTGAACCAGTAGTTGTGTAGCGTTGATTCTCACGCTTGCGAATCTGACAATGTCAATGTTGGGATTCACCTGGTCCTGTGGGTCCGTGTCATACGCGGTCCATTCATGGAAACCTCCGTCTATCTCGACTTGTGAGGGATAGTTTCCCACATAGCCCATGTATCCAGTTGGGATCACGGTCTTCAGACTGGCTATTCCAGTTATCATTCCAACGTCCCCCGAAGAGGAGACCTTTGCTGCCAGTGTGTTTTCGCTACTTCCAATGACGGTGGTGTCCACTGATAGAACGGCCGTTCCGCCCTCTCCTATTCTCTTTGAGGAGAATTGGAAGGTCTGATCCCTGCTGGTAAACGGGGGACTGATGGTTGCGATATCCAGTCCATCCATCGACAGCCTCAACATATCAATCTCACTCAACTCCGCATCTCCCATTAGATGAATGGTCAGCGAGTCCAGATAGACATCCCTGCCTATTGCGCGAGCGTAGATATCCAGGATTCGGTTGCTGGCTCCACTAATCGTTCTGATGGTGTCACTCCACCTCTGATCGATTTCAAGGACTCCTCCTTGACCGCTGATAATATGATCTGAGAAATCGTAGAGATTGTCATAGCCTTGCGTGTGGAACAATACGGCGATTCTTGGGCCTGTCGCTTCCAAGGAACTCAAGGGAACCTGAGTCTCCAGCGATTTCAGTGACACGGCGGACTTCACATTGCCCACCTTCTGCCACGAGGACCAGTTCACCTGGTCCGATTCTGAACCGTATCTGTGAAGCTGGGAGGAAAGCACGTTCCCCCCGTATCCGCGGATTCGAACCATGTAATCCGCTCCGATACCCCTAACCACGTAGCCCGTTTCAATATCGTTATCCACATCCAAAAGGGCATGGAAAGTGTCTGGACTGGACGTAGCCGGATTCCCCCAGAGTGCGATGTTGGCAACCTCCACATATAATGAAATGAATCGATGGTTACGCCAGGCCGCCTCGTACAGTATGTCGATGTTGTCGTTCAGCGACCCGTCAGGTGTCGAAGGTATCTTGGGCGCCATGCTCCAGTCATCAAACCTGCCATCGATTTCTATGTCGGATATTGGAACCTCAGACACAAACAAGAAAGGTAGTGTGAGCAACGTGAAAGCAACTATGGGTATGACGGCGACCTTCCACCTCCTCATCTTGCTTTCGTTCCTGAACCTGATCGATCCCAACCCGTTCGTTATTCCGTTACCGTTAGTGAGGCCGTTCACCAACCCTGTCTTCATTGTCTGAAATCTATATGTCAGGCCGTTGGTGATGCCATTGACCATTCCGAGACCATTCGTGATACCGTTCACTCTTCCTCGGCCGTTCACCAGTCCGTTGACCCGGCCGGTCCTGCCGTTGGTGAGCCCTATCGCCTTTCTATCCTTGACGAGACCATTGACTCGTCCTCTTCTGCCGTTCGTGAGTCCCACGGCCGGTGGCTTCCTTTCCAGACTGACCTTTGAAGGCGGGGCCTTCCTCGCCCTCCTGGCTTTGACGCGAGAAACGAGCTTGTCGAACTCCTTTCGAATCACGAATATGTTGTACGGACTTCGGAAAAGGGCTTCCAGCTCCTTGACCCTGCTCTCAAACCTGGTCGTATCCATTCCTTCAAGCTGCTTCCTGTATTCCTTGACCTTCTCCACGTTCTCCTCGAACTGTTCGGTCGCGCTCCTTGCTCTGTGAGGCTCCGTCCTGATGGTTCTTACGAGCGGACCTACCTCGAATCCCTGCATCCTGAAGGTGTCCACTTTCTGGATTAACCTCTCCCTCATCTCCTCTTCGGTCAGTTCTCGCTCGGGCTTGACCTCCTCCTCGGCAAAGACCTTCTTCTCGAGCTCTTCATCGTAGAACTCCCAGTCACAGGAGGGGCATATCTTGGTCTCTTTCTTGACAGTGGCTCCGCAGATGGGACAGGTACGCGTCTCGACCTTGACTTCCCATTCCTTGGATTCTTCTGACATCTGTCTCAGGATTTCCTCCACTGGGGCCTCTTCGGAGAGGGTCTCCGTCAGCTTTCTGTCAACATCTTCCGAGGTGACTGCCAGCGCCTTCCTGTACCATTTCACCGCCTCGTCCGTGTCCCCCATCCTCATCAGGGCGGATGCCTTGGCATTGTACACAGCCCTGTTCTTCGGGTCCAGCTTGATGACGGCATCAAAACAACGGATGGCCTCTTCGTGCCTTCCCATCTCGACCAGAAGAGTCCCTCTGGCGAACCAGATCTTGTGATTGCGCGGATTTCTCTTGAGGATCTCCTCTTGGTTCTTTAGAATTCTCTCGTTCTTGGAGACTTGCTTCTTCTTTCGTACCTCTCCAGCTCTTGACCATTTCCGTACGAAGTCCTCAGTGAATCTCTTGTCTTTCTCTGGAGACATCTAATGCCTCGCTCCCCTTTTGCAGACCTACCTACTCATATCGGTATATAAATACGTTCTATTCATCTCCTATAGTGGTGTATGATATGTCGCATGCTTCATAGGACAATATCTTGTGGACTATACCTCCCCTGGACCCCTAGTAACCCCTCTCCTTCGGAGGGAATTTGGTTATTGTGACATCCTTGTATCTCAGTTCAATCTTTCCCTCCTTCTTGAAAGCCATGGTGTGCTTCAGCCAATTCTGGTCATCTCTCTTCGGGTAGTCCACCCTCCAGTGGGCACCCCTGCTCTCCCTTCTTGCTATCGCCCCGTAGACGATGATCTCGGAGAACTCGAGCAGGTTCTGCGTTTCCAGGGCTTCGATGATCTCGGTATTGAAAGTCAGTGATCGGTCCCCGATTCCAATCCTTTGGAACCTGTCTTGCAGCTCTCGGATCTTGGCAAGACACTCATCCAGCCTCTCCTCGTCCCTGAATATTCCGCATTTCTGGGTCATTGTCTCCTGAAGTTCGTGCCTGAGCTTTGGAGCGGATTCGGGGCCGTTCGCCACTCTCAGGCGCCTGACCTTCTCCTTTGCACTCTCGCATACCTCTTCTGGGAAAGGCTGGTGCTCTGCTCCTTTCAAATACTCAATCGCGGACTCCGCTGCCCTCTTGCCGAACATGGCCGCATCTAAGAGTGAATTCGTCCCCAGCCTGTTCGCCCCGTGCATCGAAACGCAGGCGCATTCTCCTGCCGCATAGAGCCCGGCAACAGGTGTGTTTTTCTCATCCATGATGACCTGGCCAGCTATCGTTGTGGGTATGCCACCCATCGAATAGTGTGCCGTGGGTTGGATCGGTATGGGATTCTTTATCGGGTCCACACCTGCGAAGCTCATCGCCAAGTCCCTCGTCTGCGGAAGCGCCTCCAGAATCTTGGCGGCACCAAGGTGCCTCAAATCCAGGTACACGAAGTCTTTCCCGTCTATGCCCTTGCCCTCGTCCATCTCGGTCTGCTCGGCCCTGGATATCACGTCCCGCGGAGCCAGTTCCATTTTCTCGGGAGCGTATCTCTTCATGAACCTCTCGCCGGTTCGGTTGATGAGGTAACCACCCTCACCCCTGGCTCCCTCTGTCAGCAGGATCCCGTGACGGTAGAGCCCGGTCGGATGGAACTGTACGAACTCCATGTCTTCCAGTGGCAGTCCCGCACCCAAGGCCAGATTGAGACCATCTCCCGTGTTTGCCAGCGCGTTCGAGGTGATCTTGAAGGCTCTTCCATATCCTCCTGTCGTGATTATGACCGATTTTGAGTGGAATATCTCTATCCTGCCAGTGGGAATCTCCAGTGCCACTATGCCCCTGCAAACCCCATCCTGGACCGCAACAGATAGCGCGAACCACTCATCATAGAACTTGATCTTCTTGGGCACGCACTGCTCATACACAGTATGTAATAGTGTGTGGCCTGTCCAATCGGCCGCATAGCACGCCCTGGGTTTTGTGTGACCTCCAAAGGCTCTTTGCGCAATCTTCCCTTCCTCCGTTCTGCTGAAGGCAACGCCCAGGTGCTCAAGCTCGTATATCGTTTGAGGAGCTTCCTTGACCAGAACCTCGATCACATCTTGGTCCCCGAGATAGTCGCTCCCTTTCACGGTATCGAACATGTGCTCTTCCCAGGAATCGGGGGTGGCGTTCCCGAGCGAGGCAGCTATACCTCCCTGTGCCGCGCCGGTATGGGACCTGAGCGGATGTATCTTCGAAACGACAGCTGTGTCCGCAAAGTCACTGACCTTCCAGGCCGCCCTGAGCCCCGCAAGACCGCCTCCAACCACAATAACATCGTGCTTCTTCATGCGGACACCTCAACCCAATAGGACAAGATAGGCGAGCACCAAAGCTCCCCATATGAATACGGCAATCCCGACCACCAACAGAATTGAAGAGATGATCTTTCTAGTTCCTGGCTTGGGCCAGTAGTCGTACACAACGTTCCTCACACCGTTCAGACCATGGAACAGGGCAAATCCGAGTAGGAATATATCCGCCAGTACGAACACCAGGTTCTGCAGACGGATCTTGGTGCTCAGCAGGTCTATTTCCGCGGACGGGTCGATGTAGTGCAGTGCGATCATATGAAAAAGAAGAACGACGATGAGGCCCACCGAAGAAACCCTCTGGAAGAACCAGAGCCAGAAGCTCCTCCTCGAAGCCTTGAGATGAACGGTCTGTTGCACCTCACCACCACCCCTTAGCAGTTGCAACCAACCAAGTGGCGATCAGAACAGATACGATTGCAACCACCATCAATCCCCAGAACAGCTCTTTCTGCTTTCTCGTGAACAAGCCCATATCGAAGAGCATGATCCTTATTCCGTTCAGACCGTGGATCATCACCCCAGCGAACAGAACCAGGTCCATGACGAGGAAGAACGGGCTCGAAAAGGTCACCATCACATCGTCAAAGGTCTGGCCGTTGATGAATGCGAGCGAGATCACTCCCATGTGAAGGAAGAGGTAGACCACTATGAGCAATCCCGTTATCCGATGGAGGAGATGGGCAAATGTGCCGGTTTCCAGAGAAGCTCTCAGGACCCTTTTGGTATAATACGGGAACCCGCGGTGTTTTTCCATCCTAGACCCTCCCCCTCAACGAGTACCAGACAACCTTCTTCCTCAGGAACTCCAGGCACCCGGCCGTGTCAATGTCCTTGGGACAGGATTCGGAACATCGGAATATGGTGTGGCACCTCCAGACGCCTTTCTCGTTGCTCACCATTGAGAGCCTTTCTTCTGTTGCCTCGTCCCGGTCATCCGCAACGAACCTCCAGACCTTTGTGAGAGCCGCTGGCCCCAGGTAACTGTCGTCCGTCCACATCACAGGACAAGAAGAGGTGCACGCGGAGCACATTATGCATTTTGCCGCATCATCATATCTCTTCCTGATATCGGGGCTTTGGATTCTCTCCTTCGCAGGCGGTGCGGACTTCGTGATTAAGTACGGTTTGATGGCTCGATACTTGTCGAAGAATGGTTCCCAGTCAACTGCCAGGTCTCTGAGAATTTGAAAGCCGGGAAGAGGTTCCAGAACAATCCTTTTCTTTTTCAAAGCCGATAGTTGAGTGTTGCATGCCAGTAGGTTCTTGCCATTGGCCGTCAGGGCGCAGGACCCGCAGATCGCGGACCGGCAGGACCTTCGGAAGGTCAGGGAAGGGTCCATGTTCTCTTTTATGTGAATGAGCGCATCCAGAATAGTCATTCCTGCTGTTGGCCCTATTTCATAGTTCCGAAAAGTGGGTCTCTCATCCTTGGCTGGATTGTATCTGAGAATCCTGAGAACTACCAACCTGGCCACCCACCAACACGAGCCTCCATTAGTCCACTAGCTCTGTAACAACAAGAATCTCCTATCCTACCTACCGTGTCTTCCCCACTCCTCATTCGATTCTCCGCCCCAACTCCGATGGTGGAACGGGCAATATGTAAGATGGTCGGATATATAAAATCTATAACTGCCTCTGGCGAGAACCGGTCATGGCTTGTCCCTTTTCGGCAGAAGGGCGGTCGCTGACACGGGAACCAAAAGAGACTTCAATCGGCGGTGGTTGTTCGGAAAATGCCCACACTCAGTGCTTGTTCTCATTGCGTGGATAGATCACGTAGATGGGAAGCGACGTGATGTGTTTGCATTCATTTTTCAAGGAGACTATCTCGTACGTTTTCGGCCAGGAGAATCTGAGATCTTCCATTCCGCATCCCTTTCCTTGCTATCGAGTTCTTTGGGTTTGAGGGGTCTTAAGTCTTGGTTCTCTCTTATCAGTATTGACTATTATTTTGCGGAACGGTAGCACAGTTGACATTTTCTAGAATGTCTTTCGGAGATCTGCTCAGCAGGGAATGGATCCGCAAGAGCCATTCACGGTTTTCTGTTGGGCCTAGGAGGCTCCCGCCTCTTCTTCTGCCATCCTGCATCCTTCTCTGTTTCTGATGTTTGATCAGCGGTTGGGAATCTCAGCGTGAGTGTCGTTCCCTTCCCCTCCTCGCTGTCCACATCTATCGTCCCTCGGTGTCTCTTCATAATGGTTGAAGCCACGTAAAGGCCCAAGCCAGTTCCCTCTCCAACCTCCTTGGTGGTGAAGAATGGGTCAAAGATTTGAGCCGTGTGATCCTTAGGGATGCCCACGCCTGTATCGGCTATTCTGACCTCGACCCGTTCTCCTCCAGCTCTCGTGGATATGATTAATTTGCCACCTTCAGGCATCGCCTCCGCACTGTTCTTGAGAAGATTGAAGAATACCTGCCGGAGCTCATTTCGATTACCTTTAACAGGAGGTATCTCCTCGTAGTTGCCTATCACCTCGATGTTCGGAGAGCTTTTTCTTAGTTTCATGGCCTCTAATGAGTCTATGAGCACGTCGTTCAAACTCACCTCGACCATATTCTCATCTTTATTCTCCTTGGAATGCTTTGAGAGCCGCCTCACCACGCCAGATGCTCTACCCGCAGCATCCACAATCTTTGTTGCGTGGTCCTTGATCCTTTCCGCGTCATTCTCCTCCAGTATAGCTTCTGCGTACCCCGTTATCGCAGCCAATGGGTTGTTGATTTCGTGAGCGATGCCTGAGGCGAGGGTTCCATGAAACTACTCAGTCTTTCCTCGCTCTTTCGTAGGGCGTCCTCTGCCAGCCCACCGTTGGGACTAGATGCGCTAAATCTCTCTTTTCCAGCCTCCTGATTGTCACTACTTCTCCTTGTACCCAGTTCAGATTCCCTGTACATGTCCTCCTTCTTCAGGTTCTCACCCTCTTTCCGCAGGAACGAGTTACCTCTTCATTCTGAGATAGGTAATCCACTACACTGCAATACGCATCTCATTTCTGATCCTCGGATTGTGACTCTGACATTCCAGATTGGTCTTCTGTTGGCTGTTGTGTCTTCTCTTTTGTTGGTTTCCCCCAATCCAGCAAGCCTGCGAGCTCCGCCTCAACTCCCTCGAATTCGTCCACGTCCCCGTTCCAAGAACCGATTACATGACCAAATCTTCTCTCGATTCCTTTGAGGTCCCTTTTCATCATCTTACGGACACTGGAAGTGCCTCTGCCCTCACCGATTGCAACAAGGAAGATCCCGTTCCCTTCCTCTATGAGTATCTTGGAATCCCCGTGCTCAAAGGCTTTCTCCTCACTGCTACTTTTCCCAAACGAATCGTCGATGAACATACACACCGCGGTCAGCATCGAGCCGTAGATGTCAGAATCGAACCTCGACGGTGAGGCGAGGTTCCTATGAAAGATTACCTTTCCCCCCTCCGCCAACAGATACACTTGAGATATCCGAAAGGACTCCATTTCCTTCACGGACTGCGCCTTCGTCAGCGCGTTCTCGACAACCGATATGAGGTCCCCTTTCTTGACGGGTTTCGTCAAGTAGTGAAATGTCCCCTTCTTCATGGCGTCCACTGCCATGTCCACATCGATGTACCCGGTCAGCATGACCACGGGTATGTAGCTGTAGTTCTCCCTGGCGTAGTCCAGCAAGCCAAAACCGTTGAGTCTGGGCATCTTTATGTCTGTGATTATCAGTGATACGTCGTTCGTCTTCAGGGTCTTGACGGCATCTCTGCCGTCTTCCGAGGTGAGCACCCCGTATCCCTCTCGCTCCAAGTGAATGCGGATTGTGTCCCTGATGTTCTCCTCGTCATCAACCACCAGAATCTTCCTGGGGTCTCTTTCGCTCATATATGTATCACAGATTTCGCAATCCTGTGTTTCTGCCTTAAAGTCTTTGAAATCATTATCAGAGTGGATAACAGAGAATGTTCATTTGATTCCGAGAATGTGACCCTGCCAATACTTGCCTGAAAGCCTGACGGTCGCCAAATGACGGCGAAGGAACGATGGGTAGCGGAGGGACAGTGCTTGGTGCAGCGCACAAAACGAATAAGAAAAGTAATCATGATAGTGAGTCTACATTCTCGTTATTACCGAATGCGATAATATCAAGCACAACTTTTAAGCAATAGACCACGTCAACGCGTTTGGTTCAAATGGAGGACGAATACCAAATAGAAGAATCACAGGAAGAGTCGGGCGTTCCCGTCGAGATGTTGTGCGATGTTGATGGAGCGTACCTGGTGAAATCCAGGGCTTGGATGTCCATGGGTTTTCCATATTATCTCAAGCCGTGGGGAAGAATCCTCAAGATGAGCGAAGTGGTCGTTCCTTGGCTCTGCCCCAAGTGCGGAAGGGTATACTACATCCTTGAGAGGAGAGAACATGTGAGAAAAGAGTGGGAAACGCTCCCTGATGAACTGAAGGCAGAGAAGATACTCAAACCAGACTTGCTCGACAACAGTGTCGTCAGCTACGACATGATCAAGAAAATCAGGGATTCCTTCAAGGACTGAACGTCACTTCGAATCGAAGAATGATTGACAGGCACGCAAATTCTGGACTATTCTCCAGCAGTAATCTCCTCCAGAACGAGAGCAAGCAGAATTGGTTTCCCACAGGGGTGAGTCATGAACGACAAGGAATCTAACACTCTACCGCATCAAGAATCAAGCCTTCACCGCTATTCACTCATCATTCTGAACCATATTGGGGCTGGGGGTCGGTCATTTGTCGATTGAAAGATTCCCGAACATCTCTGGTCTCCTGCTCAAAGGCCCATCCGGCGTAGGCAAGTTGGAGTGGTGCCTTGAACTGATGAAGGACCGTCTCGAGAATCAGGATAGGGTTGTCATCGTATGCGTTGATTATTCGCCCGAGAAAATGAGACAGCGGGCGGCCAAGTTCGACCTCAATCTCAAGGATTACGAAGGCAAGACGCTGATGTTCATAGACTGCCTCTCCGCATCCCTAGGCGGACTGTCAGAAGTGCCCGTATCCGATAGTACGCTGCACGTGACCACTCTGTCAAACATCGAGCAAATCGGAATGAACATCGCAAAAGCGGCAAACACGCTCGGGGAACCGGTGAGTCTTTTCTTTTATTCTTTGTCACCACTTTTCCTGCACAATACACCACCCGTCCTGTTGAAGTTCTTCCAGATCATTTCATCCCAGGTGAGGGAGAAGAGCGGATTCGGGGTCTTCGTGCTGCACGATGGGGTTCAGGATGACCGGACGACTGACACGCTCGCAATGATGGTGGACGGGGTCGTTGAGATGAGGTTCAACCAGAAGCTTCAGAGAGAGATTAGGATCCATCACATCAAGGGGGTGTCGACAAAACCAAATTGGTCGCAGTTTGACATCGGCGGTGAAATGGTGGACGTTGTTTTGTCCGAGAGAATTCCAAAGGTCAAGCTCGTAGAGAAGAAGGCAGGAGTTGATGGTTCACCTTGAAAGGAGAATGCGAATGAACAGAGTCAGCACTGGCATAGGAAGCATTGACGAAAAGCTTGGAGGGGGGTTCCCTGAAGCATCATCCGTCCTGCTGCTGAGCCAGACTCCCTCCGAGAAAAGAATGTTTGCGGAACAGTTCATCGTGACTGGTGTACGGAATGACGAGACTTGCCTGTACGTGGATTTCTACAGATCCCCAAGCTTTGCAAGGTCACATTTCAGAAGATATGGCATCATGGACGAAGAGAACCTTGTGATCGTGGACGCCGTCTCCGCACAGGTTATGGCACCTTCCGAGGAGAAGTACGTTGTCAAAGATGTCTTGGATATGGATAATATCCGGGGCGTCATTCAGAAGGCATTCGAAGAAGAGAAACCTGAGAGGGTAATCCTGGACTCTCTCGATTTCCTCGTTGACAGATATCCCCGGGAAATTATTCTCGATTTTTGGCACCACATGATGACCTTATCAAAGGAACACAACTCCGTGTTTCTCACGCTCTTCATCAATTGGATTATGGAAAAAAGGGAACTCGATGCCCTTGAAAGGACAGTTGATTATCTTCTGGAGTTCCGGACCAAAAGAATGGGAAAGATCCTGATGAATCTTGTGAAGATCCACGAGGACAAAGAACTGGGAATCGATGAGAGCGGCTGGATTCCGTTCACCTTCGAGAGTGAATCAGGGGTCGTTACTTACTCCCCAAGGATCATGGTTACTGGGTCTGCCAATTCTGGAAAGACCGAGTTCATCCAACTGTTGTGTTCCCGCTCTGTTGAGGATGAGGATGGATTGAAAGGAGAAGGAGTTGACAGAGGGAAAATCGATGTCTCGAGCGTGGAGACCGAGGTGTTCGGAGTTCGCGGTGATGAGAGCTTCGCAAGCACGTTCAGGCTTTTCAGTCGGGAGGTGAGCGGGATATTCCTTATACTCGACAGCACAAAACCAGAGGACATCGAGAAGGGAAGGGAGATTGTGGCCTCTAACCTGGAGGAAGTTCCCTTGGTGGTCGTGGCGAACAAGCAAGACCTGAAAGGAGCCCTGACCGCAGAAGAAATAAGAAAGAGGATGGAGTTGCCTGACACCATACCAGTTGTCGAAACCTCCCTCACACGGGATGGGGACCTGTGTCCGGCCCTACATTCCCTGCTCAGGCTTATGGGAGCCGCGTAATCTCACCAGTCCTGTTGGGTCATTCTTCTGAAAAAATCATATCGGATAATATCAAAGAGCCTCTTAAATAATATCGTTTTCGTGAGACCAGACTGAGAATATGGAGAAATTGCCTGAAAAGGAATCAAAGATTAAGGTCTGTCTTATCGGTAACGGAGCAGTGGGAAAAACCAGTCTCGTCAGAAGATTCGTCCTCAACGAATTCGATGACAGATACCTCTACACCTTGGGTACGAACGTTTTCAAGAAGGAGGTGATGGTCATTTCCAGCAATGGTCAGAAGACCAAGGTCACCATGATGATATGGGACATCGTGGGGCAGAGAGACTTGTGGCATCTGTTCACAAAATCGTATTTCAAAGAGGCAGATGGCGGACTTGCCGTTTGCGACTCTACCAGGATACAGACCGCCCGTGACTTGACTGACTGGATCGAGAGCCTGGTTGATGTGTGCGGTTCCGTCCCAGTCACGATTTTGGCAAACAAGATTGATTTGAGGGGGGATGTGGAAGTCCAGGAACAGGGACTGTCCGAACTCGCGGGGAGGTTCGACGCACCCTACATCTATACGAGTGCGAAGACCGGGGAAAATGTGGAAAAGGCCTTTGACAGAATAGCTCGGCAGATAATCGAGCGGAAACTCCAAGACCGAGACTGAATTCGGGCTTTTCATCGGTATGGTGGCTGTTTTGTCACATGACCAAAATGTGGATTTGTCAATGACCATTCTGCTTTCAGATCAATATTCAATCAAGTTGCCTGAGCTAGATTCCTTGAAGGTCAGAAAGACTGTCTTCACTCACTTCTCCCTTCTCGAACCCCACGCTCTCACGAAGTTCTGAGATGTACTTCTTTGTCGGGAATTTCAAAGTGAATGTTGCCCCTTTGCCCAGATCGCTGTCCACCTCTATCGTCCCCTGATGCCTCCTGACTATCATGGAAGCCACATACAGGCCCAAACCGGTACCCTTTCCCACCTCTTTTGTGGTGAAGAACGGGTCAAAGATTCTTGTCACGTGTTCTTTAGGGATGCCCATGCCCGTGTCCGAGATTTCCAGTTTGACCAGGTTCTCTTCTTCTCCGGTCGATATCGTTATTCTGCCGCCTTCAGGCATCGCATCCGCGCTGTTGTTCAGCATGTTTACGAAAATCTGCAGGAGTTCGTTCCTATTTCCTCTGATAGGTGGGATGTCTTCATAATTGGTGACAACCTCTATGTTGGCAGAGCTTCTCGTGAGTTTCATGGCTTCTAGGGATTCGGCCAAGACCTCGTTCAGATGAATGTCGACTATGCTGGCGTCCTTCGTCTGCCTTGAATGTTTCGAGAGCCATCTTACCACGTCCGAAGCTCTGTCCGCAGCACCCACTATCTTGGTGGCATAACTCCTCATTATCTCCGGACTATCCTCGTCCAGTATTGCTTCTCCATAACCCGTTATCGCAGCCAAGGGATTGTTGACCTCATGCGCTATCCCTGAAGCCAAGGTTCCTATGCTTGCCAGTTTTTCCGAATGAATCAGCTGGCATTGCGCATTCCTCAGTTCTTCGTTCGTTCGTTCTAGATCCTTGATCATCTTCCGTCGAACGGTAACGTCTCGCGATACACCTAGGAATCCCATCAATCCCCCGTCCTTATCACGCAGGTATGTTGTTTCGGTTTCTGTCCACACCGTTGAACCATCTTTGCGCACCAATTCAAGCTCTAGGCTCACGGATTTGGATGGGTCTTCTGCCATGTTCCCTGTGGTCAATTCCTTCTCCAACTTCGTCAATGCAAGCTCGGCTGATTGTGGGGTCATGTAATCGGTCCACATCATATCAACCAGCTCATTTGAGGCGTATCCTAGGAGGTTCATGGCCGAGGGACTGATGTAGGTGAATTTGCCAATCAAATCTGTCGTCCATATCACATCCGCCACATTCTCGGCAAGAATGCGATAGCGCTTCTCGCTCTCCCTTGCTATCATTTCAGCTTGCGTACGCTCAAAAAGCGCTTCGTTAAGGTCTTCCATCATGTTGAGAGACGCGACTTCACTCTTTTTCAGCTTCTCAACCTTCTCGTCGAGCTCTTTTCTGCGCGCTTCTAGTTCCTTAGTCCTTTCCACGACCCTTCTCTCCAACGTTGAGCTGTATTTCTCGATTTCTCCTTTCGATTCCTTCAGGTCTTTCGTCATTTTGCTGAAAGCTGCAGCAAGCTCTCCAACTTCGTCAGTTGATTCGACATCTATTTCGGTGTCCAACACACCTTCACCTATCTTCTGGGCAGCATGCTTCAATCGAATGATTGGTCTTGAGATCGATTTCGAAATCATGAATGAGAAAGCTATCCCGACAATCGCGATCGCACCAAGGACCAGTATCATGTTGGCTTGCATTGAATACAAAGGTTCCATTGCTTCCGATTCGTCCATCTCAGCGACCAAAGCCCACTCCATTTCGGGGATATAGACATGTATCCCGATGACTCTTACATTCCTGTAGTCAGGGTATATACGTGTTTCATCATGCCAGGTGTGTTCAAGTCCTTGAGTCTCGTGTTCAAAGCAGTCCCTCACATTCTCCGTGTCAACCCTCTGCTTGAAGACTATGTATTCGAAGTTGTAGGAGTCGTTGTGGAATCTTGAAGGTGTCACCATAATCCCCGACTTGTTGACTATGTATACCTTTCCTGTCTCCCTGAGGCCCGTTGGATTTGTCACAATCTCATACAACCTGGTAAGGTCTATGTCCACTATTATTCCACCCAGAATCTCGCCAGTCCCGTTGAGGACTGGAAATGCGAAATCCATGCATGGAGCCACAAAACCTGCATCAAAGTGAATGTCCTTGACGTACAGACCCTCGCTCTCAAGTGAATCAATGATTTCCTCTGTCACATTGTCTTGCGGAGAGGTGTCTGTGGAAGCCACAACAGTACCATCCGTGTCAAAGAGAGATATCTTGTGAAATTCTTGATAGACGTTTCTTGTGTCATTCAATTCTTTCTTGACGTCCTCCAGTTTCTCGCTGTAAGCTGTTTGGTTCGTGACATCCATACTCAAGAGTTGTCTGAAGGTATTACTGTTTGACACTAACTTGACACTATCTTTGTGGTCGTCCAGAAACGTCTGTATGTGGGCCGCTCTCGATTGTGCGACCGATTCCAAGTGGCTTTGGATGTCCTGCTCCACCGCCTCCCTCGAAATCATGTTCGCTGTAATGGATATCGCTGAACCGATGGTCAAGACAAAAGCCAGAAACGTCACGGCCAGTTTCTTCTGGAGACTGATGGAGATCGGAGACATCAATCTGTGTTTTATTATGGTGAAGGCAATGATTATTCCCATTATTGTGGTCAGCGTTGTAGTCAACGGAATCATCTGAAACCCGACGATCGGGGGAATGACTTGAGCAGCAAATCCTCCAATAGTCGGAATGAGTGTGGCAATTATCACGAGTTTTGCACGGATTCTGTCCTTTGCAGTGTGTGCCTGCGAGTAGAATCTGTAGCAAATGAAGAGGCCGGCAAGGACAAACCCGGTGGCATACAAGGAGAAGGGCGTGTAGAGAGGTCCTGGTGAGGTCACGTATCCTGACCAGGGAGCTTCTGAGGACTCTCCTATCAAATTCGTCGTGAAGTTCACCAGGAGGAAGAACAGAGCGGGAGAATACAGAAGCGGCCAGAGGGGCACAGAACGCGCTTTTTTAGGAACTAACTCCCTCCCTGTGAACGTCAAGAAGAAATGAAGCAAGAATGCAGGCATGAGAGCGGAGCCTACCGTCCCGACCTTGCCCCATCTCCCCCCATCCTCAGATGTTACGGAGGAAAAGGAAAAGAAGTCACTCAAGGCCCATATCGCCAACGAAAACGCGAAGAGACTGTAGAGTATGTTCAGCTTGTTCTTGTGGTCCCTGTAGAGGACATAGCTACCAAGGAGAACGTTTGCGAAAAAAGCTGCCAGCGGCAAGTAGGCATAAGCCGTCATTCGCTACACCATTTGTGACTCTGCATCATCCTCATGCTTCTTCGATTGTCCCCTTCAATTCCTCGACTCTTTTCTTCAATTCAACCATTTTCAGCTCTCGACCGACAGTGACTTCTTTGTATCTTTCGAGCTCCTGAATCTTCCCGTTCAACTCCTCCTCCGCCTGCTTGCGTTCGGAGATGTCCCTTATGGAGACGAGGTCTGCAGGTTTGCCTTCGTACTCAATAAGATTTGCGTTTATCTCCACTGGTAATATAGTACCGTCTTTCCCGAGAAGTGCGAGCTCATAGATGGCCGGAACCTCCTTTCCTACCATTCTGTCGGCATACCTCTTCGTAACCACCTCCCGGTAGTCGGGAGCGACGAATCTCAGAAAATCAGCCCCTAACATCTCTCCAGGAGTATAACCCACAATACTCACTGATGCAGTATTCACGAATCTCAGCACCCCATCCTGTATTATTATGATGCCATCCGTTGTGTTCTCGACAAGGGTGGAGTATCTTTCCTCACTCTCCTCAAGCGCCTCTTCCGCCTCCTTGCGATCCGTGATGTCCATGATCATTCCGGATATGACGTCCCCAGAAAGGGACGCGCTTAGAAGGACATTCCTTGTTTTATCCGTTCTCGTGAGTAGTTCGACCTCAAAACTGCTAACCCTGCCTTTTTCTTTGAGGCTTCCAATCAAAACCTCTCTTCTCTTCGGGTCCGTGTATCTCGCAATGACATCTTCGGACATCATTTCTTCGGGCGAATCGAACTCAAACATCCTCACCAGCGCTTCGTTCACGAAGAGAATGTCTCCTCTCAGATTGGTTCTGTAGACTCCTACGAGCGCACTGTCCACAAGGTCTCTGTATTCTCTTTCTGATTTCTTCAGCGCCTCTCCGGCCAGTTTACGCTCTGTAATGTCTCGGAATATGGCTCTGGTTGCCACAAACTTCCCGTCCTTGATTCTCGGGCTAACGGATCCCTCGACGAATATTTCCCGACCGTCCTTCGCCACAAAAACAGTCTCGACTCTGTCCAGAGCCTCCCCGGAGCACACCCTCTCGAAGAGTTGCATACAATGCTGCAGCTGATCCTTCCGGATTATGTCTGATAATCTTAATTCCATTGTCTCTTTTCGCGAATATCCCAGAGTTTCCAACCATTTCTTGTTCACATATTCAAATTTCCCTTCCGCGTTCACACTCTGGATTAAGTCGTTTGCATTTTCAAAGAGATCCCTGTATCTCTCCTCACTTTCTTTCAGCGCCTCCTCGGCCCGTTTGCGCTCGGTAATGTCGGTTACGACTCCGAGGACGGCCATCTCCCCATCATAACTTATCAATTTTGTCGCAAGGATCGCCTCAACTCTCTTACGCTTTTTGGTGATAAACGTGCACTCATACGGAGTCACCTCTTCACCTTTTATGTGTCTGCAGAGACTATCCATCACCAGGTCTCTAGATTCCGGGGCGACAAGGGCAAAGAAGTCGAAGTCGGGAGAGCAGAACTCGTCCGCACCGTATCCCATCATTTCCTCGCATTTCCTGTTGGCATACACCACTCTTCCATTCTTGTTGATGAAGATCATGTTCGGGGACCCTTCTGCAAGGCCTCTGAATTCCTCCTCGGACTCCTTTATTGCCAGCTCAGCTTGCTTGGCTTCAGTGATGTCCCTCGCGACAATCATCATACCCAAGGCCTTATCACCTGTTTTCATAAGATTGGCTGAACACTCAAGATGTATCTCCTGACCTTTTTTGTTCCTGATGCGCAGGTTCAGTAAGCTTTCTTTGCCTGCAAGGACTTGTTCAAGACTACCCATGATCATTGGGACATCTCTTGAAGAAAATACACCCGTCCTTGCGAAATGCTTTCCAATCAGTTCCTTTCTTGGCATGCCAAGGACTTGCTCAGTTTTCTCATTGAGGTCTTGGATTCTTCCAGACAAGTCAAGATGGATGAAGCAGTCATTTGCACTCTCGAAGATGTTCCGGTACCTCTCCTCGCTCTCTCTCAACGCTCTCTCCGCTCGATTGCGCCTCTCATCAATCTCGATGTTGTGCAGGGCGAGGGCGATATCTGTGGCGATCTCCTTGAACAACTGGTGTTCTTCTTCGTCCGCAATGACGTCGCTGGAAGCAGAGACAGACATCAGACCGAAGATTTCTCCGCGGTATTCCAACAGGACGGTCATCGCCCCATTTCCCGAGTACTTGCGAGATAACGGACAGTAGCCACAAGTGGAAGGGGGGTCTTCAATCATAACTGTGTCCGATTGGTTATGTGCCTTCATACCGCAATACGGCAACTCCCCACGCTCAAGCCAGTCCGCTAGTGGCAGGAAATCCTTCCCCAAACCAGCTTCGGCAGTGGTCACAAGCTCTCCGAAATCGTCCAGAATGGCGATCCAGGCACTATGGTAGCCACGGCTCTCGATGAGACTGACGCAGGTACTCTCAAGGAGTCTGTCACGGTCATTCTCTCTGACAATAAGCTGGTTGATATTGCTGATGGCTCGAAGAACGAGGTTGAGATGTCTTATCTTCTCCTCAGCGTTCTCTCGCTCGGTTGTATCCCTTGCAACTACCATCACCCTTGGTTCCTTGCCCGCTTTCACAAGATAGGCTGAACATTCCAGATGTGTCTCTTGTCCCGTCTTGTTCTCGATATGCAAGCTCAGTGAGAATTCTTTTCCCGTGAGGATGTTCCTGAAATTGTCCATAAGCGACGGAATGTCCCTGGGAGAGAATATCCCCACATGTGTGAACTGCTTTCCGACCAGTTCCTCTCTTGACCCACCGAACACTTTCATGGCTTTCTCATTGACGTCCAGGATCTTCCCGAGTCTGCTGAGATATATGAGGCACTCGTCCGTGTTATTGAAGATGCTTCGGAATTTCTCCTCACTCTCCTGTATTGTCTCCTCTGCCAGCCCGCCTCTTGATGAATCCTTGCTTAGTTTCTTCTCAGGAGTTGCCGAACCACGTCCTCTCCTCCCACCTCTCTTCTCCGAACCAGATTCGGATATCCCGGATTCGGCTCTCTTGCTCTTCTTCGAAATCATCAAACCCACACCTCTTCTGGGCGTGAACAACTCCTCTCCAGACTCCGAAAACGGTAGCCCATTGCGTTCTTACCCTCGATTCCGATATCCTCTTTGGATCTTGGTCGGAGAGTTCTGGGACGATTTCCGTTCATGCGCATAATGTTCGTACCAAGACCTTATGCTTCTGCCTTAAAAACTTTGAAATAATTATCGCAAAGGATAATGTTATGCGCCTTTCGGCTTTGGAGAACACAAGATCCTTGGCTATTCCTAACCTGCCAAGATACAACTGGAACTCGAAAGGACTCGTTTTCTACAATTCTCTCAGAATGGATGGAGAGCTGGACTTACGTGTCGCCAATAGTGAAACTGATGAGAACTGGCGGAACTCCGGTGTTTGAAGTCGAACGGATTTGACAATCTCTCAGTTGTTGTCGTTCCTGCGCGGATAGATCACGCATAGAGGAAGCGACCTAATCTCCTTGCATTCGGTTTTCAGGGACACTATCTCATATGTCTCAGTCCACGATAATTCAAGATTTTCCATGTTCCTACCCCTTTCCATATTATCAGTCAATTTGGGTTAGAGGGAGTATAAAGCTAGGTTCTTGCTTATCACTAATGATTATCAGAATGCGGAACAAGAAACACTAGGCGATTGTTTGCTGATCTGGATGTTCGAATGTCCGGGATCTTGAGTGGTCAGAGAAGTCCGATGTGGTTATCCTCAAAACAATAGCCCTATTACTATTGTGCCGTATCAATTGTGGGAGAATCAGCAAATCCCTCAGCAAATTCAACTGTATGTGCTGTTATGATAATGTTTTTCCTAACTCTGAGAAAGGTCCCGAAAGTGATTAATATGTGGGTTTTCTTGGTAAGGCCGAACGGGAGAAGTGGAAGGAACTCGAAGGTGGCACAGAGGCGAAGTACCAGCACCGGCCACGGATTATTGAGATGTCCCAACCCCTGGAGGAAGCGGAAGTGGCGTGTCAAACGAACCTCGATGAAGAAGACATTAATATACTGAACCTGACAGAAACGGGACCTCTTACGCTCGAAGAGCTGTGCCAGGAACTGTCAATCTCCTCTGACGACTGTTTTGCGCGGGTCCGAAGACTGGAGTCTCTGGGATTGTTGAAGAGGGTCCAGGAATGCAATAGAGTTGACGACAATGCTGTGAGGGTGCAGAATCTCTACAAGGCGGCCAAGATCTAGACTCTGCTGGTTACGTTTTGGTGTGAGATGCTTTCCTCGATTCGAAGTTGGTATATGGCTCCCATTAGTAATTCTGAACTAAAACGAAATCAAATAATATCAGATTCCATAATCACCAGGGAAAAAATTTGAATATATGAACATGTTTCAGGTCGGACTTCGGATGATCTCCCCCTCATGTTCTATCCTTGGATATCCCAATCATTGTATTCAAAACAGCTCAAGCGGAGTGTTTCAATGACAGAAGCCTCAAAGGAAGGATTTCGAGAAGTGGCCTCAAGAAAGATCTCTTCAAAGATGAACGAGATCATAGATGAATGGAAGGCAAGCAAAGAGTGGTTCTGCAAACCGCACAGCCAAATGTCTGACAAAGACATAGAGGAGCAGGGCTCTAGTCTTCTCTCTCATTTGATCAAATACGTTGAGACTGGAGAGAAGGACGAGCTCCTTGCGTATGTCAGGGAAGATTTGAAGTCCAAAGTCTCCAAAGGCTACAGACCCGAAGACGTGGAGGACGCCATCAGATTCTGGAACTACCTCATTGTAAGGACTTTGAGGCCCGAGTTCGAAAAGGAGGACCGCAAGAACAGATTTGCCGAACTCATTTCTGGTTTGTTTGACGAAGTGTCCGGCCTAGTGTCCAAAGAGGCGAGGAGTCTCTATGTTGCAGAGCTCGAACTCCGAGTGGAAGAGAGAACCAGGCAGTTGAAGGAATCGGAAAAGGGATATCGAGAACTTGTGGATAACGCCCTTGTTGGAGTCTACAAAACTACTCTGAAAGGAGAATTGCTCTATGTGAATGAGGCTTTGGCATCCATGTTCGGGTTTGATTCGCCTGAGGAAATGATTTCTGAAGGCGCTCAGGCAAGATACAAAGACCTCAACAGGAGAGAGGTTTTGCTTGAGGTTCTCAAGAAAGAGGGCAAGGTTACAGATTTCGAAGTTGAGGTTCTCACAAGAACGGGAAAAACCAAGAATATACTCGTGAGTGCTCATCTTGAGGGGGACGTTTTTTCTGGAATGGTCATTGATATCACGGAGCGAAAGAAAGCAGAAAGAAGGCTTCAAAGGAATGAGGAGCGGCTGAAGATATTGTTCGATCATGCACCAGATGCCTACCTCTTGATGGATGAGGAGGGAATATTTGTGGACGGAAACAAGGCTGCAGAGAGATTGTTTGGTTACAAGAAGGAAGAAGGGATTGGCCAGAACCTCCTCGAGTTGGGAGTGTTTCCTCCAGAGGAAATGGAAAGGGCAACCGAGAACCTGTTGAGAACTATACAGGGGGAGATTACTGGGCCGGATGAGTTTGTTTTGGCCCGAAAGGATGGCAGTCCCATCACAGTAGAGACGAGAACATTTCCCGTGACCATTGCAGGACAGGAATTGATACTGGCCATTGCCCGAGACATCACAGAGCAGAAGAAGGCAGAAGAGGCGAAGAACACATTGCTCTCAAATACATCACACGAACTTCGAACACCCCTTACCAGCATCGAGGGCTATGCCAAATTCATGCTCTCCGGGAAGATTGGGAAGCTGCCTGAGAAGCACGAGAAGTGCTTGAAGATCATTGTTGAAGAGTCCGATAGGCTGAGGTTGTTGATAGACAACTTCCTCGACCTGATAACCATTGATATCGAAGGATTCAGGATGGACATGAAGGAGGTCTCTATTGCTCAAATCATTGACCGCTTGGCTTCCTCAATGAAGATGCAGCTGGAAGAGAAGGGAATATCCATATCCAGGAAGGTACCAACCGATTTGGGTTACGTCAGGGGGGACGCGGCAAGACTGCGCCAGCTGTTTTCAAATCTTCTTGACAACGCAATCAAATTCACGCCAAGCGGTGGTTCCATTGAGGTAAGGTCAATTACAGACGACTCAAGCGTCATGGTGGAAGTGGCGGACTCTGGCATTGGCATTCCCTCCAAGGATCTTCCTCATGTATTCGAAAGGTTCTATCAGAGTGACGGTTCTCCCACGCGAAAGTTTAAAGGTGTTGGTCTTGGTTTAGCTATCTGCAGCGAGATCGTTGAGGCCCATGGTGGCCACATCGAAGTGGAAAGCAAGCTCGGCAAAGGCTCAGTCTTTCGCGTGACCCTACCCAAGTCCGAGGAGGCTAAAGATGGCTAAAAAGAAAATACTGGTGGTCGATGACGAAAAGAACATTGTAGATCTGGTGGGCATGATACTGGAAGCCGAAGGATTCGACGTGTCAAAGGCCATGAGCGGTCCGGAAGGTATCAGCAAGACTCAGAAGGAAAAGCCCGATCTGGTGCTGCTGGACATCATGATGCCCGAGATGGATGGATGGGTCGTGTACCGGAAGCTGAAGGAGAACCCGAAGACGAAAAACATTCCGGTGGCGATGCTCACCGTCAAGGCTCAGACCATAGACAAGGAAATGGCTTTGGACGTGATTGGCGTAGAGGACTACATAACGAAACCTTTCACTCCGGAAGAGCTCGTGGAACGTGTCCAGAAGCTACTCTAGTTCGAGGGCTCAGATCAAGTCATGTTCATGTCAGAGGAGTCCCAGAGCTTTGGCCACGAAAGGTCCGTATTCATGATTCTTCACTGTCTTCATCTCCTTTGTTGAGAAGAGCAACCTCTCTGGAGGTGAAGAGAAGAGCTCCTTCTCCTTGTAGACCTCTGCAAAGCCATTCATTGACTTCCTGTATTCGGTGAAGTTCCTGAAGGCACTCAGTGAAATCAGTTCATCTCTTGTGGATGCCAAGAAAATGTTCGGACCAATCGTCTCGGAGAGTCTGGGAACGTAGTGTTTCAGTCCTTCCGTCAAGCTGGGATTGAACCTTCCGTGCGTGAACGCCAGGAGCTCAAAGCCCAATTTCTCTAGGTTGGGGATGATCTTTCTCGTGATGAAACCTGTTCCAAAGAACCTTTTCCTGGCCCTGCCCACGGTCATCCTCGAGACCCCCAATTCCTCCGAAAGTTGAACATCGTTCAACATCGGAAAATCGCACATTCCTCGGAAAATCTTTTTCTCCTTCTGTCTCAGCCTGGTCTGACCAATGGTGGCGAAATATGCCATATCCTCCTTCTCGTACTCCTCTTCGGGCCAGAAGGTGCTGTGCAGCAAGGGAGCGTAGTCGAAGTACCGCGGGATCTCTGACAGACCGAAAGGAATCGCGATCGAAGTCATTTCCTTTTCCAGGTAACCGCTTTCCCTGTACAACCTCTCCAGGTCTTCGGTGTTCTTCTTTGCATCCGTGTAGTTCTGAGACATCTGGAACAGGAGTTCCTGCCTGGGCTCTGATACGCCGTAGACGATTTCCTCTCTTTCAAAGAATTTGGTCGATTTCTCCAGCCGCTCGTCAATCGAGGGGGTTGAGTTCAACCCAACGTAGCTGACCATGAGCATCTCGCAGTTCAGGCCCTGAAGGAAGGGAATACACCTCTCAACACAATAATCCTGTTCGTACAGCTTCCTTCTTACGGCAGTGACAGTTGACGTTTTCATCGAAAGATGGGATCCCAGTTCCCGATCGGTCGCGTTCGGATACCTCACCAACCCGTAAAGGACCCTCTTTTCGCTTTCTAACATATCATCGGTGGGCATGACGGAGGGAAAAAGCGGGGGGATTTATAACCTTTTGTGTTTTTTTGCTCAAAATGATAATACTATTTGGGAAAGTTATTGATATGCGTTCGGTTGCGAGGCAAAACATTCGGTGTTTGCACATCAGAGTCTTCACAAAGAGCTCATTTCTCCTAGGACTCTGGCCATCCCTTGGCTGAGCCATCCCTGCTAGATATATTCATCTCAGGATTAGGTGCATTTTCGTTAAGAATCCCTACTATCCTTGTGGATTAGATAAGACCTGTTTTCAGGTATGATAATCACCGTAAAAGGATTTTATAGTCGGTAAACGAAACGGGGTCGGAGGTGATACCCAAAGCGAACGTGCAGGCCATGACTAGCAGCATCAACGTGTGGTGAGAACCCTTGTGGGCCGTTGGAGTCCTTTTTTCATTCATAAGGAAGGCCGAAGGGGAGATTGTCTATCGGTCGGACTCCTCGCACAGCTCCGCTCGGAATTCTGCAACGGGTAGTCCCTTGCTGGTGGTTCGCAGTGATTCTCACCACACTAATCAACCCCCTCGTTGACGAAAGGGGGAGAGAATTCTCTCTTGAGCAACATCACGGCTTTTCAAAACGTCTTTTCGGTGGAAGTCTACCGGGTCAAGAAAAGGAACACGACTATGCGGTGAGTGCTCGGTAGCTCTCCTTCTCAGTTTGATATAAGCAGATCCTTCTGGTACCTCTGTCCAGAGTGAATATGGCCCTGTGGCGTCTGATGAAACCGAGACTGCACAAAAACTCTATTCTTGGGTACAGAACCGCCATATTCGTCTCACACAATCTCGAGATTTCACCGATTGTCATGGGTCTGTCCAGGAGCCTGTCCAAAATGGATTTGTCCGATTTGTCGATTGAGAATTTCGTGTCCGCGTCAGTGTCCAACTGCTTCTGCGGACCTATCTTGTGGGTTGCTGCTCCAACGCCTGCTCCTCCTCCACCTGGAATGAGAATGGGCAGTCCTTTTCCTCTTCCCCTCGCCCGACCTCGTCCTGCGACGTTGCCACGTACTTTCGGGAGTGACACCTCCTTCCCTTTTCCTTTTCTGTGTTTGAGCTTGATCGCCCTGTCGTAGCATTCGATGGCATCTGAGTATCTAGTCAGTTTCACCAGAGTGTCTCCCTTCCACTCCCACAGGGTATAATCTCCATCATCTAGTTCGATTGCCTGACTGAAGCATTCAAACGCATCCTTGTACTTCTGCTGAGAGAAGAAACGAATGCCGTTGAAGACCAGTTCCTCCTTCGATGGCTCCCTGGATCGGAGCACTTCCATAGATGATGGGTGACTGTAGCCTTGCTTTTCTTTCAACTCGCTTCGGCTTAGTTCCAGTGCAGGTTCGACTCTCTCAAACAGTCTCGACTCAACCGCCCCCTTCATTTTTGTTGCACCCAGGTGGGAGGAATCCAGATCCAGAACGTGAAGGAAATCCCCCATTGCCTCTCTCATCCTCTCTACTGCGTAGAGAACTAGACCCCTGCTGTACCGGGCGTCTATCTTCATGGGTGCTATGGCGATTGCCTTATCGTAGCTGACCAGTGAGTCTTCCAATCGGCCAAGGTCCCTCTCGGAGTTGCCCTTCATCAACCAGACATCGTCTTGATTGGGTTCCAAGGAAAGGGCCTTGTCATAGCATTCTGACGCTTGACTGTGATTCTCCATACTAGTGAGTGTGTTCCCCTTCGCGACCCACGTGCTCACATGTCGGGGGTTCAAGGCCAGTATCCTATTGTAGGAGTCGAGGGCAATCTGGGTGTTCCCAAGTTCGGTCGCGGCTATACCTTTCCAATACATGCCTTCTATACTCTCCGGTCGTCCGTCGGACGAAGAGCTCTTGAGGATGCTCTCGAAGACCCTTGCAGCCTGCCTCTTCTGCCCCTGGGTCTGGAGAACTCTGGCCTTCTGGAGCAGCGGCTCGTAAAGATAGGGGTTCGCTTCCGTTGCTATGTCGATATCTCTCAGCCCTTCCTCATACCTTTCCATCTCGCACAAAAGTGATCCTCTCGAACCTCTGGCCTCATGATGTTTCGGATTCAGCTGCAACACCTTCTTGAAACAGTCCAGAGCGTCCTTGAACGTCCGGTCTTCGGAGGCAGGCTTGGCTTTGTCCGGGGGCGTACTCTCCTTTTCCTCCTTTCCTATTCCTTTCAGGGCGTTGCCTTTGCCGCACCAGGCATCAGTGTAATTCGGATTGAGGTCGATGGCCTTGTCATAGCAGCTGTTGGCCTCTGCGTATCTTCCAAGCTTCAGTAAGGCCTCTCCTTTCCTGTACCACAATGTCTCGTTCTCTTCCTCGATCTCCAGCAGTCTGTCCAGAGCATACACCGACTTCTCGTAGTCCCCTATTCGGAAGTATGCCCCGGCCTCTGCATCCCAGCCCTTGTTATGGTCAGGATCGAGCTCCGTGACCTTCTCGAAGCATGCAATTGCCTCCAGATGGTCCCCCTGCTTAGTCAGCAAGGCCCCCTTGGCGTACCACAGACCCACATCATGTGGCTTCTTCGCCAGCTCCGCGTTGTACCATTCCAGCGGGGTCTTCTTCCTCAGGTCATCCCTTGTGACTTCCCTGATGGCCATTCTGAGGAATGCTAGGATTGGGATAGCAAAGCCCAGGACCGAGGCAGGCCTGGAAGAGTCTCTTGATCGAACTGGTCTCTCGGTTCTCATGTATTCGGTTGAGATTACCTTTGAACTGTCCTAATAAATGTCTTGTTGCGATTATTTGGTTTGATTTTGAATCTTGTTATCCTGACTCCCTCCTTCTAGGATTCAAATCATATTATTGCAATTCTTGTTGAGAACTAGCTGTAGTGATTGTTATCTTATCAGGACTGAGAATCGTGTGAAAACCTATAATACCCGATTTTCTCCATTTCCCCACAACCCCTCTGGAATCCAAGGGTTGAGCTTGCACAGGAGGACGTAGTTGGTCGAAAACCTTCCCGGCTATTGCACTTTGCTTGTTACAGGCGCACCAGGTGCCACAGCGCTGGATCCTTCTTCGAGTTGTACCAGCTCATCCCTGATCCTGAGGGAAAGCCCAGGCAATCCGGCATCTCGTTCCGCTCCCACAACAGGATGTAGGAGGCCAAGCAAAGGATGAAAGACCTTCTGAGAACCCACATTGATTGCTTTGATGACGCCCTCGGAGGAGGCATCCCCAAAGGATCGGTCGTACTTGTAATGGGTGAGCCAGGAACGATGAAGACCTCCCTGACCTACAGCATGATGTACAATTGTGCTGCCCAAGACGATCTTGACGGTCTCTACATAACCCTGGAGCAGAGAAAGGACAGCCTGGAATCTCAGATGGATGCCATGGGATTCTCGTACGAGGACGTGATTGGCAGACTGTCCGTCATGGACATGGCAGGTTATCGGAAAAGAACCCAGGTGGCCAGCGGAGGATATTGGCTGGATTACTTGAAGAAATGTGTGGCAACAAGGAAGGAAGTGGGCAATGTGGACATCCTAGCGATCGACTCCTTGGATTCCCTGGAGGCCCTGAGCGATTTCACGGACAGGAGGATCGTCATCTACTCCCTCTTCGAGTGGTTGAGGGACTGCGATTTCACCACATTCATGATTTGCGAAGAAGGTCCGGATTTCCTTTTCGAAGGCTATGAGATGGTCCCCCAGAAGAACGAGGCTGAGTACCTGGCGGATGCGATATTCTCACTCAAGATGCAATCCATAAGCGACTTCGATGTGCAGAGACGCTTAAGGTGCGTGAAGATGCGCGGGCAGGGTCATGATACGAGCTACTTTGCCTTGATTTTCGAGCCTGGTGAGTTCAAGGTGGCGAAGGCGATGAGCGCCTAGGAGAGTATGGAATGGCGGAAGAGATCACTTGTGAAGAGTGCGGTGCGCCCCTCGAGGACGAGGACTCGGTCTGTGCTGCCTGCAGTGGCGGTCATGCTTCGATGAGGCGAGGGGGATCGAGAGGGCTCAGAAGATTGTCTCTCGCCAGGCTGTATTCAGTCTCAGGAGGGAGGGCAGATCTTCCCGAACCAGATGAGACGGAAGGCGCACATCGGGAGAATGATGTGGAAACGGAGCCTCAACTCTCTGTTGAAGATGTCAACGAAGAGGTCATAGCTCATGACGAACCCTCTCCCGTCGATCGGATTGATTCTCAGCTTTCAGATTTGACTTCTGGTGATGATGTGCTCTTGGAGGAGGAAGTGGTTGAAGATGCAGTCGATTCATCCGATCGAGCCGAAGCTGAGAGCCAGCTTGAGGAACTTGCTCAAGACGTAGAGGATACGGAAGGAGAGTCGAGCCTAGACGAGTTGGATACCATTCTCTCCGGGATTGCCGCCGGGGTCGCGGGTGAAGGCTCCGATGAGTCAATATGGGAAGAAGATTCGGATAAGGTGTCTGTTGTTCCCGTGAGAAAAGAGAGGCTCAGAATTGGGGAGCCAGTACCCAGGGTCAAAACGAACGTGGAGGGGCTGGACGAGGCCTTGGGTGGAGGGATACCACAGGGCAACATAGTCCTGGTCAGCGGAACTGCTGGTGCGATGAAATCCACATTCGCCTACTACATACTCTACACGAACATCTTGTCGGAGGGCGCCAGGGGTCTCTACGTAACACTGGAGCAGACCTTGAAAAGCCTGCTCGGACAGATGAGCGAGTTGGGGATGGATCCAGAAAAGGTTGGCGGTTCTCTCAGGATGTTCGACATGGGCTACATCAGAAAGCACATGGGGAAGACCAAGAAGAACTGGTTCAAGCTGTTCATGAAGAACCTGGACAACATGAAGGACCAGATGGGCTTCGACTTGCTGGTCATAGATTCACTTGAGGCGCTGGAAGTCCTGGCGAATTTCGAGAACCGCAGGGCGGACCTGTTCCAGCTCTTTGAATGGTTGAGGGACATCAGCACTACCACCCTCATCGTCACGGAGCGGACGGACTGTCCCTTCGGAAAGCACATGTCTCACTACAAGAACGAGGAGGAGTTCCTGGCCGATGGAGTAATCAATCTCGCCCTCCACTCGATAGGTGATATCGATGTCCAGAGGAGGCTTAGGTGTGTCAAGATGAGGGGGACAAAGCATGAGCCCGGCTATCTCTCCTTGATGTGGGACGAAGGAAAGTTCAAGGTCACAAAAGCTGTCGGTAGGTGATTCCTGTATGCAAAGGGGGAGGACAAGGACATTCGTGAGCGGATTGGACGAGGCGCTTGGTGGCGGGATTCCGAACAACAAGGTCGTGTTGATCAAAGGCACGACTGGCACAATGAAATCCTCGCTGGCGTACTACATACTGTATAAGAATGCTGACATTGGAAGAAGGTCGCTGTATGTGACCTTCGATCAGGACAGGGAAAGTCTGGAGCAGCAGATGTCATCGCTCGGACTTGAAGGAAAGGATCTCTCTGATAAGCTGCAGATCTTTGACTTGAGCAAGGGGAAGGAGAAGATAGAAGAGATAATCGAAAAGCTAAGGAAAATGGGGGAGAACGAAAAGGGGAAAGGCCGGAACGAAAGGTCCAATGAGACCGTTATCTCGATTCTCCAAAGAAGGGTTGAGAGCATCAAGGACAAGGTGGGCTTTGACCTGATTGTGATAGATTCCCTGGATGCTCTGCAGATGGTGCTCAATCCTGAAAGCCCCAGGGCTGCCATGTTTCGGTTTTTTGAATGGATGAAAAATCTTGGCCTCACCTGCTTCCTGGTCAGCGAGACCCCCCTCGGCACCGATAGTGGTAGACCAGAACCTCATTACGAGGATTTCCTGGCGGATGGAATAATCGAGTTGAGAATGGAGACCGTTGGTAACGTGGATGTCCAAAGAAGAATCAGATGCATCAAGATGAGGGGGACCAAGCACAGCACGGACTATTACTCCTTCTTTTGCGGGAAGAGGAATTTCGAGATTGCCAAAGCAATAACACAGTAGGAGGATCTGTTGCGTTGAACAAGAGAAGACTCGTCAGCTACTCGCTCCGGGGGCTCCTCCTTTTCCTGATATCCGCAGGCGTAATGGCGCTATTCTGGTACCATGACCTGCTCTATCAATACGGTCTGCTGGCCTTGGCGGTCTTTGGCGGACTTGGAATCGCGGTGATGATCTCGCTCCTCAGCTGGTTGACCCGTTCTCACCGCTCGGTCATGAGGAGGTCCAAGAACTCGATCTTCTTCGCACCCGAGGATGTCACCAAGGTCATGTATGGAACCATTTCATCTACCGCCATTCCACTCGATGAAGTCAAACCTCCCCCAGTTGGTTCTTACTGTGCTGCAAGAGTGAGAGGAAATCGGAAGACCGCCTTCGCCACACTCGCCGTCAAGAACGCCCAGAGAAAGATTGCTGAAGATCTGGATGATTCCGATCTGGCGAAGCTGGGGTTCCGGGATTTGGAACGTTTCCTTGACAATCCGAAGAACAACGGTCGCGCCATGTCAGCAGAAGACGGGGTGCATCTTGTCGAATTCGAAGTACAGGAAAAAAGGAGGTTATGACCTTGACACTGTCCTTCCTCTCAGTCCTACTGGTTCTTGTGGCGACCATTGCTGTCCTGGTCCTCGGCCTCGCAAAGGTGAAGAAGAGGGGTCTGAAGCTCACATTCTCTGTCTTGATGGCTCTATTCTCTGTCGTTAACATCTCATGGCTCCTCGGACAGGACTCCGGATCACTCTCCATTGCAGGCAGTGCCGCCAGCATCCTTGTGTTCCCTCTCGCCACCCTCATCGTACTTTTCTTCCTATATCCAACCAGTTCGAGTAAACAAGCTGGCTCTTCCTTGGTCTTGATTATTCCCGCCCTTGGATTGGTAGCGTGGACCATCATGAACGATATCGGTCCTGACCGCATTTACGAATCTCCTTTGGTCTACTTGTTCATAACATCATGTATTGCCATTGGTGTTGTGGAGGCCTCTTGGGGATGGTTCAAGTCCAGGATAGTGAAGAACCAGTGCTATTTGTTCGTCCTCGCGCTATTCGTTCTTCTGACAACCGGACCCTTGTACGAGTATGAGCTCAGAATCCTCGGATATGAGGGTCTCAAAGGGGCAAGCCTGGGAGCTCCAATCGTGGGGGCATTCCTCCTTGCGCCACTGGTTTGGGCAAATCCGATCATAGTTCGGGAATCACCGATAGCCCGCTTGACCAAATCGAAGACATTCTACTGCCTTGCTCCAGGGAAATCCTACGCAATATCTGAGAAGAGACCCAAATACTGCTACACCTTCCTGAAGGATCTCGCGAGCGTGGGCTACCCCACCCTGTTTGTTACACACTCGGAATCGGAGGAGACCAAATCTAGAGCCGATCTGGACAACATACAAACCGTGGGACTTTCTGCAAAGGACACATCAAGGTCTCTGAGGGTCAACAACCTCGGACGCATTCTGACCACGCTGGTCGAGTTCATGGAGACCAGGAGAAAAGCTGTCGTTCTGATAGACAATCTCAACTATCTGTTGAGCAACAACGACCTCCAGGGTATCACTGAGCTGGTTCAAAGACTGATGCGATCCGCGGAAAGGAAAAGGGGCTGGCTCCTGTTGTCCTTCACATTGCTGACCAAAGATGAGGAGTCGGCATTGATGTCTCTGGGCCTTCAGCGTCTCAGGATGCCCCTTCCTGAGAAGGTCATGACGAAGATACTTTTGGCTCACACAGGTGACATGTCCGATCATTTCCTCAAGATCATCAGCAAGACACTGAACATGAGGATTCGAGACCTGACGGTTGAGGATATACCGGACGTGTCCAGAGTGGTCGTCAACACAATGAGGGCCTTGGGCGCGGCAACCCGTGATGCCGCCATAATGAAGAACTGGGAGACGCAAGCAATGGCTATCCAGAGCTCGTTCTATTATCTCTACAGGGCCCCCTTGTCCTTCTTGGTCTCAGAACAGTGGAAAACATGGGACCCGATGCCCAGAGAAGAGCAGCCGAGGGAAGAGGAATCGGAGAGGATGGAGGTCATCGAAGAGGCACCCACGGGGGGTGCCATCGTGGAACGAAGGCTGGACAAGATTTCACTGTTTGACGAAGTGAAGGGAGTGCTCACAAACCATCTTGGTGATTTCGGGAGTAATCTCTTCCAGATGGAATGTGACTCATTGGGAATGGAGCCCAGCAATCTGTCCTCGGAGGATGTTCAAAGGTTGGCGGAAAAGGTCGGATCCACGATTACTAGGCTGGGTGACTTCATCGACATCCCCAATGCTGGTGAGGAAATGAGGCTCAAGGCAGAGAACCTGAAAGAGGAATTGAAAGCTATCTCAAAGGAGGAATTAGAATGAGTGCCAGAATAAGGACGTTTGTGGAGAACTACGATGAGAAACTGAACGGAGGGATCCCCCAGGGACATGTGGTTCTGTTGGCCGGTTCTCCGGGTACTATGAAATCATCCCTTGCCTACTCGATACTATATAGGAATGTAATAGAAGAGGGGAAGAAAGGTCTGTACATCTCACTGGAACAGAACAGGGAAAGCCTGGAGGACCAAATGGAATCCCTCCAGATGAGTAGGGAGGAGGTGGAGAGCAAGCTCGCCGTCCTGGACCTGGCGGGGATGAGGATAAGGATAGGAGGACTGGAAGGCGGGAGCCTGATGAACATGCTGAAGATGTACGTGATGAATATAAAGAGGAGTTTCGACTTCGACTTGCTCGTACTGGATTCCGCGGATGCCTTGAGGGTGCTGGCGGAGTTCGAGGATTTCGATCTGGAGTACTTCAAGCTCTTCAAGTGGCTCAAGGGGTTGAGGATCACCTCCTTCTTGATATCGGAGTTGCCCTATCCATCTTCCAGTTCACGGAATGGTCATGATTTCGACTTCGTGGGTGGAGAGAAGAAGGACTTCTTGGCGGATGGCATTCTTTTGCTGACGATGGACCAGATGGGGCAGTTCGAGACGCAGAGAAGGTTGAGGTGCGTCAAGATGCGGGGCACAGCGCACGATACGGGCTACTTCGTTCTGGGATTCGATTCCGGAACCTTCACCGCGACCAAAGCGGTTGCATAAGCACCTTCACTTAGAGCTCTTCTTGCGTATTCTCTCGAAAAAACCTCTGATATTCTCACCGAAGAGGAAGTTGATGAGAACCCCAAAAGTCATGAAGACGATTGTGAAGGCCCATACTGTTATCACAAAGAGCGGAAAACTGCCGTAATAGAACACTGCGAAGTCCCTCCAGTCAAGCAGAGGCCAGCCAATTTCCAAGCCCATTGCGTTGAGAAGGTTCGGGTCCTGAGAGATGTAGTACAGCAACAGGAAGCCCTTGAGTAGATAGTGAATGATCGGTATCCAGAGGCAGGAGAAGAACAGCTTGGCGGTATCATCCCTTTCAACGAGATATCCCAATATTATGTAAGCAGGGGCCAGGATGGCAAGAAAAGCGAAGAAGTTGACAAGTATGTACACGATGTTCCAGGTCTTCAGAAACTCTGTGAAAGGGTTGATGAAGTCCAAAAGGAGCATCAGAGCCCCGAGACCGAGGAGCAGGAGTGCCAGAAACCTCTTCTTCTCGATTATGTCGTGGAATTCCACGTATGGGCATTATGATTGGGGGCAAATAACCTTCTCTCTCAGGCCCACAATGATGGCTGCCCATCAAGTCCTCATTCGTCTCCGTATCTGTGGGTCACGGCCTTGTTGACCAACCTCTTGGCTATGAGCTCGAAGACCTTCTCCACGTTCTCTCCCGTCTTGGCGCTGGTGAAATCGAACGGGGAGTCGAAGGCTTTGGAGACCTGGTTGATCTCCCTCTCCGAAACAACCACCTCATCCTTGAGGTCTATCTTGTTCGCCATTACGTGCAGCGGAACGTTCCCGGTCACGTCATAGGCGTTGTCTATCCAGTCATCCAGGCTGTCCAGTGTTTCTCCTCTCGTGACGTCACAGACCGCCATCAGGCCGTTCGCACCTTGATAGTACGCTTCCCTCAACAGTTGCCTGAAACCTTTTTCTCCTATTATGTCGAATATGAGTAGTTTCACCTCTACCTCCAGGTCCAGGTTCGGATAGGGTATCGACAGCTCTCTCTTGGTCACCTTCGTTCCCAGGGTGGAGATGTATCTGTCGTCGAACTGATCGAAAACATACTTTTTGATGAGGCTGGTCTTGCCCACGGACGAGTCACCCACCAGGCAGACCTTTGTGGTCAATACTTCCTTCTTAACCATGGTATCCGCTCGGATTCCGTATGTGTTCCCAATTTCCCAAGAACATCAGCTTATTAAATCTTTGCACGAGATTTTCTGTTCTTAGAATACCCCCTGAGCGCCAGAGGAGGAGAACGATTTAATACCCCAGTTCGATTATCCTATATCCTTGGAGAGGCGAGTGAGAATTTGACGAATTGTCCAAGTTGTGGTAGTCCAGTGACTGGAAGCTTTTGTTCGATGTGTGGTTTTAGTCTTGCTGCAGTTTCACCGCCACCAGCACAGCAACCTCAGTATCCGCAACCTCAACAACAGCCACCACCTCAATATCCGCCCCCGCCGTATCAGCAACAACCTCAACCCTATCCCTACCAACCACCAGGCGGGGACAAGAAGAAGATCATTGTTGTCATCGTTGTCATAGTTGTCGTACTCATAGTTTTTGCAATCCTGGCCCTGGTCTTCCTCGGTGGAGGTGCGACCGGTACCTGCGTCATTCGTTGGGGAGGGGGTACTCCCACGCAGTATCTTCCCGGCTATACTGAAGCTGAATGCGACGCTTATTGTGAGAATTTGCAGAATCCACTGAGTTGCTACTGGACAGATTGACGGACCCTGGGAGGCTGTCGGAACCGTGGTTCTCCCGAAAACGCTCCTATACTCTCATCCATTAGGGACCAGTACTCTTTGGGGGGGTGAGTGAGAGCATGACGAATTGTCCAAGTTGTGGAACTCCAATAACTGGTGATTTCTGTTCGCAATGTGGCCTGAGGGTAGATTGGTCCAGGATTTATTTTCCCAGAGAATGAAGGCGGACGAGAGGTATCAGCTGGAATTATACCCAATTCTTCCTTACAACTGATGCCACTGGTTCGCAATAGATAAATCTAAGCCATTCCCTCAATCTTCTTTTCCAGATCCATAAATCGCTTCATAGCGTAGGTACTGAATCCGAAATGTTCCATCAACGCTTCGCAGTCCTTGCAAACCAAAGTGACCTCCGGTTCGCTCGGGGGCCCATCGAGAACGGTGTAGTTGGGGCTATCCTTCCCGACCCAGCCCACTTTCTTTTCACACACGTCACAAGATACAACTTCATTCTCCGCTGGCCACGACATAGTATCTCCTCATGTCAGAGTTGGGAGATTGACTCCTATCGAAGCTCATAATGGTTTCGAGCACTTTACCATTCTTGAGAAAGTTGGACGGCTGAGGATCTTTCAGAGTGTTGAGAGGCTTGAGCCGAGACACTAACCACTGTGGAGTAATCTCCCAGAAAACCGAAGACGGCTATGCCGTTCCCTCAATCTTCCTCTCAAATTCCAGATATCGCTTTAGCGCATAGTTGCTGAATCCGAAATGGTCCATCAACGCTTCGCATTCCTTGCAAACCAAAAGAACATCCAGTTCGTTTGGAGGCCCGTCCAGGACGGTGTAGTTGTTGCTGGACTTCCCGACCCAGAACGCTCTCCTGTTGCACACATCACAGTGTACGTCTTCACCCTCTTGTGGCCATGGCATGGGATCCCCTCAGGACAAGGTTTGAAAATATTCGCTACTGGACCACATAATGGTTTCGAGCACTTTACCATTCTCGAAAACCTGAATACCTGGGGATTTCTTAGCGTATCAGTCTTCCGGTGTGTGAGAGGCATAAGCCGAGGTTCTAATTCGGGGTTAGTCTCTCATTTCTCAAGGTATGCTTCGTCTTTTCTCATATTGACTATCAACTTGAATTCTGTGTCCTTCAAGAAATCTCTTCCCAGAAGGCTCACTAATGGCGGAGTAATTTCACGTCCTTTCTTCCTTCTTACGGGATTCTTGTAGATTATCATGTCACCTTTATGGAAGAATTCTAGCCCTTGGTCCGTGTCGAAGAAGAGTATTACTTCTGGCAAATCCCAGCCAATTGCTGACCCGCCAATACCCCAAATGGGCACATGACTACGATTCAGGCCACTAGTTTCAATACCTAATCTTTTGCCATCTTCACTACTCAAGAGGCTTCTAGGAGAACCAGTATCGACAATGAATGAGACCTGACCGGCACAGCCCATAGAAGGGCACTTCACATGAGCGTCAATCGATAGACCATGACTTTTGATGTTCAAGCCGATTTTCAAGCAATCCCTCTGATCTCGGAAATGGAAAATCCCTAAAGAACCAAAACAACCTCTTCTGACGGAATGAATTCTATTGTCACTTGCGACATGTCGTATTTGCTTTGCAGTCTATTGAAGAGCGAATCGAAATCAACGTCTACATCAATTACCTTTCTATTATAGACTGCTATGTATTGATCGGGGAATTCAGCTCTCATCTCTATGATATTCTTTGAAATCCAGGAAGTACTCTTGTGAAAGCCCCTTAGCTGTTTCAGAATCGACTTCTCATCAAATTCGATATCTCCCATTTGGCTCGTGATAGACCTCACCTCCAGATTGGAGTCCCTGGGTACTTTGGATGTTTGTGATTGCTTTGTGGGATATATAAGCTATTTGCATTATTATAGAGCCTGAGACTCGTGACACTAATCCCTCCGAGTTTTCGCTTCCCTCCTCTGAGACTCCTGGCGATGGCCTCCTGACCTTAGCCATTGGTGCAGCGCAGTAGAAAGGATTCTGAGAACGACCTTGGCACTATTTCAAAGGGTCGTGAGCAGAACACGCCAAGGGATTCGTTCCGGCCTTCCTAAAACTCCTTGAAAATCCCAAATATCAGGAGGATGACCCCCAATACAAGGAACACTGGAGACGCCATGAGTAGAGCGCATCCAACCACTGGTGCAAACGGGAGGATAAGATAGGAACTGACTCCCAAAACAATGAAGAAAATCCCGAGAAATGTCATTCCTCTCCGCATTCACCCACCAATTCTTTCCTCCTTTCCGGTCAGAATCGAATGCTCCCGTCTCTATTTGAGAACATCACAAAGCCCCTTACCGATATCTCTTGCAGCGATGACAATAGTGTCTTCCGCGTTGACGTATCCATTCCAGAGGATATCCACAAATCGGGCACGAATTCGAGGATCTTCCGGGTTGACTTGGCGCCTGCATTTGCACTATTGTCGTAGTCCTTGGCTCGCCTCCTGCGATAAGCCCAACAATAAAGAAAAGGATGCCAAGGATGAACAAGACCGGGGATATTATGCAAAGAGTGAATGCTATGGCTGGCGCAAATGGAATGAAAAGATACCAACCTACTGACAGCCCGATGAAGATAATCCCAACGGCAACTATTCCCCCTCTCATTTGCACACCTCCTTATTCTCGAACCACTCAGAAATGGATAATCTTGTCCGTATTTGAAGATATCGTGACTGCGAAGGCAAATCCGCGAAGAACCCGCAGACATTGACCTCAAATCTGAATCAGCTTCAAAAGAGTGCGAGGGTTGGGATTTGAACCCAAGGACCTCTACAGGACCAGGCCCTCAACCTGGCGCCGTTGACCATGCTTGGCTACCCTCGCGTTTGAGCGCTGAGGGGGAGATTTTCGAACCATTGCATAAGGTTTTTCGAACTCCCGCGGTGCAGAACACCACCGACTATCTTGGATGAGATCTCTCAAGGCCGGCGCCTTGGTCCGGGCTTAGCTACCTCAGCGCATTTACGGTTAAAAGGATGGCTCTTATTGAACTTATCGGGTTTAGTCGGTTCATTCTGACCCTGAGAAAAGAGGGCGTACTGAAACTTCAAAAGCAGCCACTGGATGAGTCAATTCATATCTCGTGAAGAACTCCGGGTGCAGCTCTCCGAAGATTCCCAATTCCTCCCCGTCGCAAACTGCGGACGCACATCTCCCTCTCAAGAACCTAGTATCCTTTCTTGCTTTTGCGTCAGCTTCCTTTCCGATGTCTCTCAGGAATGACTGGACGAGCGATTTCATCTCGGTAAAGCTAGCCTTTGCATGGCAGGAAACCCCGCCAATCCTCGTATGGTTCTTACCCTTCACCACCACGTCCCCGACCTCGAAGATCTTCTGAGGGAGCTCATGATGTTTGTTCGCCTTCAGGACGTGCATCAGTGACGGTATCAGGGACGATCTCACGCAAGTGTGTTCCTGAGAAATGGGATTCTTCAAGCTCGTGATGTCCGATTCCTCGATCCATTCCTGCTCCGCCATACTTGACAGCGTCAACGTTGAGACTTCCTGGTATCCATACCCCACCATCAGGTCCGTCAGTTTGGCACAGAAGTCGTTGAAGGGCACCAGCTCTCCGAAGGTCATGTCCTTGGGGAATTGGTCCTCTATCTTCTCGTACCCGTACGCGATGGCCACATCCTCCACAAGATCAACCGGATGAAGAACGTCGTTCCTGTAGGCCGGGATCTCCACCTTGAGAACGTCACCACTAATGGAAACCCCATATCTCATTCTCTCCAACTCATCGGCGATCTGCTCGGCCGTCTGGGAAATGCCGATCCAGTCATTTGCGTATTTGACCTTGAGCTCTTTCACGGACGGTTGGAGGTCTGGCAGAATCATTGTCTCGTCAGGGTACTTCACTTGCACGGTCTCTATCTTCGATCCCCTCTCAGCCAGGGCGGTTGCCACTATGTTCAACGCGGTCTTGCATCCTGCCAGATCCGTTCCTGTGACATCCAAGAAGATGTTGGTCGTCTCCTCGGTCACTGTCGTCAGAACACCATTTATGATGGGAGGAAAGGAAAGCACGTCCTCGTTGACATCAACAATCAAAGGATACCTGTCCAAGCCCTCAAGAATGAAAGCATAATCTATGCCCTTCTCATGCTCTTTGAGTATCTCGTCCAGATCCATCTGCCTTGTGGACGCCAGGGGAATGAACTTCACGCTCTTGGGTTCGACCGCCTTGTAGACGAAAGGTGGCGTGACCTGGTCGAAATCGTGAACACCAATGGAAACCTTCGCCCTCTTCCTGCCGATAGTGGCGTGCAGCTTCTCCTGCACATCCATCAGTGATTTCACAAGAGGATCGGTCATCTCGACCTCCCTGATGAGACCACCCACAACAAAGGGGCGTACGTTCTCGACCGACTTATCGACATTCAGAACAACGTCCGAGCTTTTGACCGGATAGGTCTGGAGACCCTTCTCTATCCCGAAGAATCCTCTTAGAGCTCTCGCGATCCCCTCCACCGAATACAAGTCTGGCCTGTTGGGGAAGAACTCTACCTCCATCTCGTCCCCCACCACGCGCTCCACGTCCGCGCCTATCATGGGGATTCTTTCCACAAGCTCCTCCTTCGGGATTTCTTTCCGTAGAAGCGAGATGAGGTCCTGGTAATCCAGCGATATGGTCGGCATGAGACCTTTGAAGATAAGGAGATATTGGTATAAGAAATTTTATTACTCCCTACCCATAGATGGAATGGTGGGCTGGTATGGTCCAACCGCACCTCACAGATGTTTTTTCAATCCGGATTCCAGCATTTCCTTGGGCACTGCCCCTACTATCTGGTCGACCAGCTTCCCGTTCTTGAACACCATTATGGTGGGTATGCTCATTATGTGATATCTCATCGCTATCTGCTGGTTCTCGTCCGTGTTGAGCTTGCCGAAGGCGATCTTACCCTGATATTCCTTTGCCAGTTCTTCCACCAGCGGAGCGATCATCTTGCAGGGGCCGCACCAGGGTGCCCAACAATCTATCGCCGCGACCGAGTAGTGGTTTACAAAATTGTCGAAATCAGAATCAGTCACCGGGACAGGTTCGGAGGGCCAATCTCCAGACTGGCCAGGACCAGATGCGCTCTCCTGGAGCTGCTTCAGTTTCTCTTCACGGATGCGTTCCAGTTCGGGGTCGTTTTCTTCGGACATGGTATCATACTCCACGATTTGCAGGATATTTAACCTTTGTATTTCACCCAGGCGGATAACAGTCCTCCTTGTCAGGGTGAAATGGGCCCGGAGAGATTTGGACTCTCGACCTCCCGGTTATCAGCCGGGCGCTCCACCAGGCTAAGCTACGGGCCCGCCTCGGAGAGATAGAAGTCTTTTCATTTAAAAGTTGTTTTGCCCGTGTCCAGTCCACGCGTCGCAGTGACTTTGATAATTATCTTTGATAACAATTGGACAGAAAGTTTAATATCAGAATCTCAAGATTTGAACGCGTGGTGCGATGGATGTCGCAGAGGCCATAAGAGCCAGACGCAGTGTTCGTAGGTACAAATCTACGCCGATTCCCGATGAGACACTACAGAATGTCTTGAACGCTGCCAGGCTGGCACCCTCTGCCGAGAATATGCAGCCATGGAGATTTGTGGTCGTCAGGGACGAGGATGCAAAGCGGGAGCTGGCAAGTGCCTGCAACAACCAGACTTGGATCGCAGAGGCGCCCGTAATCATTGCCGCCTGCGGTGTTCCGGACGAAGCTGGAACGATTGTCGGAGGATATGTGGACCCTGTTTCGGTCGATGTTTCCATCGCTCTCACACAAGCCGCATTGGAAGCGACCAGCGAGGGGTTGGGGACGTGTTGGGTCACGGCCTTCAGCGAGGAGAGGGTAAAATCCATTCTGAATATTCCGCCCGATGTGCGGGTGGTTGCACTGACCCCGTTGGGCTATCCCGATGAGATGCCGGAACCTTCCGGAAGAAAACATCTCTCACAGATCGTGTGTTACGACAAGTATGAATGAATCCCCAAGAGGATACGCAATGGCCATACCCAGGTTCCGTACCGAAGACGGCACATCCTATTGCTCCAACTGTGATTCCCCGGTCGATGGAGTCGCGGTCAACTGTCCCAGCTGTGGCAAGGCCTTCGATGAAGAGAGGGATGCCAGCCATTGCCCGTCCTGCGGAGCCCCGAACCTAATCGGTTCGATTTCTTGTATGAAGTGCGGGAAGATGATGAAGCCCCAGAGGGTGGAGCCCTCTCAGCCAGCAGAGACCAGTCCCAAGGAGGAAGAACCTCCCAAGCCAGCAGAGCCAGATGCCGAGGATGAACCCGAGGAAGAAGCCCCAGAGGGAAAGCCTGAACAAAGCGATATGAAAGAGGCAGAGAGGAGAAGGCAGAGCCTTTGGGAGCTTTCAGAGCCATTTGAAAAGGTCATCAGGTCCCGGAGGAAGAGACTGGCAAAGATAAACGCCCTGCTGGAAAGGGCGAGGGAAAGACTTGCAGTAGTTGAAGAGAGCGGTTCCGGAGCGGACAGCGAAGAGAGAGCAGAGCTTGAGGAGCAGATAACGGAGGTATTGGAGGAGAAGGAGGAGATCGTCCGCACCGAGGAAGGTATCGCGGAGATGGAACGCATCTACAGGAATCTTCTGGCCCTCCAGGAGACGGAGCTCGAGAAGAAGCAGGAAGCACTTAAAGTCCGGTTGCAATCCTTTGAAGAGGAGATCGAAAAGAGGGACAACGAAAGGAACAGTCTCAGGTCCAGGGAAACGGAGCTCAAGTCCAAGGAAATGGCTCTGCAGGCGAAGATCAGGGAAATGGAACAGAGGGAATTGGCTCTTGCTAATCAGGAAAGGGAGCTCAAGGACAAACTGAGGGCCCTGAGGAAAGAAGAGCTGGACATGATGAAGAAGAAGTTCATGGGAGAGTCTACTGTTCCCACCCAGAAGGGTTGGCCAGGGAAGGAGGGAGGAGTCGAGGCCAATGTCGTCGTGGACGGCCAAGCATCTGCCGAGCTGATTGAAAAGGAGAAAGAGCTCAATCTCAAGATAACCGAATTGGAAGGGGAACTGGAGAAGGTGACTGGGGAAAGGGAGAAGCTCAAGGAGGTCAACCAGTCACTGGCCGGGAACACAAGGGATGTGAAGAAGATTCTGAAGATCCTCGATGGTCTGTTGGAGAAACTGCCTGACGAAGAAATCAAGAGATTCGCGGATTCCGAGGATTTCAGATTGTACGAGAAGATACTGGAGTTCTACGAGCTGTGATTATATGGGTCTGAGAGACAAGGCAAAGAAGATAGCCGAGTCGGCTGCATCGGACATTCCCAAAGAGGGAGATGTTGCAGCGGTTGAAGATCACGCTGCCCCAATCCAACCAGTGGGGAGCGAAGAACTGGCGAACAAGACAAGGGAGCTAGAGGAGGCCCTGGGGAAGCTATCTGGCTTAGAGCAGAAGCTTGAGGAGAAGGACAAAGAACTTCAGAAGGCCACTGAAGGATTGAAGCGAAGTGAGGAACTAGAGGGAGAGCTGGAGTCACTCAAGAAAGAAGTTAAGGAGAAGGAGGAGGAAGCAGTCAAGGCCAAGGAAGAGGTCAAAGAAGCAAGATCAGGGTCAGAACAAGTGCAGGATCTGGAAGAGAAAGCGTCTTTCCTTGAGGTTGAGTTGGAAAAGGCCAAGAATCTGGTGTCCGAAAGAAATAAGGAATTGAAGAAGACAGAGAAGGATCTGGCTAGACTGGGGGAACTGGAGGAACAGGTCAAGGAAGCAAGATTAGGGTCAGAACAAGTGCAGGATCTGGAAGAGAAAGCAACTTTCCTTGAGGTTGAGTTGGAAAAGGCCAAGAATCTGGTGTCCGAAAGAAATAAGGAATTGAAGAAGACAGAGAAGGATCTGGCTAGACTGGGGGAACTGGAGGAACAGGTCAAGGACCTACAAGGGCAGCTCAAAGAGAAAGAAAAAGAGCTCTCGGACAAGGACAAGCTCGCAAAGGAGAAGGATTCAGAACTGAAACAGTCCGAGGAATTGCAGAATCAGATTGGCAAGCTGGAGGAGGAACTACAGCAAAAGGACAAAGGGCTCGAGAAGGCAGGGGCCCAGGAAAAGACCATCGAGGACCTCAAGAAGGAGATCGAGAAGAAGGACAAAGAGCTCTCCGAGAGAGTCAAGATCACAGAGGAGAAGGATTCAGAGCTGAAGCAGATGGAGGAGTTGCAGGATCAGATTGGCAAGCTCGAGGATGAAATCAAGAAAAGGGATGAAGAGCTAAAGGAAAAGGACAAGGAGGCGGAATCAAAAGAGAAGATGGTCAAGGAGAAGGATCAAGAGCTAGGAAAAGCAAAGGAAATGGTGGACCGCATCAGAGAACTGGAAGAAGCGGTCAGGAAAAAGGACGATGAGATCAAGCAGAAGATGGAAGAGCTGAAGAAAAGGGACAAGGATGTTGAGGACAAGGATGCTGAATTGAAGATAATCGGGGAACTGGAGGGGAAGGCAAGCGATCTACAAACCCAACTTGAGGAAAGGGGAAAGAAAATCGCGGAACTCGAAGGGAAGATTGGAGAGTACGAGAAGGAAAAGGAAGCGGTATCGGGCCAGTCCGACCAGTTGGCCCACTACCAGAACGAAATCCAGGAACTCAAGAGGACCCTTCAGGAGAGGGAGGAGACTCTGAGCGACTATGAAGAGAACAAACAGCGACTTCTGGAGATGGAAAACGAGATAGCTGGCCTCCGAAGCGAATTGCAGAGAAATGAGAGAGAGCTCTTTGAGAAAGAGGCTGGCCTGGCCGAGTCACAGGAGATTTCTGGAGATTTGGATGAGACCAGGAAGCTGCTCACGAAGGCAGACAAAGAAACGAACAGGCTGAAAAACAGAGTCACGAAGTTGACATCCGACCTGAAAGAGTGGAAGAAGAAGTATCAGGACAATGAGACCAGGTACGAGAAGGAAACCAAAGCCATCCAGAAAGAGCGAAACAAGTTGGAGAAGGAAGAGCAAGCGTACGAGAAGAAAAAGACCTCATTCTCAAAGCAGAAGAAGACATTGGACACGAAATCGAAGAGCGTGGACGAACTGGAACAGTCCATATTCATCAAGGAGGAGGAGCTGAACAAGAAGCTCTCCGAGATTGAATCTCACGAGAAGGGATTGTTGGAGAAGGAGGAGGAAATCAAAGAGGATGCAAATGATAGGAAAGACTTCCTGGACCAAAGGGAGAAAGAACTTGACGGTCACGAGAAGGAGCTCGAGAAAAGGCGTGGCGAGATTGAGAACCTCAGGAAAGGAATCACCCTGACAGAGGAGGAGATGGGCCACAGGGAGGCGGACACGCTTAGGCGCTGGGAAGAGCTGGAAACACAGGACAAGAAGATAAGAGTGAAGAGGATCAGCCTGCAGAAGGAGGAGAAACGGGCGAAGAAGGCTTTGGACAGGCTCCAGAAGAAAGAAGAGGAGCTATCAGTCAGAGAGAAGGAAGCTTCCGCCAAGGAAAAGGAGCTTCTCAGGGAGGCAAAGAGGATTGAAAGGGCGAATGCCAGGCTGCAGGAAGAAACACAGATACTCAACGATTCTGAAATCGACCTCAAAGCTGGTAAGGATGAACTCTTGTACAGGGAAGACAGGCTTCTGAGAAGAGAAGGAGACCTTGATGCCGAAGAGACTGGACTGTCTGCTGAACGGGACGAACTGGAGAAGAAATCGGCAGAATTGTATGAGTTTGAAAGAAAGAACCAAGAGGAGGAACTGAAGCTCGATGAGCTGGAAAGCAAACTCTCCGAGGAAAAGGGAAGGCTCGAAAAGCTGAGAATGACCATTGATGAAGAGCGGGACACCATCAAGAAGGAGATGTCCGTCCTGAGAGAAAGGCAGGCAGCTCTGGATGAAAAGGAAGAAGAGCTGGGCAAGAGCGGACTGGACATTCTGAGAAAAGGTGAGAAACTCGATAGGGAGAAGGTGAGGCTCGACCGAGGCAAAGAGGAACTCGAAGAACAGACGAAGCTCCTTGACGGAAGAACCAAGGGCTTCCAGAAGGAGATGAAAGAAAGGGAGAGCGGAGTCCAGGACCGCGAGAACGAAGTGAAAGCCAGGAACGAGCAATTTGAGAAAGAACGGACCGAATTGGATAGCAAGATGAAACGCGTCAAGATGCTGGAGGGCAAATCGCAGGAGAAACAAGAATCATTGGACAGCTTGGACGAGGAGATCTCGGGAAGATTGCTGAAAGTCGAAGAGAATGAAGAATCCCTCAAGGAAAGGTCAGATTACTTCGAGGCCAGATGGGCCGAGCTATTGGAGAGAGAAAGGGATATCAAGGAAGAGGAAAAGGAAATCAGGTCAATAAAGAGCACATTCGATGCTAGAGAGAAGACGATAGACAAGAAAGAGGCCAAGATGAGAGAAGAAGGACTTGCACTTACTGAAGAGAGAGCCAAGCTGGACGAAACGTGGAAACAGCTCAGTCGTGAATCCAAGAAGATGGAGAGAAAGGAAGTCAGGCTGGGGGAGAGGGAGGACGAGATCAGAGAACGTCTCAAGGAAGTAAAAGGCGCTGAGGACGTGGTGTCCCGGAAGGAGACGGAACTGAATATCAAGATGAAAGAACTGGAGGAGGGAAACAAGGCTCTGGAGGAGAAGGAAGGGCAGCATACTTCAGCCATGGCCGAGGTGACAAAGAGAGCGGATGCATTGGGCAAGAGGGAAGAGGAAATCGGCATCATCCGGTCCGAGCTCGAGGCCAGAGAGGCCAAGTTGGATGGGAAGGCGGAAGAACTTGCGCGCAGGGAAAAGGAGATGGAGGACCTGAAGGAAGATCTCCCAAGAAGGTTGAAGTCGGTCGAGAGCGAGGAGGAGAACCTCGCGAAGAGGAAGATCGAGCTGGAGAAGGTCAATCTACTACTGAACGAGGAGATGGAGATCAGGGAGAGGAAGAAGGCCGAGCTCGAGGACATGGAGGCAGGGCTCACAGAGATGAAGGAAAGGGCCATGTCCCTCATCAAGTACGGTCAGAAGCAGGTCGAGAAGAAGAACGAAGAGGTCCTTCGAAAACTGAACATGGCCAACCAGCAACTGCAGGAGCAGAGAGCGGAGCTGGAGAAGAAACTGAAGGAGAAGGAGGACCTGGAAAGGAAGGAGAGGACCCTTTACGAATACGAATCCTCGCTGGCCAGGAAGGAAAAGCAACTGAAAGAGACGGAAAAGGAGCTGAAGGAAGGGGAGAATGGTCTTTCCAAAGAGAAGGATGAGATTTCTACGCTGTGGAAGCAGCTTGATGGGGAGATGAAGAAGGCGGACGAGAAGCAGGAGAATGTGGAAGCCGTGGTGCAGGCTTTGTTGAAGAAGGAGCGGAATGCCCTCAGCAAGGAAAAGGAAGATCTGGACGAGCTGAGACGCGAGCTGAGGAACAAGACCAAGAAGCTTGCCCAGTCCGAGAAGGGATTCAAGGAGAAGGAGATGTCCTTCAAGACCAAGGAGAAGAACCTGCAGAAGAAAAAGAGGAGCATCGAGGGGAAGGAATCACGGTTGGAGGAGAGGAAGGCACAGTTCGAGAAGATGAAGTCTAGGCTTGACAAGCTTCTGTAGAGTCCCTGTCGTCATCCGATTTTCTAGCGATTGGGGAGATGTTGAGGGTGGGTATGCCATGCTCATGGACGTAGATGAAGATAGTTCCAACCAGGGGAATGAACATCAATGAGCTCATCAGGTGGAAGACGGCGAACGGTGCGAGCTGGACGAAAGCGAAACTCAGACCTCCGAAAGTATGAGGAAGGGTGAAGAACCAGAAACCTATGGTTGTCCAAACATCGAAGATGACGGTGGCGATCAACCCAACGCCCGTGACCAGGGCTATCGATTTTGTGACGCATATCACTCTGCCCTTCAGCCTGGTACCTATGAGACTTACGAACAGATAACCCGTCCAAGTGAAAATCGTGATCCCGATGATGGCTCCTAGACCAAAAGTGTGTCCGAATCCGAGGAGGTAGATGGCCGCGTCCGATATCGCCATTGTGGCAATGGGTACGATCAACGCGTAGATCTTCCCCAACAGAGTGCCTGCGAGCAGCGAAACCACCAGGACAGTCTCAAAATTCGAGTACTTGTAGAGCAGGACCCTTCCCACCACTCCCACGAGAATGAGGGCCAGCGCGAACGCTATCTTGTCGAAGTTCTTCATCCTGATGTCCGGCAATTTCCTCATCCTGGCAACCTCTCCTCATGTCCTGGGCGGTTCGCATCTCCACTCCACACGATCTCCATCGAACAACTCCTTGCGGTCTGAGGATATCTCACCGTACTTGCCGTTGACGTAGTACTGCCACCAATTCCCTTCGCCATTCTCCAGTCCGTTGATCGAATCCACGAAAACTGCGTCATAGGGTTGCCAGATGGTGCCCTCGACCTCGAAGCCATACATTTCCGAACATTCCAAGAGCAACCGATACACCGTGTTGTTCGCGGTGGTTACCATGGTACAGTCTATTGACCAGTCTTCACCCACGATGCTGATTTGAAGGTTCTCTACCTCATTTGGCTTCACGGGTTCGCCTATGATGTAATTCCCTGCGAAGGCCAGACCTATCACTCCGATGACCACGATCGATCCAAACAGAATTGCCTGGTACCTTTCCCTCATTTCACCAAGTTTCACTTCTTCCTCCTCCAGAGAACAGCAAGGAGAATGACCACGGCGACCGCGATTACGATCGCGACGACAACCTCCAGACCGATAGTGATCCCGCCCAGTTGTGTGGTTGCGCCGACTTCTTGATTGGCGAAGGAATATATGTGACCGTTGTCAGACCCTATGAACAGCTGTCCATCAGCGATTACTGGCGAAGACAGAATGTAATTCGCTGGCGAAGGTTGGTAGCTCCAGATGAGGTCGCCGTTTGATGCGTTCAGACAGTATATCTTCCCACTCAGCTCGTTCGTGGCGAAGTAGACCTTGCCATCTGCAACTGTGGGTGATGATTGAACAGGGCCAGGGACATCATAATCCCACAAGAAGTTCCCGTCCAGGTCATATGCCAGAAGCTTCCCCCCCTCGTTCCAATTCACGCCTGTTCCGACATACAGCTTGTCATCGGAGATGGCAGGGGAAGATGTGCTTTCCTGGATTGGTACCGCCCAGTTGACCCCATCACTTGTCTTCATCGAATAGAGATATCCATCCTTGCTTGTGAAATACACATTTCCTTCATGAACCGTGGGGGATGAGAGTACCGGCCCATGCGTCTCCAACTCCCACAACCGGCTACCGTCAAGCGCGTCCAGAGCCACCAGCCCGTGGAAAGGATCGAAGGTTGCTCCATGGTCCACTGCCAAACCGGCCATGCCTATGAAGAGAACTCCATCTGAGATCGCAGGAGACGAGTGGTACACTGAAACTCTCTCATATTCCCACTTCACAGAACCATTCTCTAGGTAGAGTGCATAAACCGAAGCATTACCTCCGGCTTCGTTGAGGGTTCCAATGAACACGGTATTGTTCCACACCTTTGGGGAGGAAGTAATTGATTGACGGTGGGTTCTAGGCTCAAGCAGTGTACTCCACAACACTTCCCCTGTATCCGCGTCGAGACAGTACAGTTTCCCATCAGCACCACCCATCAGCACCGTTCCGTCATACAGTGTGGGGGATGATTGCCCGGTTATGCTGGTGTTCTCCCAGAGAAGGGTTCCAGTCTCTTGATCCAAAACGTAGAATCCACGGAATCCTGTGATGAAAACCTTTCCCCATCCGACTGCTGCAGAGGAATCAATCTCGATCTCTCCCGTATCGTAGTCCCATTTCAGACCTGCACTTGAAGGAGCCGACCCTGAAACAGTTCCCACATTCTCCAGTGTGTTCCTGAACATTGTGCTCGGATACCTGCGGTCAGGCGTTGGCACGGGAAGGGGGCTGAAGGAATCCAGGAAGTTCGGATCGCAGTAATATGCAATGACATCACCGTCTTCCAACATGTAGTAGCTTGTACCCACCATTGACATGAGCCACGTCTTGTTCTCATCGTCCCAATCAAGGAACTGCCAATAGCCGGTTACCGGACATTCGACATCACCGATGCCAGCCACCAAAGCTCCCCACTCTGACCATTCAACCTCGATGTCCAGACCGAGCATATCGGCTGCCCTTTCTGTCAGGCTCACGGCCGTTCTGTTCTCTCCTATCTCAAGCTCCGCCCAATAGTACTCCCCATTGCCCAGATCGAAGAGGACGGTAGCGTTCTCTGCCGAATCATTTCCTGCCATTGGCTGGAAAGAAAACATCAACAGGAATCCAATTCCCAGAACGATGGTTGTTTTCAGTATTCTCATGTTTTCCATTATCCCCCTCCTCTTTGAGGGCAGGTACAGTGCACTTTACTCATTTCTCAACCATACTTTAATATAATAAAATGCATTTGTATATACTTAAACCTTCCCAATCAAACCCCTTTGTGAGGCAAGCGGCATGAGGATGCTACGTGACCTGAGAGAATCGACCAAGGTATTGATACTCCTTGAAATCGTGGAAAACACACCCAAGAACCTTCTCTCGATATCCTCGAAGATCGGAATCACTGTCCAGGGGACCTCGGAATATATCAGAACAATGAGAAATGAGGGTCTTGTGAAGAAGATCGGAGGAGAATACCGAGCCACCAAGAAAGGAGTGGACCTTCTGCAGGAACGGATGGTTGAACTAAAGGATTTCGTGGAAACCTCAATGAAGCAATTGGAGATCGTGGACGTTTGCGGAGCCATCGCTGGGGACGATATAGAGAAGGATGACGAGGTCGGGCTGTTCATGGAGGACGGCACACTGGTAGCGTACTCAGGAAAGGAATCCCCGTCAACGGGGTATGCAATGTTCGACGCAAGGAAGGGGGAGGACGTGGCGGTAAGGGACCTCACTGGGATGGTTTCTCTCAGGCCAGGTAAGATAACCGTTCTTCAACTTCCCTCTGCCCAGGAGGGTGGGACCCGGGCAATCTCTCTCGAAGAAGTAAGGAAGTCCCTGAAAGGGATTGAATTCGGCAAGCTTGCGGTCACGGACGCGGTCTCAAGTTCGCTGGCCCGTGCTCTGGACATGAAGGTGGATTTTGATTTTGCACCTCTGGCATCCTCTGTCGAAGCATCTCTTTTGGGTCTAAACGTCCTGATAATGGCCTCCCGGGATGAGATCCCGACCGTCGTCACGAGACTGGAATCGGAAAACAGCAAGCTTGAGGACCCAATACCCTATGAGGTGAAGGCCCTTGGCTAGCTTCAGCACCTATTGACTGTGTCAGCGACATCCCAAAAATAGTCTGTGATGAAATTGGGTTCGATGATACTCGATTG
>SOIM01000004.1 GCA_004377185.1 Methanomassiliicoccales archaeon | reverse complement strand
GAAATAGCCCAAGGGGTTCTATTGACCAGCCAGACTATCACATCTCGGTCTTCCACAGATGGTCTCCTACAGCTCCTTGGGTGAGTGGTTCACTTGCTTGCAACTGTTCACGCTTCCATGTCCACGTTTCTGACTACCTTTACTCTGTCTTCCAGGACTTTCTCAAGCGTGTTCAAATCTGAGATGAAAACCTTGCCGATTGGGATTCTTCTGCCATCTCGGCACAGCACCGTGATATAGTCCAAGTTTCTCCTGGTGTTCAGGTAAATACTCTCAATATCCTTGAAACTGACACTTTTCTCCACGAGAGGATGGAGTACGTTCCTACGAGTGGGGAATGATAGACAATTCTCATACACCCTGACCCTGTTTGTCGTATCTGGCCTCTTGAGGTCGATGTAATCGCCGATGCCAAAGATAGAGATTATAGCAATGAGTATGAGGATGATAACCGTGTTCAACATTGAAGCATATCCAACTAGCCAAAGAACCACCAACGCAATGATGAGTGAAAGAGACACAAACATACTAAGCATGCTGGATATCAGATTGAACCGCATTTCTCGCTTCCCTTCAGTCACAGCCTTCTCCTCAGCGACCTTATCACAGTATATGAGTGCGCCTTTCTCGCCGATGTCCATCACCCACTAGTGGAAATAGTCATATGCGTTCTTCCCAAACGAAGCGAAAGCGGATCCAACGCATATACCAGCAAATATCTCCTCAGTGTTCTTAAAGGGATCTAGTGGATTGTAATCCCTTATGCTCTTTCTACTCGTCTCAACGAGCCCCCACACAGCAAGGAATAGGCCAAAGGCCGACAGAGCCAATGCCCATTCAGGACTCACTTGCGACAAACCCAAGGCAGCAAAACCCACTAGCATTCCTATTATTGCTCTTGCCAGTCCTCTGACGTCTCCTGTTGCTCGGTCGAACCTTGTCTTGGTGTAATGGCTCAGACCAGCCTTGGTTAGGGCAAGAAGGGACAGACCTCTGCTTTCGCTCCAGAAAGGGTCACTCTCAGGAACGCTGCTAAAGAAGGTGCCAACTATAGCCATAACCGCAAGTACTAGACTCCCTGTCAGTATGCCAACTATGGCAGCCATCACATAGGTAATGAGTTTTTCCGACAGTGTTGCGGCAACTCCTACCATCCCCATACTTAGCACTGTTAGAACCGAACCTGCGACAGAGAGACCTATCATGAGTGCCAGTAAGAAATTGAAGAAATTTCCGCCATAAATCGCATCCAATATGACCTTTAGCGCCTCCGCCGAACCCTTCTGTGCCAGTTTGGGCAACTCCTCGAATGCAATTTCAATTGCCGATACGACTCCATTGACCCAATCGCTGACAGCCTGAATAATTGGTTCCAACACAGCGTGGACGATTACTTGGACTACTGTCAAGATTATGTCGATAATGAAACTCAAAGCCGCCATCACCGCATCCGCAATCATACTAGCAAGACTGACAAGGAAGTCCCACAGCGCCTCCAGGAACCTCAGCACTCCTCCGAAAAAGCCGTCCACTTCCTCCGTGTACGCTGGGTCCAGTTTGTTCCCCGCGAAGTCCACCATCGATACTGTCACTTTGTATCTTACCAGAACGTCCCACACGTCCAGGTCAAGCTTGGCCTGGAACCACTCGTGCCCTTTTCCTGTTAAGGTTACCGACCTTCTGCTGTCGTCGTTCAGTTTTATCGTTACCGTGAACTGCGCCACGTCTATGGCTTCCACGTTGACGTCCGTCCATGCCCTCTTGAGGCATGGGTAGGGAACGAAGAGGGCGAAGCAGAGTCCCCAGTCTTCGTGCTTCTTTATCTTCACGTTGAGTATTACCGGCGGGCTGTTCTCCCTTATGAAGGGGTTGAACTGGCTGTCCATCATGGATTGGTTGTCTCCGTAGATGGCTACGTAATCCAGAATCGATGGTGTCGAAGAATTCACCGGGTCCATCTCGTCTACGTCCGTTATTCCGTCCTCGTCTATGTCGAGAAGGGTCACGCCGTCCGGTTCCGTGTAGTTGACCTTCGGATGTCCGTATATCGTTTTGTTCTTGGATTTGAGGTCGTCCCCTTCGTACCAGGTTATCATCACGTTGTATCCGTACACTTCCTGGCCGTCCGTTGTACCGTCACCGTCACTGTCAGGGTCGAGGGGGTCGGTGGAGTATTCGGACTCGCCAAGGAACTCTACCGAGTAACCAGACAATCGTTTGTAGGGAATGCCCTGGGCCTCCCATATCTTGAATTCCCAGCTGCTCCTTGACTTAACTTTGGAATTGCCATCTATCAGTCCGTCCCCGTCTGAGTCCGCATTTGTTGGGGAAGTCTCCCATGTGAGTTCAACCGAATTCTCAACATCGTCACCGTCCGGGTCCCCATCCGGTCCGTCATCCACGCTGGCCTCGGTGAATGTCTCGTAGTCGTAGTTCGCCTTCAGAACATACTTCTCTGAACCGTTGTTCAACGGGTCCAGTCCGTAGTTGATTTCCCAATCGTCTGGAAGACCGCTATTTCGTCATCTATACCAACTCGAAATACGAGGATGCGGGCAAGCCCAGGAACCAACACGATGGCACCAAATAGGAAACTGACCATACATGCCCAAGCTGGAGGCAGAGGAAGGAACAATAGCCAAAGAGAGAAGCCAACAGTTATTCCAATCGAGATTCCCAATATCACCCCCCATGAACTTCTGTTGGTCTGCCAAATCAGGGCCTTTCGATTCTTCACAGTCTCGCTCTGCTCATCTATGGTGCCAGCTGTTGCAATCTAGAACTCAGATTGCTCGTTTCTCAGAAGAACCTCTTCAATCTTGGCCAGTATATGCCCTTCGATATTGGCTAATATCATCTCCCTATTCCGAGTGAGATGCAGTGTCAGTCGATGATACTCCATATACCATGGTTTTTTAGAACCAGATCCAGCAACAGGAGGATCTATTTCGAAGCTCACCACTTCTGACTTTCTAATTCCTCGCTTTCCCAGAATCCTCCTAAGAACAATACCCTCGTTTGAGATACCCACTTTGAATATAAGTTGATTCCAAAGAGCGCCGAAGAATCCGAGAATCATGATTGCGAAGGCTCCCAAGACGGCCCAAAGGGGTGCAAAAGGAAAGAAGACTGCCGTGACTGCCAATCCCATAAGAACCGCTGCGACCAACGACCCGAGATATATCCGAGGCACCCTGTTTGTCAGCCATTGAAGATTGTCATCTTCGTTCAGTTGAATCACCAAGCCCTATTCAACATTCTTGCTGATGTATCCAAGCAGGCACATCAGAACTAGGGAATCCACGAAGAGAAAAAGGGCGAGGAATGCTATAAAGACTCCTCTTGTGAGGGGGGGAACACACATCACGGCAACAGATGCAATAGCTACAAGGGTTATGGAAATCGCCATCACTGCAAAGGCCATGCCTATTGAACAAAGCCCCGCGTTGTAGGATGAGTGCAAGGCAAACAATGCAAACAGAAAAGTGAACATTGAGAAGCCAACCGATAGGAGAATCTTGCCCACTGGCTCTCCAAGCAACACTGGTGCAAGTACTCCACCCATTATGACCGTCCAACTCTCAAATATCAAAAGAGCATTCAGAGATACTACTGTCGATTCTGCAATCGATGGTTTCAGATCTACCCTGAGGAGTGGAAAGTGCCAAAGCCACCCTGTCCTCACTGCAACGGGGAACACGTTCGTGGAAATGGGGAGAATCTGCTCAAATCGGGTGTCTTTTCGTTCAAATACGTGTGCCAGGAATGCGGAAAACACTTCAGTGTCCGCGGTGTCGGAGATTGTTGACCCCATTGAGAAGAATGGTTGAGGATACTCTTTGGAAAAAGATTGGTGTGAACGGCCTCTTCTTTGTGGAGGGGTGCTGGGGTAGTCGAATGCGTAGTCATTTCAGTTTCGGTTCGCTCCCCAAATCCTTCGCATCCGGATACAGTTCGATCCACAGCAGTCTGACTTTTTCGGCTGGTTCTTCAGACAGAACATGAAACGATTTCTTTCCGTTTTCTCTGAGATAAATGAGGTTGTAGAAACCCGTATCAAGGGGTACAGGTTTCAGCGAAACGACGTTCTTCCAAGAAACATCTTCTTTCTTCCCGCTCCTGTGGACAAACTGTATGCTCTCAGGACTGATACAAACCTCGATTGGGTTTCTCAAATCCCCCAGATATCCGAGGACCACCAATAGATAAGGCATTAAAGAAAGTACCGTGGAAATCAGCAGGTTGTCTCCAAGGACGAATGTGACAAGGAAGATGGCAATTGAACATGGCACTGCGATTGCGAAGGAATACATCGTTGTTCTGGAGCTTCTGGGGTTTTGAATACGAGCAATCTTCTGTTTGTACATAGTGAATGCAGCCTCACATGCCTCGAAAACTCATAAAAGCATCTACTCATTCAACGACTCATCTCTGACAACAACACCCAACTCTTGCACTCGTTGAAGAAAAAGTTGAATAGGAGTAATATCCGCCTTGCGTACATCTATTATTGTCTGTTCGTCAATGGGTTTTGACAGCACTACAGAAACATACTCCTCGTTTGGGTCTACACGTATCTCTTTAATGTCTGACCAGTCAATGTCCTCTCCATAAATCGCGATGTTACGCTATCGAATGTCGACTCCTTTGGAAGCTCTCCACGCTCTCTGCCACGCCCCCTTTATCATAAAGGTCAGAACAAGGGCAATGACGATAAGCATCACGAAATAGAACCACCATTCGAGATCCGAGGGGATGTTACCTGAACCAAGATGATATACTCCCAATCCAACAAGGCCCCAAAGAAACCCCACCCCTGCAGAGAAGAAAATTAGCAATATGAATATGAAGTACTTGACGGTTCGTGGAGGCGGGAACCTAGTCTCCATAATGTCTCCCATACTTAGTAATCGCCGTTAGCCACATGAATCCCTATGCTAATAAAGGTGGAGGTTGCTGCGATCCATGTTAGCACTTCTTCAACACCGCTGGAGATTGAACCAAAGAACTCAACCAGACCATTGTAGAAACGGCTTGTCTGCAGCTTGACCCAATGATTGCCCAGGAGAATTATTAATGCGATTACTGTCAGCACGAACACAAGTGCATCCAAAACTAGGAGAGGGGCCCCCTCGTCAAGCCCCCACTGAGACAGACTCACTTTTTCCACGGGTAAGGCCGCTCAACCGGCTTTCTCTCGATTGAGATGTTCCTCTCGACCAGTCTTAGAAACCCGTCCTTGTCCTCAAAGAAGTCATCATCCAGAAGAACATATCTTGTCTTGTTTATCCCCTTCACTTCCAACAGCATATAGTCCGTTGGATTTCCTCTCTTGTCAAGAACCTTCGTGTGCAACTTAAGAATCGAGTCGAACGGGAAGAATTCCGCCTTCGATAGGAAACCGAGGTGCAATTCCACGCCGTTTTCGAACATTAGGATGTAGGGACGCTGGAACGTTGCGACGAAAACTACAATCCCCATAAAGAGGAGGATTGATGCCATTACGATCCAGAACCAATCTGGGCGTTCCCCAAGAGGGACAATGTCCAACACATTCAACAAGAAGAGGAAGAAAGGAACCCAGAGGAGGATCGAGAGCATCCTCACCACGTAGGCCGATATCCTCCAATTCCACCGCAATACCTCGCTATCTCTTTCGTCGAAGAGGACTTTGCCTTTGTCCATATTCATGTCTTGTTTAGCCTCCCATCAACTCAGCCCCTGCTTTGCACAAGATGCCAATGTATACAATAGGACAATTGTACAGCAAAGATATCCCCTTTACTTACTAAATCCTAACCTGAGGACGTCAACGATGAACTACCCAAACTGTTTCTTCTCTGAGGCTTCCTCCCCTATATGTCTCTCATGAAGCAACTCCAGTATCTTGGTCACGCAACCAGGCGTCCGTCTGTCTGAATAGTAAACCTTTCTTCCTTTTTTTGTGTAGATAGTTACCCCAATGACCTCCTCATGCGCCCCCAGCGAGAAGACTTTCGAGTAGCTTCTAATGTCACTGAGAGGAATAAGATTGGGGACCGACCTTCTTATCCTAGTTGGACGGGAAATTCCCTTCTCAGGGTCAATGACCACATATCTGCCTGGCTTGAAATAGAGTATCACGAGTGGAATGATGATGACCACAAATGCGCCGAAGATGATTCGTGCTTCGTCACCGTTCTGGAAGACAACGTCATAAGCCATATAAGCTGACAGAACTACGATAATGAAAAGGAATAGGACGAAAGCTCCCAAGTCTACATAATGACCTTTTTGGGGGCTGAGAACTTCAGCGTTACTCATTACGTCACACATCCTTACGGTAATATTGTACCACTAATTATATCACCGGCGATAACAGCGATTACAGTAACGATGGCGGAATATGCAAGAATCCCCACGATAGTCGATACGAATGGTCTAAGTAACAGAGGGTATTAGAACCATCGATATTTTTTTTCATTCTTATCACGAAAAGCGCGGTATAAATGGATACCTGCGAGCGGAACGATACAGAAATATTCACTCCTTCTTTCTACGGAACCGCTTGCTCGTTGACGCATTGGATTCCCGACCTCATCTGCTTAGTCCCGCACTCCGGACAGTATCTCATCTCCCCAAATAGCACAGTGCCGCAGTTGTGACAGAAAACCCCACCCTCCATCAAAGGTTCCTCATGTTTTCTCCGGGGTCTGAAGGTTCTCCTCTTTTTCCTGATTTCCTGAGCTTTCTCAAACGTTCGCTTGCCCACTATTCTCAACTCTGGTAGCTTGCTGACGACATCTCCTATCTTCAGAACCCCGTTGTAGGTTTCCCTTGAGAGGATGACCCCCACCGTGCTGTCAATCCACTTCCCTCCATTCCTGGTCGGAGTCCCCTTCCTGTTCAGGTAGTTGGCGACCATCCGAATGCTTTTCACCCTGAGATAGTGCCTGAACATCTTCCTGACGGTCTTTGCCTCCTCCTCGTTCACCTCTAACTTCTCCGTCTCTTTGTTGTAATCGTAACCGAAGGGCGGGACGCCCCCCTTCCACTTACCCTGCTCCCACCTCCTTCTCAGTCCTAGATTGATCCTTTCCATCATGGTCTTGTGCTCGAGCTGAGCGAAGTTGCCCATCATGTTGAAGACGCACTCTCCTATCGGAGTGTTCAAATCAAAAGGCTCGGTGACGCTCTTCACGGCCACGTTGCAGGCTTTGAAGTATTCCACCAGCTCGATGAGGTCCCTCATGCTCCTGCAAAGCGTTATCAAAAGACCCAGCAATTCCCGTCGGGCATGGACCCGCTGACCCTCCTTCTAGCCGCGTCCGTATTCACATCCGTGGGGATCGCGCTCAGAGGTTCGGAAATCATATATCGATATTGAAGTGGACGAACTCTTGTCTACATCAATTCACTAAGAATCTCGACAAGGATGTCTTCTCTTATCCTGTAGCCACATCTTAACAGTTCTTGTATGCAATTCTTCAGCTCCTCCTTGGAGAGCATATCATCCTCGAAGGCTTTGGTCAAAACCCATAGAGTTCCTTTTGGATGAAGATTGTGGAGTCTCGCGATTCGCCTGCCCTTCGCCTCGTCCATCAACACGTCCTCTATCCGTTCTTCGACGGCAAGTTCGATGGTCTCCACCTCTCCCCTTCCGATGGGCATGTCTCTCAGCTTTTCTATTGCTACCTGCTTTATCAGAATGAAGCCTCTCTCAATGAATTCCTCCACCAAGTAAGCATCATGGTGTCCCTTCTCCTTTCCCTCCACCACGACCTCAGAGAACACTTCCTCGGAGATCAGTACGGTCTCGAATATCTCCTCCAGCAGGTTCAACCTGCCGATTTTGGCCAGGAATATGAGAGGCGTTGCGTCACTTACCGCGCGCACCCTTCTTCCTCCGCAGAGGTTCGAGGTCTTCCAGAAGCTCCTCGCTGCCATAGTCGATGTGGAGGCCTCTCTGGCGTATCAGTTCCATCATATCCCATATGGAGATTCTCGCAATGGAAGCTGCCTTTCCGATGGAGGCTTTCCCTTCTGCGTAGATCCTCAGCGCCTTCCTCTTTCTTTTTTCCTCCACGGCCTCGGCCAGGAGCCTTCTTATGAGCGAGGATCTGTCCAGATGCTCTTCCCTTGCCAGGGCTTCGATTTCCTTCGCTAGAGAATCGGGTGCGCGGGTCGTCAATGTTTTGGCCATGTGAATACATCCGTAATGTATTGAATACATATGGAACGTATATACATATAAGTCTTTGTGTCGGTCCTGAGATCAAGGAAATGAATGAAGATGATATATCGTTGCTAGGTGAGGCGACTCCGCTTTACATAGGCAAGGGTTAGCGCTGTCCTGAGGACGGGGGTGTGCAGGACTGGTCCGATTGCACATTGCATCTGCAAAGCGTTATCAAAAACCCCAACGATTCCCTTCGGGCATGGACCCGCTGACCCTCCTTTTGGCCGCGTCCGTATTCACACTTATCGGAGTATGTGCCGGCATCGCGACCGGGCTGATTCCCGGTCTGCACGTAAACAACGTGGCTCTGGCTGCCATCGCCATTCAAGGTCCACTGATCTCTCTGGCCATGCTCCTCTTCGGTTGGGCGGATCCAACGGTGGAAGAGGTAGTTCTCATAGTGTCCACGCTGATAATCGGAAATGTCGTCACGCACACCTTCCTGGACTTCATTCCCTCCGTCTTTCTGGGCGCACCGGAGGGTGATACGGCACTCTCAATCCTTCCCGGTCACAGACTTCTCCTCAAGGGCCTGGGTTACGAAGCTGTGAAGCTCTCCGCCTTCGGCAGCTTGATGTCCGTCTTCCTGGCGTTGTCCATGATCCTTCCATTGAGGTTGGTGATGGGTTCTCCGCTATACGCTTATCAGAAGCTCGTGGGTGTGATCTTCTACATCTTGCTGATAGTCGTGACGATGCTCATTCTCACCGAGAGGGGAGATTCAAAGACATCCAGGAGGAGACCATATCTCTTATGCCACGTCCCTGAGGGTTTGATGATGTCGGAAGAAGAGGCTGAAGAACTTGAAGGGATCCAGCCCGTGGAGATCAATGAACTGAAGAAACACTTACATCAGGCCGTCATCGTGGATGGTGCTGTGTCCAGGCAAGGGGACCCACGATCCTTCCAGCTCTCTCAAGAGGAATCCAAAGTGACGGTTTTCCTGGACGGGAAGACCTCCCTGAAGGTGGGTGCAAAGGTCAGGGTTCTGGGAATAGTCAAGGGGAGAATGTCCCTGTCAAGTCATCTGCTTCCTAAAGCTCTAGCTTTGGGCGTATTCTTCCTATCCGGCATTATGGGATACGTCATCTTGAGCACCCCGGGATTCGCTCAGAACAACTGGTATCCCATACCTCAGCTTGTGATGGACAAGAGCATGGCCTCTTTCTTCCCTCTCTTCACTGGATTGTTCGGCATTTCTACCCTGTTGATATCATTGATGGACAAGCCCACGATTCCTACCCAACAGATTAACGATGACCCTCCCAAGATAGCAGGATGGAGAAAAACGAGAGCAGTATTCTCAGGAACTCTCGCAGGAACTTTTGTTGGATGGTTCCCAGGCATAAGCAGTGCGTCCGCTACAGTGATAGCGAAGCTCCTCGGAGGGGGTGAACCTAAAGGGGGAAACCCGGAGGAAAGCAACAAAGAGTTCATGATCGCGATATCTGGAGTGAACACCGCCACGGGGATATTCACTATATTGGCCCTCTTCGTCATTCTAAAGGCCAGGAGCGGTGCTATGAGGGCGGTTCAAATCATGGTAGGGGACAACATCGTCCCTTGGGAGCCCTTCCAGAACGTGCCCTACGCCATGTCTCTGATGCTCTTCTCCGTCCTTCTGGCTGCTGTGGTCGCCTTCTGGTTGACATTCGTCCTGGGAAAGATGTTTGCCAGGAAATTCTCCAACATTCCGTACCACAAGTTGGTGATCACTGTTCTGTGCTTTCTGATCATAATGATCTTCCTCTTCGCAGGACCTTTGGGACTGCTGATCGGAGCGGTTGCCACATGCGTTGGATTGATCCCTCCTCTCGTTGGAGTGAAAAGGGTGCATTTGATGGGCTGCTTGATTCTTCCGATTATGACCTTCTTTCTGGGATGAGAATGATTTCCATAGTTGAGCCTGGTGCCCTGCGAGAGCGCATCCTTAAATACGGATTGGGCGATTTCCGGCAAGAATGTACACGAGAGCAACCATCCTGATCAGAGGTGACGTGCAGGAGGTTGGCTACAGGGGCTTCATTCAGGAGAGAGCACTGGAACTGAAGCTTGTCGGATATGTGGAGAACCTGGCCGATTGCAGAGTGAAAGCCGTGTGCGAGGGGGAGAAAGAGGCTATTCAGAACTTCTGTCGGGAGATTAGAATCCATGATGATTTCGTAAATGTGAAAAGCGTTAGGAAGCGTTTCGCCAAGCCAACGAGAGAGTTCAAGAGATTCGAGGTGAGAACCGACGATTCGGCGCTTGAGACATTTCGTGGGTATGCGACGGCAGGGAAATACTTCAGGCATCTAGCAGAGATTACGAAGTGCGTTGGCGAGAAAGTGGAGGGCGTTGGCAAGAAAGTGGAAGTCGTCGGGGAGAAAGTGGAGGGCGTTGGCAAGAAAGTGGAAAGTGTCGGGGAGAAAGTGGAAGGCGTAGGGAATGAGGCGAGAGGGGTTAGGAGTGAGGTGAGAGGGGTTAGGAGTGAGGTGAAAGGCGTCGGAACCAATATCGACGCTATGCACAAAAGCATGAACCAGCGATTTGACAAGATGGATGATTCTTATGGTAGGTTTGCTTCGAAAATGGATTCTCTGGACAATCATATTACGGAGATAAGAGACGATTTCAGAGTATTTTTCAGGCACATGTTGGAAAGGGACACTAAGGCAGGAAACTGAGCATTCGTGAAGTCTTCTGGGGCAAGGATCTCAAAGACACTTCAGAAGACACTATTTGTTGTTTTGGATTGCCACTGGATTCCCCCTGGAGAGTCTTCCAGAACCGCGAAAAGGAATGGGCCGCATTCGACCATGAGAACACTATCAAGGAACAAGCCTTGACCTATCTCTCGGAAACAAGACACATTCCCGAATATTCGAAAGATTCAGCATCTTCTGCAGGAACCTCTCGATACCCAGACCGAACCCCCCGTGAGGGGGCATGCCATATCTGAAAGCTATGAGATAGAAATCGAAGCTTTCCAAGTCCATATTGTTCTCCTTCATCTGGTTGACCAGAACATCATACCTGTGCTCCCTCTGTCCTCCGGAAACAAGCTCCAAGCCCCCGTAACCCAGATCGAAGTATCCTGTGAGTGATGGATCCTCACTTTTCCTCATTGCGTAGAAGGTCGTTCCTTTGATCGCCGTTGGGAACTCTGTGATGAAGTAGAAGTCGATTCCGTGTCTCTCTTTCATTACCTCTCCAATCAGTTTCTCGCCCACTGTATCCAGATCATCCTCTGGCGTGAGACCTTCCCCCTTTTCTTTCAGGACCTCAACGCATTCTTTATGTGTGATTCTCTTGAACGGTATCTCCGGGATTTCCAGTTCAACATTGAACAGTCCCAGTTCATCTTTCGCATTCTCTGACACGTGTTCAATCGCATCTCTTACGAGCTCTTGCGCGCAATCCATTACATCTTCGGACGACTTGACGAAGGCAATCTCCACGTCCAAGGAAGTGAATTCTGCGATATGCCGGGTAGTGTCGGATTTCTCGGCCCTGTATGCTGGAGCGATCTCAAAGACCCTCTCGAAACCGCTGGACATCAACATCTGCTTGTAGAGCTGGGGACTCTGGGCCAGATACGCATCCGAGCCGAAATACTGAATCGGGAAGAGCGTGGCACCACCCTCCGCGCCCGCGGCAACAATCTTGGGGGTGTGGATCTCCACGAACTTTTCCTTCATGAAGTACTCCCTGATCCCTTCGATGAGGACAGAACGGATCTTGAATATCGCGTTCTCCTTCGGCTTTCTGAGGTCTATTGGACGGTTATCCAGTCTTGTGTCGAGCTCTGCTCCAACCTTGTCAGCTACACCTAGAGGGAGAGGAGTGTCCGCCTCGCTGAGAACCTCCACTTGATCGGGAAGGATCTCAAACCCGCGCTTCGCCTCCTTGTTCTCTTGGACTTTTCCCTCAACAACAATCACGGACTCTCTCGATAAAGAGGTCAGTTTCTTGAAGAGCTCTTCACTCTCCTTCTTGATGGTCGTGACCTGAAGAACACCGTCCCTTTCTCGAAGCTGGATGAATGCAATTCCACCGAGGTTCCTTATGTCCTCGATCCAGCCGCCCACTTTGATGGTCTTACCGTACGTCGATTCATCAATCTGTGAAATATGGGTCAATGCTCTCCATCCAAACTCCAAGCTCATCCATTCGCCCATAGAAAAGCAGATATTTTAAAGTGCCCACAGTTAGAGAAGGTCAGCGAACTCTTCCACCAGCTCGGGATGCCTATCCTCCATAACTTTGAGGATATTGAAAATCGAGAGTTTGTCCACACCAACCTCCGCAAGCGTCCCGATTATCATGTCGAAGGTCTCGTCCGAAAGTGTCACCAACTTCTCCTTGGCCATCCAGTTCCGGTACAGATCCTCCTCCAGCAGCTCCCTCCATCCCTTCTCATATTCCTGCAGATTCTCGGCAGAGAAGTCCTTCTCCTGTGTGGCACGTCCCAAGACTTCGCCGGCGACCTTGCCCGCCTTACATGCATTGGCAATGCCCCCTCCTGTGATGGGGTCGATCGTCCTCGCTGCATCACCGACAAGAAGTATCCCGTCTGCGACGGTTCTCTCAATCGGTGCACATGTTGAAACAGCTCCGGCAACGATGTCCAGCTTCTTTCCCTTTCTGAACCTCTCATCCTTCTCGATGAAGGCGTCCAGATATCCTCTCATCTCTCCTTTCTTCTTGAGCTTTGGTAGTTGCATTCCCAGCCCCACGTTCGCGGTATCCTCGCTCTTCGGGAAGACCCATACATATCCGCCGGGCGCCCCGCTACCCAGTATGAATTCGCAATAGTCCGGGTCTGGCTCTATGTCGGTCATTCGGTATTGCAGACATATTGTGATGTCTTTCGCTTTGAGGGTGGTATCCAAACCGGCCCATCTTCCAATCTGGGATTCGAACCCGTCCGCGCCCACGACAATTCCAGCTTTGACATCGAACCTCTCTCCGAACTGCTCCACTCGGACCCCTGAGACCTTCCCGTTGTCCTTGAGAATGCTCATCACGGTGGCCTTCAGAATAATATCCGCTCCGGCCTTTGCCGCCTGCCTTGCCAGAGCTTTGTCAAAAAGGTCCCTTTCTATGACCGTTCCGACCTCACTGCCAGCATGCCTCTCATCTATGTGGAACTCCGTTCCGTTGGGAGAGACTATCTTCGCTCCTTCGACCTCGTACGCGACCCATTTTCTGTCCAGGGGAATGCCCACGTTCTCTATCCACCGCCTTGCAATGCCCTCACCACATCGGACGGGGGAGCCTATTTCCTGTCGCTTCTCAATCATCAGGACGCTGGCACCTTTCTCAGCCGCGAACTTGGCGGTGATGCTGCCCGCAGGACCGGCTCCAACGATCACTACATCGTATTCCAGGCCTCATCCCTCCTTCTTCTCTTCTGGCTCATCGATCGCTCCCATCGGACACACGCGTACGCAAAGGCCGCACTGGGTGCAGCTCTCGTCAAAGGTGATTATGACCTCGTTCAGGAAAATCGAGTTGGCCGGACATGATCCAACGCATGCTCCGCAGTGCAGGCAGAGATCGGTGTCAACCATCATCAGACCGGAATCAGTAATCTTCACTCCCATGCTTCTTTCTCCATTCGTCCAGAGGGACCGAGAACTTCTTTTCCACCTCTTCCCTGTACGTAGGCCCAGTGTTGTATGCGCAGAAGGGGATTATCCTTCCGTCCGGGGTGGCATAGTGGACGGCGCATCTCATCACTCTTTGGATGTCATAGTTGTAAAGATCCTGGAAATGCATCGCTCCCACATAGAACCACTTCCACGTGAAGTCCGAGATTCCCGATTTGTCGCCCGTATCCATCATGGTGCTGAAGGACTTCACGAAACCCAGAGAGCCCAGCTTGTCCGGTGCGAATTCCTTCTTGAAGTGCTTCCTGAGTATCTTCAGGGCCCTAATCCTGGGGAACATGGTCCTCTTCGACCGTTCGATCTTGGTGGCCAATTCCCACAGATCCTTCATCAGCCCTTCAACATCCACGAATCTTGAGATTGGGACTGGATTCCCTTTCTCAGGGACGTAGAGATAAGTTGCGAGACCACAAGCGGGATGTGTTGTGAAAGATAGTTTCGGTTCATCCTGAATCAAGGAGATCAATTTGGAGATAGGTACAACAAAAGGAACTGGATACCAGTCATCCTTCTTCAGCCAGCCGATCTGTTCTTCCATGTTTATCGCAAGGTCCGAGAGTGTGAACCTGAGCTTTCGTCTCTCTTCGACGGCTATTCTTCCCGCCAGTGATACCGGTTGGAAATTGATTCCTCTGATGACATCCCTATTCTCCAGGCCGAACTTGAGGATCTCTCCCACTTGATCGTCGTTGATGCCCATGGCAATCGTCGGTACCAGTACCACCGAGGGACCGTCCGGTTTCAACTTCCTGATCTCCTCAATGACCTTCTTCTTGATTTCCAGCAGAGGTCTTCCCCTTGCTTGGATGTAGTTCTCTTCCTTCAGCCCGTCGAACTGAAGGTATACCGTGTGCATGCCCGATTCGCCCGCCTTCCTCGCAAACCCAGGCTCCTGCGCCATTTTGAGTCCATTAGTGGCCACCTGTATCTGTGCGAAACCCAGGTCCCGGGCCGCTTCCAGGATTCTGAAGAATTCGGGATGAATTGTAGGCTCACCGCCTGAGAACTGGACAGCGACCGTTGGAACAGGTCGCTCTTCCCTGAGCAATTTGAGCATCTGAACAACCTGTTCGTACGAGGGCTCGAAGACATAGCCAGCATCATTGGCGTTCGCAAAGCAGATGGGACATCGGAGATTGCATCTGTTGGTCAGGTCAACGTTTGCCAGACAGGTATGGGTATAGTGGAGGTTACACAGTCCACATTCAAAAGGACAGTTCGTGGCTCCCTCTATCGCCGGGTTCTCGATTCCAACTCCATCGAAGGCGAAGCTTTCCGCCCTTTTGTAGAGTTCGATGTCCGACCAGATCACGTCCACGATCTCTCCGTGCTCTTCGCATTCCTTCTTCATCTTCAGAGCGCCTTCGGACTCGAAAAGGGTCGCTGGAATGATCTTGCGACACTCAGGACACAGAGACTCGGTCTGCCTTGGAATCTTCTTGCTTCTAAGCGTGGACACCACGGCGGACATGTCTATTCCGTCGAAGATTCTCTGCGGAATGGGTGCACTCTTGCTTACTTTGGCTTCTTCCATGCCCATCCTCCGCTCCTAAGAATGTGGCAAGTCGTTTTAAAGATTTTGTAGCGATAAGAGCTACAACAAGTTTTCTCCAGCGATAATAGCTAGACTGGATAAGTTTTTAACATATGTTTGTTCTCCAGAGATTCTGAGGAGGACGGCTTGAAGGATACGATTGTGATAGGCTCAGGCCCTGGAGGGTACGTAGCGGCAATTCGCTGTGCCCAGATGGGACAATCAGTGGCAATCATCGAGAAGGGCGAAATTGGAGGTGTTTGCACGAACACGGGTTGCATCCCCACCAAGACGCTGCTGGAGAGCGCCAAGTTGATAAGAGAGATCAAGAGGGGCGCAAGAAGAGGACTTACCTTCTCTGACCTGAATGTCGACTTCTCAAAAGTGATGAGGCACAAGGAATCTGTTGTGTCCAGGAACTCAAAGGGCATCGAGTATCTCCTCAATGAGAACCATGTCGAGACCATCGTTGGAAAGGGTTATGTCGTTGACAAGAACCAAGTGAAGGTCGAGGGAGAAGATGGGTCGAGCGTGCTGGAAACGAAGTACATTATCATAGCTACTGGCTCGATGGAGAGAGAATTGCCGAACTTACGAATCGACGGAGAGAGAATCCTCGGGTCGGAACAACTGCTGAACACAAAAGAGCTCCCTTCCTCTCTGCTGATCATCGGAGGGGGAGCAATCGGAGTCGAAGTGGCCCAGATATTCTCATCATTTGGGACAAAGGTGACGATAGTTGAGCTTTTGGACGGGATTCTGCCAATGGAAGATGAAGCGGTCGGAAAAGTCCTGACCAGGGTCCTCAAAAGAGGGAAGGTTGAGATTCACACCGGATCCAAGGTAGAGAGAGTCGAAACCGTCGATTCCGGGGTTAGGGCCTTTGTGTCGGGTGAGGAAGATTTCGAGATAGCTGTCGAGAAGGTCCTGCTTTCAGTGGGACGTGTGCCAGTTGTAGATGAGGACGTGATAGGACCGGACGTTGAGTATGACAAGCAGGGAATCAAGGTGAACGAGAGAATGCAGACTTCCGTTCCGAACGTATATGCGATCGGGGACGTGACGGGGAAGGTGATGCTGGCGCATGTGGCTTCCCAGCAGGCTGAAGTGGCGGCTGACAACATCTGCGGAGTCGACTCGGTCATGGACTATTCCCTGGTTCCAAGCTGCATATACACCGATCCTGAAGTGGCCAGTTTTGGGTTGAGTGTACAGGAAGCGAGAGAGAAGTTCGGCGATGTTACAGTGGGTGAGTTCCCCTTAAGGAGAAGCGGCAGGGCCAGGACCTCGGGCGATACGGAAGGATTTGCCAGGCTGATCAGCAGAGCGGACACCGAAGAGATTCTGGGGGCTCAGATAGTCGCTCCCAGGGCAACGGACATGCTGCAGTTGTTGCTACTGGCCAAAGAAAGGGGAGTTCCAATAAGCGAGATTGCAAGGATAATCTACCCCCACCCAACGTTCATAGAGATGATTAGGGAAGCTGCCATTGAGATGAGGAAGAAGGAAAAGTGCAAGAAAAGGTAGTACACCAGTCATTTTCATACCAAACTGATTATAAAATTATCGAAGAACCCATTCCACTCTGCCAAGAAAACATTTAATACGCGTTCAGAATTCATACAGACTGAAGATATTCGGTCTCTGGCGAGAGCAGGAATCTTCGTTGATGTCGATGAAGACAACAAAGGTCGACAAAGCTCTGAGAGAGGAACTGGGGTCCAGGGAATTCACTTCGATGTTAACCCTGTGCGAGCAGTGCGGAGTTTGCAGTGGCATCTGCCCTCTGTCCAAACTGACCGATTTTAGAGTGCGCAAGATGATTCTGAAAGCGGGTCTCGGAGATGACAATCTTATCGAATCGCCGGACCTCTGGCTGTGCACCATGTGCTATGCCTGCTTGGAGAGGTGCAGAAGTGGAATACAGGTCCCTGAAATCATTTCGGTTCTGAGAACACTGGCGGCGAAAGAGGGTCATCTCCCCGACAGCACATCAAAGGTTGCGAAGCTCTTTCTGAAGACTGGGTACGCATTTCCAATCTCCGGACTCACAGCAAAAATGAGAAAGGAGCTGGGTCTTGGTGAAATGAAGGTGGACAAGACTGCAGTGAAGGATGTAGGGACGCTCGCCAAGAAGACGGGCTTCAAGAAGCTCGTGGAGGGCCCGTGACGAACTATGCCTTTTACCCCGGCTGCCTAATCTCGACCAGGCTTCCCTTCCTCGAGAAGGCTTCCCGGCTCGTCCTCGGAGAGCTAGATGTCGGTCTGAAGGAATTGAGAGGATACAGTTGCTGTGCCGATCCGATAATCCTGAAACCGTTGAGCTATGACAGCTGGTTGGCGGTCGCGGCCAGGAACATAGCGATCGCTGAAGATGAGGAAATGGACCTGCTGACTCTCTGCAACGGATGTTTCTGTTCCCTGAACGAGGCAAATCACGTACTGAAGAAAGACGGAAAGAAGAAAGAGGAAGTGAATGAGATTTTGAAAGAGGTTGACAGGGAGTTCAAGGGGACGATAGATGTTCTTCATGTGGTTCAATTGATGCAGGAGATCGGCCAGGAGAGAATCTCTCAGAAGATGGAAAAACCCGCCAACGGTCTGAGGGTAGGGGCACATCACGGATGCCATTTGATTCGACCCAGGGAAGTGGCGCAAATAGATGACAAAAGAAGACCGACAATTCTGGATGAGCTGGTCCGCTGGATAGGGGCAGAGCCGGTCGAATATGCAGAGGACCTCCTGTGCTGCGGAGGGGGACTCATGGGAGTGGATGAGAAGACCGGGGCATCCATGCTGACTTCGATTCTGGACAAGATGCATTCGGCAGGTGCAACTCACATTGTGACCCCATGTCCATATTGCTTCGTTCAGTTCGACTATCGACAGAAAGAGAACCCGCTGCCCGTGCTCTACCTGATGGAACTCTACGGGTTGTCCATGGGATTTTCGCCCGATGAGATGGGACTGAAACATCACAGGACAAAGACGGAAGATCGGGGCTTTTGAGAGCGAGGAAATCCCCTGATTTTTCCCGAGCCAGACAGTCAAAAGTATTTCCAAAGATTCTTATAGCAGGTTACCGTTATATCGCATACCTTTCCATGAGTGGAAACAATGCCTACCCCATATGAGGTACCTGCCAATTTGCTTATCATACGGATAGCGGAGCATCTCAAGAAGGAAGGCAAGATAACTCCGCCTGAATGGAGCACCTACGTGAAGACGGGAGTGCACAAGGAGAAGTCTCCGACCAATCCCGATTGGTGGTACGAGAGGGTCGCGGCCGTCCTGAGAAAGGTTTACGTGAAGGGCCCCATTGGATCTTCGAGGCTGGCGGCCGAGTTCGGAGGCAAGATAGACAGAGGCGCAAAACCCTATCATGCAAGGAAGGGGAGTCGGTCGATCGCCAGGCATTCGTTGAAGCAGCTGGAAGAAGCGGGGTATCTCCAGAAACAGAACAGGAAGGGGAGAGTGATATCCCCCTCGGGCAGGTCAATGCTCGACAAGGTGTCAAGAGAGATCCTGAACGAGTTGGCAAAGGAGAATATCGAATTGAGCAAGTACTGCTGAGGGTTTCTGATGGAGGACGAGGACGAGCTGGAAGCGCTTCGAAGGAAGAAGCTGGAGGAACTCCAGCTACACCAGCAGCAGAGAATGGCGGAGGAAGCACAGACAGCTCAATTGGACGCCCAGAAACAGTCAATCCTGAGACAGATATTGACCCCGGAGGCGCGCGAGAGGTTGGGAAGAATCCAACTCACATATCCGGAGGTTGCGGAGAACGTTTCGAGCCAGCTCATACTTCTGGCGCAGAGCGGGAGGGTCCAATCGGTCATAGACGACAACACATTAAGACAGATCCTGAGAAAGATACTCCCCAAGAAGAGGGAGATAAAGATAGAGAGACGATAAGATGGCAAGTAACAAGCCCCTCGGAAAGAAGATTAGGCTCATGAAGGCAGAGAAGCAGAACAGAAGAGTGCCAGCATGGGTGATGCAGCGGACAAACAGGCGTTTCCTGAGACATCCGAAGAGAAGGACGTGGAGAAGGAGCAAGCTCAAGAAGTGATTCAATGGCCGAGGAGGAAGAGGAATACATTTTTATCGTACCATTGAGGATAACCAAATCGGTACCCAGGACCAAGAGAAGTCCCAGGGCCATCAAGGCCATAAGGGAGTACATGAAGAAGCACATGAGGGTGGAGGAAAAGGACGTGTGGATAGACCCTGAGGTCAACGAAGAGATCTGGAAGAGGGGGATACAGCATCCGCCCAAGAAGATCCGTGTCAAAGCGCTATTGCTGGAGGAAGGGGAGGTGGAGGTCTCACTTCCTGAAGATTGAGGAGGAAACCTTTGCTTGCCAAGATGGATTTCCTAGGGAATCCATATGTGGGTGTCTACTGCGCATCGAACAACCAGGTTGTTTTTGTCTCAAGCTTCATCTCCAAGTCCGCAAGGAAGCAGATAGAAGAGGCACTGGAGGTTCAGTCCAGAGCCCTTTCTCTGGGTGGCTCTACCGTCTTGGGTTCCCTTATGTGCATGAACACCAACGGGTCGATCGTAACCAATTTCGCAGATGTCGCAGAAATCTCACACATGGAAGACATGAGAGTGGAACCCATTTCCCAACGTAGGCTGAACGCTGTTGGGAACACCATTCTGTGCAACGACAATGGTGCCGTTGTCCACCCCAATTACAATAAATCCGCAATCAAGTTCATTGAGGACGTGTTGGGCGTTGAAGTTTCCCGGGGAACGATTGCTGGCCTGAAGACGGTAGGGTCGGCTTCGGTAACCAACAACAGGGGAGTTCTCTGCCACCCCCATATCAAGGACGGGGAGAAGGAACTCTTAGAAGATGTCTTGAAGGTCCCGGTGACAATCTCAACCGCAAACTACGGTACCCCCCAGATAGGTGCCTGCATCGTCGCAAACGACAAGGGAGCTTTGGTGGGAAGCGCTACCACCCCAATCGAACTGGGGAGAATCGAGGAAGGTCTCAGGTACTACTAGAAGTTGAAGACCCAGACCTTGGTGCTCTCGGGAAGGTCCTCCTTCTCAAAAACGACCTCGTTCCCGACCCTGGTGACAGGCTCAGTTACGTGGCTTAAGAAATCCTCGAGCGGTCTGAGCGACAGCAACAACCCCCTCAGCCAGTAGTGCATAGGTATCGTTATCTTGGGTTTGATCATGGAAACCGTCTTCCAGCCTGCCGCTCCGTCGATCGTGAATACGGAGCCCACTGGAACGAAGAGAACATCAACCTGCCCAATGGAGGAAACCACCTCGTCCGAAAGAAGATGCCCGAGATCACCTAGATGGCAGAATGTGACCCCGTCCAGTTCGAAGCAGAATATCCGATTGTCGCCCCTTTTCTCTCCTCTCGCCTCATCGTGGAAGGTCTTGAAGGTCCTTATCTTGACACCGTTGATCGTTTCCTCAACAGCAGAATCAACCACCGCGGGATCTCCCTTTACTATCCTGGCACAATTGTGATCGTAGTGGTCGTGACTCAGAAGGACAAGGTCCGCCTGCACCACTGGGGACGCAAGGCCTATCGACTTGCCGTCATGAGGGTCGGTAACGACGGTGCAACCATCATTGATTTCGAAACAGGCATGTCCATGCCAAGCGATTCTCATCTTTCCACTCCCCCTTAGAACCGAATAATCAACTCAGTATTTAATGTGTTTTAGTCTTCGAATTCCGCTCCGCACTCAGGACACACGTCCGTCTCCTCTGCTAGGGGTGTTGCGCAGACGGGGCAGGCCCACTCCGCTCCCTCCTCGACGGGTTCTTCCCCCACGGACTCAACGAAGGCCTCGAACACCTCTCCCTCCTTCCTCTTGAGATAGTGCTCGGTGCGGAAGAACGAGTGGTGCACCATGCTGACGCCAAAGACTATCAGAACGGCCCCCACCGCCATGCCCACGAACACCAAAATCCTGTCACTGGAAAGCATTGGCAACAGGACGTAGCTGAGCCCTCCCACGAACGTGACGAAAACTGATACCGTCTTTCCGACCGAATCCCCCGGCTGCAGCACCCTGCGGGAGAACTTCGGGAAGGACTCTTCGAAATCCCTGTCTGAAAGAAGAGACGTCCTCCTCCTGCGGTCCAGTATAACATCGAAAGCAAGGTTCGCTCCCACCAGAAGGAGCACTGAACCCAGAACCATGATCACAAGGACGCTGAGTCCTGTTACCGAGAAGAACGGGGTAATGACATAAAGCAACACTCCAAAGAGGACCAACGCGATCGAGAGGGTCGCCTTCAGCCTCTCCCTCACAATGAGGACCTCCCCAACCAGTTTTCTGTCCTCGACGATCTCTTCCTCTTCTTCCTCCAAAGAAGGAAGGAAAGGTAACTCCGGTTCAGCCATCTCTGGTTCGGGCTCTTCCTCCTCGGCTTCAATATCCAGAGGGGGAGGCACGTCCGTTCCAAGAGGGACTCCGCGGTCCATTCCCGGCGCCCACATTGTGGCCTTGAGCCTGTTGGCGAATTCGTCGTCCTCAACCTTCTTTATTGCAAAACCACACAGAGGACATTTGTCGATATTCGCATCCACTTTCGAACGGCAGTTGGGACAATCTACCTTCTTGGCCATGAGGATGTCCTTGACATCCTTCAGTTCTTCCTCCATATCATATTCTTCGCGGTCTTCCCTCATTTGGTTCCTTCAGACCATCTTAGCGCCACCTTATAACAATTTCGGGAATTCCCTTCCATTCGGACAATTCGCAGTCAAATCCCTTAACGAAAACGGAAGCATGTAGTAAGTTTAATATATCCGCGCACCTCTATAAAAGAAGGCATGCGAACGCTAGTTATCTGCATCGACAGGGACAACGACATTGGCACCAAGGCGGGAATACCGGGACCCATAATCGGAAGAAGGGACAACGTGGACGCGGCCATGAAGCTGGGGCTTGCCGACCCGGAGGATGCGGATGTAAACACCATGTTCGTGGCGATAGGCAAGTACGACGATCTGATAAGAAACGGCATAGATGCCGAGGTCGCGACCATTTCTGGCGATGTGAAGGTCGGAGACCGTTCGGACAGAGAGATCGTGAGACAGCTCGAGGAGGTCATAGACGAGGTCAGGCCGGATACCGCCTATCTGATAAGTGATGGTGCTGAGGATGAGTATGTCTTCCCCCTGATCGCCTCAAGGCTCAAGGTGGACCATGTAAGAAGAGTCGTTGTCAAGCAGCAACAGACCGTTGAGAGCTTTGTGTCCATGATATTCAAGGCGCTCAGGGATGACAGGTGGAGAAAGAGGCTGCTTACGCCTCCCGGCCTCATATTTCTCCTTTACGGTCTGTTTGCGTTCATACCGATCATCATTAGTATTATGAGCGAAGGGTGGTCAACCATTCTGGGTGCGTCATTTGCCCCTGCGTTGATCTCTCTTGTACTCGGAATCTCGTTCTTGCTCTGGGCCTACCCGATTAATTTCTCCTTTAAGCGCGGTGTGCGGAGGGTACGAGACGCCTATGACGATGCCCGTTCATCTGTCATGTCTGGTGATGTGAGCATATTCTTTAGCGTGGTAGCCTGGGTTCTCATCCTGCTCGGGGTTTTCTATGGTGTGGACGCGGGTCTGAAAGCAACGGATTTCGTACAGAAGTTCTTCTTCTTTCTGGGCGGTTTCATTTGGCTGTTCATCGCCGGTATATATGTCCACGAACTTGGCAGGATCATTGCAGTCGTGGTGAAGAAGAGGGAGTTCCCGAAGTCCTTCTGGCCGGTTTCAATATTCTTCCTGGTGGTCGTGATTTTCATGCTGGGAATATTAGACACACTGGCGGTTGTGTTCGGATACATTGAGCTAGCCGAGAAAATCCCAGCCCTGCTGATCACCTTCGCTCTCGCCCTTAGCGTTCTGATTATCGGCACAACCAGCTGGAGGATGATGGAGAGAAGGGCGCCTCCGGAGGCTGAGTGGAGAAGATAGTTCGAATCTGATGATTCCAATGCTCTATGACGAGTGGAAGGACTACTACCATCTAATCCTGAAGGATTTTGGATTTGAGAGAGACAGGGATGAGCTGAGTGCGAGATTGCTCTCCGACTTGCTGAGAGGAGATAGAACAAGCCCAGAGGAGCTGGAAGACCTCATCAGGGGCAGGGTGGTAACAGTGGCTGGAGACGGACCGAACCTGCCCGATGAAATCGGTGGTATCCATGGCGTGCTGATTGCAGCGGACGAGGCCACATCCATTCTACTCCAGCATGGGATGACGCCCAATATCGTGATGACAGATCTGGATGGCAAGGTGGAGGATCTGGTGAGAGCGAACGAGTTGGGGGCCGTGGTCATCATACACGCACACGGGGACAATCAGGACAAAATCAAGCAGTTTGCCGGACATTTCAAAGGAAAGGTCATGGGAACCACACAGTCAGAACCTTTCGGACACGTACATAATTTCGGAGGGTTCACCGATGGCGACAGAGGGGCTTACCTTGCAGATCACTTCGGTGCTTCAGAAATCAGGCTCGTAGGCTTTGACTTCGACAACCCCAGGGAGAAAGGCAAGAACGTTGAAATCAAGAAGAGAAAACTGAACTGGGCTTTTGTGCTTATCAGTAAACTCCCGTCCGACAAAATCATTCTTCGCGGGCCAGCATCCTCCAGCTGAGGATTGGGTGCCTGGCAGCTGCAACTTCGTCCACCCTTCCAACAGAAGCGTCATATGGTGCACCGGCCACCTTTTCCCTGTCCTCTCCGAGGATGGATATGATGGCATCGGCGAAGGCGTCCAGCGTCTCTTTGGTCTCGGTCTCGGTCGGTTCGATCATGAGCGCCTCTTCCACTATCTGCGGGAAGTAGACGGTGGGGGGATGGAAACCGTAGTCCATCAGCCTCTTGGACATATCCCGTGTGGAAAGACCTCTTTCCTTCAGTTTCGCCCCGCTGAGTACGAATTCGTGCTTCCTCAGACCCTTGAAAGGCAAATCCAGGTGCCCCTTGAGCCTCTCCTTCAGATAGTTGGAGTTCAGGACCGATCTCTCTGCCACCCATTCCAGACCATCCGAGCCCATCAGCTTGATGTAAACGTAAGCACGCAGGAGGACAGCGAAGCTGCCGTAGAAGGACCTGACCTTGCCCACCGTCCTGGGAAAATCGTAGTCGAGGAAGTATTTCTCGCCGTCATATGCCACAACCGGAGGAGGGAGGAAATCCCTTAGTCTGGAAACGACGCCAATGGGCCCTGAACCTGGTCCTCCGCCTCCATGTGGAGTGGAGAATGTCTTGTGGAGGTTGAAGTGGACGATATCGAAGTTCATCTTTCCAGGGGTTGTCTTGCCCATGATCGCATTGAGGTTCGCTCCGTCGTAGTACAGGATAGCCCCAGAATCATGAACGATTCTTGCTATTTCCAGAACATCGTCCTCGAAGATACCAAGGGTGTTCGGGTTGGTAAGCATAAAGGCTGCCGTTCTCTCGCCAACAGCATTCTCCAGAGCTTCCAAATCCACGCGCCCGTCCTTGGAAGGGATCTCGACGACACGGAAGCCCATCATCGAAGCACTGGCAGGGTTCGTTCCATGGGATGTGTCCGGCAGGACCACTTCATCCCTTTTCTCATCCCTGAACTCATGATACCGCCTGGCCATGAGAAGCCCCGTGAACTCGCCATGTGCCCCGGCCGCGGGCTGCAGGCTTACCGCATCAACCCCACCGATCTTGCAGAGCATCTCCTGCAGTTCGTACATGATCTGGAGACTGCCTTGGACCGTTGACTCGTCCTGAAGAGGATGTGTCTGCGTGGCCTTTTCGCTGCGGACAATCGCACCGCCCAGCTTGGGTGTGTATTTCATTGTGCAGGATCCGAGCGGATAGATTCCGATATCAACACCGAAGTTCATCTGTGAGAGCCTGGTGTAATGCCGGGTAACCTCGAACTCCTGAAGGTTCGGGATGTCCAGTTCTTTCCTGAGCATAGAATCGGGGAGGATACCTTCCACCTGGTCCTCTTCCTCTCTCGTGTCCTTCATCTCTTGGATGAGCGGCTCGTCAAAGCGTGCCTGACGGTAGCTCAACTGCATCCCTCCAGAGCACGGATCAGGAGATCGTGATCTTCCTTCGTGTGCATCTCCGTGGTACAGAACACAGCACAGTTCTTCAGGTCCTCAAGGTGAGCTGACAGATACAATCCACCCTGCACGCCTTGTTTCAAGAGGTGGTCATTGACATTGAGATAGCTGATTTCCGAACGCACCACGAATTCATTGAAATGAGGGCTTTTGAACACCGGCGATTCGAAACATTCCAGAGAATCGATCCTGCTGGCCAGTTCCCTTGCTTTGGAGATGTTCTCTGCTGCCAATTTCCTCAGACCGCTCCTTCCGAGAATTGCTGAGTGTATCGCGAATGCGACCGCCCCCAGGGATTCGTTCGTGCAGATGTTGCTTGTCGCCTTCTCCCTCCTTATGTGCTGTTCCCTCGTCTGCAAGGCCATGCAATAGGCTCTCCGGCCGTTGACATCCTTCGTCGCGCCAATGACCCTCCCAGGCATCTTTCTGATGTGTTCCTTCTTACAGGCGAACAATCCAACAGTAGGGCCTCCAAAGTTCATTGGATTTCCAAGTATCTGGCCCTCGCCAACCGCTATGTCAGCTCCCAGGTCTCCCGGGGGTTCCACAAGAGCCAGAGAAAGAGGGTTCGCTCCAGCTATCAAGAGGGCATCTCCAACGCTCTCCTTGACCTCCGCGAAGTTCTCGAAGACACCGAACAGGTTGGGGGATTCCACGTAGACCGCGGACGTCTCATCGTCCACCAGATCTCTAAGTTGAGCGAGATCCACCGTTCCCGTGTTGCTATCGTACGGGACTTCTTCAATCTGCAAACCTGGACCCCTCGCATAGTTCTCGAGAACGTATTTCTTTTCCCAAAACATCGATCTGGGGACTATCAACTTCCTCTTCCTATTGATTCGAACGCTCATGAGACAAGCTTCGGCCAGTGCCGTCGCGCCGTCGTACATGGACGAGTTCGCTGCTTCCATGCCCGTGAGCTCGCATACGAAACTCTGGTATTCGAAGAGTGCCTGTAGCATGCCCTGGCTTATCTCGGGTTGATAGGGCGTGTAAGAGGAGTAGAACTCCGACCTCGACAGAAGTTCAAATACGGCAGAGGGGATGTAGTGGTTGTACACGCCAGCGCCCAAAAAGGTCGGCATCTCTCCTGAAGTCCGGTTCTTGGCCAGAATAGACATGACATCCTTCTGGACCTCCCTTTCCGGCAGTCCCTTTTCAATGTCCAAACCCTTGATCCGAATCTCAGCCGGAAGGTCTGAAAAAAGTTCTTCAACACTCTTGACTCCCAGCTCCTTGAGCATCTCCGATTCTTCGGATGCCATACAACTTCACACAAAAACCTAGCGCTCTATTTATCCTTTGCCTATGAAGGGTTCATCCGCCTGAAACAACGGATATCAGAGTAAGAGTCTCACCCTCGGTGAGTTCCTCATCAATGGGAATGGGTCTTCCCGACCGGACCAAAATGTAGCTGTCAGGATTCAGATTCAGACTCTCGATGAGAAACATGCCGGTGGCCTCTCCTTCCAGTTCGACCTCCTTCTTTTCCTCTGAGGGATAGAACCGGACCGTCACCTTCATAGATACCGATATTGTTATAATACACCCAGATATTATAATTTCCACAGAATGCCGAGGTAGCTAAGCCCGGTTCAAGGCGATGGCCTCGAGTATTTCTCCAAGGAAAAGAGAGAATCGAGACAGCCATTGGTGCTCTGCACCGCGGGAGTTCGAAAACATCGGCCTGGTCGATGTCGAAACTCTCCCCCTCGGCGTTCTCCAAAAAAACTAAGCCCACTGCCACTCTGCGACCGAAACGAAGGCAATGAGGATTACGCAGAATGCAACTACAAGCCAAGGATTGATCTTGAGGGCCTTCTCATCCTCGGAATCGAAGTATCGAATGAGACCAGCTGCGGAGTGGAAACCTTCTCTCTTTTTTTCTTTTGGCATCCTGAACCTCGAGATTCCCATTGCTTGATGCGGTATAAATATGTTTCGTGGTTTCCAGCTCACACTGGCTTTTGACAAGTTCAAGATAGCAGAGAATGTGTAGTACCCCCGTCCCAGCAAAGAAGGCCAGCCCAGAGGAAAAGGCTTTTAGGATTGGTGCCGTTGAGAGTCTGCTTAGACTGGCGTAGAGGATGCATGAGTGCATTCCTGAGGTGTCTCTGTGGAATTGCATCTTGTCTCGCGAGAGAAGACAATGACGTACCTCCTGTACCGCGGAGTTCTGACTGTCTTAGGTTCGGTTTTTGCCGTTGGAAGTTTTCTTGTGCTCATCTGGGTGACTATGAGCAGGAGTCCTATCCATCCATTTTGGGGTTTTCTGCTGGGAGGTATAATCTCTGCTCTATCTGTTTGGATCATTGCGAAAGGTTTCTCAAGACAATGGTTCCACATCTACGAAGAAGGATTCATCCCATTTTGGAAAGGTTTTCTTGACTCCCGTCAGCGGAGTCAGACGCTGGTGCCGTGGAAAAAGGTCATAATCGTGTGTCAAATGTACCATAAGAGCATTCGAGGTGATTGGTTCCTATCAGAGGACATTGTCTTTGTCAGGAATGGTCAGGGAAAAGTCGTGGGACATGTGATCAATCGATTCTCGATGAGAAACTACAAGGCCTCCACAATGGAGATGGTTAGAAGACTATCTGGAGAACATTTCAAGCTCGTTAGGGCCAAATCCTTTCCTGCTTTTGAAAGGTATCTTCGTGAACGGGGTATCGACCCCAAGAGTGTGGACTACAGAAGTGGTGAGTTTGAGGTTCCGGTAATTCCCGGCTGATGTTCACTGAACGCCTGGAGTCTTTGAGTTTCTGACTGGCTAGCTCACGATAACAACAACATATAAATATATGCGACAGTAATGAGAGTGCCCCATTCCGAACGAAACATGACGGAGGAGTACAATGGCGGAGGAGAATACGGTATTCATAGGGAAAAAGCCAACCATGAACTACGTTCTGGCAGTGGTGACCCAGTTCAACAGCGGTTCAAAAGAGGTCGTCATCAAGGCCAGAGGTAGGTCGATCAGCAAGGCCGTGGACGTCGCAGAGATCACCAGGAACCGATTTGTGCAGGATGCGAAGCTGATGGACATAAAGATATCCACGGAAGAACTGGAGGGCGAAGAAGGCAGGACTGTGAACGTCTCGAGCATAGAGATATTCCTGAGCCAATAGGTCAAAGAAATAGCTCCCCACTCTTTTTTCGGGCATAACACTCAGCACAGGTGATAGCGGAGAGTTTATCGTAATGTCTGGAGCGAAGAATCTTGATGAAGTGGTTGCGGTCGCGAAGGACCATGGTTTAGCGGAGAAGCTCTCAGGACGTCCGATATGCGATCACTGCTTGGGGAGGCTCTTTGGAAAGGTCTCCACCGGTCTGGACAACGTGAGCCGAGGGAAAGCGATAAGAGAATCCCTGGGGATGGAGAATGGAACGGAATGCTGGTTGTGCGAGGGCCTTTTCGAAGAGATCGAGAAGTTCAGCAAGATCGTCGAGGACGAGATGGAGAAGGTTGAATTCAAGACCTTTCTCATCGGCAGTCGGATAGATCCCGAAATCGAGAACAGGGAGGAATCCCTCTGGGCGGAGCTGAACCTCCGGCATTTCGAGGCTGCCAAATCTGAAATCAACAGAGAGGTGGGCAAGATCCTTGAAGCCAAACCTGGCATAGAAGTTGACTTCCAGAACCCGGACGTTGTGGGGGTCATAGAAACCATGTTCGACCACGTGGAGTTCAACATAAACCCGATATTCGTCTATGGGAGGTACAAGAAGTACGCAAGAGACATTCCTCAAACAACCTGGCAATGCCTCTCATGTTGGGGCAAGGGGTGTGAGAAATGCAACAACACGGGAAGAGAGTTCAGCACCAGCGTGGAAGAAATCATCGGAACCCCTTTCTTGGAAGAGACGAAGAGCGACAACCATTCCTTTCACGGAGCGGGAAGGGAGGATGTGGATGTGAGGATGCTTGGAAACGGGCGACCATTCGTGCTCCAATTGTCGCGTCCCACCAAGAGAACAGTCGATTTTGACAAGATGCAGAGGACAATAAACGAATCAAAGGTTGTGGAGGTTGTTGATCTCCGACCTTCAAACAGGCGAGAGGTCATTGAAATCAAGGGCGCTCGATACCAGAAAAGCTACAAAGCCATCGTTGAATTTTCCAGTCCAGTTCAAGAACAAAAACTTAAAGAAGTAGTTCGTTCATTTCAGTCAATAGAAGTTGCCCAGCGGACGCCCCAAAGGGTCATCAGGAGACGGGCAGACAAGGTCAGGAAGAGGAGAATATTGGGCTTCCAGGCAAGCTTGCGGGAAGAGAGAACCGCGGAGCTGCTGATAAGAACGGAAGCGGGGACCTACATAAAGGAGTTGGTCGACGGAGACGAAGGGAGGACGAAGCCGAGTCTGGCAGGAAGTCTGGGAGTTGATTGTAAGGTGAAGTTTCTCGATGTGATGGAAATACATGACGAGGTTGGTGTTGATGATTAAGGCTTCCAAGGGCCTAAGGAGAAGAACAAGACAGAAGTTCAGGAGGAGAGCTAGAGAGAGAGGACTCTCTCCAATCACCCGCTCCTTCGTCGAGTACGAAGAAGGGGAGAAAGCTAACATTGTGATCGATCCTAGCATTCAGAAGGGACAACCTCATTCACGATTTCACGGTCAAACAGGGACAGTGATTGGCAACCAGGGAAGGGCGTATCTCCTGGAAGTCAAGATGGGGAGAAAGATCAAGAGAGTGATTGTAAACCCAGAGCATTTGAGGAAGGCCAAGTAGGAGGACTTTTTTGACGAAAGAAGAATATCTGTCCCTCGCCGAAGTGAAGGAATTACTCAAAAAGGAGAAATCCAACAGGGAAGAGCTCATGCCAGAGCAGAAGCTGGCCCTCCAACACGCGGAAGGTTTCGCGAAACTGACCCCCGCAAAGTCCAGGAAGCTTGTGAAGGACCTGATGAAGATCGAGCAGATGTCCGAGTCGAACGCGTACAAGATCACGGACTTGCTCCCAGAACATCCGAGCGATGTGAGGGCAATCTTCTCCAAGGAGAGGTTCACCCTCAGCAAAGAGGACGTTGAGAAGATTCTCGAGCTCGTGAAGAAGTGTCTCTGAGGCGATTGTTTTGGAAGATTACGCTTACGTTTTGGATTATCTACCTCAAGGACGCCATGAGGGCGGTCGGTTCGGAAGGGAGCCGATCGCGTACGCACTGGGCGAGGACGAGTTCAAGCTCTTCGAACTCATTCCCAAGGAGAAGGCCACCCTCACCATTGGAGATAGAGTATACATCGGGAAAGAGGTGGAACAGAGGGGACAGATCCTCCATGTCAAGAGAAGAATAGGGTTTGACGAGCTTACGAATGCGGCACAGAACGAACTCATGTTCGTGATCGAGAACATCGTCAAGGAGAAGGAGGAGAAGTTCCTGACATTCTTCAATCATGCACAGGCCATTACCACCAGGTTCCACATGCTTGAGTTGCTTCCGGGGCTGGGTAAGAAGAGTATGTGGTCCGTCATTAAGGAGAGAAGGAGGGGGGAGTTCACAAGCTATGAAGACCTTGTCAAGAGAGTGGGTTCCATCCACCATCCAGTTAAGTTAGTCTCCAAGCGGATTCACGTAGAGCTTTCCGATCCAGACCAGAAATACCACATATTTGTGGCAAAATAGCTACTTGCCTTTTCTGAGAATGTTCTTGATATCCGCAGCGTCCTTCTCGGATGTTCCCAAGTGTACCGCAAAATCTCACGATTTCCATGTTGACCCAAATACCAAAAGAACTTGCTTTGCCGTCCTTCGAATACAGTGGCAGATTTCTATCACACTATGGCCAATCATAACTCTGTGGAGCTTGGGCAATCGTGTTGTGTGGTGCAAGTCAAAGAAGAATGCATTACGAGCAGTATCCAAACTAGTGAACATAGGTTCCACATCCGTTGAGAACAAGGCGAACACTTTCATCCACCTCCCCCAAGCAACTATATGAATGCCATCACACATTCAGAATCGGAATGATCATTTCCGACACAGATTCCATATTCGAGGATGTCACCAGTACTAGTAGGAACGCTCTATGTGTTGCCTGCAAAGGATCCAGAATGTACTGCGGGAAGAGGAGCTGTCCCGTTCTTCTCAGGTTCTATTCCTCTGTAAGGACTGAGCCCTTGTTGGACACCTTGAACCTTGAAGGGTCCTCGCCACCGTCCATTTTTGTTGGAAGAATGGGCTGGCCAAAGGTCTACGTGGGTCCGATGGTCCCTCCGATCAGGGGCGACACATCCTTGCTGGATTCACCTGAAAGGTGGGGAAAGGCCACCATCGAGGACATAATCAACTACAGGATGCAGCTTGTAAGGGGAATGTACAGGACTCATGTGGAGGATGTCATCACTGGTGGAAGGATAGTTGATCTCACCCGAGAAATCGCTTTGTGCAGCAGTCCAACAGACGCGGAGACCCATTTCAGCAGGCGACCCAGGAGCAGACTTGTACTGAGCGATTCCGTGCAACCCATGGGCCCCTCCGCTCCACTGAGGAAACTGGATCTGGACACACTGAAAATTGATAGGAGACTGGACAAGGCATACAGTGATGGGGACTTGAAGGCCAAGGATGCGGTAATCTCATTGTTTGACCAGAGCGTTTCAGTCACAAAAGTTCAAAGAGCTTTTTCAGCAGGGGCGTTTGGAATAGAGAAGAACAGGAGGTTCGTGCCAACGAGATGGAGCATCACTGCCGTGGACGACATCATTGGGAAGAATCTCAGGGAAGATGTGAAGAAACACCCTCTCATCAATGAGTTCAGGGTCTATGAATCTTTCAGGCTGGACAACCGCTGGATTGTCCTCATGATGCCGATGAGCTGGAAGTATGAACTGATGGAGGCTTGGTATCCCGATACAGTCTGGAACCCGAGAGGAAAGAGGATAGTAATTCTTTCCGATTCGGAAGGATATGAAGGTAGATCCACCTATGCCGAAATCGGAGGTTGCTACTACGCGGCCCGGTTGGCGGTTGGAGAACATCTTGATGAGACAAGGAGGCAGGCAAGAACTGTCATTCTGAGAGAAGCCCATCCAGGCTACATACTTCCCGTAGGGGTATGGAACGTCCGCGAGAATGTAAGGAATGCTCTTGCGCAAAGGCCATTCAAGTTTGACACTCTGAGGGGTGCCCTGGTCCATGTTGGGAAGAGGATGTCCATACCTGTCAAGAGATGGATAAAGAACAGCAGCCTGTTGAAGGATGCACTGTATCAGAGGAGACTGGAAGATTTCGTGATGTCATGAGAGTGAAGGAGGTCACCTGCAAATACGCCCTTTCGCGGTCTCGTTTGCCGGGGTATTACTACGCGTTAAACCCTTATCGAGGCTGTGGACATGGATGCATCTACTGCTATGCGCCAGATGTTCTGAGAGAGGCAAGGAAGTGGGGGACGTTCGTGGATGTGAAGAGGAATCTCCCCACAGTTCTGTCCAAAGAGGTCAAGAAGAAGAAAGAGGGCGTGGTCGGGATAGGTACGGTCACCGATGCGTATCAGCCGAAGGAAAGGAAGTACAAGATAACCAGGATGTCACTGGAACAGTTGTTGAGAGAGGATTTCCCCATCTGCATACAAACCAAATCGGATCTGGTTCTGAGAGACATGGACCTGATAACCAAGTTCTCCGATGCGGAAGTAGGTTTCACGACTGCTTTCCTAAGCGAAGGAAGCAGGAAGCTGTTCGAACCCAACGCCCCGCCTATTGAGAACCGACTATCCGCGTTGAGAGCTCTTCATGAAGAAGGAGTGAGAACCTGGGCGTTCGTTGGACCCATTCTTCCTCACGTACGCACGGAAGAGTTCATTGAATTAGTGCACCTGCTCGCTGAATCAGGAGTTGAGAAAGTCATGGTGGACAAGTTGAATCTCAAGAAAGGAACGAGGAAGAACATCTTAAGCGGTCTCCAAGCAGCGGATGAGGGGCTTCGCCAGATGTATTCCAACCTGTCTGGAAAGGCAGAGCACTTCCGCAATGTTGCAGACGTACTGAAGGATGAACTTAGATCACTTGACATAGAGTTTGAGCTCGCCTTCTGAGGGGAAAAGAACTTTAACCTTTTTGAGAATCTGTTCCTATGGTCTCGCTGCTCACCGACCCTTCGAAGGTCGGACCACTTCTGGACGCGGAATATGAACTGAATGCGATGGTCATAGATCGTGTCTTCAGCAGAGGGGAGGACAAACAGATTCTCACGGACAACGAGAAGAACCCTCACGGAGTTATGGTCATTATCGAAGATGACCCCAAGCATGTGTGCATCTATGCCGATGATGAGGACGCATTCCTGGATTTGCTCAGATCATTGGAAAGCGGGAAGAAGTACCAGTTCTCAGGTCTGCGTGACATCTTTTTTCCGTTGCTTGAGAAGGAGTTCGAAATTGCAGAGATAAATCCGTGCTGGATGTTCGTGCTACCCGAGGGCGGGCTGAGAGGTGAGGTTCGCCATGAGATCACATCCCTCAAAGAAGAAGACGTGGAATTCGTGGCGGAGAATTGGGAGCATTTCTCGGGTGCGTACGAGCATGTCCGAGACCGGATACTGAACGGAGATACGGTTGCGTTCCGAGCCGAGGGCGAACTCATTGGCTGGGACGCCACACATTTTGAAACGGACAAGGTGATAATGCTTGGCTTCCTGTTCGTCATGGAGGGGTATCGAAAACAGGGCATTGCAATATCGCTTTGCGTCTCATTGACGAGACGGATCCTTGAGAAAGGGAAGATCCCCATATTCTACGTAATGAAGGACAACGAACCGTCGATCAAGTTCTCGCTCAAACTAGGGTTTGAGATTGTTGACTCTCATTCCTGGGTATCTGGTGTGAAGAGATGAAAATCATCCCCATCTCAGCTGATAGTCTAGGTACTAGAAGCATGGCCACTTTCGTTGAGACGAAGGACTGCAACATCTTCATAGATCCGTCGGTGAGGTTGGCACCAAAAAGATTCGGTCTCCCTCCACACAAGATTGAGAAGGAAAGAAAGCGCGAGCATTGGAAGGAAATCAAAGAATGCGTCCGAAAGTCGGATGTTCTAATCGTCACTCATTATCACTTTGACCACCACAACCCGGATGCTCCATCCATATATCGCAGAAAGACCGCCTTGCTGAAGGACTACCAGAACAAGATAAACAGAAACCAGCAGATGAGGGCCAAACGATTCATCAGGAAGTTGGGAGATTACCCCAAAGAGATCCTCCCTGCAGATGGGAAGACCTTTGAGTTCGGGAGAACCTTAATCGAATTCTCTAAGCCAGTGCCCCACGGTCCGACTCTGAGAATGGGGTGGGTGGTGGAGGTTGCCGTGACGGATGAGGAGCAGACCTTCGTACATACATCGGACATCCAGGGAGCGAGCGTAAAAAGCCAGCTTGAATTCATCCTCAAGTCAAATCCCAGGACGATACTCATGGACGGACCCTTCTCCGTTCTGATGATGGCCGACCAAGGTAGGCCCCTGAAGAGTTCAGAAAGGAACATCATCAAGATTATCCGGAAGACCGATGTGAAGGATTTTCTCATCGACCACCACTTCGTGAGAGAGGAGGAGTACAGGGACAGAATCCCGAAGATATTCGAAGTTGCAAAGGAAGAAGTAGTGAACCTGCAGACCTGCGCGGGATACCTTGGGAGAAAGGACGACCTGCTGGAAGCAAAGAGGAAGAAGTTGTATAAAGCAGACGAAGAGAGGAAGAGATGACGGTCAGATACGAGACCTACAGGTGCAAGAGCATACTGATCCGCCACAAGGAAGTGGATGAGGACTGGTATTGGGTCAAGTACAGCGCCCATCCGTACGTGTGCTGCGCTTTCGGCTGCCACTTCTGCTACTTCAGAGCTGAGAGATACCTCAGAGATATTCCCTGCGAGGACTTCGACAAGGTGATAAGGGTCAAAATCAATGCGCCCCAGATGCTTAGAAAACAGCTGCCAAGGGCCGAGAAGAACGTGATTGCGCTTGGTGACTGGCAACCCGCGGAGAAGGAGTTCCTTCTCTCAAGGAGGATGCTGGAGGTGGTGAGGGACCTGAACTTCCCCATCCACATAATCGAACGCTCGCCTCTCCTAGTTAGGGACCTTGACATCCTGGAGGAGATAAACAAAGAGACGTGGTGTTGCGTTTCCTACTCCTTCTCAACCGTTGACAAGAGCATCACCAAGATCTTTGAGCCCAAGGCACCGGCGCCCAAGAAAAGGATGGAAGCTATACGGGAGATCTCCGAGAGGGGCATACTGACAGGTCTGTCATTCATGCCAATTCTCCCCCACATAACGGACGATGAGACCCATTTGGAGGAAACTTTCGCGATGGCAAAGGAGCACGGTGCCCATTATGTCCTCTGCGCAACTCTAACAATGGAAGGGCAACAGAGGGATTGGGTCATGAGCGTGATTCGAGAGCACTACCCAGAACTGGCCTCCAAGTATGAGCAACTCTACGCGAACGACGCTTACGTACCCGGTCAAAAATACCACAAGGAGCTTGATGCCAGGACGCGGAGATTGCTCAAGAAGTATGGCCTGTCCCCAAAAATCCCAAAACCAGTATTTGAGGACCAAAGAAAGAGCCAGAGAAGGATTGATTCCTACTAGCTACTTGCTGGAGCTCTTGGTCTCAATCTTCCTGAACACCATCATGCAACTGTCATCTCCCAGGGCCATGCATTTCTCCTCGCGTCCCCGGAAGTTGGATCCGACCATCTCGGACAGAAAGCCCTCGAAATAACCCAGAAAGTAGGCGTCCACCGGGTCGGTGGCAAACATCTTCCTGACGTTGAACGCCTGGGCAACAGGGAAACCTTTCTCGCACCTCACGGTCCACCTGTTCATATCGTTCTCGACCGATATCCTGCCCCATCCAATCACGGCATTCTCGGCACAGAAGAAACTCAGTATGGCTTCCTGGTCCACCTCATTGCCGGTCGCAGTGAACGCTTTTCTCAGCGTTTTGAAGAAGTTCCGGCCGTAGGGCCTTCCCATCTTTCTCATCACCGGGTTCACCGAATCCCCGACCAATTTCTTCAGTTCGAGATACATGTCGTACAGGAGTTCGGCTCTGGCCCATATTATGGGGAGGTCTCCCAACTTCAGCTGCCCCTTCTCAAAATCTATCTTGGATTGCTTCAGGTAGATGTGGTAAACCTTCTCGATTTCCTTCTCAGTGGGTTCTATCCTCATCCTTACCCAATCAATAATAACGTTTCCATGATATTTAAAAAATGGCTTGGACAGTGCAGAAAGATCTTCCAAATCGAAATGAGAGTGGGAAGTCCAGTGGACAAGTTCTGCAAATTAGAAAGTGTTTTGAAATCAGACGGCATTCCTGGTGTGATGTCCGAAGAAGAGACCTTTGATTTCATCATTATAGGTGGAGGGGCGGTCGGCCTGCACGCTGGCTTGAAGGCTGCACTGCTGAACCACACCGCTCTCGTCTTGGACAAGGGGCGAAAATGGTGTCGGGTGTGGTTCGTGCCGCGTGTGGACAATATCCCCACTCATCCAGATGGGATATCGGGAAACGAATTGGTGAACCTGGGCAGAGAAGCCCTGAAAAAGCATGAAGACAAGGTCCAGCTCAAAGACCTTTTCGAGGTCGTCCATATCAAGAGAGAAGATGTGTTCAAGATCAAGGCATTTGACGAGAGAGCAAAGAGAGAAGCGGAGTTCAAGTCGAGAGCGGTCATCCTGGCAACTGGAATCATTGACAGACAACCAGTTATCAACGGATCCATTCGACCTATCCTACCTTACGCCAATAAAGGCTTGGTCCACTATTGTCTGTTCTGTGACGGCCACATGATGACTGGGCAGGATGTGGCGGTCATTGGTCACGGGCAACTGGCTGCCAATACCTCTTTGGATTTGGGTTTCTTTGGGGCTAAGTCCGTTACCATTCTCTCGCATGGCAAGGATATGTTCGATGGGAAGGGTCTGGATAACAAAAAGGAAACTCTAACCAAACTCTCTGAGAAGGGGGTCGAAGTGATCAATGAGAGGATCACTAGCTTGTTCGGTTTGGATGAGGATTTCCTGGGAGTTGAGTTCGAAGATGGCTCCAAGAGACAGTTTGAGTCTGGTATGGTCGCTTTGGGGTTGTTCAAGATAAACAACGAGCTTGCAGTGGCGCTTGATGGAAAGCTGGATGAAGATGGGTATGTTGTGACTGATGAGGACTGCAGGGTTCTGGATGGCTCAGGCAATCCCATTGAGGGACTGTATGCTGTGGGTGATGTGAGAAACGACTGGAACCAGATCCCGATTGGTTTCGGGGATGCGGAGAGGGCGGTCATTCACGCTTACTCTTACTACCTGTGAATGATTTGGGAGTCTATGGATACTGGAGAATCAATAGAGAGGGGATCGGATGATAGAGATGAAAGAAGTGGAGTGCGAATATTGCGGGAATGTCATAGAACTGAGCAAGGCTGTGAGGTTGAATCCGGAAACTGAGGAGTATGAGTACGCCTGCGAGAACTGCGCCAGGAGAATGAACATAAAGTAGTTGGGGGACCTCAAGAATCATTGTCTGGAGGATTGGAGGGAGGTGCTCCCATCGGGATTCTAGCTTAATCTTGCGCGTCGAATGGCAAGAAATCCCGAGCGTGTGGGGCTGGCGGAGGTTCAGCTCGAAAAGGTAAATATAAGGAAAGCGGTTCATAATATGAGAGAATGAAGGAAATCATACTCCTACTGAAGGTTCCAGACAACTGGGTCAAAGACATTGCAGAGAAGTATCCAGTCCCGATAAAGTTCTTGGAGTGCAAGCCATTTGGGCAGGCTGGGGGGAGATCTCTCATCGAGATAGACAAGGGTGGAGAGCAAGTGGAGAAGATGATTGAGGAAATGAAGAGCCATCCAGATATCTGCAAGATCGACCTCTTTCCTTACAAAGACGGACGCGTTCTGGGCACTGTCACCACGAGCAGGTGCGTCGCCTGTCAGCTACTTACCGGGTCAGATTGCTTCCTCGTCTCTGCGACTTCCCGTTCAGATGGTTGGGTTGAATGGGACCTGATCTCTTCGACAGAAGATGCACTTTCCTCCCTCGTGGGGAATCTTGAGGAATCGGGCTGTTCCGTGCAGATTCTCAAAAAGGCAAGATTGAGCAAGAAGTCCTTGCTGACGAAAAGACAGGAGGAGATTGTCCGAATCGCATTCGAAATGGGGTATTACGACCATCCGAGAAAGAGAACCCTGAGAAACCTATCGAAAGTCTTCGGTATATCCCCGTCGACATTATCGGAAATACTACAACGTGGGGAGAGAAAAATCGTCAGGCAATACCTTGAAAAAGGAATGATTTAGGTTCTCGGACGAAGACAGTCCTGGATAACTGCCGTTTTTGGTCTGATTTTTTGGCGAAGATTTGTCTCAAAGTCCCGAACATGTACGGCGTTAGAACCAAAACCATGGACGGAATAGTACCTAAGGGAGTATTCCCCGGTGAGCTACAGTGGAAGTCAAATCCAAAAAGAAATCTGGGAAAGAGGCTCGTTCTGAGACGAAAACAAGTGAGAACCTGAGGAATGTCAAACACAAAATCCTCGTCCTGAGCGGCAAGGGGGGTGTGGGAAAGAGTACCGTCGCAGCCAATCTAGCCCTCTCATTCTCCATGAACGGAAGCGAGGTGGGGCTTTTGGATGTCGACATCCACGGCCCAGACATTCCAAAGATGCTTGGCATCGAGGACGAGAGGCTTACCGGAGGCGGGAACGGAATCATTCCCGTACCATATCCACCGCATCTTAAGGTCATGTCCATGGCTTTCTTGCTTTCCGACAAGGATTCTCCAGTCATATGGAGAGGCCCCCTCAAAATGAAGGCGATTCAACAATTCATCGAAGAAGTCGATTGGGGGAAACTGGACTACTTGATAATGGACCTCCCCCCTGGCACAGGTGACGAACCACTTAGCGTAGCACACCTAATACCGGACGCGAGCGGGGCAGTAATCGTTACCACGTCCCAGGATGTCGCCTTGCTGGACTCCAGAAAGGCGGTGAACTTCGTCAGGGCACTCAATCTTCCGATAATCGGAATCATTGAGAACATGAGTGGATTCAATTGTCCCCATTGTGGAGAGCGGATAGACCTTTTCAAAGCGGGAGGAGGAGAGAAAGCGGCGAAAGAGCTCGGCGTACCCTTCCTTGGAAGAGTTCCACTGGACCCAAAGATCGCGGAAACGGGCGATAGCGGTGAACCCTTTGTTCTGAGCTACCCGAGAAGTGAGAGTGCCGAGACGTTCAAGATAATAGTCAAGAGAATCGAGAAATTCGTGAGGAAGAGAGAGTAGAGATGTGTCGAGGTGAATAAGATGAAAATTGCTGTGTCTTCTACAGGACAAGGCCTGAGTTCTAGCGTAGATCCAAGGTTTGGGAGATGTCAATTCTTCTTGGTCGTGGACTTGGATTCTATGGAACATACCGCGACGACCAACACTGCTGGAGGTTCCGCAAGCGGGGCAGGGATCGAAGCCGCCCAAATAGTGTCGGGTATGGGCGTATCTGCCGTTCTGACGGGTAATATCGGACCAAATGCGTTCCAGACGCTGAATGCGGCGGGAATAAAGGTTTACGTTGGTGCGGGAGGAACGATTACCGAGAGCATCGAACGGTTCAAGAGAGGAGAATTGGCAGAAGCTGGAAATGCCACAGTTCCGGGCCATTTCGGAATGGGAAGAGGTGGTGGTCGCGGCATGGGCAGAGGACGTGGCGGTGGCGGAGGCATGGGTAGAGGAGGGTCCAATTGAGGGTCAAACCAGAACTGGAAGGGGGTATATGAATGAAAGTATGCGTACCAACGCTTGGCGATAGAGGTTTGCTTGAGAACGTGAGTCCGCATTTCGGAAGGGCTCCGACCTTCACTATTGTGGACATGGACACTGATGATGTTCGGGTGATTCCCAACATAAGTGAACACATGGGCGGAGCTGGTAAGCCACCGGAGCACTTGGCGGAAGCAGGGGTCGAGACAATGCTCTGCTCGGGTCTGGGTCCTAGAGCGGTCAACATGTTCGAGGAATACGGTATCGAGGTGTACGTAGGGGCCGAGGGGACAGTGCAGGACACCCTGGAGAAGTGGAAGAACAACCAACTGGCGATGGCTACCGACGAGAATGCCTGCAAGATGCACAGACATCACTAGGTTTGGATGAGGGTTCTTGACCGGAAGTCAGCTTCTGGGTAGGATAGGTAGCAATCCTGGAGGCGTACAGTGATTATCTCGATTGCGAGTGGAAAAGGCGGTACTGGGAAGACGACTGTAGCGGTAAACCTGGCCCTTTCCCTGGAGACCGTTCAACTGATTGACTGTGACGTAGAGGAGCCAAACGTCCATCTTTTCTTCAACACTGATCTGGAGAGGGTGGAAGAGGTGAGCATCCCTGTTCCAAGAGTGGATATCAAGAAATGTGATTTCTGCAGGAAGTGTGCCGAGTTTTGCGAATACCATGCCATTGCAGTTGTTCCCAATGAGGTTCTTGTTTTCAACGAACTGTGCCACGGCTGTGGAGGTTGCACACTGGTCTGCCCTCAGGATGCGATTACTGAGGAGAGACGAGTATTGGGTTACATCGACAGGGGAAAGCATGACGGTATAGACCTGTGGAGGGGGGTCCTGAATCCCGGCGAACCCATGGCCACACCGTTGATCAGACAACTGAAGAAGAGGATTGATCCAAACAAAACCGTTATCCTGGATGCCCCGCCCGGAACCGCTTGTCCCGTCATTGAGACTGTCCAAGGTTCGGATTTCACCTTGTTGGTGTCTGAACCCACCCCCTTTGGATTGGCGGATTTGCGCATAGCCATCGATGTTCTGAAGGAATTGGAATTGAAATACGGGGTTGTCTTGAACCGCGCTGATATCGGCGACAAAGGAGTGGAGGATTTCTGCACAAAGGAGGAAATCCCCATTCTCATGAAGATTCCCCACTCGTTCGAGATCGCGTCGCTCTACTCCGAGGGCCGCCCTTTCGTCCTGGAGCTGGAAGACTGGAGAGAGAAGTTCCTCGTGTTGTACGAACAGATTCTCAGGGTGATGGAAACGTGAGACAGCTTACAGTTGTGAGCGGAAAAGGCGGAACGGGAAAGACCACCCTTGTGGCTGCCTTTGCTTCTCTGGCAGAGAATGCCGTGATGGCAGATTGTGACGTGGACGCTCCAGATCTTCATCTAATTCTGAATCCGACCATCAAGGAAGAAATGGAATTCACTGGTCTCAAGCTAGCCCACAAGAACCCGGAGAAGTGTACCGAATGCGGGCTGTGCCAAGAGCATTGCAGGTTCGAGGCGATAGATCAAGATTTCAACATCATCGACCAGAGATGCGAAGGTTGTGGGGTTTGCGTATTTGTGTGCCCCGAAGAGGCGATTGAATTGAGGGACCGTGTGTCGGGTGTGGCATACATCTCAGACACCAGATTCGGTCCTATGTCCCATGCCAAGCTTGGAGCGGGTGAGGAAGCCTCGGGAAAATTGGTGGCTCTGGTAAGAAATAACGCAAGGATCATGGCCGAAAGGGAAGGCAGGGATTTGATCATCATCGATGGCCCCCCGGGAATTGGGTGTCCGCTCATTTCCTCTCTCGCGGGAACGGATCTGGCTCTCGTCATCGCAGAACCTACTGTGTCCGGAGTGCATGACCTTGGCAGAATAGTCGAGGTGACAGAACACTTTGATGTCGGGGCTGCTGTATGCGTGAACAAGTCTGACTTGAGCGATGCTAAGACCAAGGAGATCGAGGCTTATTGTGAGAAGAAGGGACTTCCGCTGGTAGGAAGGCTTTCCTATGATAACGTAACAACCAAAGCCATGATCGAGAAGAAGAGCGTCATAGAGTTCTCTGACGGCAGATTCTCAAAGGAAGTCAGGGAGGTCTGGGGTAATGTGATGAAGGTTCTGGCATGAGCGATTCCGAGGATGGGTCTGAATTCGAGAGAATGGTCGAGGAAATCCAGAAGAAGATCACCCGGGAAGAGGAAGCTTTGTATTCCAAGAAGGTCCTCGAAGAGTACAGGAAACCGAGGAATGTTGGCAGGATGAAAGACCCTGATGCTTTTGCTGTGGTCAAGGGTTCATGCGGTGACACCATGGAGTTCTACCTGAAGATTGAGAATGATAAGGCAAGAAGAATCGAGTTCATGACGGACGGTTGTGGTGCCACTATCGCGTGTGGGAGCAAACTGACCAAAATGGCCGAGGGCAAAACCCTGCATGACATTGGAAGAATCGAAGAAGAGGATCTCCTCAAGTCCCTCGACGGATTACCCGAAGAGAACCTGCACTGTGCGGAATTGTCCATCAAGGCCTTGCGCGAAGCACTCAGAATGTATGAGGGAAAAAAGGGCGACAGCCCATCGAGATTCAAAGACAATGCCATGGAGACTGCAAGGAAGTCTGCATCATAGGAAGGAATGGTCGAGGAAGGCACATGACCTTCGACACCACGTTTGCGTACATCGTGTTGAGTACGGTTATAATCAGCCTCATAGCCTTCATCGGCGTGTTTACCCTCTCCATGAACGACAAGTTGCCCAGGAGACCTCATCCTGCTTTGGTGAGTTTTTCTGCAGGTGGGTTCATCTACACAGCGACCACGTATCCAGTCCCGGAAATCAAGGAAGTAACAGGTGTCAAGAAGTCCATTACTACTCTCCTCGTATTTGATGGAAGCATCGTGCTCATGTGGTTTACGAAAATAGTATCCGGTGGTTGAGATGCGCCTCAGAATTCTGTATGACAATGAGGCAATCCCAGGATTCCTGAGCGACTGGGGTTTCTCTTGTCTTATCGAACTCGATGACAGGAGGATTCTCTTCGACACCGGCAAAGATGGGAGGGTTCTCCTCAACAACATGGAAAAGATGGGAATCGACAAGGAAGAGATAGAGATCATAGTGCTATCCCACAACCACCGGGACCATATTGGAGGTCTTTCCCACGTGATGCATCCTGATGCAGCAGTCTACCTTCCTGCATCTTTCCCTACGAAGCTTAAGAGCGAGATAGCTGAAAGCTCTCACCTTTTCGAGGTTAAGGATTTCGCCGAAATTGATAGAGGAGTTCACACAACAGGTGAACTTGGAACATCCATTATTGAGCAATCACTCCTTGTTGAGTCAGATGCGGGACTCATATTGATCACGGGGTGTGCACATCCGGGGCTGGAGAACATCCTTGATGTTGCGGGAGGATGGGAAAGGATATGCGGAATCGTGGGAGGGTTCCACGGTTTCGATGAACTTGAGAAGTTGAGTGGCATTGGGTTCGTTTGCCCCTGCCATTGCACAAGTCAGAAGAAGGAAATCCACAAAGCATACCCGGGAGCCAGTATAGAATGCGCGGCTGGAAGAACGATTGAGATCAAGAGGTAAAGACCACGTCCTTACCAGCTCTTCAGAATGCGATCAAAGATTTCGGAAGGGACCAGTCAGCTCCGTAAGCCTTTAACCTTGGCAACAACTTGCGTTAAATGTGCTGAACTTCAGCATCACTGTTTTTCTCCTGTTGTCTTAACCCAAGATTGTCACTAAGCTCCAAAAAAAAAGGGAAGAGAGTGGACTACTTCTTCTCTTTTTCCTTGGAGAGTTCTTTGAGTCTTTCTTTTACCTCCTTGATTTCCGATTCAAGGTTCCTCAGAGCATCCTCAAGGTAGGACTTCTCTTCCTCGGGTTCGGGCTCACCGTAATAGGGACCGTGGACCGGATAAGGGTAGGGCTCGTAAGGTCCAGGAACTGGAGGACCGGGGGAATAGGGACTTCTCCTGAAGCGCCAACCGAATCCTCGGCCTCTGCCTCCGCCCCTGCCGAATCCTCTCCCTACGGGGTTCATGAACCCAGGTACAGGGGATCCTGAGCAATACCCAGCAGCTCTCCCCGTCATTGGGCCTCGACCCCAAGGACCTGTTCTATCTCCATATGGCATTTGTTCTCACCTCCTTTTTCATTTTATTATTTCAGGTAATTCTTCGTAGTTCTCCAAATCATGCTCAAACTCTTCCTTCGTGCCCGGTGCTCGAAGAATCTTGTACATCCTAACTGAATTGGACTTCAACATCCAATAGGGACCCTCTCCCATACTGAAAACCAGCACAACGTCCACGTCCTGATCGATCAGGAATCGTGCCGCTTCCAGTCCCATGCGAACCTCCACCTTTGCACCGGGATTCGATCTGGTCTTCAATTCCTTCACCTTTCCGGCCTCCAAGTCACAAATGAGGAAATATGGACACATCCCCAAGTGTTCAGACAGAGGGGAAGACAGACCCTTTCTTGTTTCCACAGGGACAGCAATACGTATCATTCCGCTTCCGGTCTTTCCTTCCTTCACCAAACCTCACCCCTCAAAGCGTAGTTTCCACCCTCGATTTGGATGGCGTAACCCTTTATCAGCGCAGTTGCCACTTTTTTCCTGGCACTCTTGAGGTCGTTCCAAAGTGTCTTTCTCGAGACACCCATTAGAGCGGCAGCATCCTCCTGCTCATGTCCCTGAAAATCGACGAGTCGAAGAGCTTCCAGTTCCTCCAAAGTGATAGTTATCACATTAGTCTGCCAGGGAGTCAAGCCTCTCGGCTGAAAGAAAGTTTGATCTGGAATCTCAGTTATCCACCTTCGACCTCGGTAACGACCTCGGCGTCTTCGACCTCCCGGCATCATATTATACATATGGGACGAAGTATAAGAGGGTTTGCCCCTTAAGAGAGGAAGTATATAGAACCTTCTATCGTAGCCAATCCGTGAGAGCGACCCTTTGGCAGATGTTGTCGTTCATCGCCGCGTACAATCCTTGAAGGCGGTGAGGTGACACAAATTTGGGACCTCAAAAAAAACAGGATGCTTTGACGCCTCATTTTACTCCAGATATCACAGCTCTGATGTGTCCCCCATATGGTTTCGAATGTGCCCTTGAGACAGTTCACCGATCTATGTGGACCCAAAATGGCCAAAGAGAAAATGCTCCCGTCGGGATTCGAACCCGAGTCGCAGGCTCGAAAGGCCCGAATGATTGGCCGGTCTACACTACGGGAGCATGCTTTGTTGGATGTTACTCTCATATGATAAGCCATCACTGACTTTAGAGTTTTGGTTCTTCGAAGAATACGGGACACTCCGAGTACGTTGACTTGCCAGGTCAGCTCTTTCTTGCAAGGACCCATAGATGATGCTCAGGGTAACCTTTCTTACCTTCTTCCTCCCAATGAACGATTTCAAACCCGCAATCTTCCACCAATTGAAGGTTATCCTTCAAGGAATAGGAACTCCATACCATCTTTGACCCTATGAAATCCCCCACGTCGCCTTCATCTTCGGTTCCAGTACCTAAAGTCACCAGCGTGAAACCGTTTTCTTTCAACATCCCGTGAATCTTCAGGAAGAAATCCCTATGTTCTTTCTTCGGTATGTGGAATATCGCATACAATGAAACAACAGCATCAAAGGATTCCTCACCGAAATCCACGGACGTCATGTCCCCTCTGACAAACGTGGCACCAGGAACGTTCCTCCTTGCCAGATTGATGTGCTTTTGGGAAAAGTCCACACCCGTTACCTTGAACCCGCTTTCAACCAGGTATTTGTCGTAGGGAATCCCTGGTCCACACCCTAGATCCAATATACCCGCGTTCTTTGGCAACGATTCGATCAATCTGTCGATGTTCTCCTTTTCGAGAGGGTAATTGTCCATATTGTCATCCAGCCGGTACGCTCCGACATGATCCCCCTCTTCATAACCTCTCTCAACAATCTCACGCATATCTCTCATCTTCGATCACAACGACTTCACAAACAGAATTCGCTATATTTCCCTGCCAATCTCTCTAGAAAGAAGCTGATATTCCCTAATGTCCATGGTGGATGGGTCTATCGAAACGAGAAGAGTGACTCCTTTAACCAGCGCCTTCTCGTTTATCTTCTGAAGGAACTTGAGAACGGGATTGAAACTGTTCTGCGTTACGAGATACTCTAGACCTTCAAAGATTATGACCCTTCCTCCCTCTTCAATGAACCTGATTAACAAGGACGCCAAAGCAGCCAGATTCGATGGGGAAACGAATTCTTCCTCGCCCCCTAGAGCTCCCAACACTGTCGCTTTCTTCTCAGACCTGGTGAGCCAAACGAGCTTTGCGCCTTCCATGCCGTATCTCTCTCTGAGTTCCTCAGGATGGATTCTCGCCACACACAGGCCATCGGCACCCTTCTGCAAGAACTCCAAGAAAATGAGGAAACTCCTATCCGGCCTCCTCTCCTTCACTATGTAGCTCCTCCCCTCTTCCAGCGGCCCCGTCAGTTTGTATTCGAAGGATGATTCCTCCTTTGGGATCAAGGTTGACACGTCAAGCCCATAGAGCTTCTCGGAAGTCTTCTGCGGAACGGCCGCCAGATTCCCCTTTGCGATCATTCTCAACTCTTGCGGGGAGTGTCCCCTGGTAGTGAGTCGGACAACCGATTTCCAAGCATCCTTCAGGCCATTCCCATATCCCTTGGCGTAGACCTTCTTCTTGTCGTCTTCTTCCATGTTTACGAAAAATGCCTAACAAGTGGGGAATATTAAGTATTTTGGACTATCCGATGTAGCTCAGGTCTTCCTGCTTTTCCACCTTCGCTTCGATTTCCCTCAACCGGGAGGTGATGGAGTCTATCTGCTTGGCCTTCGCTTCGAGCTCCTCATAATCAAACGGCACGTCCAGAATCTTCGAAAGGATCTCAAGAACAGCCTGAGCGCTCTTGGGGTCAACAAAATAACCAGAGGTCTCTCCCATGAGGCAAACGCTCTCCATTCCGTAGAACTTCCCCATTCCGAGCAGTAGACCGCTCGCACCTACTATGCCGGCACCTGGCTCGCTTCTGGAGAACACGACTCCCACCTCTTTCATCTGCTTCACGAGGTTCTCCTCGGTCGCGGCGCCCAGCACCCGTGGCTTGCGGATCATCCTACCGATCCCATAGCCTCCAAGGGTGAATATCTTCTTCACATTAAGCTCCTTCAAGACTTTCAAAATGAAATCTGACAGTTCATACTGACCTTCAGGCGTCAGTCCCTGATAGTCTCCGGTGAGGATCACAATATCGCTCTTTCCCTTTTCGGTCTTCGCGTAGTACAACTGATTGTCGACCAACCGAACCAGACCATCATCCTCAATTAGGACCTGTGGAGGAAAATGCTTTGAGATTATCTCAGCGAACTTCTTACCTTTCAACTGATCTATGACGTGTTCAGCGGCCAGCTTTCCAACGTTGCCTATGCCGGGCAGTCCTTCTATGAATATCGGATTGACGAGTTTGGGCCTTTCCTCATAGCGGATCTCTATAGCATCCATTGTCATGACCTTGCCTTGAGCTTCTTGAGTCTCCTTCTGTAATCACCGTACCGGTCCTCAGGAGAATACCTGGGCGGCAGAGCCATCATGGTCGGGTGACCACAATCAGGACAACTCTCTTTCAGCGTATATTTCTCACAGCTCTTGCATTTCCTTATCGCCGTTCGCATAGTTATCCTTTTCCACATTATTCTTTTCTCTGAAACTTTCCTTTCCCACCGTGAGATTCTATGTACTCTATCACTCTCTCAGAGGCTGCCAGTATCTCCTCCTCTGCAGTCTTGTAATCGGAGGCGTTCACCACCAATCGGTACCGAGGAGCACCTATGTACTGAACGGTCACATTCACAGGATCCGATGTCTGGGCCCTCGAAAGGGCTTCTCGGATATGATCCACTCCATCTGGCACAGGACACATCATTTCGATGAAGCCATCTATGCTCACTTCGGGCAACGATATGTTCTCCTTCGCAACTTTTACAAAGTGTGCCATCCACTTTCCCTTGAAGCCTTCTTCCTTCAGGGCGTTCTCGTCCACTGACGCTTCTTCGAATGCCCCGTACAGAGAACCGAACTCGTCAACCAGCTTGTGTCCGTGCTCTTCATAGAATTCCTCTAGATTGCTTCCTTGCTTCTCGGCAACAATCTCCAGGAGTTTCTCGGCCTTCTGCTCGTTCTTCCATTCCTGAATCTTCTCTCTCCTCTGATGTTCGTTCACTTGCTTCAGGGATAGATCCACGTGCCCTTTGGATGGATCCACGTTCAGAACTTTGCACACTATCTTCTGGCCCTCGCGCACATAGTCCCTGATGTACTTTATCCAGCCCCTGGCCACCTCGGCTATATGGATGAAGCCTTCCTTGCTGCCAAACTCATCCAGAGATATGAATGCACCAAAATTCTTGACGTTCTTCACGGAACAAATCACGAGGTCGCCTACCTGCGGATATTCAGAAGTTCTGAGCATCATTCCACCGTTTTGTGCTCCCCTTTGAGGATGGCCTTTCCTCCCTGGGGTTTGACAAGAGTGGCCCCGCACACCAAGCAGGTCACTTGCGTGGAAGCTCTGTCGAAAGTGATCTGATCGTTCCCGCAATCCGGACATTTGACCTTTACGAACTTCCCTCTTGGCTCGGGAATCGAGTCCATTCTAAGCCTCCGTGAGTTCGAACGTCTTAGCCCGGAAAGAGGGCCTGTGATGCGCCTTCTTGCACTCTCGGCACCGGAATCGTAAGTACACTCTCTTGGTGGGCTTCTCCCGGTCCTTGTAGATCGCCCTGGTTGACCCACCATACCCCGCCGAAACTCTCCTGAACCTTCTCTGTCCTCTCCTGAATTCGCTTCTGGGTTTAGTTTTGACTTTCTCTACTTCCAAATCATTGTGCTTCCCGCAGAAGGGGCAATATCCTCTTACCACACGTGGCATCTTCATGAATGACCCGCAAACCTCTCCAATGTCCCAACTGGTATTTAGGATTTAGGTTTCATCAAGGCGTTGGACACAGATTCCCGAAGGAATACCTGGAGAAAAGTCGATGCATGTACGGAATATGGCGTAAGAATAGACATTATTCTTCCGGATACTGGCTAACGGAAATCTTGGCTTTTAAATCGGAGGAAAAATATATATAGTCAAATTAATAATTACTAATTAGATTAATATGCCCAAGGGGACCAAGTTGGTAGCGAAAGACTACGCTCTAGTCGATCTCCTGATAGAAGCTGGCGTGCCCAAAAACATTGCCAAGACTCTGGTCTGCCTCACAAAGAGGGAAGAAACAACCTCAGTGGAAATCGAGAAAGCCACGGGCCTCAGGCAGCCCGAAGTCTCAATCGCCATGCAGGACCTGAGAAGAAGGAAATGGGTGAAAAAGAGGGACATCAAGAAGGAGGGCAAGGGGAGACCGGTCCACGCCTATCAATTGTCCCTTTCCTTGGGAGAAATCGTGAACGTTCTGGAAAAGGACGCCCAAGCGAAGATTGCAAAGATTGAGCAGAACATACGGCATATCAGACGGCACATGAAGTAATCATTTTTGTATGACCTCGGCACCACTCTCTTTGCCGATGACTATTTTGCAGGCCATTTCTAGAAACAGGCCAGTCTCCACCACACCCGGAATCTTGTGAAGGTTCGTGTCCAGCTCGTGTGCGTCCTCGATTCCTTCGAACCTGCACTCGAGGAGGTAATTCTGGTTGTCCGTGACGTAGCGTTGGCCCTCCACCGACCTAAGAGTCGGAACACATCCGAGCTGTGCTATCCATTCTTTGCACGAGCTCCAGCCGAAAGGCACGACTTCCACCGGCAGAGGACTCTTGGTCCCGAGCTTCCCCACCATCTTTGAGCTGTCCACAATGACGATGAATTCCTTGGACGAAGCCGCAACGATCTTTTCCCTGAGCAGGGCGCCACCCATGCCTTTTATCAGATTGAGATTCGAGTCGACCTCGTCCGCACCGTCGACAGCCAAATCCAGGGTCGGGGTCTCCTCCAAGGTTGTCAGAGGTATTCCACATTTGTTCGCCAGGTCTTCTGTGCTCTTCGAGGTTGGAACTCCCACCACATTCAAGCCCTTCTGAACCAACTCCCCGACCTTCTCGACAAAGAACCGTACTCTGGACCCAGT
>SOIM01000041.1 GCA_004377185.1 Methanomassiliicoccales archaeon | reverse complement strand
TCGGAGACTGCTGGACAAGGGTCTGATAACCAAGAAAAGGTTCTCTGAGCTTGTGAGACGTTAATGACATATGGGAGCGTGGTCTCGGATAGTAGCTTCTACCTATGCTTTCTAAGCGACATCAAGAGACCCAATGTCCTGTTGAGCATCATTACGAGTCCCTTCTTTGATTTCGTGATCGGACCGATAATCCTCCGTGAGGTGGGGAAGTCCGATAGCTTCAACAGGATTGCCACCGAGTTGAAGGCCAATATTCGGGTATTCGACTACTTCGCCTATGGCGAGATCGTGAGGCCGTTCTTTTCCATTGACGAAGTCGAGGTTGGGGAACATGAAGTTGTCGTGGTGTCCTACATACTGCATTCCAGAGGACTCCTGTATAGGTCAATACTCGATGATGACCAGCCGAGGCGCTTCTTGGAGAGGGAGCTACCAGCAATCCTTCCTAATCTCACAGGGACCATCGGGTTTGTTGAGTTGTGCACAGTCAAGCACAAACTGTTTTCTAAGAGTGAATGCATTGAGCTTCTGGAGCAGATAAGAACCTCAAGATTCCGAATAAGCAATCGAATAGTTGATGAAGCAATCGAAAGGATAGGAGCGGCTTGTCCTGACAACTGTTGACGTGAGGGAGACTTCCCAGGATCCAGAATCCGACTTCGTGGTGAAGAGATTCAGAATGGGGACTCTGGAAGTGGAGGGCCCCCTCAAGACGGTGGATTCGAGGGGCCTGACCAGGAGACTGCTGGAGAAGGAAAAGGGCGACCTCAAGAACATAGTCATAGAGACCTCGAAGACCATCAAAGATACATCAGTTAGCAGACTGTTGCGGGAGACTGACGACAGCAAGATCAAGACGAGATTCGGCTTCCGAAACTGGTTCTCCAACTATCCAAACGTGTTGACCTTCACCTTTGATTTCAGCCCGTACGAAGTCTATGGTAAGTTGGACAACATCTCGGGCTTCTTTGACTACTACCACAGCTACTCCGACACAGCCGTATTCGTGCCCAACGTTAAGGTCGAGAAGCATGTCTACACACACATCGATGGGAAAGCAAAGCACATAAGGACCGACAAGAGGATGAACTTTGAGGATTACGGGAAATACGTTGACGAGGCCTTCGAAATCCTTGATTTCAGAAACAATAAGCCAATCTTCGTGCCGATTCCTCTGGAGCTAGGGATGGACGGCATCAAGCATCTTGCCAACCGCTACATCAAGAAGGGATACTCCTGTTTCTGGGCTGACTTCCATTCGTCAGCTGCAACTGATCGGGCTAAACTCTCCTTGATAAGGCACTTCAAGAGGATCTTCAGAGACAATGAAAGGCTGGACGAAATGGTGATGCATACGACGAACGTACGGAGAGAAATCACGATGCATTCAAGGGATGATCGGACACCATCCTCAGATGTCCTGACCTCAGTTATCGGATCCGACCTCGTTGGCGCCAACAGGGAACCACCTGCACCTTTTGCTGGGGAAGGTCCGGCACTGACACCTGAACGGAAACTTGAATTGTGGGAACACAAGGCCAGAGTGTTGGAGCCAGATACTTACTACTACGTGAAAGTCGCAGAATCTGATTATGGCTCACAAGATGTGGCGAAACTCATGAACAAGGGCTACAACGTACTCTTCAACTCTCAACTCCTGAATCGGGAGTTCGAGAATCAGAAGAAGTCCTTCTTCGACGAGGCTACCGTCAAGCCATACATATCCGGTAAGCGAATGGTTCGAGAGTATAGAGATGGGGTCCTGGCGGGAGTACTGTTTGGAAAGGCACGAACGATAACGGATTTCTTCTGAATACACAGGAGATTCCGCTCTCCCGCGAAACCTCATGACACGTTCCCTAGTATCCTCCGAGGAGCCAGTCCAGATGGAAGTTCAGAAATGCTCCAGGATTCGCATCCACACGTTGATTCCTGCTCCGAGGACGGCCATGGCTCCGAAGATGACGAGCGCCTCCCCGTAGAAGTTGACCTCAGATGACCACTTGTGGTCCTTCCGGGCGAGCAAGGCCACAAACCACAGAAGGACGCCAGCCGAGAGCACGCTCATGCCTATTTCAGCGACGAACGGAAGGAACATACCCAGAATGAGGCCCAAGAATCCTAGAACAATGAAGATCAACAACCGATTGGGCCTCTCCGTGGAAGGCTCGGTGTG
>SOIM01000026.1 GCA_004377185.1 Methanomassiliicoccales archaeon | reverse complement strand
TGACGGTCGTGTGGTTGGACACGCTGTCATCCGAGTTGTTGCAGTAGACACGCCAGGCTCCCACCGTTCCCGGATTGTAAACACCATTGGCGTCCACGGTACCAGTCGGGTCCGTTGTAGACCAGAACTGGATGAATGTCACGACATTGTGGAGTGCGTCATGCCCGACGGCATCGAGGTCGAGGGTGTCGTCTGCCGTACCGGCCCACGTGGCCTGAGACATGTGGATGTGATCAAGAGGACCCATGTGCACGTATGTCATCGTCATGTTGAGGAGCGTTGGACTGACGGATGTATCGGATGCCGTGAGATTCGCTTTGAATCTCATCTTGGGAGAGACGACCACCGATAGGTTCTCGCCAGGCAGGACTGGAATCCAGGACGTTCCAGAATCGGCGGAATATGAAAAGGAGATGTTTGTCCCCAAAGGAAGAGATGATGATGAATCAAAAACATCCCAGCCGATTAGGTTGCTTGGCTGGATGTCCTCTGTCTCAACGAAGCCTCTGGGCGAGTACTTCCAATAGTCTATCCTGACCTCCTCCAACAGCGGTTTTCTTGTCTGATTGTATGTGCCCAATTCAGTCTTGTACTGAACGCATCGATTGGGTGGAGAAGTGATTTGTGAACCCAGAGCGTTCCCGTACGCTTGAGACCACGGACTCCAACCGCCCAGACAGTCTCCTGAGCGCGTCTGCAAGGACATATTCGTATCGGCAGGCATTGTGGCATCCCAACTGATGTTGCCCCAGTTTGCGCCGGATTGGGCGTCCATCATCCTGGATACGAACGTTCCATTCGCATATCCGGGGCCGCTCGAGTTGTAGTAGTATGTGACAAGCTTGGGTCTGTCGGAGGGCACACCGTACTCCTTGCTGTTGAAGATCTTTTCCCCGCCCATTCCTGAGGGATCGTCGGCTATCAGAATCATTCCGTGGTTCATGGCTGAGCCGTTCAGCCAATCCAAGACAAGCTGTGTGATATCCCAGGAATGCCAAGTCGTCTGGTTTGTGATGCCCGCACAGGTTCCACTGGGCGTCGGGTCGTAATCTCCCCCAGAAGCGGTCCATTGGTTTGACCCGTCACGGTCTTCCCAAGAGACGCCGTTCGGGTCGTTATTTCCGTCTTGCGTTCCTTCTACCCAGGAGCCCAAGACCTGATGGGCCGAAACGTTGACGGGTTCAGCACTGGTCGCATCATTAAGATTCAATCTCAGCTCCGAAGTGATCACATCAACCATCTGGAGAGGAGCAAGGTCGAACCTCAATATGGCCCTCTTCTCGTCCACCCCATTCTGTTGGATGGAAAGCGTAGTTGAAGCACCGTAGTTCTTTTTGACCCCTCCCGGAAAGTTGCTGATGTAGGCATCCTTTCCGCTTCCCTGATCGACGAAGATCTCGAGAGTGTCGGGCGGCTCAGCAAGGCTTGTGTTTTCCAAGGTTACATTGCCTGGATCCACGGTCAGATTGACATTGTAGAAGCCAGTTCCTTGAAGGAAGTCGCCCAGAGAGGTGTCCGTGAACAGATTGCCTTCCCGCTGGAGCGTGACATTACTGGGAGCGAGGCTCAGATTCTGACTTGTGTAGTTAGCCTGGTCCTGGAAGGACCACACGGCAGTGGTTGTTCCATTTCCATTGTCCGTCACAGAAGGATCGGCATTAACACCCCAGCCAGACGCAAGCAGGCTGAATACCATCACGAAGAGGAACGCCCGTGTCAGTTCAGCATTGCTCACTCGTAATATGTGGCACTCATACCGTCTTCTAGACGTCCCTTTCACAATCTGCCTCCGTAGGTGAGCCAATACTGTGCTATGCTCAATCATTCGCCTGATTCCGATAAAACCTTGAGTCCGAGATTATCCACCGTGATAATCATCGGAGACAACGTTCGAGGATGTCCGTTGAGATATCCCTCGGATGGCAGAAGAGCACTTCTAAAGATTCATATACCATCGAACCGTTTTCGAGACGATGCCAGTCATCACGTTGGATTATGACGATCTCATCTCGCTCATCGGCCAGGATGTCCCGATGGACGAGCTCCTGGAGAGAATCCCGATGCTCGGAGCCTCCCTGGAAGGGGTAGAGGGCAACGAGATGAGCGTGGAGTTCTTCCCGAACAGGCCTGACCTCTACTCGGTCGAAGGGGTCGCCAGAGCCCTCAGGGGGTTTCTGAGCTTCGAGAAGGGGC
>SOIM01000006.1 GCA_004377185.1 Methanomassiliicoccales archaeon | reverse complement strand
CCAATGGACTTGAAGATCATTGTGTCCTACAGCGGTGTGACCAAGGAGGAAGTGACTACTCTACCGATCATCCTCAAGATGTTCGGTGATGAGCAGTCGTGTTACAGGCACAGACAGAACGCACTGAGGACCCTCAGAGCATTCGATATGGATGACGATGAGGGCATGCTACACAACCTGGAACCTGGTGACCAAGTCTTGCTTGGCGGAAGCGCACTCGATCCCGAGGACGCACTCTTGCTGCTTATTTCTTGGTTTGAGAACGGATGCGGAGGCGGTGATGACGTAGAGCACGCTCACTCAGCTTCTGCAAGCCTGACCGGATCATACGGTATGGGCATGCAGTACTGGGGCTTCGCACCTGGCCAGGAAGAAGGCAACGAGGGTAACGGCAACGGTGGACTGACTGGACAAGACCGCAAGGACGTATATGGGTTCTAAGATCCCATAGCCGAAAGCCAAAACAAACACCAACACTCTTCCCTTTTTTCCTATATTTTATAACTCTTTTCACTGTTCTTTCAAGAATACCCCTATCAAACCTTTCCAAGGACCTAGAGTCGCCGGAGGTCTCGGCCCTGCGGTTCGATTTCACGGACTCGCGAATATTCCGTTTGGATAGGATGACCAGTTCCAAGAAAGGCCTTTATGACACCTCTGGGTGACAGTTCATTGGTGCCGATTCCGAGACAGTTTCCAATCCCTTCCTCAACTTGCAGAGAAAGGGAAAGCCTCAGTATCGGTTGTGATAAAAGCATGAGTATCTTTATTTTGGTTTTTCCCCACTACTGTTTCCAAGTGCCATTTTCAGAATTGAGAACAGATATGGCCCGGAGACTCACCAAACGGTGTCGGAATTGAACGAACAATCTCAGTTGGAGACAGCCAAGACAGCGAACGCATCTGTTAAACGAGATTCCAAGAAAGAGAAAAGGATGCGGACGCTCATCAAGAATGCGAAAGCGCTCGTTGATGACGCAAGGGCCTTGGGGGCCGATGTATCCATTTCGATAGATCTGATGGGGAAAGCCGAGGAGGCCCTCAAGTCAGCCAGCCTGGGAGAGATTCCCGGTTTGATTCGAGAGGCAAAAGCGGAGGCAATGCAGGCGAAGAGATACTTCCGATCGAAGAGAATGATTGGAAATGTCCTTCCTCTCGTTGACCAGGCAAATGAGATGGGCGCGGACATCTCTGAGGCAATGGAGTTCCTTCAGGTCGCCCAATCCTCGCTGGAGGAGAAGAATTTTGGCTCTGTTTCCGAGAACGTCAAGAATGTCCGAAACGCAATCAGGCGGGCCAAGAAGAGGAAGAGAGCGAACGACATTCTAGAGAGAATGCGAGACCAGATCTCGAAATCCGAGAAATCGCATATCGATGTGACCGAGGCGAAGGAGTTCCTCCAGAAAGCTGAAGAAGCTCTCACAAATGAAAGATATGCCGAAGTCCAGAAACTCTCCCAGCGTCTGAAGAAGGCAATATCCGATGCCAAGCTCAGAAAGAAGATGGAGGACAAGCTGGCGAGCGTGCACATGGATATGGAAGAACTGAAGGTGATGGGGGTAGGCACCTCGGCCGGAGAAGACCTGCTTGAGAAGACCAGAAGGGCAATGGAGGAGGGAAAGTACTCCAAGATGCAGAACCTGATTCTTAGGAATCGAAGATGGATAGTCAGGGAGAGGAAGAAGAGGGAAACGGAACTTCTGGTCACAGCTGTTGGAACACTCATCGAGAAGGCTGGCAAAGGAGGCGAGGACCTTCTTGGAGCAAAAGAGTTGCTGAAGAACTTCAAGAAGGCCATCTTAAGCGACAAGGTCGAGGACCTACAAGAAATGATTCAGAAGGATATGGATGCCTTGGAGTCAGCGGAACGGAAGAGCAGGACGGAGCGCCGGATACTTAGGCTCAAGAATCTGGTGAGGGACATTTCTGAGTATGGAGAAGATACCTCTGAACTTGAGGGAATGATGGGAGAGATGGAAAGGGCATTCGAGAGCGGCGATATCGGAAAGGCAGAGGGGATGATGGAAGAGGTTGAGAGATTCGAGTCGATTGTAAGACTCGCCAAGAAAAGGGCGAAGAACCTTCTTCTCAAGGCGAAGTCCTCAATGATGCACGCGAGGACCCAGGGCTTCGACATCGGTGATGTTGAGGAGATATTGCTTGCGGCTGAGAACCTGCTGGGCGAAGAGAGCTTCCTTGAATCTATGGAGAAGGCGAAGACTGCTCACCAGATGGCAGAGAAGCGCGTACCAGAAGAGGCAATGGCTAGGAGAAGGGAGATAATAGAGGAAAGACTCAGCAAGGCCAGACTTCTCTTGGATGAGGCCAGAAAGGCCAGCATAGATGTTTCTGAAGCGGACGCCTATCTCTCAGATGCCGAGAAGGCGATAGAAGAAGGTAGGCTCCAAGAGGCTGAGAAGGCGGTCATTTCAGTTGAAGATTTGGGGAAGGAAATAATGGTCTCTTTGAGAGAGGCATCGAAGGAATTCATCAACACCTTGAAATCTTCACTGCACAAACTGAAAGAGATTGGCGCCTCTGCCCCCCAGGTGGAGGAGATGCTCCTCACTGCTGAGACATACTTCGATGATGGACAATACCAAGCCTCAATCGAATACACAAGAATGGCGCGGAAGGTGCTGGAAGAATCTGAGAAGAAGGTCGAGAGCAAAGCTAAGGAGAATGTTGGAGCAATAATGAAAGGGATTGAACAGGTCAGGTCCACTGGTGGGCGCGTCGATGAAGCTGAGATGCTCTTGGAAGAAGCAAGTGCCGCAATTGGCACGAGAGACTATACGAGATTCGAAGCCTTGACCGAAAAGGCCAGGGAATCACTGAGAGAGGCCGAGAAGATATTCCTGAGTGAGAGGGCAAGAAGAGAGATGGAAGAAGTCCGCACACTAATTGGAGAAGCGAAGGACAGCGGATTCGGGGAGGTGGTTGAAGCAGAGATCGTCATCAAGAAAGCCGAGGATGCATACGAAGCAGAGGACTATGGAATAGTCACAATGCTCACCGAAACCACCAAGGAGATGCTGGGGGAATCGAGGAGCAAGAAGCTTATACAGCAGTTCGTGGAGAAGAGCAAGTTGGTTTCACAGCTCATCGACAGATCTGATGAGGTGGGTGTGGATGCGGACGAGCTTCAGGAAATGCTGAGAAATGCCCAAGAGAGCTTTGCCGAGCACAACTACGAGAGCGCACTCAGGCTCATTGAACAATCGGAGAGCATCGCACGCAACCGCGTGGAGAAGTTCCTTCGTGACAAATATCCGAAGATACTGGTGAACTTGCCTGTTGGAGCGGTCCAGTCCAATGTCTGGAACAAGTACACCCTGGAGGTGGCAAATGAAGGAAACTTGACGGCAGAGGACGTAAACGTAACCCTCAAAGGGGACTTCGAGGTCAAAGGTCTCAAGAATATCCCTAACCTGCTTCCAAAGGAGAAGAAGAAGATGGAGGTGGGTCTCAAACCCAGGCAAGACGGGGAACTTCCGGTGGATATCAAGGTCTCTTTCAAGAGGCCATTCGACGAGACGAATTTCGAGTCTAGAGAGGATGCCAGCCTGAACATCAGCAGATTGGGGACCTACCTGGTGGATGATGTGTTCCTGGTTCACAAGGATGGCAGGCTGATTTTCCATGAAACACGCGAATACAAAGAAGACGTGGACGAGGACATCTTCAGCGGAATGCTGACTGTGATGCAGGACTTCGTCCGGGACTCGTTCAGGTCGCGATCGAATACTGGCCTCAGTCGGATGGATTTCGGAGATAACAAGATAGTGATTGAAAGGGGTTACTACATCTATCTTGCGACCGTTCTTACCGGGGATGAGCCAACCTTGCTTCCCCTCTATATGGCAGAGATCGTCAAAGAGATTGAAGAGAAGTACGCCGACGTACTGGACGACTGGAGCGGACTGCTTAGTGAGTTGGAAGGCGTCGAAGAAATCGTCAAGAAGATCATATTTGTGAGTGATGACGAGGAAGCAAACATCGGAGAACTGGAAGCAAGCGTGATAACATCCACTCTCCAAATGTTGAAGGAAGCTCAAATGGCGGGGGCGGATGTCTCACAAGCACAGGACCTTCTGCACAAGGCCAAGAGACTGCTGGAAGAGGAGGACTACGCCTCCGCATGGAAGTTCGTCGAAGAGGCTGCGGAAAGCGCCTCGAAATCAAAGGCCAAAATACGGGGCCAGTTGGAGAATGCCTTAATACAGGCTCAGAACTCGATCAAGGAGGCCATAGAGGAAGGCTTGGAGATCGAGAAGGCCGAGCTGATGTTGGATGACGCAGAGAAGGCAGCTGAAGAGTTCGACGCGAAGGAAGTGAATTCAATAGTCAAGAAGATCAACGGCATGGTGGGGGATGCAAGAAGTAAGAAACTGGAACTCGAGATTGTGGCTGAACTGGAGAAAGCCAAGGAACTGATGATAAAGCTTCGGGAGCAAGGATTCGACACCGGAGAGGCAGGGGAACTCGTCCAGAAAGTCAGAGACGCAAGGTTGGTTGACGATTTCGAATCTGCCGAAAGATACCTGAAGCTGTTCCGGGAGACGATCGTGGATACACAAGAGAGCTTGACATCCGAAGTTCTCAAGACTAAGCTGAACGAATTCGACCAGATGACCCAAAGGGCAAAGGCCTTGGGCATGGATGTTTCCGAAGTGGAGAAGAGACTGAGTCGGGTGGAAGAGGCTTTGGAGAAAGGGGATGACGAGGCAGCTGAAGAGTCTATCGGGGAGATTGGCAGGCTGCTTGGAGAAGCTCGCGACCTCCTGTCTGCTTCTGAGATCGATGGCTACCTGGAATTGGTTCGTGACATGGTCCAAAAGGCCAAGACCATTGGAATCGAAGTTACAGACGCAGAGAGGATACTTGGGGACGCCAGACAGTTGGCTCCCGAGGATGTCGAGAAGCTTAAATCCATTATTGAAAGGGCCGAGAGCTCTGCCACCCAGAAGATTGGAGATTTCGTCAAGGGCAAAGCACCAGACATCAAGTTGAGTTTGCCGAAAAAAGGTCTTCAGAGCGATGTGTGGAACAAGTACACTTTTGAAGTGGCGAACGAGGGCAACATCGCGGCTCGGAATCTGAACATAGATCTATCAGGTGAATTTGAGGTCAAGGGTCTGGAGGAAATTCCGCACATAGACGCCAAGGAGAAAAAGGAAGTGGAGATCGGCCTGAAACCCGCCAGGGAGGGAGATCTCCCCATCGACGTCAAGCTATCCTATCAGAGGTATTTCGACGAGGAGGAATACTATCTGGACGACCTGAAGAACATCTCGGTGGAATCCCAGGGGACCTATCTCGTTGAAGATGTCTTCCTCATCCACAGGGATGGCAGGCTGATAGCCCACAAGACCAGGAAATATCGTGAGGAGATAGACGAGGATGTTTTCAGCGGTATGCTTTCTGTCGTACAGGATTTCGTGAAGGACTCCTTCAGAAGCAAAGAGAAGGTCGGCCTCAAGAGATTGGATTTCGGAGAGAGCAAGATCCTTCTGGAAAGGGGGAAGTACGTGTCTATTGCCGCAGTGGTTGTTGGTTCAGAGCCAGTGTTGCTACCCTTGCATGTTCTCGAGGTCATCGCTCGAATTGAAGGCCAGTATGGAGAAATCCTGCAAGGCTGGAGCGGGCTAATGAGTGAGCTTGCCGGCATTGACGAACTGGTCAAAGAACTGATATTCGTGACGGATAAGAGAGAAGCAGTCACGGAATCCTTGGAATCCACGCTTGTGACCGCCACGTTCGGTGCCGAGGGTGCACGGCAGATCATCGAAGAGGCGAGGAAGGTTGTTGAGACCCAAGACATGGAAACCGCTTGGGAGTTCGTCTCTGATTTGGGTGGGCTCGTCTCACCCGGCGAAGCGGAAGCAGGCATCGTCTCTCCAGATGTCCAGCTCTCTTCCGAATTCCTGAGAGACCTCGGTGATCTTGCTGAGAGCCCAGAATTCAGAGGACATATCGCAACATTGAGTGAGATAGTCCAGTGCGTGTCTCAAGCGCGACGGGACTTCAACTTCGGCAAGAAAACGCCCATCCAACTAGTTGCCATAAAGACGGTCGACGATGACTCTGTTACCATGATCTCTGATTTCAAGAGAGTGTTGCAGGAACATCTCAAAGCCAAGGAATTGGTCATCGTGGGGCCTGGTGAGGACTGGGATGGCATGGATTTGGAGATAGTCGTGAACAGTGAGAAGATTAGAGAGAAATATCCCCAGTGGAGTAGGAAGATCGAGATGTTGCTCAAGTCCCAGTCCCCCTGGAAGATCAAATCTGGCCTGGACAAGGGCAGCTATGCCGTTGGGATAGAAGGTCAGAGGGTCATTCTCGATTCCAGCATGGTGTCCTACAAGATATCCGTCCCCGAACACGTAGCCGAGTATGAGTTTGAGAAGGGCAAGCTGTACGTGGACAAAAGGCAGACCGAAGAGCTCCGGGCCGAGGGTTATGCCGAGGAAATCATTGGGGAAATAGAAAAGACAAAGAAGGAAGCTGGCTTTGGGGATGAGAACCCTGTGGAAATCAAACTTTGCATCAGTGAAGAGCTGAGGACGTTGCTGGAAGACTGGATTGACGATATAATAACTGAAGTCAGATGTACGTCGTTCAAGTTCCGGCCCCCGGATTGGAGGGGGGATGAAAGGGCTCACAGCGCAGTACTTCGGTTGGGGGACGAGGACATCAGGATCTATTTGAAGGAGTCTGGAGAAGCGGCAACCTAGTTCTTTGTGTCACTTCCTCCGTCGAAAAACTCTTTATCCATGAAGGGGATATTTATACCGCGGCCGGGGTGGGGTAGCTGGGTTATCCTCAGGGACTGTGGATCCCTTGACCCGAGTTCAAAATCGTCCTGGGCACACCATGGCGTTGAAATTCTCGGTCCCGGCCCTCCGTTCTTCGGAAAGTTTTTAAGCCAAATTGAGCATACCGCTGTCCTACCTCTGGGTTGCGATGATGACAAATTCGCGGCTCACCGGTTTACCTCCTAGGGGGAGGATTGCGATGATAAAGCAAGCCGAGAAAGAGTATTCTCCCAATGAATTGGAGAAAAAGGTGCAGAATTTTTGGAAGCTATCAAAGGCATATGAGAAGACCAAGTCCCTCAGAGAGAGGGGGAAGGAGTACTACTTCGTGGACGGGCCACCGTACACAACTGGCTCCATCCATATGGGGACTGCCTACAACAAGATTCTGAAGGACGTAATAGTGCGCTACCGGACGATGCAGGGCCTCAATGTGAGGGACCAGCCCGGTTTTGACATGCACGGCCTCCCTATCGAGGTCAAAGTGGAGAAGAAGCTGAGCATTGTCAACAAGAAGCAGATCGAGGAATTGGTGGGCATAGAATCCTTTGTGAAAAGTTGCAGGGAGTTTGCTTCGGATCTGCAGGCTGAGATGACCACTCAGTTCGCTTCCCTGGGCATATGGATGGACTGGGACAATCCCTACGTAACGATCGAGAACAGCTACATCGAAGCGGCCTGGTGGACGCTGCAAAAGGCGCATGAGAAGAATTTCCTGACTCGATATACCCGGGTTATGACGTGGTGTGCCAGATGTGAGACCGCCCTTGCCGAGGCCGAGTTAGAGTACCAAGATGTTGAGGACTACTCTATCTTCGTGAGGTTCCTTTTGAAGGGTAGGGGCGGAGAGAGCATTCTGATTTGGACCACGACACCCTGGACGATACCCGCGAATATGGCAGTTGCCGTGCATCCCGATTTCGAGTACGCCAAGGTTGAGATGACAATCGAGGACAGGAACGAAATCCTCTGGTTGATGAAGAATAGGGTGGATGATGTTGCCTCTCTGGTCGGCGCGCAGGATTTCAGGATAATTGATATCAAGAAAGGAACCGACCTGGTCGGCTGGGAATATTTCCATCCGTTGACATCCAAGGTCCCCTATCACAATCAGCTGACGGGGGAGTGGATTCACAAGGTTATCGCGTCTGACATAGTGGCCGAGGAGAACACGGGAGTGGTTCACATTGCACCCGGACACGGTCCAGAGGACTTCGAGGTCGGAGAGGAACACGGGATTCCTCCTTTCTGCCCGGTGGATGAAGGCGGTTGTTTCACCGAAGATGCTGGAGAGTATGCCGGCAAGCATGTCCGGGAAGCGAACAGTCTCATCATGGAGGACCTGAGAAGGGAGAGATGGCTCTTTCATGAAGGAAGGATCTCGCACAGGTATGGCCACTGCTGGCGGTGCAAGTCTCCGATAATATATCGGGCCTCCGTTCAATGGTTCTTAAGAGTGACCGAAATCAAAGACATGATGCTCGAGGAAATTGAGAAGGTGAAGTGGACCCCGGACTGGGCCGGAAGCTCGAGGCAGAAGAACTGGGTGGAGAACGCCAGGGACTGGTGTATCTCACGCCAGAGGTATTGGGGGATACCTGTTCCTGTATGGGAGTGTGAGTGTGGAGAGCAGAAGATCGTCGGGTCGATAAAGGACCTTTCCAAGGGGAATAACTACACCAAGGACATGGACCTTCACCGTCCCTGGATCGATGCTGTCACCTTCGATTGTGAGAAATGTGGCGCGGAGATGAAGAGGACACCGGACGTGTTGGATGTTTGGTTCGATTCGGGCGTATGCACCTGGGCCCAGTTGAACTATCCTTCGAAGAAGAAGGGTTTCAAGGACTGGTGGCCCTGCAGGTGGATTACTGAAGCACACGATCAGACTCGAGGCTGGTTCTACTCGCAGTTGGTCGCGGGCATAATCGCATTTGACGAGTGTCCCTACAAGTCCGTTCTCATGCATGGCTGGATTCTTGATATGAAGGGACAGCCCATGTCAAAAAGCCTGGGAAACGTGGTGGACCCCTTCGATGTCATCAATGAATACGGTGTCGATTCATTGCGGCTCTATCTCTTGAAGACCAATCCGCCCTGGGAGGACCTGCATTTCAACAAGGAGGACGTCCGTACGGCAAACCGTACCCTCAACATATTGTGGAATGTGCACAGATTCGCGACCCTTTATATGGCGATGGACGGGTTCGACCCGACGAGTTGGACCATTGATTCTCTTTCGGGAAGCATGAGACCGGAAGACCACTGGCTGCTCTCAAAGACCGAGGGTCTGAAGGCAAAGGTGGAAAATGAGATTGAGGATTTCAACATCCACAAGGCGTGCAGAACGATCGAGGAATTCGTTTTGAACGACCTCTCCCGGTGGTATGTCAAGCTGATACGCAATAGAACCTGGATCGAAGGCGATGCGCGGGAGAAGTTCGGTGCATACAAGGCGTTGCATGAATCGCTTCTCACAGTCGCAAGAATAATGGCTCCGCTGACTCCGCACATCTCGGAGTCCATGTACCAGACCCTTGATGCAGAATTGCTTTCCGTGCATATGTGCGACTGGCCTGCTTATGATGAATCCTTGATAGACAGAAAACTAGAGGAGAGAATGACGCTCATACAAGACCTTGTAGAGCTTGTTTCCAAGGCACGACAGAAGGTGGGAATGAAACTCCGTTGGCCCGTGAAAAAGATCGTTTTGAAAGCCAAGGACGAGGAAATCGCGAAGACGGTCGAGGCTTTGAAGGAGATTCTGATTGACCAGACGAATAGCAAAGAAATCGAGGTCCTTTGGCCAGGAGAGGCTTGGGATGGCATGGTGCTCAATGTCCGCCCGAAGGTTGAGGCGATCGGACGGGTCTACAAACAATGGTGGAGCAAGATCGCCACCATGCTGGAGAGTCGCCCCGTTGATGAGGTCAAGGAGGCCATAGAAAAGGGAGCTTACAAGATCGGCATAGAGGGCCAGGTCATACGCATCGAACCCGACATGGTCGAGTTCTCGGAAAGGTTGCCAGAGCACATTGTCAGCATCGGATTCGAGCGAGGAGACTTGTACATAGACATGGAAATAACCCCGGAAATCAAGGCAGAGGGTTTCTCGAGGGAAATCGTTCGAAGAATCCAGCAGATGAGGAAGGAGATAGACCTGGATGTGGAGGATTTCATCAGGACCCAGGTGAAGGTGAAGGTGGAACTCATGAAGATGCTTGAGGAGCGGGAGGACTATATCTCCACTGAGACCCGATCAAGAAGCTTTGAATTCGTCCCGGAGGAGCTGACTGAAGAATACATAGTGGAGTGGAATGTGGAAGGCGAGGTCATTGGATTGGCAATCACCCCGCTCTACATGAAACAGACGATTGACTCATTCACCAGTATTCCAGGAATTGATGAAAAGGAAGCGATGTCTCTCTTTGACGCTGGATACGCCAGCCTGCTTTCCTTGCAGCAGGCGTCCATAGACGAACTGATTCAAGTCGAGGGGATTGATGAGATCGAAGCTAGGAAGATAAGGAGATACTTCGATCAGCCTGAAGAGCTGAGGGCCGAAGAAAAGATGATGTGTCCTGTCTGCGAGATAGAACTTGAGCCAGGATTGACGGAGTGTCACCGTTGCGGTGTTTCGCTCCTGCCAGAGATGCAGGCCTGTCCCAGTTGCGGGGCCCAAATGCCCATGGATGCCGAGGAGTGCGACAGTTGCGGTTCAGCTCTGGTCGAGAAGGAAGAAGAGGAAGAGATATCCGATGCTGTGAAAGAGATAATGCAGATACCCGGGCTCGGTCTGGAGAAGGCCAGGATGCTCCATGATCTGGGCTATGACCTTGACCTGCTCGCAAACACATCCGAAGAGGAACTCCTCAAGATTGAGGGCATTACCGTTCCCCTGGCCCGAAAGATATCTGTTTACTTCGAGGAGTGGGTAGAGGAGCTCGTCTGCCCCCTTTGCAATGCTCCTGCGAGCGCTGATGCCACCCATTGTACGCAGTGCAAAACAGTCTTCATCTCGGAGGAAGAGCCGGAGGTGTCTGAGGAAGAGCCAGTTTCCGAACCCGAAGAAGCGGGAGAGGAAGTGATTGAGGTTCCGCCATTCGAAGAGGAGATCGGGAAGGTCGCGTTGGAAAGTTCCCACATCTACTTGGTCAAGGAAGACAGGGCGGAGAAGGCGTTCGACATGTTCCTTTCAACGGTCAAAACAGGCAGGTCAGGCCTTTGCGTGACACGGACCTATCCCGAAAAGGTCAATGAGATGTATGATATGGGTGATTCCATCATACTCTGGTTGTCCAACATCGGAAAGGAGGATTCCATCAGACCCAAGGACCTTGAGAAGCTCAGCCTGTCTCTGGAGAGGTTCGTGACTGAGACCCGAGGAGTGGTTCTGCTTGATGGCTTGGAATACCTGATAACCAACAACAATTTCATAATCGTTCTTCGCCTGCTCCAGTCAGTCAGGGATATGGTTGCTCTGAACAAATCCACAATGATCGTGAACGTGAATCCTCGGACACTGGACACCAATCAACTGAACCTCTTGGAGAGGGAGGTGGATTCAGTCATCGACACTCTGTCTTAGTCCTCTTCCTGAACCAATGCCTCCATGAATCCCGAGAAGTCGAAGTCCTTGATGGTCTTGGTGTCTGAAAGCGGGAAAAGCATCAACATGGGTTCTTCCCGCAGATATCCCTTCTCGGTGTACAGTTTGATAGCCTTGTTTCTCACTGAATGGTACATCTCGTAGTCCTTCGCGCATGCCATCAGAATGCTCTCGGGATTGCTTGCCACATTCAGGAACTGGGGGATTATTTCTGCAATCTTCAGCAGATAGTTCCACCTTGATTCAAGGGTTGCCGGAGGAGTAAACTGGTTGTGGGCCAGCGCAATGATACTGTATCCGACCTTTCCCAAGTCGACAACCCGGAGAGTCTTCATGACACCCGTTTTCTCGAATCTCTTCCTCATGGCCGAAACAGCCTGTCTGGATGCACCTACACGCTCCGCGACTTCCTTGTCAGAAGACTCAGGGAAGTTGACCAGACCCTGAAGCACTATCTTCTCTTTTCTACTCAGCCTTACTTTCGAAGGTTTCTCCACTGACTTGTCAATATGCACTTTCTCTTTGATGTCAAAGATGTACCTCAGTGGAGGTCCGTAGTCGAAGAAGTTCACCATCTTGGCTCTCTCAAAGCTGAATACGGCCCAAGACCACATTCCCTGATCAATCACATCTGATTCGCCGAACTGCTCCCACGCAGCGTCAGCAAAACCTCTGTATTCGCTGAAGTTCTTGAAATAGCCTACAGAAAACAGGCTGTCGGAAGATACTATGGAGTAGAAGATTTGAGGCAGGCTTTCCACCGTTTCCAGAAACGTCTTCCTGACCGATGCTTCTATTGCCGGCCCTATCTTACCGCAGAATATGCCCAGAAGCTCGTAACCCAGTTTGTTGGCCATCGGGATTCGCTTCGTGGAGAACACCTCTGCTTTTCTGAGACGTCTCCTGATCGCGGTCGTTGTGGAGGGTTTCACGCCGATTGCCTCGGACAACTCTCTGTCGTTGAGCGTTGGATACTTGACCATACCGTGAAGGACCTTTTTCTCTGCTTCTGTGTACTCGAATCTCATTCAGTCAGAGAATCGGAATATTGTATAAGAAAGTTATCCTTTGCTCCAGCGGATTTACGTTTCCCCATCTGAAGGGCGCAAACCTTGGACGACCGCCCCAAAGGTCTTTGGCAGCCTTGGCACAGTCTCGAACTCTGGGATTTGTGATGGTGAAATCCATTTGAATTCCTTGTGTTCCCAGTCAAGCTTGACTTCCGGTGAGTCCACGTGAAAGAGGAAGGGATGGACGACCCATAGGGTCTTCTCGTCCCTGGAACATACTGGCTCTCCTTCCTTGAGCAGTTTGGGGTTCGATATGCCCACTTCTTCCGCTATCTCTGTGACCGCCCTTTCATAAGCCTGGTCGCCCTTCTCCAGATACCCAGAGACGCCTGCCCACAGTCCTTGATAGGTCCCGACGAGCTCGCTTCTCTTCAGCAGCAGTATCCTGCCATCGTTCTCGAGGAAGGACGTTACAACATGGATCTCCTCCACTCCCTCAGCATCCACAGAACCCTCACTCCCATCCACCTTCACCCTGTCCCCGGTTCTCAGCAGCGAGAGGTCCAGGCAGTCAACCAGGGGGATTTCTGAGATTATCACGCCCACAGTCACGACAACCTCACTTCTCTCGTTCAATATCGCAACGGGTGCACAACCGTTGAGTGCGAGTCCGTATATGACATAGGATCCTACCGTGCTCCCCTTTCCGGAAGGAAAGGCAAAGACTTTACCAGCAATGCTCTCTCCGAACACGTCACTTTTCTCGTCCAAAATCCTCCCCGTTTCGGCATCGATTCCTCCCAGGAAAGATACTGGCTCACTTGAGACAATCAGTTCCGCCTCACCGATTCCTTTCGACAGCCCTCTTCCTTTTAGAATCATTGGAACCGCCTCACGAGAGTTTCAGCATCTGCGAACATCGTCTTTTGCTTGCATAGAGTTGGGAGGTACGTTGATGCCTTCCCAGAATTGGTGGCAATCGTGCTTGAGAAGTCCTCCACGCTCGAGACTATTACACACGTATCGCAGAGAAGCTTCCCATGTTTGTTGATCAGTTGGACCGTCTCTGGTATGTTCTCGCACACCGCCCTGCTGGTACACACCCAGAGTTCCGGACCCTTCCAGCCGTCCTTCAGCATATCAGCAAGTTTTCCGAGCTCGGCAGTTGAGCAATGGGGACATCCGAACGCAACTAGGTCAGGATCGTCTTCCGTGTTCCAGCTGTCCGCGATCTCCTCAAGGTCCTTTCTGTCGACCGAGACCGATTCGCATTCTTCTTTCAAGCCCAACTCCCACTCGGGCGTCAGGCCCTCTATATGAAACATCGACACTGAACCCGAAGAGGCCAGTGAAGCGGAAAGCGTCTTGAGATTGTCTTCGGTAGCCGAAAGCTTCTTGAAATAGGGCATTCTGGCTCCACAGATTTCCCCCGCGAAAGAACCGAGAGGCGCGAATTCCTTTTCTTCCAGATCAAACTCCAATTCGAAAAGAACATCAGCCTTCCGATTCTCTTCCTTGTGTAATCCATAGTCCGGTGTCAGTCCTGTTATTGATGATGCCAAGGCAGAAGGTCCCCCTTCTCTGTTCGTCCTGGCTCCCAGAACCGAATTCGCAAAGATCACGGCCGAAGATTCCGCCCACGCTACGTGTTCCCCGAGTCCAGGCCTGTTGCCTATGAGGTACGGTGTGCATGTCCAGCTGTCGAGAACTCCCAGGCTTTCATAATAACCTATGATCTCTTTTTGCTTGACCACAAATTCCTCGGAAACTCTCATCTCATGGAACCTTTCTCTGTCCATTCCTATGGGATTGACTGTTGATTTCACCTTGGCCCTGCAACCTTCGCAAATCTCAGAAAGGAATCTCAGGCCAGGGTCACCTATCGTCTTGTATGAGGCCCCAGATATGTGTACTGAGGTGACTGGAATGAGCTTGGACGCGTCATACACATCTCCCAGGGCTATTAAGAGCTCCAGGGCTTTCCTCTCTCCGTAGCTTCCTTCCTTGAGGAGTCTCTCTTGTTCTGGTGACAGTTCCAGCGGCTCACCCCGTTTTGCTGAAGAGATCTTCTGCTTTCTGGATTGCAACTCTCCTTTTCTTAGGATAGCTTTCGATCTTGGACGTGACCGAGACCACGTCTTCGTGTCTCACCATTTCTATGCTGCCTAGATATGCTTTTTGTTTATCCAACCTTAGATGCAGAACGCATTCTCTATCGATTCTGTCTTCCAGGTCTTCGAGTAGTGTGTCTTTCGGAACCGAAGATATGATTCTATCCCAGAAGCGTCTAATCTCGGCCTTCTTCTCAATCTTGACTTCGTAGACAATGATTGGATTGCCATGATGTCCAGCCGTTTCTTTCTCGTCCACTGTTCCGGTTGGAAGAAGGAACTCAAGAGCACCTTTCACTTTTGAAGGATCCTCAGTGGCATGACAAAAGGCTCTCAGTCGAACGTTCAAGAACACCAATCTTCACATCCTTAGTATTTCTTGGAGGACCCTTTCCGCTTCTTTTCGGAATTCTTCAAGAGTACCCTCATTGATTACAACGATATCCGCATCAGCCATCGCTTGATCAATCCCCCATCCTTTTTCCCTCTCGTCGCGTTCGTCGAATTGCTCTTTTGTGAGAGTTGCATCCTTCCTTCTTCTTCGCATGATTCTTTCGTATCTGATATTTCTACTGGCTTCAATTGAGACGACAAATAGGTTCGTTGGGAACGCCTTTTTGTAGATTTCAATCTCGGCAATTCCCCTTATTCCATCGATGATGATCCGCTGCTCACCCAACTTTGGAAGCGCTCGCACAGCCCATATACCTGGCCCATGTTTCTCTCTTTCTTCGTTTGCCAAGCCGCCCACAGATTGATCATCCATGTGCAAACCTCGTTTCTTTGCTTCCTCTCTGACAAGGTCCCCCATTCGAATTACCTCGAATCCCAACTCCCTCGCTACTTTGACGAACTCTTCCTTCCCGCTTCCGGGCATGCCTGTGATGCAAACGACCTTTCGAGGTACGGACCTTCCTCCCTTCTAGGCATTCGGAGGAGGATATTTAGGATTTGCTGAGTATTAGCAAGACGTAACGGGAAAGAACTCTGAGCGACCCTGGATTCTTGAAACGAGATTGGTCGAGAAAAAGAGGGCAATTTGCCTCAGATGTCCGGGCAGTCGGTCGGTGGGTAAGTTAACCATAAACAAGGTTAACTCTCACTGGAGATTCTCATTCCTGCCCCTTCTCAAAAAAGTTAACCATAAACAAGGTTAACCCAGCTCAAGAAACCTTCTGATTCTCTCCTTGGAGGGTTGGAGTGGATTCTCATATTGAGCTCATCTCAGTATTCTGGACGGATTCACCGAAAAGTAGAAATAAGCACCCACGATGTTATAGACCCGAGAAAGGGGAGGTGGTTTTGTGCCTCTAAATCTAGATTTGAAAACACTTCGTTTCGGAACTGAACTGCTCAAGAGAGGTTTCGCCAAGATGCAGAAGGGTGGAGTCATCATGGATGTCACCAATGCCGAACAGGCTCTGATTGCCGAAGAAGCTGGTGCCGTGGCCGTGATGGCGCTCGAGAGGGTTCCAGCCGACATAAGAACTGCGGGTGGCGTGGCTCGAATGGCGGACCCCCTGAAGGTCAAGGAGATCATAGATAAGGTATCCATACCCGTCATGGCAAAGGCGCGAATAGGTCACTTCGTGGAGGCCCAGGCGCTTCAATCGCTTGGAGCGGACATGCTCGACGAGTCAGAGGTGCTTACACCTGGAGACCCCTTCTATCATATCGACAAGAGGAAGTTTGATGTGCCCTTCGTATGCGGGGCAAGGAGCCTGGGCGAGGCGGCGAGAAGGATCTTCGAAGGTGCCGCCATGATAAGAACCAAAGGGGAGGCTGGGACCGGTAATGTGATCGAGGCGGTCCGTCATCAAAGGCTTATAACGAGGGCTATCGAGGACCTCAAGGCTATGAACGATGACGAAATGAAAAGACTGGCCGCAACTTATTCTGGGAGCTATGGTTCACTGTTGAGGGACGTCAGAAAGGTTGGCCAAGACGATCCCAAGATTGCTGACACTGATTTGGTCTTTGGTGAGCTCAGCCTAGGTGATGTGGCAATCGGGCTCTACGAGGTTCTCTTGGAAATCAAGGAGAAGTCAAGGCTCCCGGTGGTGAACTTCGCTGCCGGGGGGATCGCTACACCCGCGGACGCCGCCCTGATGATGCAGCTGGGATGCGATGGCATCTTCGTTGGGTCTGGGGTATTCAAGTCAGATAATCCAAAGGAGAGGGGGAGGGCAATAGTCAAAGCCACGGCCAATTTTGACGACCCTTCCGTAATAGCCGAGGTGTCCAAAGGACTCGGTGAGGCCATGAAAGGTCTCGAGATCAGCGAGATTCCAGCGGACCAGAGGCTCCAGGAGAGAGGCTGGTAATAATCTCCACGGCCTTCTCAACCAGTTCTTCCACTCCCGTTCCATTGAGAGCGGAGATCTTCCTGTCCTTTGAGGATGTTGTGGAAATGTCCATTTTGTTCTCAACCTGAATGATTGGAATATCAGCGAATTCCTTCTTGACCGTTCTCAACAGGTTCCTCTGTTTGCCAATGTCGTACCCGCATGTCTCGGTCGGGTCCAGGACGAAGATCACTAGGTCGGCAAGATGCTCCAAAGCGTTTATGGCTTGCCTTTCTATCTCATTTCTCTCTTCAAGTTCTCTGTCCAACAACCCTGGTGTATCGATTACCTGGTAGGGTGCATGGTCCCTTTCGAAATGTCCGATTGAGACTCTTTGCGTGGTGAAGGGATAGCTGGCTATTCGGGGTTTGGCGCTGGACATCGCTTTGACCAGCTGGGACTTGCCTACGTTCGGATAACCCGAGACCACAATCGTTGGCAGGTCTGGATCTATGGTCGGCATCTTCTTTATCTCTTGCCTCGCTTCGTTCAAGAAAAGCAACTCTTTGGAAATATCATCGACGATGGAAGAGACTCTGCCATATACCGACCTACGGACAGAATCGATGTATTGTGGATCCTTCGACCTTGAGATCTTCTTGGAACTCTCCCGGGCTATCCTAATGCAGGTTTTCCTGCACCAGTCCAAGGAAGCCAAGCTCTTTTTCAGCCTATCCGTGTCCAGGAGGATGTCGATCAACGCCCGATAGAATGGGTGCATATTGTCGATGGTGGGGAAGGCTTTCACAGACTTCTTCAAGGTGTAATCAAGAGTTTGGGAAAGGGACTCTATCTTTGCTCTGGTCAGCTTCCTTTTCTTGTCGATTCCTCTTTTTCCTGAGATGCTGACCTTGGAAGCCCTCTTGAAGGCTTTGTTGAGAAGTTCGTCCGATCTCAGTATTGTGGGTATCCTGAACACACCGTGAAGAAGAGAACCAGGAAAATAAGCCTATCGATGAGATCACTGCAGGAGCAGATGGATCCCAAAGTTCCAGAGTCCGAGGAAGATTATCGATCTTACAATCCCAGCAGCGAAATTGGTGAGCAGGAAGTAGTTCCATTTCATAAGTCGCCCCTCCTCGTTGAAGAGCGAATAGATGTATATCGGCACAGTATCCGTCATGAAGGGGATGCTCAGGAGAATGAAAAAGCCCCAGTACCCGCTTTTATCCACGAACTTTATCAGCGCCTTCACTGTCTTGTCGATGAACCGGTATTTGGATGACCATCGTCTGATGTCGTCCTCCACCTTCAATCCTAGGTAGAATATCCCCGCGGCTCCTACCGTCTTTCCTATTCCAATGGTGAGCGCGACGGCCACGAGGAAGGGGATGTCCCCTATTGCGAAAACGAGTGCGATTTCTATGGGTATGGGGAGGATGATGGCAACAAGCACGCTGTATATGAACAGCAGAAGGAAGAACAAGTAAGGCTGACTTTGTACAGCCTGAAGGATTTCCGTGAACCAATCCATCTTTGTCGCCCATCCGATACTGTTGCGGATATAAAAATCAGTTACTAATGAATCTTGGGAGAGGTCTTCCCCGAACTCAGTAGCACGACCCTGCTGTCCGTTCTCTCACTGACGGCTTCAAAACCCAGTCTGGACGCCAGCCTTCTCCCGAAATCTCTCACTGTTTCGTGGCTGGGCATGTTCTCGATGCTCAGTCTCTCTCTGGAAGCCCCCACAAAGACGTACGCTTTGGGTTCCACGAAGTCGGGCTCAGCCTTCTCGATCAACTTCGAATACTCATCCTCCCACCCGATGTTCAGTCCATCCACGAGTGTGAGACGGATCACAGTCCTTGTACCTAGGGAGGGAAGCAGTTCCAGGCTTCTGTTCAATCTCTCCCAGTCCCTCTCGCTTTGGGGCGCACAGAGCTTTTTGTAGATGTCAGGGTTAGGTGCGGCGACCGTTATGTAGAGCTGCGTAGGCAAGGGATCCAGTCTCTCCAGCACTCTCGGTGTGGTTCCGTTCGTGACCAAGAATGTCGTCATACCTCTACTGTTGCAGAGCTCTATGAATTCATTCAGTCTGGGGTATAAGGTCGGCTCACCTGTGAGTGAAATGGCCACTTGATTCGGGTTCCTGGCCTCCTCCCACATCTTCGGGTCGCACCTTTCGTCCCCTTTGAAGCCTGATACGAGCTCCTTCTGGGCATCAAGGGACTTCTCCAACATCTCCTCAGGATCATCGACGCTCTCGAACTCCCATCCCGAGAAATTCTGCATCCTCCAACAGAATATGCAGTTGAGATTGCACTGTTCCAACGTTGGGCTCATCTGAAGGCATCTGTGACTCTCGATTCCGTAGAAATGTTCCTTGTAGCACGGCCTCCGGTACAGCAACTTCTGTCTCATCCAGTGGCACAGTTTGACGCCGCTGTGGGCGCCCACTATCTTGTACCCCTGTCTTTCGAAAAGCCGCTTGGTATTCGAATCCACAAGGCACCATTGACATTTGGCAATAAATTGTTTTGCGTTACGGGAACTAGTACTCTCCCAAGCTCTTCTGTGCCTTGGTCTGCTTCCGGACCTTCTCCTTCTTCTCATAATCGGTGAAGATCTCCACACCTTCCTCTTCCTTGCTCTTCATCCTGCGAATTGCCTCAATGAGTTGCCTCACCGCTGCCGAGTCCTCCTTCTCCCCGAGGAGGAACCCGATCTCTCTCTCTGTGAAATCAAGTCTCTTAGTCATGTAGAATCTGAAATTTGGATCAGTCTTGAACAGGAACCTGAAATTCGGGAACATGTCCCTGGATACGACACCAGAAGAGGTGTGACAGTAGTCGCCCACCTTCTTGCTTATGCTTTTGATTGTGTTCCTTATCCCCCTTGACCTGGACATCTTCGTCAACCAAAGCGGGAAATTGAACCTTCCTCCTTCGTACCTGCCCTTCCTCGCCATCGAGACCCCGCAAGCCATCATATCGGTCGCATAGCTCCACAGACCGTAGTATCTGAGCCTTGCGACCCTACCCAAATACACGTCCGCCCTGGAGAGAGCGTTGAAAGCCCTTGCCATGTCCTCGGGGTCCCTGTAGTCCAAGGGAATATTGTGGTCGATCCAGAGAATGAAGTATTCAGGGGATTCGTCCAGCTGAAAGACACTCTCTCTGGATTTCTTGCAACTCGAGGTCCTGAAGATATCGGACAGGGTCTTGTAGATGTCCTTCTTTCGGTCCCGGTATCCCAAGCTCTCCACGTGCTCGGCAAGAACCTCTTCTCTACCTTCGACCAGTGACTGCAGGTCGTTTATGGATGATCGAAGGTCCCCAGCATTCCGTTCCGCCACGTATCGTATCGCCTCTTCGGCCACCTTGACGCCTTCCTTCCTTGCAATGTCCCTGAGGACTTTGACAACTGCTGACGCATCAGGTTTTCGAAATCTGATTATCGTACATCTTCGCTTTATTGCAGATGACCTCCTCGTCAGGCTGTAGAGATCGTTCGCGATGAGTATTATGGGCTGTTTGGTCAGTCTGAGGACATCCGCTATGGCTCCTATTCCCCCAAAATCCTCTTTGCCGAAAAGGTTGTCAGCCTCATCCAGGATGATCAGTTTCCTGTCACCTTCCTTGACAGAAAGGAACCTGCCATCATCGGCAAAGGTCTCGCCCACGGCCCCTCTCAGTGCGATGTCCCTGACCGCTTGAGCGTTCCTCTTGTCCGAGGCGTTCATCTCCACCACGATCCATCCGAAATCGTTCGCAAGTGCCAGTGCAGCGGAGGTCTTTCCTATGCCCGGGTCGCCTGCCAAGACAACGCCCCTTTTGGAAGGGGTCTTGTGGTCCCAGGACCCCGCCCAGCGACGGAGTTGGTTGATTGCCTGAGAATTTCCTGCTACCTCCCCCAGCGACTTAGGGCGATACTTCTCGGCCCAATCGATCATTGGAGGGGAATCGCGAATCCGATACATTAGGTTGTTGCAGAACCGCTGGTTAAGGTGCTACATTATATAGGAAACTTAGTATCAATACTCAGATTATAAGTAAAGTTTAGAGCTTTATGATAGGACAAACCAAGGGACGCGGGTGTGATCCTACTCCTCCTCTTCTTGACTTTCTTCGTACAGAACACAGAGTTCGCTCAGAAACTCGTCATAGGTCTTTCTGAACTTCAGTTTGTAGAGTCGGTCCCGTGTATCGGTTGTGAGTTGTATGCTAGTGATTTTCTTTGCAGGTTTCGGCATGATACCGCCGTTCGTGTATAGTTCTATCTGTATATATTGTTTTATGTTTTCTATCCTTTATATAGATATCATTTGATTGTTGTATTGATATGGTCCGTATAGGAGATACTGTATCATCAATCCCATAGAATCGTATATCTCATATCAAGCTATGTGAACTATGTATAGTAACAGGAATTACAGGTTCTCAGCAACTAGTGGTAGTCCGATAGTTGCCATAGATTCGAGTTAAGACCCTTTTAGACGGTGGTTTCTGAGCATTCATCGTCTGAGATTTGTTCCTGTTCAAGTAGAGGGACCTCGGGTATCAATCGCGGCTCATACTTCAGACTGGGTCTTCTTATTCTTCTCACAATCTCCTTTTGCACTTCGTTGAAAGTCTGAACATCTATGATTTCTTGATGATCTGCTTTTCTGAGTATTTCATCCCATTTCTTGTACCCACAATATACTGGATTCCTCAACATCCTAGATACTGTCATTTTGAACCACGGAGTGTTGGTTCTTTTCGGTACGTCCTTGAAATTGAGAAGATTTGCAATCTCCCTTGTGGTCCGGCCCGCAAGATACTCTTCGAAGATTAGAAGCACGCCCTTTCTCTCCTCTTCATTTACGATAAGCTGGCCGTCATCATAGTCATAGCCATAGGGTGTGTAACCCCCAAGCGGTCCACCCACTGTGGAAGCCTTCTGCTTCATCCCCATGTAGACCCTTTCACCAATCTGTTCGCTCTCCAGTTGCGCGATCCTCTGAATGATATCCATCACAAACCTGCCCATTGCGGTGCTGGTGTCCAGGGATTCTTGCATGCTCGAGAACTCCTTCTCCCACCTCTTCAGGTCGTCCATCATCTCCATGAAGTTCTTACTGTTCCTGTGGATTCTGTCCATTTTGATTACAAGAAGGGTGTCCCAGTCATCCTTTTCTTCAAGCATTTTCTGGTAGGCCGGCCTTTTCGTATCCCTTCCAGAATGTCCGTCCTCTATGTACTCATCAGCAATCTCCCATCCCTTGGCCTGGCAGTATGCTCTCAACCTGTCCTTCTGAGCGTCCAGTGAGTATCCTTCCTTGGCCTGGTCTTCTGTGGAAACTCTGGCGTAAATTGCAGCCCTCGTCATAATCTATCCCATCCCGATCCTAAAAGGTATCGGGGAGTGAATATAAAAAGATTTTTATTGCCACTTTATTATTTTTACATAAGAATGAAAAAGATTGCATAGAATCATGGAAGTTGACCTTTCACCCCCTTCTTTTGAGGCCGAGAAATGATGTTTCGTGTGAGTTCTAGATTTGAGGGGTCGTCTTGGAGTGTGTTTAAGGCTCTAGGTTCACGAATATATGCTATAACGTAATCACAATCGTATCTTAATGTTAGACCTAAACTGAGATACTCTCATCTTGCTCGTTCCTATCCGCAAAACCGCGAGATTTAATCTAAGCCTTAACTACTCTTCTTAGTAGCGTAATTAGATAATAAAATATATTTACTACATTAACAACCGGGGAAAACGTCCGAATCCGAAAAAAAGCTTAGCTCTGTCCCCGGAGCTCCTTCAAAATCTCTTCCGCTCGATCCATCCTCACCTTCTTCTCGGCTACGAGTCTCTCCACGATCTTGTCGACCTCTTCTCCTTCTGCTCCGACCGTGACCGCGATGTTGCGTGCATGCAAGGACATGTGCCCTCTCTGTATCCCTTCGGTCGCAAGGGCTCGGAGAGCGGCAAAGTTCTGAGCTAGACCTACGGCCGCGATTATCTCCGCAAGCTCGGAGGCGGTCTTGACACCGAGAATCTTCACGTTCCTTCTGGCTGTCGGATGTACGGCAGTGGCACCGCCCACAAGCCCAACGGCCATCGGGATTTCGATGCAGCCGACCAGATCTCCGTCCTCGTTCTTCTCGTACCTTGTAAGCGGGCTGTACTGTCCCGTTTTGGACGCGTACGAATGCGCCCCTGATTCGACCGCCCTGAAATCGTTCCCAGTGGCTATCACCACAGCGCTTATACCGTTCATTACACCCTTGTTGTGAGTTGCAGCCCTGTAGGGGTCAGCGGCAGCGAAGGCGTAGGCTTCCAGTATCCCGTCAACGACCTCCTCTCCCCCGATTGAATCCTTTCCAAACACCGCTTCAGCCTTCGCAATCCTCAGATCGGCCAGATTCGAGATTATCCTTAGGTAGACTCTACCCTTCGTGAGTCTCTCTATGAATGGTGCAACGCCCTCAGCCATCGTGTTCACCGCGTTCGCACCCATGGCATCCCTGCAGTCCACTATGAGATGAGAAACGACCATCGGACCTCTGATGGTCTCAAGAACCCTCACCTGTACGTCCTTGGCTCCACCACCCACCTTCAAAAGGATCGGATCCTTCTCGTTCGCCATCCTCAGGATCTCTTCCTTGTTCTCCTCGATGATTCTCTTGGCATCTTGTGCGTCCTCCACGTTCGTGAGCTGGATCTGCCCTATCATCAGTGGAGGTGTGCTGCTCGTCCTGAACCCGCCCTTTGACCTGGCCATCTTGGCAGCGTTGGAGGCCGCAGCCACCACGGACGGTTCCTCAAGGGCCATCGGTATGATGTAGTCCTTTCCGTTGATGAGGAAGTTGGTGGCTATCCCCAGTGGAATGGGCATGGTGCCGATGACGTTCTCTATCATCCTGTCGACTTCGTCCATCTTCATTGCGCCGGTGTTCGAGAGTACCCTCACGTCCTCTTCGTCCAGGTCTGCGAATTCCCTTACGAAGTCCAATCTCTCCTCGGGGGTTTTCTTGTAGAAACCAGGGACATTTGATGTGACCATAGGACCCACCCTCCTGATGAATGCCCTCATTCGTATTATTTCTTTTCAGTCGGCAAAAGTCGTAGCATGGCGTATTCTGGGCGGATCACACCTCTTCCTCTATCAGCTCTTCTTGGGTGCCCAGGTCTGCAATGGTTTCTTCTTCGACCAATGCCTCAGCTTCGAGAACTTCCTCAACCTCCTCTTCAGTGGGTTCCTCAGCCAGAGCCTCCTCCTCAACCTCCTCCTCCTCTTCGGGTTCGATTCCCTCTTTTCTGAGACGCGACCCAACGAAGTACCCGAGGATGAGTCCCACAATGATGAGGACCGCCATTATGAGATACGGGAGCATGTCCGCTGTCTCTTTGACGACCACGACTTGCAGGCTCCTGACATTACCCGCTGAATCGGCCGCTTCCACGTATATCACGTTCGGTCCGGGCTGCAGAGCCACCTTGTCCTCGAATGTTCCGCCTGCGGTGCTTACGAACTTGCCATTTACTGTCAGTATCGAACCGGCATCGACCGTGCCCGAAATCGTCACTTCAGAACCCTCGGTGGAGGACGGAACTTCATCAAGAATCAAAGATGGGGGTGTGGTGTCCCTTGTTATGTTCTTGTACATTGATACGCTGTTACCTGCTGCATCTGTGGCAACCAAGAGGAAGGTGTTCTGACCTTCGTTGAGAGTCAACACTTTGTCGAACAGTCCGTCGCTCTGGATTTCCACCGCTTCACCGTTTATTCTCAGAGTGACCGTTCTCGGGTCGTAGGTGGTTCCCTCAGCGATGTATTCCTCCACCTTTCCGCCAATCGTGCCGTACTCGTTGCTCGTAAGGGTGCCTTCCACGAACCTCACGCCCGTCAGGACCGGATCCTGCAGATCATAGATGATGGTCTGGACCACCGTGTTGGGATTAGACCTGACTATGTCCCCTGCAACGTTCCTTCCGAACCAATCGATTGCCGTGACGTCTATTCGGTTCTCTCCCTCAACCAAAACTATCTCCGCTTGGAAGAACCCGTCCTCATCTGCCACAATCTCCAGCTCCCTGATCACTACGGGCTTCTCGGTCTCGGTATAGCCGCCGACAATGGCGGTTGGCTGGCGAGTTGAATAGAGCGAAGGTCCTATCAGGCTGATGAATGGCGCTTGCGTGTCTATGACGAAGGTGAAGTTTCCCACCGCGGTGTTTCCGGTCAGATCTCCGACCCTGACATCAAGAGTGTGGATTCCGTTTCTCAGTCTATCAGGTGGAGTGTAGGTTATCGTGCCGTCCCAGTATCCGAACTTGCCTTCCCATACTCCGAATGGCAAACTTATCAGGGACTGGGAAGTGATGTTCACGCCGTCGAGGAATACCTCTATAGCCCTCCAATCAAGCTCACCTCTAGTGGGATCGGCAAGACCCACTTGCAGAGTGGGCCGCGGGTGATTGGTCGTTCTGTTCGTCATCACCTCGATCTCGTATCCACTGGCGCTGAGGGCAAAGCTGATGATTTCTGGCGGATCTGGATCGTAGATTATCGTGACAGGCACAACCACTATTGTAGGTGCTTGCGGAGTGCCTATCATCACCGCTCCTCCGTACTCGCCGGGCGGGGTGCTCCCCTGGAGGTTCCAGTGAAGCGTGATACCTACCGCGGTGAGGCGCAAGAGTCCACCCTCCGTCCCGATGATGATGTCATCCGGTCCAGTACCCTCTATCCAATAGCCTCTCTCTCCGGACCCAAGTGTGATCGCGATGTCAATGTCGAAATGACCGTACTTGCCGCTTATGTCGTATCCCAAGACCTTGATTATGTACGTCCCGTCAGGTGGTTGTATCCAGACTACATGTTCATCCGCATCCGGGTCGGCATCATAGGTCCACTTGGTTCCGCCTATCTTCACGCAGTATATGTCTTTGACCTCCTCCAGCTCAAGCTCTCCATCAGGAGGTTCATCTTCTCGGAATACACCAAGGTCCAGGTCTATGGCTTTATCATCACCGACTATGTGGACGTCCAGGATGTATGCGTTCGAGACGTTGATGATCTTGGTGTAGCTGCCTCTCTGCAGCCATTCGCCCCAGTTGTCCCACTGCCACCATGGTTGGTAATCTTGCTCGATCTCCACATCCCTGTAGCTCTCAGTTATCGCAGGACCTACTGCCGAGGCTGTCATTCCCTCCGTGAAGTCCATGTTGGATATGATCCTCAGGTCCTTCTCTCCATATCTCACGCTTCTTCTCTCCTTGATTTCTGGAGGAGTGACTTGGATCCAACCTCCGCCTCCACCGAACACGAACTCGAACGGCTTGCTACCGTTGAGGATGACCCCGTGCAGCGCGAGAACGTTGATCCCGGTCTTCATGTCGAAAGCTATTATTTCTGAGCTCATGTTGGTGTTCGTTTCGAACCCTGGCTCCCTCGCCACCTCGCTCTTGCCGAGGACTCCCAGGTTGTAGGGCCCATATCTGGTCACGTTCGTATTCGGGGCTTTGTATCCGAGTACGTAGAAGTCCATGTCAGAGGGCTTGAGCGTCCAATTGCCCTCTATCCACAGTTTCAGTCCAGCGCTCTTGAAGAAACCCGCGTCCGGGATGTTGAAGTAATAGAACCTCCAATCGCCAGTGTAGGGTTTGGCCAACCTGGTGGTTCCTCTCATCCCCTTCTCGTACCCTCCGAAGATCCTGTTGTTGTCGTAAAGGTCCGAGGTGCCGTTGACGCCTCCGAACCTCACGTTCGGTGAGTTAATCGCGACGTTCACAAGGATGGGTATGGTAATGTTTTCTCCGCTTCCAGTGTCCGCCACTGTGATAGCTCCTTCGTATGATCCGACCATCGCGTTGGTCGGCACTCTGATAGTCGCGTTGAAGGTGGCTTGCCCTGATGCTGGAACGTTGATAGGTGTCGCGGGATTGATCTCGAGCCAAGGCCAGCTGATCTTCTCATACGTCTCAATCAAGAACTCCCACGTGTACGTCTTGTCAGGTGTTGTATCCCGAGGCCTCAGAACCACCACAAGTCCATCGTCAATCCTGCTGGCTGGGTCGTGAATCCTTGCTTCTATCACATTCGTCATAGGATCGACGCCCAACAACAAGTTCGCTTCGCTGTGCAGTTCGGCAATGGTGTTGAGGTCCTTTGGATGGGCTTCAGGATGCGGGAAAAGGTCGTTGCTGAGATTCCAATCATAGACCGTCATTGTGAATGAGTAGTTCTGGACATACGTCTTTACCCCGGTAGGGGAAACGCCTCCTAGTTTCACCATCAATTCATACGAACTGTAGGCAGTGATTTTGACCAAGTCCGCATTGTTCCAAAGACTCGCGTCGAAGGGGTCTACCTGGCTTGTGACGTTGTAGACGCCCATCCCTTCGTCCTTCACCTTGAACACACCGGACGAGTTGATCCAGAACACGATCCTACCATCTGTCGCGTAGGTGTCTACTGTTGTGTTGGCGGACAGGTAGTAATCCCCGGTCTTGTTGAATATGGCTGTGTCAACGTTGACAACCGTCGGGGTGCTCCCACTGTTCTTCAATGTGAATTGCTTGATGTCAGTGTCACCAGCAGAGAGGATGTTGCTGAATGAGGGGTATCTCTTTCCCATGAAATGGCCATAGGAGAAGGTCGAAGGTGACACAGACAATCCTCCATTTCCCAAAGCGATAGAGACACTTCGTGTGGCGTTCACGAATCCAGCACCCTGGCACAAGGTATCGTAGTTGATGTCATCCGCTCCAGACATCAGAATCTCCTTCGCTTCAGTAGCGGTTGGGAATACTCCATATTTCGATTTGTAAGCTTCATATATCAATGCTAGGACCCCTGCTGTAGCGGCCGCTGAGATGTCCGAACCTTTGATCGGAACATCTCGTTTCGCCCCTGTCCCGTCAGAGAACATCTTGTTGAAAAGCGGAATGTCTATTTTTCCAGTGCCAATGGCAACAACATCAGGCTTGGAAATGCCCACGGGAGTAGGTCCTCTTGAGGAGGATATCTCGACATCGCCATAGTGTGCATTCGGCCCCTCGAGACCTCCTGCCCAAAATGAGAAGTCGCTGGCTCGACCAACTGTGACTGTTCCCGGAGCAGCATTGGGGGAGGACACCGTTCCATAGCCCCATCCGTAGTCCCCTCCTGGCCCGACGAAGATGTTCTTCTCCTTGCCGTACACCATCGACATATCGTCCACTTTTCTGGAATAGTAGTCCCAGCCCTTTTCCACAACTCTTGGGTAATTGAATGCATTCAGCACAATTTGGGCTTCGTCCCCAGTACCTATCTTCCCGTCATAGCCTTCCACAGCAAAGTTCCATGCGTGCTCAATCTCATCCCTTGTGTTTGCGAGAATTATGAACTTCGCGCCCGGGGCAACGCCCAATATCTTCTCTTCCGGTGAGGCTCCTATGATACCCTGGGCAGCTATTATCGAAGCCATGGCCGTTCCATGCTCTGCCTTCTCTCCTGTGTCTTCGTCAATGAAGAACTCCCCGATGAACGCAACTATGTCTCCGTTTGGAGGTATTACATTCTGGAAGGTCTCTTCGGTCGCTTTTCTCCTCTCGGTGTATTTCTCAGAATATGGGATTGGTGTGAATCCATCGGACATGTAGTACATGATTCCAGCGGAGATGTCTGGGATTCCGTCCGGAGGTCCAGAACCAGGCCCAACCTCGTCCAGGGCGGCCGTGGGGGAGTCTCTTGTCAAAATGACATCTTGATTGTCGAAGACATTGTCTACGTTCAGATCTACGTAAACTGTATCGTAGTCGAAAGGTCTTTTGGAATCAACAACCAGAACGCCGACCGCTCCCTTCTTGTTTATGATGTGCGGAGATGGATGGAAGCCGAAGTGAAAGATCCCTGACTGGGAAGAAACGTTGACGTAGTAATACTTGATCTCTTTCCATGTGAAGGTGCTCAGTGAGGTAACAACTGGGTTCCAGTCTATCCCCTTTTTGGCGTCCGTTCCTCTCTCGGGTATGTCAAAGACGTTCAAGTCTTCGGGGACGGAGTCCTGAGCGTGATGGGTATCGTTGTGGGGTGCCGAAAACATCTCCACTGCCATTGATGTGGGATTTCCCAGTAGACTTCTTGGAATCGCTACTTCTATGAATTGGGAATCTCCCCATATCTGGTAGGCCTCTGTTTGATCTGTAGTCAGATCGGAGAGCACAACATACGTCCAGCCGGTCGTGTCGTTCCAAGTATAGAATCGGGTTGCGTTGAAACCAGGCTCCCATTTCTCGTCTTTCTGATTCCACTTGCCTCCTCCGACGACATAGAGTGCGTAGTCTGGTTTTTGGGCTACAAGAACTCTGATTAGACTCAGGCTGTCGTCCCAGAGTCGAGCAGAGAAATCGGCAGAGGCCGTGACCAAGATGTTGTCACCAGTAAGAGGCGACCATTTCGCCGAGTAATAATCGAGCCTGACCGTGTCACTATCGAGAGGATTGCCGTCTTCATCGGCAGTTGCAAGTGTAGCACTTCCAGCAGACCTGATTGTAGAATAAACGATCTTGTTGAGTGGTAAGGGGGACCAATCCACTGAAGTAACTATCTTCATGGCGTTGATCGTACCGACGCTGGTGCCATCTGACAACCAGACTCTGACTGTTCTGTTTTCCGCGCTTCCAGAGACTATTCTTTGTCCGTCCGAAGACCATGCTATCGTATTCACAAAACGACTGTGTCCTAGGATGTTGGTCCCGTCAGTCACGCTTGTGCCTGTTCCTGTGTTGAATGTCGCAGTGGACAGGTCATATACGGCTATGACGTTTGAAGCAGGAAGATTGGGTGGATGGAAATACAAATCCAAACTAGCCGCAAGTTCGTTGGAATTGTCTGGGTTGAATGCGGCAGCTCGCACAAAAGTCGAGCCATCACTCAATACCATATGATAGCTGTAGCCAGAGGCATAGTCGTAGAAGTTCACTACGCTCCTGTACACGCCCCCAATATTGTTACCGCCGTAGGCAACAGTGGTTTCGTTGGGGCTGAAATCAAGTATTGAGGCAAGACCAATTGTATCTAGCCCAAGAGAGCCGTATGTGCCCAGTGCATCTCCAGTGTCGGAGACCGTGACTGGCTTCCACCAAGGATTATCCCAATCGAAACGATTCCACACATACAACTTGTCGTCCGAGAGGCTCGCAATCTTGGAACTGTCGGGGGACCATGCAACCGCAAACGGCGGGTTGCTGGCATCATGGCCATACAATGTCTTTATTCGCGTGGCGTTCGAAGTGTACCAAACTCTCACAAGCCCGTCTCTGGAAGCGGTCGCGACCATTGTCCCATCAGGACTTATCTCAGCATCCAGTACGTCGTCACTGTGTGAGGTGTTGGTGTCAATCAGTTTCCCTTCAGGGACGGTTGTTGTTCCACCTGTTTCGTTGTCCACATCGAACATTACTCCAAACAAAGCGAGGGGCACGAATTCCTCGATAGATGCGTTCTCAGTCGTAACTTTCATCCAAGTATCGAAACCCACATACCAGAAGTCCTTGTCATACGTCAAATTCAGCGAAGTTAAATCAAAATTTTCTTTGTTTCCGCCTGGCAACAGTGCCGAGTTCTCCCTTGGGTCTGTCCCCCATTTCTCGTACGTTCCCCCGAATTCCGTTTCTCCGTCAACAATCAGAGTGTGCGAATACTCAAAAGGTCCGGGACCGACCTGAGTGCAATTCGCGAACCATGTATCCTTGGTATGGTTCTGCTCGAGGAAGTTGGACATGGACACGGGATCGAACGCTATCGGCCATCCATAGTAGGGGGAGGTGGGCGTGTAGCTGGCAGTTATCTCCATATTGGAACCCAAGGGTGGCGTGAATATGATCGTCCCGTTTCCCGGGTATAATATGTAGTCCACGAACTCAACCATATCCGTTCCCTCTCTCTTTATCGTATAGTCCATGACATAGTCCTGCGCAAGATTTGCCACCTCTACGCCTTGGCTTGAACCTCGCTGAACAACAATCTCACCCATAACTGGATCGAAGTATATATTGTCAGTCGCATACGTTCCAATCAGATCCGGATGTCCAAGGTCAATTCCAGTATCAATGAGAGCCACATTCACTCCAGACCCGTTCACGCCTTGGGCCCAGGCACCTTGAACACCATGATGGTCCAACAGACCGTTCGAATTGGTGCCAATCGGCTCTTCTCCAAGAGGCTCATTCATTCCAAGACCGCTGGGGTAGTAAACCTCCGGGTAGTCGAGATCAGTCATTTCGGGTGAACCCGACTCCTCAGCAACCTCAACACCTTTTGACTCCGCGTCAGGCAAATCCTCCTCGAGAGTCGAAACAGCTTCTTCTTCTAGCTCACCAATGGAAGGCGACGACGGGGCAGCAAGAGTTGAGAATGTTGTCAAAACCATCAATATCGCAGCCATAATTGCGCCCCACAATTGCCTCCTCACATCCTTTGCCATGGGATAACCTCTCCAGGTCAAATAACGACAATTAAAGTCATGTTTCGACGTTTATTTATATTTTGTCGTGAGCCAAATATCACGATCTGCTTGTCGGCAGGCATTGAAAATGCTTATGTAGGAACACTTGTATAAAATGACACAGAAGGTGCACAATGGCTCACAGAGGGAAGAAAGGAAGGAAATATACCAAGTCCAAACAGAAGGAAGAAGAAAGGGCTAGGAAAAGGAAGGTCCTGACGGCTGTCTTCATCGTTATCGCACTCGTCTTTGCCTCTTTTCTTGCCAGTCTGTACTTCACGCAGCCGACATCCGATGGTGACATCACTCCTCCCAAGTTCGAGATTTTATTCCCAAGAGACGAGGGACAGCACAACGATAGTTACGAGTTCTGGAAGGTCGATTTCCTGCTTCAGAATCAGGGCGGAGACAGGTTTGCCATAAATGTTGATTATGTCATATATGAGACAGGTGAACAGAAGAGGTTCGCCTCATTGACTGACGAGGGGAATATTTCGGGCAAAGAGTTCTACGCTGCCGAGCATGATGGAACCTTGAGAATTGGATTTCAGAAGCTTAATCTAACCTTCGAATCTGATTTTGAGACAGACAACTGGAACGGGGACTACTCCAGTGGTTTCGACTATACTTACGAAGGGCGAGTGGAAAAAGGTGGGGACGAGGTCTATTACCTGAATGTGCAGATGACTTCCGAGAAAGATCCCGTACTCCTCGGGGAAAATGGAACGATTCAGTTGAAGAATGAAAGCAAGACCTACGGGACCATCAGAGGATATATGATCACTCGATTGAGCGTTACTGGAACACTGACATTCTCCGGTCAGACCTACACTGTGAGTGGCTACGCCTGGATACAGCATGAATGGGGCGGGTGGACGCTTTTCAACGTGGAGGAATATCGACTTCATCTCAGCACCGCAAGCGAGCTGTTTCTGCTCAGGTTCTTTGATCCGGGCAGTGGGGGGATTATAGAGGAACTGGCATTTTACTCGAAACCCAATGGACAGATAATTGAACTCGAACCCGCTGATTTTACGATAGAAAATCTCAGGTATTGGATAAATCCGCAACCCTTCACCGAACGTTGTCTTCCGTCCCAGTGGGATTTCCAGTCAATTCAGTCAACTGGCGTTGAAACTGACATATCTTTCTCAACATCTACTCCTAATCAGTTTGACGGGTTCCATTGGGAAGGATCAGTAAACATTACTGGAATGATTGACGGCATCATAGGTTCTGGAAGAGGATTCGTTATTCTGAATCATCCCTACTTGAGTACCCCGGCGATTGAAAGCTTTTACAGAGTTGACAGCAAACCCCTCCGTCCTGTTTTGTACGCGAACATCACCAATCAGATACCCATGGACAATGCAACTCTACATTACCAGATAGACAGCTCCCCCTGGAACAGCGTATTCATGTCTTTGCTCGGTGGAGATTCTTGGAAAGCCTCGATTGATTTGAGCATCGGTGAGAGTGTGAAAGCGTACATTGAGGCTTACGATTTGGCCGGGAACAGAGTTGCCACAGATCCTCATATGGAATGGACAGTCTAAGGGCGATGTTTTTCTTTCCTGTTGGAGCAGTGTGATAAGCTATATATAATAAAACAATCATAACTCGGTACAACAAGTGGTGGTGTGGGCAGACACCATGGAAACTATTCACTACTTGATATGGAGGAGGCTCAAAAATGAGCTCAGCTAGAGCGAGAGCGATAAGGACGCTTTCTACGGTGGGAATAGCCCTCTTGATGGTTTGGTCTACTGTGTCGATTTTTTCGGTCGCGACCACTGAGAAGAGGACTATGTATTTGGTGAGTTTGGAAAAAGATGCTTCTACGGAAGTATTCGGAATGATTGGGACGAATGTCCTGGTGGACTATGGCAACGGAATGTACATCGTGGACGCAACCGAGTCTGAGTTGTTTGCAATGGAGGGTTATAATCTAAATGTCATACCTTCAGGCAGCTACAGAACGGTGGATTTGTACCCGTATGACATTGTCTTTGACGCGACAGAGTCTGTTCCAGCGGCACCGTCTGTAATGGACGGATTCGGTTGGGATCGGGAGACGTACATAGTACAGTTCATTGGACCCTATACGCCAAATTGGCTGGAGACAATCGAGGACATGGGTGCTCGAGTTGGCAAACTGGCACAGAGGTATTCCGCAATCGTCAAGATGTCACCGAATGTCGAATCCAGGGTGAGTGAGCTCCCATACGTGGCTTGGGTCGGAGCATACCAGCCTTGGTACAAGATTTCGAGTGATGTGCTCAACACAGAGGGTGGCCTTCGAGTAGAGATCATGGCTTTTGAGGACTCGATGAGGGACTCGCTCTCGACAAAGCTCGTGGACCTTGGAGCCAGCGTAATAACAACGTACTCGCCAGGTTTTATTGTTGCATATCTCGACTCTCGGCTTCTGCCTTGGGTAATCTCTATGCCTGAGGTAATGGAGGTCTACAGAACCAGCATACCCAAAACGCAGGACATTATGGCCGCGAAGATTATGGGGGCTTTCGATTCTTGGGATACTGCTGGAAGTGGGTTACCGTCCACCCTGACTGGAAGGTCACCTGGACCTGATGGTCTGGACTACACTGCAGACGACATCTACGAAGTCATTGGAATTCAAGATTCAGGCTTTGACGTTGGTAATCCTGACGCAGGCCATCCAGACTTCTTCATGGGACCTGTTGGTGACAGGGTCATTAGGTATCTGGACAGGACTGGGCGGTCAGATCCCGATGGGATGCAAAGCGGGACCGCTCACGGAACTCACGTGGCTGGGGATGCCATAGGCAACGGGTTCTGTTGGGAGAATGTTTACGGTTACCCAACGAATGATGCCAATTGGGATAACTCCGAGGGCGTGGGCATGGCTCCTGAAGCAAAACTATCAATGGATGGTGTTCAGGGTCTTGGCGGTCTGTGGGCGGATCCCGATTATTGGGACACCCAGTACTCAGATGGCGCGCATGTCTACTCCAACAGCTATGGCAGAGATCCGGGGCCTTACAGCGGGTCTTCAGCTGCTGCAGATATGAAAACGGCTGCAGAGAATAACAGGTTGATCGTCTTTGCTGCCTCTAACGAAGGGCCGGATCTGAACACCCTTGGTCCCGGATCACAAGCAAAGAACGGAATCACTGCAGGGGCGTCCCTGAACTTCAGACCAGATTGGTTCGAAGCGGACAATCCCAACATCATGGCAGACTTCAGTAGCAGAGGGGGCCCCGGTCAAAGCCTGGGCAGACTGAAGCCCGATATGGTCAGTGTGGGAACGGCGTCGATCGCTCCAATGGGAGTCGGTGAATGGGAACGTAATGTGTTGATTGGAGTCAGTAATCCTCAACCTGACTACATAATGACAGTGGATTGTTACAACCAGGATAATCCGACCGCATTGGACGGTGACGGGATTAACGACTACAGGTACATGGGCGGCACTTCGGTCGCTTCTCCACACATGGCAGGCCTGGCACTGCTGGTCAGAGAGTATCTTAGAGAGTATGCGGGGTACAGCGACCCCTACGCTATCAATTCTCAACTGGTGAAGGGACTGATGATCAACGGTGCTGTCAGGATGGATGAGGCCCTGTACGAGTATCCTGGCTACGATCAGGGATGGGGACGAGTCAATCTGATCAATTCGCTCTTTCCACCCGTTCCCAGAACTAACAGGTGGGAGGAGGGAACGATGGCTGCTCCGGGCTCTTGGCTCCCTTCCTTCACGACATCTGTTCAATCCGACGAAGTTCCTCTGAAGATAACTCTAACTTGGGTGGACCAATGGGGCGAGGACCTTTTCAGAGATATTGACCTTCTTGTGAGGTCGCCCAGCGGAGATGTCTACAAAGGGAACGTCTACGGTATCGTGGGCCAGTTCGATGGCTGGTCAAAACCAAATCCTATCGCCTCGGACGCAAACCCGCTGTGGGACAGATACCTTAGTGATGCCTTTGACGATTTGAACAACGTTGAGCAGGTGGAAGTGCAGTTCCCCGAGGTTGGGACCTGGCAGATAGAAGTCATCGGTCGCAGCATACCAGCTTCAACACCTTTCGCCTTGGTAGTTGCAGCCGATATCGGGCCACAGGACGAGTACAAGATCGACTTGGATTCTGATTATCCATTGTCCATCGAGATTACCAAGGGCGGAGAGGTCTTCTTCCCCTTCAAAGTGACCAACTTCGGTACGAACACAGACAACGTTTTCATAACTGGAACTTCACCTCCTCTGATAACAATGAACTTCGAAAAGGTCCTTATCACGGACTTGGAACCCAGAGAAACCGTCACTACTTGGGTCAGGATAGTTGTCGACCAGAACTTCCCCTCTTGCGGCATTCAAGACCTGAGAATCACTGGTACATCTATGGGCGATACTTCCGTCACGGACCGGCTGGAGCTGGAGCTTGCTGTTTCGTGCGACGTAGTCGTCACGCCGATTCAGCTAACCACAGATTTAGTCGATGAACTGGATCCATCGGTCCTGACATTCAATAATGGAACAGCGGACCATATTTTCATCGCCTATAGGAATACCACCAAAGTGGCTGTTGGCGGGCTTTACGGGGGACCGAATGTCTACGTGGCCCATACGACACTAGATGCTCAAGGCATGCCGGTGCTTCCGTTCAAATTTACCGTCGTATCCAACTGGAACGATGACCCCAATGACATTAGAATGACGTACATACCAAGAGGGAACTATACGAACAGGGTGATTATTACATGGACAGGCAGTGACCCGAATGCGAGTGTGCCGGATTTGGATTCCTACGGTGTGCTCTCGTATTCTGATCCACCCTATGACACATGGAACAGAGTGGTCATCGAAAGGAACGCAGGCGGCTCGCTAATGAACGAAGCCAGGGTGAACATCCCGCTTTGGAGGGATGATGGTACACCTGGTGGTGAGGTTATCTGGGTCTGGGAGCATCTGGATTATGCTACTGTTGACGGAGGCAACCCACTATATGTCCAGACATGGGTCGCCATCTCTCGAGACGGCGGTGAGACTTGGCCAGACTGTAGGTTTGGTACTGATCCAGACTGCAGGAGAATAAGTCCGTCTGTCCCCGGCAACTACTACTTCTTCCCCAATGCGTGCATTGACACAAGAGAGGTACTTTGGGTCTTCTTCTACTACAGGAGTACCACAGGGAATGACAGAGACCTGATGGTTAGACTCTATGATAACGATGGCTGGCAAGGGGATGACACTCCCTGGCCCGTTACCGCTGACGACGTCTCCCTTCTTTGGAACACTCTGAATACCAACGTACAATGGCCTGCGTGTGTCGCAACTTCCGAGGGCCCAGCCAATAATAGGATGTATGTCGTGGTGACCAATGACGAGGGCCAAGTGGATCTCCGTCTCTATGTTGCCTACTTGGACGGACACTACACCTCAACAGAACCTCCGTTCGGGCTGAACACGACAGACTTGGAAGGCATTAGCCCGAATCTCCACGGGCCCTTTGGACCATTCGGCAAATCGGTGTCCAATTCCAACTACAACAGAAGACCTATCCTCAACATGGTAAGCACTGGCGACGGCTTCACCTGGATCCAATACATCGAGAAGGCCAACGAGTTCAACGAACCCAATCTTTGGACATATAATTCAGACGATGGCTTCGCAACACCTCCTTCTCTCTCGAAACTGACAGCAGATCCCTTCGCAAAAGGTCACCAGATGACGGATGCGTTGACAGTGAGTGGAATCTATCACAACGTCTACGAGGTCTTCCATGCAAGCAAGGGAACCGAGACGGATGTGAACTATGACGTGTACTTGCTCATCTACCACAAGGACTGGGAGAGCGATCCTGACACTGTCGGACCCATGGTTGACCCAATAGTCGGTTATCCCAACCCCTTCGATGTTTCTATTGACGGTGCCGAACTGGCGATATATGCCACTGTTTCCGATGTCAGCACTGGAATGAGCAACGTCACTGCCGCTGAGTGGAAGGAGGTACCGCTCAACGTGACCGATCCCAGACTGATCAACTGGACCGGCGCGCTACCCATGGCAATAGGTTCGGATTCCCCCACTGAAGTCGGTGAGGCTACTCACACCCCAACAACTTGGGACGGAGGAGAGACTCACAAGATATGTGCTAGAGGACAGGATGAGTACAACAACTGGGGCATAGGAGCTTGCGTTAATGTCCTCACAATTGGACAGAAGCCGGAGTTCGTGTGGTTTAACTTGACGTTTGCCTCTGCGGGATGGTACCTGATATCCTTCCCAGTGTCACTGACAGACAAGTCCGTCCAGAACACCTTCAGTTCCATCAATAATTCCTACGATCAAGTCAGGGTTTACGACACCCAAACAAGCCAATGGCTCTCATATATGACCTTCAAATCCGTGCAGACGCTCACCGAAGTGGACAAGACCATGGGCATCTGGATACACATGACCGGACCCGCGTCATTGAATATGTCGGGCTTGGTCTCCTACATTACGGAAATAGAGCTGTATCCTGGCTGGAATCTCATTGGATATCCGTCCATGAACTCGACCGGAATGATGGTGAGCGACCTGCTCAATTACTCGGTCGTGGATGCCGTTGAGGGCTTTGACGGAATGAATCCGCCCTATCACCTGAGACAGATGACGAATCCGAACGAGTATTTGGTGCCCGGTGAGGGTTACTGGGTACACGTCAACGGAAGCCCAGTTCGCATACCGATACCCGGATTCTAGTCCGTTCGTGAGTTTCTACATCAGAAACCCTTTTAAATCGCAGTATCATCCCGGATGCTGGATGGACAGAATCATTCTGGTGGACGAAAAGGGGAGAAAGAGGCTGTTGACTTTCAAAGAGAGAGTTGAGAAGATCCCCGGCCTCGGTGTCGTTGATTTCTCCAAGTTTCCGAGCAACCCTGAGGGTAAGGAGGTCGAAATCGCGGGAAAGAAGTTCCTTTGTCTCAGGCCCAGTGTATTGGATCTGGTCCAGACCATTGAGCGTGAAGCCCAGATTATCACTGCCAAGGACAGCGCTTCTATCATTCTCAATTGCGATGTGAGGTCCGGCGATTCTGTCTTGGAGGTGGGCACTGGCTCTGCGGCAATGACGATAGTCCTCGCCTATTTCGTGGCCCCAAATGGCAGAGTGGTGAGCTATGACAAAAGGGAGGATTTCGCAAGGCTTGCGGGTAAGAACATCCAAAGGGCTGGATTGAGCAATCTGGTGGAGATTAGGGTCCAGGATGCGGTAGATGGGATAGAGGAAAGGGATATTGACAGCGCTGTTGTTGACATACCAAATCCTTGGGATGTGTTGGACCATATCTACCAATCTCTGAAACCCGGCGGTCATCTTGCAGTCTACGTTCCAACTGTGAATCAGATGGAAAAGGTGGTCAAGGAGATGAAGAGAGGCCGCTTCTTCGACGTCAGGTCTGTAGAAATAATTCAGCGAGAGATGGAGGTCGGCGAACTTGGAACCAGACCGAGTTATGAGACACTGGGGCACACTGGCTACCTTACCTATGCTAGAAAAGTTGTGGAGAAATGAACGGTGAGAATAAACTCATATGATTTCGGAAAGATAGTCATTGACGGAGTCACCTACACCTCAGATGTCATACTCTTGGAAGGGCGGGTGAATTCCTCGTGGTGGAGGAGGGAAGGTCATCGTCTCGAGGCAGCGGATCTGGAAGAGGTCGTACAGGCCAATCCTGAGTTTCTCGTTATTGGAACGGGCCATTCTGGCGCAATGAAGGTGCCACAAGAGACTCAAGAGTTTCTCAGGTCAAAGGGAATCGATTTTGCCATCCAGAAGACAGAAGATGCCTGCAAAACCTTCAACCAGTCCGTGCAAGAAAGAAAAGCGGCTGCAGCCCTCCATCTGACCTGCTAATTGGTTTTTCGCTCATACGAGCTCTGGTGGAACGTCGGACGGACCATGCGAAACCGAGGTAACAAGCCCTGCCTTCTTGAGCCTCCTGATAACATGTGGATATGTGATCAACTCCTCGATCTCAAGGTTCTGAAAGAGGTCTCTGTCTATCTCATCCAGCCTATCGGACAATCTCACAAAATCCTCCTTGGAGGAGAAGGAAACCATGACTGCAGGGTGACAACTGACCTCCGCATCCCTGAGATTCGACAAAGCAGCGAGTTGCAGCTTGAACGATTCTGGGTCGGCACCGGTTAGCATGCCATATTCCTCCTCACAAGTCCCTTTCAAAGAGACCCGCACGTGGAGTTTTCGAAAACCGGAGAGGTCAGGAGCATAATCTGGATCAGCACCCAGGAGAATCCCGTTGGTCTCTAGGATGAAGTTGTAAGGTGATTTTTCGATCAATCCCAGAAGGTCCACCAAGTGTTCCTTCCCGATGGTAGGTTCCTGTCCGCTCAAGCGCAACTGTGAGAAGCCCGCCCTGCTTGCTATTTTGTCCAGCTTTGAAAAGGCCTCTTCCGGTGAGTAGAACTTTCCGACGTCCTGTGGTTTGTTCATGATGTTGTCTCCTGCCCAGCAAAAGACACATCTCAGGTTGCAGACAGCCACATCCCCAGTTGCTATCCCTCCATACCATTTGGCTCCGCGGAAGCGGTAGTACCTCCTGTTCCTTCCTTGAAAAGCTATCTTCTCAAGTGATTTCGCCCTCTTGACGGGATCGTACATCTTCCTTCTCGCTATGACGCAACCGATATTTATGGGATGTTATCTTACACCCGAGGTGCTTTCATGGCCGGTTCAGTCTTTGATGTCGTTCGCAAGAGGAGGTCGATTCGGGCTTACAAAGAACAGGAAATACCGAAGGACTTGATTGAGAAATTGTTGACCGCGACTTTCTTCTCGCCATCGTCTAGGAATCGAAGGCCTTGGCATTTTGTCATGGTTACTGACAAAGCCATGATTCAGAAACTCTCACAAGTGACACATTCAAGCTCTTCGTTCGCTTCAGGTGCGCCCTTGATGATAGCCGTGTGCGCTGACTCGAATATTGCCGGTCGCTGGATCGAGGACAGTAGCATTGCTACCACTATCACTCAATTGATGGTGACAGAGCTGGGACTGGGCAGTTGCTGGATACAGGTCAGGGACAATATTCACAAGGAGGGTCAGACCGCGGAGGAGTACGTAAGGGAGCTTCTGAGGATACCTCCGTCCATAAGGGTTCTCAACCTTGTTGCGATTGGCTACCCGGGGGAAGAGAAGTCCCCTCATCATGATTCGGAATATATGCCCGACAGGGTGCACTGGGAGGTCTTCTAGCCTACCACCACTTCATGCTGTTCTCCAGCTTTGCGATATCCTCCTCTGGATCGGGTTTCCTGAACACGAACAGGTTCTTGTGCGAGATGAGCAGGAAGTTGTCCCTTTTCGATCTCCTGGCCCAGAAGCCCGATTGGGAGCAGTTCCACTGTCTCTTGATCACGTTCTCCTTCAGGGTGAAGCCCACGTCGAGGAAGTTCTGCATTATCCTGTGTGATATCGGTACGTAGTGCTTGTGTCTCCTTGTGTCCCCGATCAAGATGGAGCAGTATTTGCCTGGCTTGATGGTTCTGAACATCTCTTTTGCCACTTCCTTCATCTCTTTGCAGTATTCATCGAAACTGGATACAAAGGAGAGGTCTGCCGAGTTCCTTCCGTTCACGTTCCCGATGTAATCGGGCTGCGGTGGATGAATCAACCCCAAGTCAATGGATTCGTTCTCCACCAGGTCCATATTCCTCGCATCACCGATGAAGACCTTTTGACTGCTCTCAGGGATATCATCGTCCGAGACGTCAAAGTCCAGTCTGCTCAGTGACACAAGCAGGGCGCTCGGGTCCACATCCAGTCCTATCCCGTTTCTTCCAGTGACCTTCGCCTCTATGAGGGTCGTCCCGCTGCCCACCATCGGGTCTAGGACAGTGTCTCCCACCTTGCTGTAGCGTAGGAGGAGGTTCCGCGGTATCTGGGGTGCCCAGTTCCCTCTAAAGTCGCCTTTGTGCGTTGCCCAATCACCCCGCTTCTGGAAGTTCCACACTGTTGTGTGTTCCAGCTTGAAATCCTCTGGTTGGATTCTTTCGATCTTGGTCTCTTCGGGAGCTCTGTCCTCTTTCTTCAGGGAAGTCTTCAGTTTGCCGAGGACGTCCTTACCTATCTCTTGCATGGATGAGTATTTCTGATTGTTCTTCTTGGTCTTGCTTGTCATTGGCTAGCCTCCTAACAGGGGACCTTCCACAGACCAGGGCACTCTATAAACCAAATCTTTGAAGGTACGCTAATTGTAAGGGGGTAGCAATCTGCAATCACCTCACCAACACAATTAATATCGAAACGGCATTACACCTTTCAAGTGGTTGAATGGTGACCGCAGAGGTGCAAGTTCATCTGAAGAAGGGGGTGGCGGACCCCGAAGGGACCAACACGCTGAAGGCCCTGAAACTGCTCGGTTTTGATTCCGCCATTGAGGTGAAATCCGCAAGGCTTTTCAACATCAGCATAGAGGAAGATGATGGGGCCAGAGCGAAGGCGATTGTTGAGGAAATGTGTCAGAAGCTCCTCGCAAATCCTGTGATTCACGATTATACAATCACTCTCAAGGAATGAGGATGGCTGCGAGTTCAAGAGAATCGAGAACCTCGGAGAAGGGGGTTGGGGATGAGAAACCTGTTTCATAAGAAAGATCTTCCATTCGAATTGTTTGAAGTGGACATCCTCTCGGCCACGGACGAAGAGCTGCAGAAGGTGAGCGATGAAGCGGGCCTGGCGCTGAACACTGACGAAATGCAGAGGATCCAGGCATACTTCAAATCCGAAGGGAGGAACCCCACTGACGTGGAGCTCCAGTCCCTGGGTCAAGCCTGGTCCGAACACTGTTGTTACAAGTCCTCGAAGGTTTTCCTGAAAGAGTATCTTGTCAGCATAGAATCCGATGATGTCATTGATCGGGGAGACGCTGGTGTGGTGGAATTCGATGAAGACCATGCATATGCGATCAGGATAGAGAGTCACAATCATCCCAGTGCGGTCGAGCCCTACGGTGGTGCGGCCACGGGAATTGGAGGGATAATAAGGGATGTCCTTTGCATGGGGGCCCAGCCAATAGCGCTCATAGATCCTCTCCATTTCGGACCTCTGGACCTCAGGTACCGAGACCTTCCGCGGGGTGTGAAGCATCCGCGTTATCTGATGGGAGGGGTCGTTGCCGGGATAAGAGATTACGGAAACAGATTGGGAATACCGACCGTATCCGGAGCGGTTCTTTTTGACGAGGGATACATCGGGAACTGTATCATCAACGTAGGATGTGTGGGCATAGCCAAGAAGAAGAACCTGGCCAGGAACAGGGTGAAGACCGAGAGCGATGTATTCATTCTGGTTGGAGGCAGAACGGGCAGAGATGGGATACACGGAGTTACATTCGCATCAGTCGAGCTCACCGAGGACATGGAAGAGGAGTGGAGGGGCGGTGCGGTCCAACTGGGAGATCCGATACTGAAGGAACCCCTTATCCATGCATGCCTAGAGGTGGCCGAGAGAGGTCTGCTGAATGGTATGAAGGACCTCGGAGGAGGGGGTCTTTCCTGTGTTGTGGGCGAGATGGCTCTAGCTGGTGGTTTTGGGGCCGAAGTCGATTTGGAGAAGGTCCCCCTGAAGGAGGAGGGCTTAGCTTCTTGGGAGGTCTGGGTGAGCGAATCGCAGGAGAGGATGATGCTTGCCGTTGATCCGGAGAACGTTGACAAGGTGCTTCACATATTCAAGCTGTATGATGTTCTGGCCACCCCTATTGGCAAAGTCATTAAGGACAAGATAGTCCGAGTGAAATATCAGGGAGAAGTGGTTCTGGAACTGGACCTGGACTTTCTCACGGCCGGACCAGAGTACTGCAGACCTTTCGTGACGGAGTTCGAGCCGATGAAGGAGAAGGAAACGGCCTTGGATGAGCCTGAGGATTATGAAAGGGTCATTCTAGGTGTTCTTTCATCTCAGAACGTGTCCAGCAAGGAATGGGTCATACGGCAGTACGATCATGAGATCCGAGCTTCTACAATCCTTAAACCACTTCAGGGCAGAATAGGACTCGCGTGTCACGGTGATGCCGCGGTCATGAAACCCCTGGAACATTCCAACAGGTCCCTGGCGATCACTACGGCCACAACACCCCAGTACACGGCCATCAACCCATATCTCGGAGGAATGTCCGTAATGGACGAGATGTGCAGGAATCTGGTCGCAGTGGGCGGCAGGCCGCATTCCTTCTCAAACTGCTTGAACTTCGGAAATCCCGAGAAACCTGACAGGCTTGGTGCCTTCAGAGAAACTGTAAGAGGCATAGGAGAAATGGCCAGCGAGCTCGGTCTGCCAGTTCCTTCCGGAAACGTGAGCTTCTACAACGAGACCTCCTTTGCTCCAGTGAAGCCAACACCTGTGATTCTAGGCATAGGGATTGTGGAGGACTTCATGAGATGCGTGACATCAGATTTCAAGAAGGAGGGCAGTCTGATATACCTCATCGGAGAGACGAAGAAGGAGATGGGCGGTTCCGAGTACTATCGGCTGAGGAGTGCTTTCAGTCCTGCGGTGCCAGCCGTTGACGTGAACGTGCTCAAGAAGTCCATGAACGCTGTCCTTTCCTCCATCGATGACGGCTTGGTCCGAGCCTGCCATGATATCTCTCACGGTGGTTTGGCCGTTGCTATTTCAGAGATGTGTCTGGGAGGAAATATGGGTGCGACTGCCGACCTATCCGCCATTGGGGGTTTGAGATTCGACTACAAGCTCTTCTCGGAGTCCAATACCCGCTGGCTGATGGAGGTCGACCCTGAACATGAGAAGGACATGCTCTCAAAATTCGATGGATTGTCCGCACACAGAATCGGTGAGGTCTCAGGGAACAGTGTCTCGTTCAGCGATGATGGAATGAGGATCGAACTCTCTCTGGAGGATGTCCGAAAGGCCTGGACCAACACTCTCTACGAACTCATGGGAGGGATGGCATGAGAATCGAGGACGTGAGGATCTGCATTCTGTACATCGAAGGGACCAACTGCGAGGAGGAATCGTACTGGTGCTTCAAGAGGCTGGGAGCTAAACCAGAGAAGGTTCATCTCAAACAACTCATAGGCATGGACACGTACGACAATGAGAAAAGAGACCTGCTGGACTACGATATCGTGATGATTCCCGGAGGGTTCTCTTCCGGTGATTACGTAAGGGCGGGGGCGATCCTCGGTGCGAGGGTAAAGAGCTCTTTGGAAGCAGAGTTGGTGAAGTTCGGAAAGGAGGGTAGGCCCATGCTCGGTATCTGCAACGGCTTTCAGGTTTTGGTGGAGATCGGACTGTTGCCTTCTTTCGATGGTTTCATGTCACCAGTTCCCCAAGCCGTTCTGGCCACGAACGATTCCGCCAGGTTCGAATGCAGGCCGTCATTGCTGAAACACGAGAACAGGGGAAACTGCGTCTTCACAAGAAAACTGCCGAGAGGTGACGTGATCGTCAATCCGGTCGCGCATGCTGAAGGCAAGTTCGTCTTTCCCAAGGACAGGGAAGAAGAGATGCTGAAGAAGATGGAAGAGCTGGATATGATAGTCTTCAGGTATGTGGACCCCGAGGGAGAATATGCCGGATATTTCTGGAACCCCAACGGATCTCTGGACAACATCGCCGGGATGTGCAACAGTGAAGGGAACATCTTCGGAATGATGCCGCACCCCGAGAGGGTCTTCTACGGATACCAGCATCCCGATTGGACCAGGGAGAAATCGAGGGAAGAAGGGGATGGCAGGGTCATCTTTGAATCCGTCCTTGATTATGTTACGAAGAAATTTTGATGATTACTTTCCTCTGCAGGCCAGGAGACCTTCTTTCGCTTCTTCGAAGTCTGGATTGACCTTCAAGACCTCTTTGAAACACTCCTCTGCCTCCTTGTACTTCCTTCTGAACATGAGGGCTATCCCCTTGTTGTTCCAGGCCCATTTGTAGTTCTTGTTTATCCTGAGGGCGGAATTGTAGCATTTTATGGCTTGTTTTGGCTTCCCCATCATGCGCAGAGACACACCCAGATTGTTCCAGGCACTCACGTTCTTGGGATTTATCTCCACAACCCTCTTGAAACACTCCGAACCTTTGGTCGGTCTCTTCAGCCGTATGTAGGCCTTTCCTTTGTTGAACCACGCTTTCTCATTGTTCGGGTCCATGCTGGTGACCTTGTCATAGCAAGAGATTGCATCCTTGACCTTCCCGATCCGGGCCAACAATACGCCTTTGTTGTTGAGTGCGGTCGTGTCATCTTCCTTCCTGCTGATGGCAAGGTCGAAACCCTCCATGGCCTGGTCGTTGTATCCCAGATAAGCGAAAGTGCTGCCAACGATTCGGGCAATGTCATCCTCTTGGGCAGAGTGGTCCAGGATCGAGCCCAGGGTTTCCGCCAGCTTTACCTTGTTTTCTGATGAGAGCATGTTCTTCTTGCTGTTCTCCAGCGCTCTGGCCAGGAATCTCTTCACGTCTATCTCGTCCCAGTTCTCAAAGTGTGAGAGTGTGAAAACGCATTTGTTGACCATCGTTTGGGCTTCCTCACCCTCCTCCACCGCACATCCAGTGCAGAAAGACTCCTGGCTGCCACCGAAGAGAACGCACCTGCTTACCACGCCTGCTTGATTGGCAACTTATGATAAATCTATTTTGCTGTTATTACTGTATCGCAGACTGCGGGCTCAGTGCTCAACCAGGATCTCCAAGAAGTTCTCCAGATGCTTTGCCAGAGACGCATCGTCCGTGAACCCGCAAGCTGCCAGGTCAGCGGAAGCCAGAAGTGCCAGAGTACCGTCACAAACCACATCTGTAGCTATCAATCCCTTCTTGACGACAACCCGGGCGTTATCCGGAACCTTCTGACCTGCCTGGGTGATTATCGTGATTCGTACGCCCCTTCCAATGGCATTCTCCAGCTTCTTTGTCAAAGCTCTCCTTATCTCGTGAAAATCGGGAGACGCGATCAATACTGTATTCGTACTCTTGTCCAGCAGCTCACCTATCTTGGCTATGACCTTTGATTTCCCAGTGATGGTGTAGACCAGTTGAGGCTCTCCTCTCGTTCTGAGTATCTCGCTCAGCGTCCCCAGCTTATCGAACGTATCCGATATCTGGGACACGTACTTCTCCTTCAGTCGCATGGGCTCCTCGGGTTTGAAGATGCGCGGCCGTCCGCTGGTGGACATGGCGAAACCCTTCTCACAGAGTGATTGGAGGACCTTGTAGGAGGATGTTCTGGGTATGCCAGATGTCTCGGCTATCGTGTCTGCGTCTCCGTACCCGTGCGCCACCAAGGCGATGTATGCTCGAGCTTCATAATTCGAAAGTCCGATGGATTCCAACGTCCTGGCCGCCTTCTCGTACTCCTCCTTAAGGTCGATACCCTCCTCCAAGAACTCGCTCAAACTCACGGCAATTCAATCCACTCTTCCGTCTTAAGGCTTTCTAGATGTGTTATCATCCATGCTGACCAACTCAAAAACCTTTTAATCGGAGTTACTAATATCCGCTCGAATGAAGGAACACCGCCTTCAGAAGCTCTTGCTCATTATCGTAATGTCTTCGTTCCTATTGTTGCAGGTCCCTCCTCCGGGTGCCAGTCAGGGTTACGAGGGGAAGGTTATTTCGGAATCCGATGACGAGATGATCGGGCTTTCCGAATACTCTGGTGGAGGTCATATGACGGTGACCATAACCGGGGAGCAGGCAACAGCTCTTCGCAGACGAATCATCTATATGTTTGATGAACGGTCAAGCATTCCTCAGGGATTCACGGGCACGAACTTCCCATCTTGGTCCTCGACACCCAACGGCGTACTTGATGAGCAAGAGATACTTCACTATTCCTTGTGGGTTCAGAGATATCTGTGGGAAAGACAAGGACAAGGCGGGACTCCCTATTACTTCTCCAGGATGACCAAGGTCGAACTGCTGGACGGTGATACCGCCGCTGGCGTCCCGCTGAGCACGGAGGGTCTTCTCGGAACGGATGTGGATACTGACGCTTCCATCGTCATCAAGCACATCTTCAATCTCGAGTCTGGTGTCCAGCACAGAACATTCGACCTGTCCGACAACCTGACCGTCTCTGCGCTCTACGAGGGTTTCAGTTTCCATAGGTCCCATGATTTCAACGATACCTTCTTCGGTCCTTTCTCGGTCGCGGGAGAACCCACAACGACGAACTGGATAATAAAGGACAATCCATATTACCCCGGGAACCTAGCCCTCTGGCATGGAAGCTCTGAGACTCCTCAGTACGAGGACAATATCACTGCATCCACCTATGCGGACTTTGATCTCCGCTTTGCTGTGGAGGCCGCCATGCGGTTCAGTTATGTCGGGCATGTTGAGTCTGGCGATACCCTCAGGATACAGATCAAGGAAGAAGGTGAGAGCAGCTACACCAATCTGCAGACGCTGGGTTCAAATGACAACCGCAACACTTTCCAAACGCTAGTCTTCGATCTGGACAGTTACATAGGAAAGAAGGTTAGGGTGAACTTCAACTTCACATCGAATCAGAGTGGAAACAATACTGGCTTCTTCATCGATGATTTCGATATTAACGCCCCTTGTGCCTACATCGGCACTCTCGAATTACACAACACCGACTATATAGTGGGTGCCTTGAGTTTCGCAGGGTTTGAGAAGGATCAGGGGACTGCCCATCTGATTAGGACCCCTGCCGGGATGATACTGACATACAGCTCCTCCTTCAACTCGACAAACCCACCGGCTGACAGGGCTGTCTTCACAACCTTTGACTTCCTGGACAACCCTCAGATCCTCTTCGGACTGATATTCGTATGCGCCTACCTCATGTCGCACTTCCAGAACAAATACTACAATGATTACAGAAGGGCCTACTCGATGGCCCACAGGGAAGGCTGGTTCAAGAGGAAATGGATTCACGGACTGGGACTCTTGGGAATAATCCTCTTCATCCTATTCTATTTCTTTCCCTCGCTCTTCGTCCTGGCAGGGGCGAATTTCTACATGCTTGGGGTCTTCATGTGGGCATTCTGCATAGTCTACCTCGTAGTCATGGTCATTGTCACCAAGTTTGTCTATATCAAGGCAGAGGAAGCGATTCCACCACCTATTCCGAGGGAAGATGAGATAAGTGTAGTGGTCGAAGCGCCGGAGGAATACATGGAACTCCCTCCCCCGGTCGGCATGGCCATGGCCGTTCCTTGTAGCGTTTGTCTTGAGGATCTTCACGACATTGCTGACGAGGGGATCAAGTGCAAATGCGGTCAGGTCTTCCACAAGGACTGTGCAGAAAAGGCGGAAAGGTGTCCCAACTGCAACCGATTGCTGGAAGTCGTCAAGCCAAAGGAGACGAGGATGGTGAGCGTGAAGTGCCCGTCCTGCGGGGATACTGTTCTTGTCGAAGGCGATTCCGACCTTCTGAGGACCCATTGCGAATCGTGCGGATCCATTCTACAAGAGGTCGCCTTGGGCTACAATTATCTCATCGTGGACGACAATCCCGCCGTTGCGTTCGAGGAATTCAAGAGCATCCTGAAGAAAGAGGTCCCCAGTCTGTGCATTTCCACAACCTTCCCGGACAAGCTCAGGAAGGAGTACGACGTGGAGGGTATAGATTTGTTCTGGCTCTCGGACACCGCCACTGACCCCTCCGTCAAGACGCTGGACCCGAAGAGACTGGATTTCGAGATGATGAGGGCGATCAGCAATTTCTTCAAAGACTCTCCGAAAGGGGTTGTGATCATAGATGGGATTGAGTATCTCACCGTTGAGAACGGTTTTGAACGCGTGCTCCGATTTGTGAAGAAGATCAATGATCTGGCTTCGGTGAGCGATGCGACCGTTATTGTTCCGGTTGGCCCGTCCGCGTTGGGCAAGGACGAGTTTGCCATGCTGAAGAAGGAATTCGACAAGGTCCAGGTTCTTACGTCCACACCGCTTCCCGAGTAGTCAGCTTTCTTTGGTTGGATTCATTGCTCAGTTCTGCAAAGGGCATGAACAGGGAGGTTGTTCTCGAACGTTCAACCTTTTTCTTTCGGTTTTCTCCCCTCTATGATGCAATAGTGCCACGTGATGCCGATACCTCTCTCCACCCTGTGCTTCTCTGCGAGTTCTAGAACGGTCTTCCTATCTTTCTTTCTGTCAAAATCCCTTACAAGTGGCACCATCTCGATTAGGTCCATCACTTCCTCCTCGTTGTGATAGTAGTCCTTTCGTTTGTAATCTTCCAGGCCAGTGACGACAAAACCGGCATCTCTCAACTCCCTGCACGCCTCGTCTCTCCATTCTTCTGGGGACTTGGGAATGAAAAAATTGTCCTCCTCTATCCTGTCCGGAAAGAACTCGAAGATTTCCTTATCAGCTTCTGGTCCCAAACCGTATTCAATGAAACATCCCTCTCCTCGCAGGGCCCGATAGACTTCTTGAGGGGAATACTCAGCCAGTCTCGCTATCATAATATCAAGTGCACCGTCCGAAAAGGGAAGTTCGTATCCATCTCCTCTAAGAAGGGCTACATTGAGCAGGTTCCCAACGTTATCGCTCGCAACTCTGAGCATTGCTGGTGAGATGTCAAGTCCAACAAGGAAGACATTCTCTGAGTTAGTTGCCAATTCCCGAATTATGTGGCCAGTTCCGCACCCAATGTCGCACAGGCTCATCTCTGGCTTGAGAATGGAGAGTATTCTCGATAGAAAAGATTCTTCTTTTGCCCTTTGCTTTTCTCTGATAATCTTGTCCCTCAGGATTGCCTGTCTCTCTGTATCACCCTTACTGTCCATTGTTCTGTCCCTCACTTCTTCTCGGTGTTTCATGTGCCTTTTGGAGACGAAGGTATCTCTCCATAGATTCATTCTTAGTGCCTGAAGGAGCGTCCAAAGAGCTCGGGTCCGGCCTTCCACTTGATTTCAGTTGGTGGTTGTAGCTCCATTAGCATATCGATGTGACCAAGCATCTGGAACCCCAACGAGTGGAACATGGAGATCGCACGTGTGTTTCTGGCAACCGGTTTTATACTAAGAAAACGGACACCGAGCTTCTTCGCCTGCTCAATCACATGATCAAGAAGCGACTTCCCAACTCCCTTTCCCCGCTCTCTTGAAGTGACCACGATGGGTTCCACCTCTGTTTTCTGCTCCTCCACAATCAAGCCAACCATCCCAATGATTTCTCCATCTCGGTCTGCGACCCAGATACGCTCGGGCCCAACACGGGAGAGATGCTTGTCGAAGTAGAGCCCTGGCTCCTCTCCCCCGATGGAGAGGTCATCATACATTTCCCTATGGGCTTGGGTCAGCTCTTCCCAAAGCATCCTGCAACGTTCAAGGTCAGATGGTTCGTACTGTCGGATTGCAATCTCGGCCATAACGTGATCTCCTAATCGATAGGGAGCATAAGGTGTACTTCAAAAGAACCTGTCCACTCACCAGTAATCTGGATACAAGAAATCCACTTTGGATGGCGGTCAAGCAGTGGAACCCTGACTACGGGTTCTGCGGGGGTTGTGGTGGCTGTGGCTGTTGTGGAGGTGGTTGGTAGGGCTGTTGATAGGCTGGTTGCTGTTGATATGGTTGAACTTGCGCGTACATCTGTGGCTGTGAATGTCTGATAAGTGGGTCGAACTTCAGGTAGGCTATCAAAAGTACAATCCCAGCAATAACACCAGACAATACGAATCCAAGGATCATCCAGATTAGGGTCTTTGATTTCGCTTCCTGATACTGGCTTCTCTCTACCATCGTTGAAATGCTCCTCGTTTGGAAGAATATCAAGAAGTTGACTACTCCGAAGATTATTGGTATTAGGGCCCAGATCCACGCACCAGCCAACGGGTCAACAAACATGAATGCTGGCCGCGTCGCCCATAAAGCCAAAAGTCCCACTCCAGCAAGAAGGAACAGTATCCCTAGTAACAACGCAATTATTCCACCAATGGCTAACATGCTTTGCACAGTCGCTGCTTCAGGGGGTTGCCCAGCATATGGTTGCTGGGGCTGGGGTCCGTACGCTGGATATTGGGGCGGTGGTTGATATGGTTGAGCTGCTGGCGGTGCACTAGAGGGTGCCGCTGGTGGAGGTGCTACTGGCGCCGGTGCAGCTGCCCCTGGCTCGGGCATTTTCGTCCCGCATTTGTCACAAAACATGGCCCCTTCAGCAAGGGTAGCGTTGCAGTTCGGACATGTGGGCATACAAATCACCTTTAACTTAAGAGCCGAAAGATTTCACCTTTAATAACCTTTTGCACATATTATTATGGCTGACAATCGGAGAATGTTCTGGCGTCAAAGGAATATGAGGGGGAGGAAAAGCTCTCCCTATGGTGTTCCTGGAGGGGGTTGTGGAGGCTGCTGGGGAGGTTGCTGGTAGGCTGGTTGCTGTGGCTGCTGGCATGGACGACAGCGGCGGTGCCAGCCGTCGGCG
>SOIM01000059.1 GCA_004377185.1 Methanomassiliicoccales archaeon | reverse complement strand
CTTCCGTCCCAACGTCCGAACTGATCTCTTCCTCTGGATCCCACGTAGCTGCAAATGCATTCTGGTTAACAATCGTCATGCTCAGCATGGTGCAGAGGAACAGCACAGATATCTGTGAAAACGAAATTCCTAACGATCTTGGTTGCCGATGTTTCTTCGATCTATCCGTTCCAGCAATGTTCAATCTCTCTTCCAATACTGTCAGAAGTCCTTTTTCCTGCATGATTACTCCTCCATCCGACCCCCTCCAAGGCACCTCCCCAATGCCCCAACAGGGAGTTCTCATCTTTCCGTAGATGACATATTATCTTAAGTCTTTCGACCGAATGGTGTGGCTCTTGCGATCTCGGTCGCCATTCTCCATTTCATAGAGCTATCGCATATTTTATCCTTTCTGGACATTGGAAGTGTTCCAAGACGCTTCTGCATCCACTTATCGAGGTTCTTGATTCTCGCAATGTATTTATACCGAAGATAATCTCTCACAGAACGGCCAGACAATCGGAAGTGCATTGATGAAATATAAGGATTACAGGCAGCTTACCAACGAACTCAAGCAACTGGCGGACATTCCAAGAATCGCGCGGGAGAGAGGTTTGGGCATTGAGCTCCTTCACGTGATTTACACGCAGAAAGTTGTGCGGGACACGACCAAGCGGTACTACAAGGTCAAGAGTAAGTCCTCGAAGATGTTGCATCAGTGGAACAAAGGGAAGAACTTCGTACAGATAGCCTGGGAGAACCGTTTTCCGGCTTCGCTCATCGCCATGATGATCCTCCAGGAGAACAAGATCCCAAGAAAGCAGTCCTGGAAACTGCTTCTCAATCCTGAGGAAATCAAGGACGCCAGACTCAGAAGGGAGATCATCAAAGCGAACAAGGCGGACGGGGTCTATTCGCCGAACGGCTCCAAGAGACAGGCCGATAGGGGAAGGTGGGGGGAGAACAAGTTGCGCAAATGGCTGAATGCCAAGGGAATTGCACATCAAACGGAGGCCGATCTCAGGGGGCATTACCCCAAAACACCCGATTTCCTGTTGCGAAAACCTCTGATCTGGAACGAACACAAGAAGTTCTGGATTGAGTCAAAAGCAACGTTCGGAGATCCGGTGGAAATCAAGAAACATCTCAAGAAGCAGTTGACCCCCTATGCCGATCTTTTTGGGGACGGATTGGTAGTCTATTGGTTTGGGTACATTGATGACCTGAAACTGAGCATCCCGGAAGGCGTTTCGGTCAGTGATGGTAGCCAGTTTGATGGCGATATGGTCTAACCCAAATGCTTATAGCGACAAAGGGGGTTGTCTACCTGAGGTTCACCTTGCCATACTATAAGCGGAGGAAGTCAAAGCATAAAACGGAAGGAGAAATAACAAGAGTGAGACTTCCTCGTACACGTGATGGTGAGCTTTTTGCGGTGGCTGATCAACTCCTGGGAGCATCAAGGATCAGGGTCATGTGCGAGGATGGAAAGTCCAGGATGGGCAGGATTCCTGGGAAACTGAAGAAGAGGATGTGGATTCGGGAAGGTGATTTATTGATCGTAAAACCCTGGGACTTCCAACAGGAAAAGTCGGACATAAAATACAGGTACACCAAGACTCAGTCCAGTTATCTCAAGAGAAGAGGGATGATCCCCGGGTCAATTGACGTGTTTTGATTGGGATGTAAATGTTTGATAAAAGGAAAATGCGACTTCTGGAATCGAGAATCGACTCTTTCAGGATAAGGGAAAAGGACGCCGATGACAGGAAGGTCATGGACGAGGTCTTTGACCAGGAGACCTTGATGGCGTTGTACAAGATGTTCAATGACAAGGTCATGAACACTCTGGAGTACGCTGTTTCCACTGGGAAGGAGGGCAACGTATTCATGGCAACGTCAGATGAGGGCGATTGCGCTGTCAAGATATATCGGATATCCACTGCCACATTCAAGAACATCTCAAAGTATATCGTTGGTGACCCGAGGTTCAAAGGCGTTTACGGAAGTCACAGGAAGACGGTGCTGGCTTGGGCCCAGAAGGAGTTCAAGAACCTGAACAGGATGTATGACGGAGGCGTAAATGTACCCAAACCCAGGGGCTGCTACAAGAATATCTTGGTGATGGATTACATTTCGATCGAAGGATTGCCTGCACCTTTATTGAAGGAAGTGAAGGTCTCAGCTCCCACGAAGGTGTATCGGAAGGTTGTGGATAACATGAGGCTCATTGAGGAATCCGGACTGGTTCACGGAGACTTGAGCGAGTACAACATCATGATGAGGGATGGAGAACCAGTGATAATAGACGTGGGTCAGTCGGTGACCTTGGATCATCCTCTTGCCGAGGAATGGTTCATGAGGGACGTCACCAACATTACCAGGTACTTCTCCAAGCTGGGCGTTCGAACGGATGGGGAGAAGCTCATCAAGAAAGTAAGAGGTGGTTAGAACGCTCTATGTCCGAATTCCACTTGAGAGGGTCGGAGTCCTAATCGGCCCCAAGGGCCTCACCAAACAGAGGATCGAGGAGGAGACCGGAGTCCAGATCTCGGTGGATTCCAAGGCGGGTGAGGTTTCCATCGATGAGAGTAAGGCGGAGGATCCATCCATGGCCCTCAGGACTCTGGACATTGTCAAGGCGATTGGCAGGGGTTTCTCCGAGGAGAGGGCACTGAGGCTCTTCGACCCTGAAGTATTCTTCCGAAGCGTTGACATCCGGGACTTTGCTGGAAAAAACCGGAAGAGGATAGCTCAGATCAAAGGCCGCTTGATCGGCACCAAAGGAAAAACCAGGAGGATAATCGAAGAGCTTACCGGCGTGGACATGTGCGTCTATGGGAATACCGTTTCCCTCGTCGGCGACATGGTCCGGATGAGCATAGCTGAGAAGGCGGTTGAGATGGTGCTGGAGGGAAGTGAGCACGCTTCGGTATACAGGTTCTTGGAGAATAAACGAAGAGAGATAAAGATGGCAGAAATGGGAATCTGATGGCAATTGAGAAAGGATAAATATTGAGCAAGGATTTGAGGTTGAGGATTAAGTTAATAAATCAATCAGAAGGGGGAGTCAAGTGAGCATTCAGAAAGGTAAGAAATTCATACTTTGGTTCAAGGATATCAGGAAGAAGGATGTGCCCTTGGTGGGCGGGAAGGGAGCTTCGCTCGGAGAGATGATGGCCAACCTGCCCGGGATCCCAGTTCCGAACGGCTTTGCAGTGACCACGCACGCGTACCGATACTTCCTGGAAACCACAGAACTTGACAGCTATGTGAGAGAAGTGCTTTCCGACTTGGACACTCATGACGTGAAGAACCTCCAGATCCGAGGAAGGAAGATTAGAAACGCCTTTGAGAAAGCGAAAATGCCAGAAGACCTGGCGTCCGAGATAAGGTCAGCCTATGAACAGTTGTGCAAGCTGGTTGGTGTCAAGCACGTGGATACCGCCATCAGGAGCAGTGCAACGGCAGAAGATTTGGCGGACGCATCCTTCGCGGGTCAGCAGGAATCGTTTCTCAACATTCACGGCGCGGACAATGTCGTAACAGCCGTTCAGGAATGCTTTGCATCTCTTTTCACGGACAGGGCAATCTCATACCGGGAGGAAAGGAACTTCTCCCATTTCGATGTGTATCTTTCCGCCGCAGTCCAGCTGATGGTACGTTCTGACAAAGCCAGCAGCGGTGTGATGTTCAGCATCGATACCGAGACCGGCTTCAGGAACGTGGTTTTCATCAACGGATCGTACGGTCTGGGAGAATATGTGGTTCAGGGTACCGTCAATCCAGACAACTTCTTCGTTTTCAAACCGACGGGCAAGGTGATTGACAAGAAGCTGGGTTTGAAGGACAGGAAACTCGTGTACGCCCCAACCGGCACCGGCACTGTGGATAGGAATGTCCTAGAGAAGGATAGGAATAGGTTCGTGATTACCGACCGCGAGGCCGAGAAGCTGGCGAAATGGGCGGTGACGATAGAGAAGCACTACAATGTCCCCATGGACATCGAATGGGCGAAGGACGGGAAGACCGGGAAGCTGTACATCGTGCAAGCCAGACCCGAGACAGTTCATGCTGTGAAGAAGGGAACAGAACTCATCAGATACCGGTTGAAGAAGAAGGGCAAGAAACTGGTCGGTGGCGAAGCCATCGGTTCAAAGATCGGCCAGGGCAGGGCGAACGTGATCCAATCCGTGAAGGACATGCACAAGTTCAAGAAAGGCGAAGTGCTGGTCACAAGGTCCACCAATCCAGATTGGGAGCCGATCATGAAGAAGGCTGCCGCGATCGTGACGGATACTGGCGGGAGAACCTGCCACGCCGCCATCGTGTCAAGGGAACTGGGTGTAACATGCATAATAGGAACCGAGACCGGAAGCGAGGCCATTCCCAACAAGAGGGACATCACCGTGGATTGTTCAGAAGGAATCGGTGTGGTCTACGATGGGCTTCTGGACTACGAGATCGAGAGCACTGTCGTGGAGAAGCTGCCCAAGACCAAGACCGCGATAATGATGAATGCCGCAATACCTGAGATGGCATTTCTGCAGGGGCAACTCCCTCATGATGGTGTTGGACTTGCAAGAGTGGAATTCATAATCAACTCTCACATCCAGATCCATCCACAAGCCCTACTGGACTATCGGAAGTTGAGGAAATTCGTGAAGGACGGGTACAAGAAGGAAATCCAGCGACTGAAGAAAGAGGGTCTAGACAAAGATGTGTTTGAGGAGGAGAAAAAAGCAGTACTCGAGAAGAGAGAATATTACCAGGATGCGCTTGGGCAGATCGATGGTCTCACCAAAGGGTATGACGATAAGACTCAGTTCTTCATAGATAAGCTGGCCTACGGCATTGCCAGATTGGGTGCCGCCTTCTACCCTGAAGATGTGATTGTCCGGCTATCCGACTTCAAAACGAACGAATATGCGAATCTCATTGGCGGGAAATACTACGAACCCCATGAATCCAACCCGATGATCGGATACAGGGGTGCCAGCCGATACTACTCTGAGGAATTCCAGGACGCTTTCTCTCTGGAGTGCAAGGCGCTTGCCGTAGTTCGGAACAGAATGAGACTGAAGAATGTCCTGGCGATGGTTCCGTTCTGCAGGACCCCGGATGAAGGTCGAAAGGTCATCAAGCTCATGGCGAAGAATGGCTTGAAGCAAGGGAAGGACGGTTTCCAGATCTACGTCATGTGCGAGATTCCAAGCAATGTCATTCTCGCGGACGAGTTCGCGGACGTGTTCGACGGCTTCTCAATAGGCAGCAACGACCTCACTCAGCTCACACTGGGATTGGACAGGGATTCAGAACTGGTTTCCCATCTCTTTGACGAGAGGGACAATGCGGTCAAGAAAATGCTGGCCCAAGTCATCAAGGTTGCCAGAAAGAAGAAGGTGAAGATTGGAATATGCGGACAAGCACCATCCGATTGGCCCAGTATAGCGGCTTTCCTTGTGGAAAACGGAATCAACAGCATGTCCCTTAACCCGGACACCATTGTGAAGACGAGAGCGTTCGTATACGCCACCGAATGGGCACTGAGGCACAAGAAGAACATCTTTACCATGACCGAGAAGCAGATAAGAGCGATTCCGGGCCTGAAAGAGCCAATGAAGACAACAGTGGTCTCAGTGAGCTGGAAGAACGGCAAAAAGAGAGAATCTCGGAAAACCTCACGCACTCCGCTGTCCGAATTCGTAATTAGTATGGGAAAGCAGGAAAAACTCTAGTCTTGATGACTGGAACCTTCTGAGGAATATCTTAAATAGGGACAGTTCCTTTTTTCGTGTTGATGGACCCCTTCCTGGTTTTGATTATTCTCATACTGTCCTCTTTCCTTCCGCCAATCATCTATACGGTTTGGTTGAGGAACAGCGAGAGGTTCAGCAAGGAACCCTGGGGTCAAGTCTTCTTGGTTTTCATCTACGGTGCCATCTTCGGGATACTGATAGCCCTGATGCTGCTCTATGCGATAAACTCGATTCTCGACAGCTTTGTTGACCGACCTTATCTGTTTGGTTGGAGGCGAGATTTTCTCCTGCCCCTCCTGCTCGTGGTGATAATCGGTCCGGTGGTCGAAGAGTTCGCCAAGGGGGTTGGGATATACTTGGTCCATTATGAAATCACCGAGCCTGAGGACGGACTTGTCTACGGCGCAGCCAGTGGATTGGGTTTTGCTGCCACTGAGAACCTAATGTACGGGGGTTGGGCATATCTTGTAGGAGGATTGGAGGTCTCACTCTTCCTCATCGCTATTAGGAGTGTCTCATCCGCTTTGCTCCACGCCAGTGCATCCTCCGTTATGGGCTACGGAATCGGAAAGAGTGTCGTGTCCGAAGGTCGTTACAGGGTACTCCCCTTCTTTCTTGTGGCAGTTCTGATGCATGCGACTTTCAACTTCATTGCCTCTCTGCAGGACATAATCACGGGTGAGATCTTTGGAATCAACTTCGCTGTGATTGCACTGCTACTTGCTATCATATTTGCTGTATCAGCCATTACGGTTGTGAAGCTGAAGATAATGAAGGTCGATAGGGAACCTGATGTGACGTGACTTCGGACTAGCTGGCGATGGTTTTGTGACAACCGTTCATATAAGGGGTCAAGAAATCGAAAAGATGGTCAAGCATTCTCAAGTTGAATCTCCCAGAGAGGCATGTGGCATTCTCGTCGGAAGGGCTAAGGACAACGAGGTGCGGGTGTCAAGAGTATGCGCATGTCGGAACGTTCATTCCGACCCGACGGTGGAGTATCTCGTTAATCCTGAGGATCAAGTCAGAATCTTCGAGGAAATCGATGAGGACAATGAAGTCGAGCTGCTGGGATTCTATCATTCCCATCCCGGTGGGCCCAACGGACCTTCGCAAATAGACTCTTCAAGGAATTACTGGCCTGAGCACTTGATCGCAATCGTATCTCTCTCACCCGAACCGAATGTATCCTTTTGGAAGTGGGAGAACGGACGCTTCCGTCGACAAGAAATCGTCAGAGAAAGGTTTTAATCGTGTTCCTTGGATTGAGAGTCCGTGAGAAAGGAGTTCTCTTTTGAGGGTTCAGTCTATTCCAGCAACAAAGCGACCTTCAAGACGATTCTGAGAAAGCACGGTTTTGTCTGGAAAGGGAAGCTTGGCGACTTCATATGGCTCGGCAACGATGAGAAGGTGATCGCGGAGTTCGAAAGGGACCCCGAAAGGAACGTAACGCTTTCCGCCACGCTCATTTGGAGCGGCAAGAAGAGGACGGACTTCCTGAAGGAACTGGAGAAGTGGGCAGAGGATGTTGGCGGGAAGAAGGCAGAAGGGAAATCAAGGGCCCCGTCGCAAGACAAAAGGATTCAGCAAGAGCTCAAATTCTGGGATAAGCTGAACAAGCCAGATAAGGAACGACTGAGGGCGGAAGGTCGCCCAAACGATTGGATAAAGAAGGACCTGAGGGAATGGAGAAAGAAAAGGAACCAAAAAAGGAAAGAACTGATAGAGAGATACGGTTAGAAGTACGAGTGGGATAACATTGCAGAAGGAAGGTGGCTCCGAGAAGGATGAGGTGGATGTCTTCGGGATGGCCCCTGCCTTCTACCGGTTTGAGATAATCAATGTTGTCACACTCCTTGTTATTGGAATCATTTTGATAGTCCTCACAGCTATTGATATCTTGCACGTTTACCTGGGCGTGGGTCTTTTGGCGATAGTGGCTGGGATTTCCAGTACTGCATCCTGGGCATTCTACAACAAGGCTCGCTCATCCGGTCCGCTACAGGGGGAACTCAAGAAGAGTTTCAAATACAGGCTGGTTACGGGTTTCATCTGCTTCGTAGCGGGTGCAGCGCTGTTGATCGCCTATGCCATGGATGTGGGCCTTTTCTAGCTCTCAAAAGGAAACTCTCGTATTTCGTACGGGTCGAAGCATTCAAAACAGAAACCTCTCCTCTTGTCATCGGGAAGGAACACCAGCCTGCATCCACACTTCCTGCAAGACCCGGTCATGTCCTCTTCTTCTTTGAATCGTCGAGCATCTGGACGAAGCATCATGCGACCCTCTCCTCTCCCGAAAACTGCGTGTCAGAAGGTATTCTTCGAATCTATAAAAACCTTTTCGGGCATTGAGTGTTCGCTGCAAGTAGAGCAATAGTATTAATCGAGGAAGGAATTTCACATTCGCGATGTCGGGAGTTCTGATCACTTTCGAGGGAATCGATGGTTGTGGCAAAACCTCCGTTGCGGCGGAAGTGCTCAGCAGGCTGGAAAAGGCTGGAAAGGAGGTCGTGCTTACGCAGGAACCTACGAAGACCTGGTTGGGAGATGCAGTCAAGAAAGGTATATCCGAAGAACATCCAGCTCTCACCGAGGCTTTCTTGTTCATGGCGGACAGGACCACTCACTCGAAGACAATCTCTAACTGGCTGGAAGAGGAAAAGCTCGTTCTATGCGATAGATATGCGGACTCCACCATTTGCTATCAAGCGGCCTCGCTGGTCATTGAAGGCTTTGAAGGAGATCCATTCGAATGGTTGAAGAGGATTAGCGATGCATTTGCCCTGAGGCCCACACTGACTCTGCTCCTTGACCTTGAACCACACGATGCTCTGGAACGCATTGAAACCAGGGAAGAGATGACCAAGTTCGAGAGGCTGGATTTCCTCGAAAAGGTGAGGGAGAATTTCCTGAGACTAGCTGATGTTGAGGACCGTATCGAAGTCATCGACGCATCTGCTTCTTTTGAGACGGTCGTGGAAGAATCTGAGAGGAGAATCCTGGAGACCGTTGCCTAACTGGCGTTGTCCCCGAAACATCCATTCATCACTACATGAACAAGGAACGCCCTCGCGAACAGAACAGCCATCTCTGTGTTGTCCATCTCCAGTTCGTGCAGGAAGGCTCTGCCTAATAGCAGTCTCATGTTTGTTGTAGACTCCTCCGGGAACATGGCTGAAACGAAAGTTAACCTCAAACCTTTTTAACGTTCTGCCTCAGTAATCAAATGTGATTATTTTGTTAAGATAGCCTACACAATGAGAGCGAAAAAATACTTAAGACACGTTGCCTATTCACCCCCGATGGGGTGCACACTTGGAAACCACCTTTGACGAATCTATTCATAGCACAACTGCCGAGACCTCGGAGGACTATATCGGAGTCATCTATGGCGACATCGGAACAACTGAGTTCAAGTGCAGCATCTCTGCGCCGGTTGAGAAGAACGAGTTCATTCAGGTGCATCACGAGACCTGCGGTATGGTTTTGGGGAGAATCGACCAGATAGAAAGGAAGACGGATCTCTCGATTGAGAAAGCTCAGATGATGCAAAAAGGAGAGCCCGTTCCGATCGAAGAGATGGTTTCCGCCCAGGTGTGCATTGTCGGTTACCGAGATGATAGGAATCTGCTGCAGGTTCCCAGGACTCCCTTCAAGGCTGGCGAGATAATCCAAAAAGCCAGTGAGAGCCTCATAAAGAAAGTAATAGGGTTGAAGGACGACAGGAAGACAGGAGCCTATATCGGGATGCTGACGGGGCATCTGGTTCCAGTGTATGTGGACATCAACGGGATGATTCAGAAACATGTGAGCATTCTGGCAAAGACGGGTGGCGGAAAGAGCTACATGGCCGGTGTCCTGCTCGAAGAGTTCATCAAACATAACGTAACAACAGTCGTAGTGGACCCGCACGGAGAGTACTGTTCCCTGGCACAGAGAGCGAAATCCGTACCTCGAGGGGAGAAGTTCAAGGTGGTTCCGAGAAGCTATGAGTCCCGGTTGATGAAGTTCAGCCCCGACACCAAGATCAACAAGGATGCCAAACCTCTCAAGTTCACATTGAGCAACCTCCAACCGAGGGACATACTTTCCCTCACGAGGTCCGGGAATGTCCGGAACAATCTGACAGCTTTGAGGGAAGCTCTGGACCTGATAAGGGCTTCCAGGAAGGACTACGACGTTGAGGACATCTTGAGAGTCCTTGAAGCTCAGGACGACCCATCGAATTTCTCGCTGATGAACGAGCTGGAGTATCTCAGGGAGGTTGAGATATTTGCCCGGGAAGGCACCAAAGTGGACGAACTCGTGGCGGAAGGCAAGACCACGATTATCAACCTCAAGGGGACGCCTCCAGATATTCAGGAACTGGTCGTCAATAGGGTTGCCACCGCGTTGTTTGAACTGAGGAAGCTCGAAAAAGTCCCACCGATGATGCTGGTGGTTGAGGAAGCTCACAACTTTTGTCCGCAACAAGGAAAGGCGGCAACCTCGGACATCATGCGTACGATCGCGTCGGAGGGTAGGAAGTTCGGATTGGGCCTACTGATCATAACTCAGAGGGCAGCGAAGGTGGACAAGAACGTACTCAGCCAGTGCAACACCCAGATCATATTGAAAGTCACGAACCCAAATGACCTGAAGACGATCATGGCCTCAGTGGAAGGACTGACGGCAGGAATGGGAGATGAGATCCAGATGCTTCCTGTGGGCGTTTCTCTTGTGACCGGAGCGAACATTTCCATGCCCCTCCTGGTGGATGTCAGACCGCGCGAGACAGAACACGGTGGAAAATCGGTGAAGATACTGGACGGTTAGCTGACCGGTGTCCAAGGGGCAAAACTGATATTGCAGGCTGTCATTGGATTCTTTGTAAAGGATTGCGAGAAAGGAGAGGTATTCATGGAGCTGGAGTCTTCAAAGGTGGAGAAGTATCTGGAGATTACGGAAAGAGCTCTGGCCAAACTGCGGATTATGGCGCCGGAGAGGTCACATTCCAACAAGATTGCAAAGGATTTCCTCAACATGGCGGAGTCCTACTACAATGATGCAACCCACTTCTTCAAGGAAGGGAATCTGGTGAACGCCTTTGCCTGCGTGAACTACGCCCACGGTTGGTTGGATGCCGGTGCTCGGCTGGGCGTTTTCGAAGTAGGTGAAGATGACCAGCTCTTCACTCTAATGGAATGACTTTTATGTCCGCTACTCAATGTGGTCTTGCACTGCAATCAATAGGGAGGCTTCAGGCTGTTGCTATCCATTGGTCCTTCTGCCAGAAAGGTGCCTAAGGGGCAGGTGTCTTGGGACAAAGTTCGCAGGAAAAAGGATTCTGAGGACACGCCCTATCCGAAAGAAGAGAGAGAACAACCATTGCTGCCATCTTGGATGAAGACGGGGAAAGCGGTCCTTGCGTTTCTGGTAATTCTCATCTCTCTAACGGTTCTGGCATTCTTTGTGGAGGCTCTGAGCTACGCGTTCGTCGCTGTTGGCATGGTCATCATGATTGGTGCGTATTTTCTCGGCGGTGGTTTTTCAGAGTGGTCCATTGTCGGAAGACATATGACGACAAAGGGAGCCAGGTCCGAGATGGAGCACAGATATGGACGCGGTGCGTCCGACTGGACGACAATAACGGGCGGTATGTTAATTGGTGGAATCATTTTCCTTTCGGGTGTTCTCGCGATATTCTTGGGAGTCCTTTTCTAGCGTCTAGATGGCACGCACTCCAAGGTTCTCTACCCTGCATTCTATGACGATACCGTACCTCTCCAGGGTCTTGGCCAAGTTGTCTGTGTCACCTATGGCAAAAACGGAATTCCCCAGCATTGACATTCCGGCAGAGCCGTATGCTTCACAATCCTCGATGGCTTTCACTATCCTTTCGGATGCCAGTCCAGATTTGATGGAGAAATCCCTGCCAAGAGAGAACAATCTTTCCAGCGTCGGGGTCTGTACAATCGATTCAATGCAATCAGAGCCAAATCTGTTGATTCTTTGGACGGTTTCCTCATCCTGAAGCAGGTCCTTGGTTCTCATCTTTTTTCCCAGTACGCACAGGACCAGTTCTCTTTCCACAACATGCTTCTCGATTTCCCCAAATGGAGGCGCTCCCGGACGTTTCCTTATATCCATGCCACCAAGGGTTTGTGGGTAGACGTCCCCAAATCCAGTTCTTGATCTCACTTCGGCCGCGTGGGCTATTTGGACCAGTTCCTCTATGGTTCGAGAGGACCCGACAGCCTCGTTCAAAGCAACGACAGAACTCAGAGCTCCGGCTCCGCTCATGCCAAAACCCTGCGAGACCGGTAGTTGGTTCTCTGATTCAACTGTGACCCTCAGTTTCTCATCCTCGAGCATTCTCCTTATGGCAAGCTCTGTGACGCTGTCCTCTATCCGACTGCCGTCGATGTTTACGGTTATGTTCAGATTCTCCGCTCTCTCCACTTCTACCTGCGCAATGACCCCTCTGGACAAACAAAGGCCCGCCCCTCTGGATCCTTTCTTCAGAATGTCCTCATTCTCGCAGATTTCAAAGAAGGCAGTAATGTGGCCCGGGCAAAAGGCACTAGCCTTTGATCCCATTCAAAACAGCGCTCCAGATTTCGTGGGCAATCTTCGGTTTACTTCCATCTACATCTTTGGTCCTGCCCTTCTTGTCGATAATGATGACCTTGTTCGAGTCGGGCGTGACGGATTTTATGTCATTTGCAACTATGAAGTCGAGCTTGGCGGTCCTCAATCTCTCCTTTGCCTTTGACACTAGCGCTTTCTTTGATATGTCCGATTCCAATTTGAAACCGATGATTGTGATCTTCTTTCTGGATCGGCGTATCTCCTCGATTATCTTGGGGGCCCTTCTCAGCTCCACAGTGACCTGTCTCTTCGTGGAGGAGATCTTTCCTTTCGCCCTTTTTGGAATGTAATCGGATATCGCTGCTGGCACGATGCAAATGTCCGACCTGATCTTGCGGACCATGTCCACGAGTTCCAAGGAGGTGGAGAATCTCTTGGTGGTGATGAAGCTGGGAATCTCCTCAGTTGTTCTCCCCATCCAGAGCTCAACCTGTGCACCTCTCTCATAGGCATCCAATGCCAGTTCAATGCCCGTTCTTCCCGTGCTTCTGTTCGTCAAAATCCTGACATCGTCCACTGGTTCTTCCGTGGATCCAGCAATGACTGTCACCTTTTTCTTCAAATCTCCTGGTCCCAAGGCCCTAATCACCGAGGAAACGATCTGGTCTATCTTCGCGATCTTGGCCTTGTGCTCCTGTATTCTGGGCCGTACGAATTCAACTCCCAATTCCTTGAGTCTTCTGATGTTGTCACCGATTATCGGCTGGTCATAGAGGGAAATGTGCATTGCTGGCACCAGAATAATTGGGATCTTCGAACCCATGGAAGCGATCGCGAAGATGGTCACCTGTGTGTCAGTGATTCCATGCGCTATCTTCGATATCGTGTTGGCGGTGCAAGGGGCAACCATGAACAGATCGGCCGAGCCACCTTCCCCGCAAAGGTCCACGTACTGAACAGAACCATCTATCTGGATAATCGGTTTCTGTCCGCTGGCGAACTCCAGACTGTATGGATGAACTATCTTTTGCCCCCACTCGCTCATGACGGGAATGACCTTGGCTCCGTGACGAATCAGTTCACGAATGAGCTTGACGCATTCAACCGCAGCTACGCTTCCCGTGACTCCCAGAACTATGGTCTTGTCCTTTAGTTTCTCACTCTTCTGGCAATATATCGCCTGGCTGGGGTGCACACCGAACGATTATTGTCCGAACATAAATAGTTTCTCTCTTAGGAATCTGGATAGATGTCTGGCTACGTTTATCTCTCTACGCAATCTTTATTCGCATTACGCGGATACTCAATGTGACGATGAACACGAGCGGAGGAGGCGGAACCGAATATCTGCTTGGTCTGGAAAGATTCGGCATCAGACTGGGTCTGGAGAACATAACAGAACTACTGAACAGGCTGGGAAATCCTCAGAGTGAGTGGAAAGCCGTTCACGTCGCTGGCACAAATGGGAAGGGATCTGTGTGCGCATTTGTTTCTTCAGTCCTGCAACATGCTGGCTTCAAGGTTGGTCTGTACACATCCCCCCATCTGGTGGATCTAAATGAGCGCATCCAGGTGAACGGAGAGAGAATCAGCGGCGAGCGCTTGGAGGAATTGGCCGTTCGAGTGAGAACAATCGCTGAAGACATGGCATCTTCCCCGGAGAGACAAATCACCTTTTTCGAATTCCTCACCGCACTAGCCTTCTCTCATTTTGCAGACAAGGACGTGGACTTCGGTATCTTGGAAGTGGGCATGGGGGGAAGATTGGACGCAACGAATGTTGTGGTGCCGGAGGTTTGCGGAATCACTCATCTTGCAGTTGAACACACAGAGCATCTGGGACAAACGGTAGACCAGATTGCAGGGGAGAAGGCGGGGATCATCAAGGAAGGAGTGCCAGTTGTTGTCTCCGACAGCCCGGTTCCAAGAGCCATTCTTGGTGCTTGCAAAGAGAAAGGATCTGACCCGATTGTCATCGGCAAGGATATCCGATTTGAGAGGATCGGCTTCGGGTTGGATGGGCAAAGAATCTTGGTTAGAGGAAAATCCGAACATGAGATTGAGATAAGGCTTCTGGGAGCGCACCAGGCCCGGAATTCTGCAACAGCATATGGAATCATTGATGTCTTGAAGGACAAGGGATTCGAGATTTCTGACGATGCTATCCTGAAAGGATTTTCTGAGACGACCTGGCCTGGGAGGTTTCAGATTGCTATGAGCAATCCCTTCTTGGTTCTTGACACAGCTCACAATCCTGATGCGGCCGTTGAGCTGAGAAAGACTATTATCGAAATCTTCGGTCGCGACAAATCGACTTTCGTTCTTGGGATGCTCGATGACAAAGACCAGAAAGGGTTTGTGAAGGAGATTGCTCCGATTGCCGACAGAATCTACGCTACCGAACCCAAGTCTCCGAGAGCCCTCTCAGCAGAGAAGATAGTGGAGGAAATGCAAGAACACCCTGTGGATGTAGAGATAATACCCGGCGTGGCCGAAGCGACAAAGAAGGCCATTTCCGTGAGCACCAGCAATGACGTGATTTGTGTTACTGGCTCGAACACTACCGTGGGTGAAGCCATTCAGTATCTTGAGACGGTGAAACAGTGAGTGAAATCGATTTCATCATGAAGAAACTCCGAGAGAGATATGACGTTGGAGCCTTCCCCGGCAAGGTATCTGGAACGGCACTCCAAAGGGAAATGAGGCATCCCTACCGTGTCTTGGTATCTACCATACTCTCCCATCGAACCAAAGATGAGAACACACACCGCGCATCCTCCAATCTGTTCAAGAAATATCCAACGGTCCAAGATGTTGCCAAAGCTCCATTGAATGAGATAGAGAGGCTCATTCGCCCTTCTGGATTCTACAAAGTGAAGGCCAAGAGGGTGAAGGAGGTCTCAAAGATCCTGGTGGAGGATTATGGAGGGGAAGTGCCGAAGGACTTCGATAAACTGATGACCCTTCCTTCGGTTGGAAGGAAAACGGCAAACTGCGTCCTGGTCTATGCTTTCGGCGAACCCGCGGTCCCTGTGGATGTGCATGTTCACAAGATCTCGAATCGTCTCGGGCTGGTGAGTACCAAGACTCCAGAGCAAACGGAAGAAGAGCTGGTCAAGCTGGTTCCGAAGATGTACTGGCTGGATCTCAACGAATTGTTTGTACGGTTCGGTCAGGATATCTGCAGATCCGTTGGTCCAAAATGTGGGGAATGCGATTTCAACTCTTTCTGCCAATACTACAAGGAACTCAGGAAGAAGGGTAATTAGTCTTCGTTTGGCTCTTCCTCTTCGTTTTCGGCTTCCTCGATTATCTCGATCTCTTCTTTCTCCCCGACCATTCTGGCCAGCGCCTTCACTTTGTCATCTTTCTTCATGCGCATGACCTTGACGCCCTGTGTCGCTCTCCCCATCACTCTGATGCCCTTGACGGGAATTCTTATGACCATGCCTTTGACGCTTGTGATTATGAGTTCGTCATCGTCCTTCACACGTCTAATCGCAACCACAGGACCGTTCTTTTCGACTATTCTGAGGTTGATAACACCCTGTGCGCCACGTTTGGTCTTCCTGTAGGCGTCAACCCTGGACCTTTTTCCATAGCCCTTCTGTGTGACGGTCAACATCACGGATTCTGGATCCACAACGGCCATCCCGATGACCCTGTCATCCTTCTTCTTGAGCCTGGCCCCTATAACTCCCATCGAGTACCTGCTCACACACCGGACATCGGTCTCGGAGAACCTCACGGCCATTCCCTGTCTCGTCCCTATCATAACCTCTTTGGTTCCGTCCGAAAGTCTCACATCCACGAGTTCGTCTCCAGGTCTGAGCTTTATCGCCCATATGCCGGTGACCCTGGGCCTGCTGTATGCCGAGAGTTTGGTCTTCTTGATAAGCCCCTTTTTGGTGGCAAAGAGCAGGAATCTGTCTTCATCGAACTCGTCGATCGGTATCATCTCGGATATGGCCTCTCCTTTTTCCAGATGCGGTATCATGTTGACTATGGGCTTCCCTTTGGCATGCCTTCCGCCTGCCGGCAGTTGCCATGCCTTCAACCAGTGAACTCTGCCTTTGTTGGTGAAGAACAGGATGTAGTTGTGGGAGGAGGTCACAAACAGGTCGACGACGTAGTCCTCTTCCTTGGTTTCCATCCCGATGAGACCCACACCCCCTCTCCTCTGCTGCCTATACGTGTCGCACGGCAGCCTCTTGATGTAGCCAGTGTTCGTGATCGTAACTACAACATCCTCCACAGGAATGAGGTCCTCAATGTCGAAGTCGTCCGCGTGCTCCACTATCTCGGTCCTCCGCTCATCGCCGTATTGCTCCTTGATCGCGATCAGGTCCTCTTTGATCATCTCGTAGACCCTCTCGGTACTGGCAAGTATATCCTCCAGCTCCTCAATCTTCTTCTCCAGCTCCTCCTCCTCGTCCCTCAGAGCCTGGAGTTCCATTCCCGTGAGCTTCTGGAGCCTCATGTCCAGAATGGCCCTTGCCTGCTCTTCTGACAGCAAATATGTCTTGATGAGACCGTTCCTGGCCTCTTCCGCGGTCTGTGAATGCCTGATTAATCTGATGACGTCATCGAGATGGTCGACGGCGGTGATCAGCCCCTCCGTGATGTGTAGCCGTTGCTTTGCTTTCTGCAGCTCGAACTCGGTCCTTCTTCTGATGACCTCTTCCCTGAAGCTGAGGAACTCGGTGATCGCCGTCTTGACGTCAAGCAGTTTGGGTTCCCCATTCACCAGGGCCAGGTTGATCATGCCAAAGGTCGATTCCATCGCTGTGTGCTTGTACAGCTGGTTGAGAATCACTTCTTCCAGAATACCCCTTCTGAGGTCAATGACGATCCTCATTCCGTCCTTGTCGCTCTCGTCCCTGAGGTCCGTGATGCCGTCGATCTTCTTGTCCCTCACCAGATGCGCAATCTTCTCGATCATCTTCGACTTGTTCACCATGTAAGGTATCTCAGTGACGATGATCCTCCTAGTATCCTTCGCCCTCTCTTCTATTTCCACCTTCGCTCTGACCCTGATCCGACCTCTTCCACTGTGATACGCCTCAACGACGCCCCTTCTACCATAGATGATCCCACCGGTGGGGAAATCAGGTCCTTTCAAGATGTTCATAAGTTCTGTAACATCAATGTCTGGATTGTCAATGATTTCTATTGTTGCATCGACCAATTCTCCTATGTTGTGTGGAGGTATATTTGTGGCCATTCCGACCGCTATTCCGCTGGAGCCGTTTGCCAGAAGGTTGGGGAACTTCGCCGGAAGAACTGTTGGCTCTTGCAGAGAACTGTCGAAGTTATCCACGAAGTCCACGGTGTTCTTGTCGATGTCAGCCAGCAATTCGCTTGCTATCCTGTCCAACCTGCATTCGGTGTATCTCATGGCTGCTGGTGGGTCCCCGTCAACGCTACCCATGTTCCCCTGGCCATCGATAAGCATATAGCGCATCGAAAAGTCCTGAGCCATTCTGGTCAACGCGTCATAGACCGCCATATCACCGTGCGGATGGTACTTACCGAGCACCTCTCCGACCACTCTGGCCGACTTCTTGTGGGCCTTGGTTTTATCCAGACCCAGGTCTCTCATTCCGTAGAGAATCCTTCTGTGAACTGGTTTAAGACCGTCCCTGACATCCGGCAGGGCCCTGCCTACGATCACGCTCATGGCGTAATCGATGTAGGAAGTCTCCATCTCGGCCTCGATGGGTCTTGGAAAGATTCTGGTTTCTTTCTCTTCGGGCTCTTCCAAAAGATCACCTATATGTCCAAGTTGACAACTTCTTTCGCGTGGGCCTCAATGAACTCCCTTCTCGGCTCGACCGCTTCGCCCATTAATATGTTGAACAGCAGGTCGGCCTTCACCGCATCCTCGATCGTGACGATTTTCATTATTCTGTTCTCAGGGTCCATGGTCGTCTCCCACAATTGATGCGGGTTCATCTCCCCCAGACCCTTGTACCTCTGTATGCGAACACCCTTTCCGTCATCTTTCAGGTATTCCTCTTTTTCCTTCTCTGTGTAAGCGTAGGTAACGGACTTGCCCTTTGATAACCGGTACAATGGAGGTTGTGCTATGTAGATATATCCAGCTTCGATCAGCGGTCTCATGAACCGATAGAAGAATGTGAGCAGAAGTGTTCTGATATGGGATCCGTCCACGTCCGCATCTGTGGTTATGATGATGTGGTGGTATCTGGCCTTCTCGATGTCGAATTCATCCTTGATGTTAGTTCCCAGTGCCGTTATGAGTGTCCGGATTTCCTCGTTCTTGAGTATCTTGTCAAGCCGAGCCTTCTCGACGTTGAGTATCTTGCCCTTGAGTGGCAGGACTGCTTGAAATGTCCTGTCTCTGCCCTGCTTTGCGGATCCTCCTGCACTTGGACCCTCAACGATGAACAGTTCAGATTTTGCCGGATCTCTCTCGCTGCAATCCGCCAGTTTTCCAGGCAGGCTCATGCCTTCCAGGAAGCCCTTTCTTCTGGTGAGTTCCCTTGCCTTCCTTGCCGCTGCCCGTGCCTGTGATGCCAGAATCGATTTCTCTATGGCGATCTTACCCACTCGCGGGTTCTCCAACAAGTACTCCCCAAGCTTCTTGTTGACTATCTTTTCCACGATGCCCTTGACCTCGCTGTTGCCCAGTTTCGTCTTGGTCTGCCCTTCGAACTGCGGTTCGGGAAGTCTGATGTTCAATATGGCGGTCAGTCCTTCTCTCACGTCTTCACCGGACAGAGCCTGGTCGCTGTCCTTGAGAAGCTTCTCTCCTCTCGCATAATCGTTCATCGTTCTTGTCAGAGCCGACCGGAAGCCCACCAAGTGCGACCCGCCTTCTATGGTCCCGATGTTGTTCGCATAAGTGTGGACGTTCTCGGAGTACGCGTCCGTGTATTGCATTGCAACCTCGACTTCCACGTCATTGGCCGAGCTGTCGAAGTAGATGGGATTGTCGTGCAAGGCGGTTCTGTTGGCGTTGATGAACCTGACGAACTCGACTATTCCGCCCTCATACTGGAACTCGTCCTGCTGAGGTTCCTCCCCCAGCTTGTTGATTGCGATCTTCACTCCTTTGTTCAGGAAAGCCAGTTCTCTCATCTTGTTCATAATAGTTGGATAGTCGAACGTGATGTCCTCGAAGATTTCTGTATCCGGCATGAATGTCACTGTGGTCCCGGTACCGTCCGCGGTCCCAACTTCCTTCAAATCTCCTTGGGGGTCACCTCTCCTGAATTCTTGGGCGTACTTCTTACCGTCTCTTCTTACCTCTACCTTCAGCCATTCAGAGAGAGCGTTCACGACCGAAACGCCCACTCCGTGTAGGCCTCCAGAGACCTTGTATGTCTTATCATCGAACTTAGCACCAGCATGAAGCTTGGTCATCACGATCTCCACGCCAGACTTCTTGAACCTTGGGTGTATGCCCACCGGGATTCCACTGCCGTTGTCGATCACCGTGACGCTTCCCTCCTCGTTCAGGATGACGTCGATTTCGTTGCAATACCCCGCCATCGCCTCGTCAATGCTGTTGTCCACGACCTCGTAGACCAAATGGTGGAGACCTTTAGTATCGGTGCTCCCGATGTACATGCTCGGCCTTCTTCGGACGGGTTGAAGACCCTCTAGAACTTCGATTTTTGTGACGTCATAAACGCTATCTTCCGGCATCTAAATCCTCTAGTTTCTCTCAGGGAGCGCATCCCGTTCTTTGTGCACTTAAGAGAATGCCGTACGACTATATAACGATTTACACACATCTGGATAGGCCAAAAATCCGACCAAAAAATGTGGCTCTTCTTATGAAAAATATTTAAATACTATGAGAGAGCGGAATCATCTCTTTTTCCAGCGAGGACCGTCCTTCGTATCTTCCAGTAGAATGCCTATCTTCGCAAGTCTATCTCTTATCTCATCAGAGACCTCGAAATTCTTCTCTTCTCTTGCCTTTTCCCGCATCTCGACCAGAAATTCCATGAGGCCGTCCACGACGTCCTCCTTCTCGATTCCCTTCTTGAACAGCCCTAGAACGTCTCCTATGGTGCGATACGCCTTTAGGACGCCTTCCAGCGATTCTCTGGTCAGTCCTTTGGACAGTGCCGCGTTAACCTTTGTGGAGAATGTGAAGAGGTGTGAGATCGCCTCCCTGGTGTTGAAATCGTTATCCATGGACTCTTCGAACTTCTGCATCACTTCCTTGACCGCCTTGTCAACCTCATCGTCCTCGGACGTTCGTTCGTCCTTTGCCTGCATTTTGAGAGCAAACCGTACGTTCTGAACGGTTTCGACCAGGCGCTCGTATCCTTGTTTGGCCTCCTCCAGCACTTCGTCCGTGTAATCAACGGGACTGCGATAGTGAGCGTTCACAAGGAAGAACCTCAAGACATCCGGCTCGTACTCTTCAAGAGCCTCCTGCACCCTCCAGAAGTTGTTCAGCGACTTGGACATCTTCTCGCCCTTCACGTTCAGAACACCCGTATGCAGCCAGTATTTCACGAAAGGCTTCTTTCCCGTGAGAGCTTCGGCTTGTGCCACTTCTGACTCATGATGAGGGAATATCAGTTCGGTTGCACCACCGTGTATGTCGTACTGTTCTCCGAAATACGCCATTGCTATTGCCGTATCCTCTATGTGCCAACCCGGCCTGCCCTTTCCCCAGGGACTGTCCCAGGTAGGTTCTCCAGGTTTCTCCGCCTTCCAAAGCGCGAAGTCCTCCGGATTCCTCTTGTTCTCATCCACCTCAACTCTTGCTCCAGGCCTGAGCTTCTCAAGGACTTGTTTGGAGAGCTTTCCGAATTCCGAGAATTTGCCCACTTCGAAGTAGACGCTCCCGTTCGATTCGTACGCATATCCTTTTTTGATCAGGCCCTCGATCTGCTCCACGATTTCAGGTACGTGCTCTGTTGCGTATGCATAGAGGTTCACACTGTCCATGCCTAGGGCTGTCATATCTTCTATGAAGAGCTTGAAGAACTTCTCGGCCAGTTCTGCTTCTGACTCTCCTGTTTCCTTTGACCTGTTGATTAAATGGTCGTCCACGTCCGTGACGTTCTGGATGTAGAACACACTGTAACCCCTGTACCTGAGGTATTTGGCTATCGTGTCGAACGCAATGTAGGTCTTGGCATGGCCCAGGTGGGTGTAGTCGTAGGGCGTCACGCCGCACACGAACATGTTGACTCTGTTGCCGTGCAGAGGCTCGAATTCCTCCATCTTGCGCGTCAGGGTGTTGTAGACCTGTATGGCCATCGTCGAAACTTCCTATGCCCGGGGAGGGAGTCGAACCCCCAAAAAACCGATCTGCAGTCGGTCACGTTAGCCGCTCTGTCACCCGGGCGCTCGGAGTAGCGATTGTTATAATTGTCATGGATAATTAAGGTTTTCACTCACTCAAGTTCGCTCGAAGGGGTCTCACTTGCGAACAAGAACGCAACGAGCTCTGTGCGATGGCATGGAGAAGTCAATCGGCATCAGACTCGCCATCTTCTTCTCGATTCTTCGATTTCCTCTCTTACTTCTCTCGGGTTGCCACGTTCCTTGAGGTCAAGTCGTCGGTGAGAACCAGCTGGTCGCTCTTCCATTGTTTGCCGACAGTAGCCCATTCCAAGATGTGTCATCTGACCAGAAACCTAATACCGCAACGATGACAAACCCATCTGCGGTTCTGGCGTTGAAAAGCTAAGGACACCTTACACCTTGGACACTTCCATTGCCCGAGATGGTAGTATCGTTTGATTTGCTGGTATTGCCTCTTGCGCAAGCTGATCAGAGATCGAAGTGGCAGGGCCACAATGAGAGCCACAACCAGAAAGATGCTGAGCAGGGATACTTGTCCGAAGTTGATGCCGAACGTTATTGGATAGAGCACAATGTAGCAGGCCCAGTTGATGTGGGAAGTGCCTTTGTACACCCTTTTGATGGGTCTGAGACCAGAGTCACCCACATCGCTTAATATCCTCATTTTGAGTCTCACTGCAGCCACTATCGAGGATGCAATCAGGAGAATCGAGAAAACGAAAAGGAGGTATACAAGTGACTGGATTGAAACTGAATGAAATGCAACGCGGATTGTGAGCAATAACCAGTATAGAAAGGACGAAAGGGCAGGCAACAATACGATGAGATTCCAGAGGATGAGGAATTTGGCTTTCGTTGTCAACTGTAAACACGCTCCGACCACTGACCTCCACGTGCCATGTCTTTCTTCCAATGGATTGCTTCGTTATGTGAGTTGGGGTGAAGACTCCCATTCTCTTAATTGTTGCGAAGAAAGCGATACTGCGTTCGCCCTTCTGTGCAGGTCTAGTACCGGTCTAGCAAGATCTGAAAATCCCTGGCAACCACCATCGGTCAAATTGATATATCGCAAACGCTTATCTTCGGAAAGTGTCTTCCTGTTTGATAGTCGCAGTGATTCGGGGGTAGGACTCTGAGAAAACGAGTAATCATAATGGGCGCAGCTGGACGGGACTTTCACGATTTCAATACACTTTTTCGGAACAATGATGAGTACGAAGTGGTGGCTTTCACAGCGACACAGATACCCGGAATAGCCAACAGGGCTTATCCTCCTGAGCTATCTGGTCAACTATATCCGAATGGCATTCCAATCCGTCCCGAGGAAGAGCTTGAGCAGCTCATAGACGAGCACCAGGTGGACGAAGTTGTGTTCTCATACAGTGATGTGAGCTATGACTACGTCCTTCACAGAGCGGCGATTGTGTCTTCTCGCGGAGTCCATTTCGTTCTCCCTGGCTCAGAGGATACCATGCTCAAGTCCACCAAACCTGTTGTCTCGGTCGGTGCGGTAAGAACCGGCTCTGGCAAGAGCCCCACGACCCGCAAGATTGCAAGAATCTTGATCGACAAGGGAAGGAAGATAGTTGTTGTCAGGCACCCAATGCCTTACGGCGACCTGAAGGAGCAGATTGTCCAGAGATTCGAGAAAGTGGAGGACCTTGACACACATGACTGCACAATTGAGGAGAGAGAGGAATATGGTCCTCTTATCAGGAAAGGTATCGTTGTCTATGCTGGCGTGGATTACGAAATGATCTTGAGGGAAGCGGAGAAGGAAGCGGACGTGATTATCTGGGACGGAGGAAACAATGATTTTCCATTCTTCAAGTCCAATCTGCACATTGTCATCGCGGATCCACTGAGACCTGGTCACGAGGTGTCGTATTATCCAAGCGAAGTGAACGTACGGCTGGCGGACGTTGTGATAATCAACAAAGTGGACGTGGCTGACCCCGAGGATGTCAAGACAGTCGAAGAGAACGTTCGGATGATAAATCCAAATGCAACAGTCCTCAAAGCAAAATTGAGCGTGATAGTGGAAGATGGCGAGATGATAAGGGGCAAGAGGGTACTGGCCATCGAGGACGGACCCACCCTGACCCACGGAAACATGAAGTTTGGAGCGGCCGTGGTTGCCGCCAAAGAATATGAAGCCTCTGAACTAGTTGACCCGAACCCTTTCGCTGTTGGTTCTATCAAGAGAACGCTGGACAAGTACAACATAGACAATCTGTTGCCCGCGATGGGCTACGATGACACACAGATACGAGAGCTCGAAGAAACGATAAACGCCTCGGACTGCGATCTCGTTCTAAGCGCTACGCCAGCAGACCTCTCTAGGCTTCTCAAAACGGACAAACCCATTGTTCATGTTGGCTATGAACTGGAAGAACTGGAGAAACCCGATCTAGAGGACTTGCTGAAAGAGTTCTAGAGCAGTTCTTACCACCTGATTTTTGGTCATGTCAGATTTAAATAGTAGCGCCAGGTATAGGACAGTTCTCTCCACGCTGGAACACAATACTAAGGTGAATCTTTGTCAAAACAGAAGAGAATCGTAGCGGCCGTTGGCGGAAACGCCCTTTACCCTCCCAACAGTCCATCCTTCGAAGTTCAGAAGGAGCTGATAGCAAAGACATGCAAGAATCTTGCCGACATAATCGAGGAGGGCCACAGGCTGATCATAACTCACGGGAACGGTCCACAGGTGGGCAATCTTCTTGTCCAGAACGAAAAGGCGAGGAGAACGGTTCCCTCGATGCCGCTTGACGTCTGCGTAGCCGAAACGCAAGCACAGATAGGCTATCTGATGCAACAGAGCCTCCAGAACGCTTTCAATAGGAGGGGGATGCACCGGCGCGTCACACTGGTCGTCACGCAAGTGGTCGTGGATCCAAAGGACAAGGCCTTCAAGAAGCCTACCAAACCTATCGGCCCCTACTATTCCAAAACGAGAGCAGCCAGACTCAGGAGGAAGTACAAATGGAAGATGAAGTTGGATGCAAGGGGCGGCTACAGGCGGTTGGTGCCTTCACCCAGACCCATCAGGATTGTCGAGATGGCCTCCATACGAAAGCTGGTCTCTCAGAGAGGGAGCGTGGTCATCGCTGCCGGTGGCGGTGGCGTACCTGTGATCGAAAGAAGGGGCAAGCTGACAGGAGTCGAGGCGGTCATAGACAAGGACCTTGCTTCGGGGCTTCTGGCGAACGAGTTGGATGCCCAGACGCTTCTGATTGTCACGGATGTGAGGTTTGTCTCTCTGAACTTCGGGAAGGAGGACCAGGTCGATTTGAGTGAGATGACGGTGGACGAGGCAAGAGAACACATGAAGGAAGGGCATTTTCCGGAAGGCAGTATGGGGCCCAAGATTCAAGCTGCCATAGATTTCGTAAGAAAGGAGAAACGGCAGGCGATCATTACATCAATAGGACATATCAAGAGGGCCCTGGCTGGGAGAGATGGTACAAGGATCACGCTTGACTGACCTTCACTGGAAAGCTTTATGACCAACAAACTCATTTTATCGAGGGGCGGGACATGAAAAAGGACCTTGTTTCCATTTTGGATGTGAGGGCGGATCTTTCCCAACTGCTGGATCTGGCCTCCAATCTCAAGAACATACAGACCGCGAATGAGCCCTACGAACCGCTCAAGGACAAGAGCCTGGCCATGATATTCGAGAAACCCAGCACCAGGACGCGCGTGTCCTTCGAAGTGGGGATGACACAGCTGGGCGGACATTCTTTGTTTCTGAGCACGGCAGACCTGCAGCTCGGGAGGGGAGAGACAGTCTCTGACACCGCTAGGGCCCTCAGCAGGTACGTGGACGGAATAATGTACCGAGGGTTTGAGCACGGCAGGACCGTCGAGCTGGCGAAGACGGCCTCCATCCCTGTAATCAATGGCTTGGACGATCTGGAGCATCCCTGTCAGGTGGTTTCGGATCTGTTTACGATCAGAGAGAAGAAGGGGGAATTGGAAGGTTTGAAACTCGCTTATCTTGGTGATGGGAACAATGTCTGCAACTCTCTCTTGCTTGGCTGCGCCATGAGCTCCATGAACATATCTGTTGCTTGCCCCGATAAATACCGTCCCGATGATAGAATCTCAAAAATCGCAAAGGACATAGGAAAAGGAAGCAAAGCCTCGGTAGAGATCATCAATTCTCCAGAAGAAGCGGTCTCGGATGCTGATGTCTTGTACACTGATGTTTGGGTATCCATGGGTGATGAGGCGGAGAGAAAATCTCGGCTGAAAGCCCTTGCACGCTATCAGCTAAATGGAGATATTCTGGGAAAGGCGAAAGAGGATTGCCTGGTGATGCACTGTTTGCCTGCTCACAGAGGGGAAGAGATAACCAATGAGGTTATGGACGGAGAGAGCTCAATCGTCTTTGATCAGGCAGAGAATAGGTTGCACGTCCAGAAAGCCATATTGGTTCACCTTCTGGAATGAGAAGAGGAAGCGACGACCCAAATCTTCTGAGAAATCCTTTTAATATCACAAGGCGGTTGGCTTTCCTCAATGGCAGAGTTCAAGACGATACACGATTCGGTCTACGGCACCATGAAGATTGGGCCTCTCGTGCTCGATTTGATGGAAACGCTCGAGATGCAGAGGTTGAGTGGAATAAAGCAACTGGGTCTGACCTACCTCGTTTTTCCGGGTGCCAACCACACCAGGCTGGAACATTCGCTAGGTGCAACTCATTTGGCCAAGAAGATATCGGACGCTCTGTCCCTTGATGATTCAGATAAGGATCTCATTGTCAGCGCTGCCCTTCTTCATGATGTTGGTCATGCTCCCTTCTCGCACACGCTCGAATCCACACTGGAAAAGGCAATAGGAATGGACCACGTGGACTTGACCAAGAAGATAGTCACAGGGGAAGAGGATAACGTCAGCGAAGAGGAAAGAAAGGCATTTCCTCAGGCAAAAAGGATTCATGAGGTGCTGGAAAAGCACGACCTGGACCCGAAGGAAATCTCAGACCTGATCGCAACTTCAGAGATGTCTCAGACAACTACCTTGTACCAAGACAAGGGCCAGAAGTTCTTCAACGAAAAGAGGTATCTCACCCAGATCATTAACAGTCCGATAGACATCGACCAGATAGACTATCTTCTCAGGGATGCCTATTATACTGGGGTTGCACACGGAATCATTGATGTTGACAGGCTAATTCAGACATTTGCGATACACCACAACGATTTGGTGGTTGACAGGAAAGGTCTGAGCGCTTTGGAGGGGATGTTCGTTGCCAGAGCCCTGATGTTCTCCTCGGTGTACCTCCACAAGACCGTCCGGATCGCGGAACTGATGTTGGCGAGGGCGGTGGAGAATTGGGAGGGTTTGGATCCACTTTTTGTGCAAAGAATGGTAGATTCGGAATTGATGTCCGCGCTGATTGCGCAGGGCGGTTTTCAAAGGGATGTGACTCTCAAGATCAAGTACCGGAAGCTGTTCAAGAAGGCGTATGTTGGCAGGAGAACGGAGCTCGATGAGGACCGAATCGAGAGACTACATAGGTTCGAGGACCCCAAGGAAAGGAAGAAAGTCGAGGTTGATCTGTGCAGGAAAGCAAACGCTCCCGACGGTTCCGTCATCTTGGACTATCCTTTGGCCGAACTGAAGATAACCGAGCCTAGGATCTCGACCACCAACATCAGGATACTGGACAATGGGAAGATTCAGTTCTTCAAGTCCGCGAGCCCCCTCGGCCGGGCGCTCGAATCAAGGGACGTGGCGGATTGGCTGGTGATGGTCGCAGCCGACAGACCATATGTCGAGAAGGTGTCTAGGGTGGCCGAGAATCAGGTTTTGGGCACCTAGCTCTCGCAATTTCAAGACCCAATCGCAACAAATTTTATATCCAATGGTATATATCCACTATGCGCTCATGGGATGGGTCAATGTGGAGTTTTGAGGTGAGATCATGAAGTCGATAGTAGAAGAGGCACTGGCGAGACACAAGGCGTTTGAGGCGCACGAGGAGCCCCCTGAAATACATGTTCCTGTCAGAGACACGAAAGTTGATTCGGAGCTCAGGGAGATTCTTTCCAAGTTAAAGACGAGCATAAGGATTGTTGGATGCGGTGGTGGTGGATGCAACACCATTTCCAGAATTGCCGAGGAAGGCATCACGGGTGCTGAGCTTTTCGCTACCAATACTGACGCCCAACACTTACTTTCAATCCGCGCACCAAGGAAAATCCTCTTGGGCAGAAGGTGCACCCGAGGGTTGGGAGCTGGAGCCATGCCCATGATCGGTGAGGAAGCCGCACGGGAGGCGAAGGAGGAGTTGGAGAAGTCTCTTAGTGGTTCTGATGTTGTCTTCGTCACTTGCGGATTGGGCGGTGGAACTGGTACAGGTGGAGTAGGAGTGATATCGAAGGTCGCAAAGGATTCTGGTGCCCTTGTGGTTGCGTTGGTCACTCTTCCCTTCAGAGGCGAGGGTAGGATGAGGATGGAGAATGCCGAGTGGGGATTGGAGAGGCTTAGAAAGACTGCGGACACTGTGATCTGCATACCGAACGACAAACTGATCGAGCTCTATCCCAGATTGCCAATCAACACCGCGTTTCGCGTGGCGGACGAGGTCCTTATGAGGTCAATAAAAGGATTGACCGAAGTGGTTTCCAAGCCCGGTCTGATCAATCTCGATTTCAATGACTTCAAGACGATAATGAAGGGTGCTGGCGTCGCGATGATAGGTCTCGGCGAGTCCGAAGCCCCTCCCGGAGAGAGAGCGCTGGAAGCAATCAACGAAGCGATAAACTCTCCGCTTTTGGATGTAGACATTAGTAGTGCGAACGGCATTTTGGTTAACGTTGTGGGCGGAGAAGACATGTCCGTCTCGGAGGCGGAAAAGGTGGCCGAGGTGCTCCAGACCAAAGTGAGCGGGAATGCAAGGATCATCTGGGGCGCAACAGTGGACCCGACGATGGAGAACAAGATACGTGTCATGGTCGTCGCCACAGGCGTAACGTCCAGGCAGATAGTCGGTCACACCTCTGCAATTGAAAGGAAACGGACCGAGGTAGAGATGGTTCGCTAGTTCGTTGTCAGAGTTCCAATCCATGGACTGCTGGGTTGATTGGTCGCAACCGAAACTATTTAAAAGTGAATAGTATTAACTTTAGCCTGGTGCAAACCTTTCTGACAGGTCAAAACGGTTAGGTTTGATAGAAACATCATCATGCCTGGAGAGGATGAGTGATGAAGTCCATAGTTGAAGAGGTTCTGTCCCGTGCGAAGGGAGAGACTGAAGTACGGAGATCACCCACTGAGGTGGGCGGCTACAGTGCGGACGATGCCGACCTGGAAAGGGTCTTGGCTGGCCTGGAGACGAACATCAAGATTGTGGGTGTGGGAGGGGCCGGGTCGAACACGATTGATCGAATCGTTGAGGCTGGTATTCTTGGAGCCGAGCTATGCGCTACCAACACCGATGCTCAGCACCTACTTATGGTGAGGGCGCCTCAGAAGATATTGCTGGGGAAGAGAAGTACGAGAGGCCTCGGTGCAGGTGCGTTGCCTCAGATTGGAGAGGAGGCCGCCAGAGAGGCCGAGGAAGAGCTGAGAGCTCTTCTGCAGGGTGGCGACATGGTTTTCATCACATGTGGTTTGGGTGGTGGAACCGGAACAGGCGGGGCTCCCTACATCGCAAGCCTGGCGAGAGAGATGGGGGCGCTGACCATTGCAATCTGTACCCTGCCGTTCCATGCCGAGGGGGCCATCCGAGCTGAGAACGCTGAGTATGGGCTGGAGAAGCTCAGGAAGTTCACGGACACTGTCATTGTGATTCCGAACGACAAGCTTGTCGAACTCGTTCCCAGGCTCTCCTTGAATGCTGCGTTCAAGGTTGCGGACGAAGTGCTCATGCGAGCGATCAAGGGTGTTACTGAGATAATCACCAAACCCGGTCTGGTCAATCTGGATTTCAACGACATCAAGACCGTTATGAAAGGCGGTGGTGTCGCGATGATAGGACTGGGCGAGAGCAGTGATTTGGACATGAGGGCCGAGGAGGCCATCGAATCTGCGATAAACTCGCCTCTGGTTGATGTTGACATCTCTGCCGCATCGGGTGCCTTGGTGAACGTGACCGGCGGAAACGACATGACGGTGGGAGAAGCGGAGAAGGTTGCCGAGATCCTGCAAGACAGGATAAACCCAAATGCCAGGATAATCTGGGGGGCGGTTGTGGATCCCTCTCTGGAAGAGCGCATGAGGGTAATGTTGATCGTTACGGGAGTGAAATCGAAACAGATATTTGGTCCTGGGCAGATCAGAAGGGCGGAAGAGACGGGAGTCGATATCGTTCACTGAGGTTGAGAGATGGACATAGTACGGAAATCTTGGAAGGTTCAGAGGAAAATCCAGGAGAAGGCCAGACGCATTGGCAGGGGAAAATACGGGCAGGTCTTGCGCATGGCAAGAAAACCCGAACCGGAGGAATACATTCGAACACTCCAGCTGGTTGGAATAGGCTTGTTATTGATCGGACTTCTGGGTTTTGGCATATATCTCATAATGAGCGTGCTCATCCCTGATTTGCTTGGTACTATCATGCCGTAGGGGAGGATTTTTGATTGGAAGTATTCAAACCTGAGGAAGAGAAAGAGGAAGAGAAGAAGGAGGAGAAACCCTCACCGCGAGGCTATGGCCTGTCTGTCACGCATGACGAGATTCAAAGGACGCTCGCATCAGGTGCTGACACGGTATACAATCTAAAGCTGGAGAACACAGGGGAATTTGACGACACCTATCGTATAAAGCTGGATTTGATTTTCTCGGAGGAAGAAGAAGGAATACTGGAGTGGTCCATCAGCGTGACAGGTGTCGGGAAGGAGGTCTGGGACGTCACCATGACCGGCATGACCGAGAAAGAAGTGTCAGTGCCCAAGGGAAAGACCAACCCTATCACTGTGAAAGTGGTGGCGCCAAGGAATCCGAGGTACGGATCTAGGTCCAGCATTGTTTTCATTGTGAGCTCTTTGGGCGATCCAGTGGTGTCGGAGACAGTCACTCTGTTGACAGCCGTGAGGCAGTCCATACTCGCAGTCAAGACATCAATCGGTCACGAAAGGTCGGTCGCGGACATGATTGCAAGCAGAGCAAAGCGTGCGGAGACAGGCATATTCTCAGTGCTGTCTCCCGCAACGTTGAGAGGATATGTTCTGGTCGAATCGATAAACCCGGATTATTTGGAGCAGATAGTGAAGGGGATAAGAAGAGCCAGAACTGTGGTGAAAGGAGAGACCACCTTCAAGGAAATAGATCACTTTCTCACACCTAAACCCTTGGTATCGGGCGTGATGGAGGGAGATATCGTTGAGCTGGTGGCCGGGCCGTTCAAGGGAGAGAAGGCCAGGGTCCAGCACATTGACGAAAGCAAGGAGGAGATTACCGTCGAGCTCTTCGAATCCATGGTTCCCATTCCCGTTACCATACGAGGAGACCATGTGAGGGTTCTGGAGAAGGAGGAAAGTTAGCGATGGCAGAAGTTCTGGAAATGCTTGTTGATGCAGGCAAGGTCACCGCTGGACCGCCATTGGGTCCCACCCTGGGTCCGCTGGGTGTGAACATCGGCGAAGTGATCAGTTTCATAAACGAGAAGACCAAGCACTTCGAGGGGATGAAAGTCCCGATCAAACTCACGGTTGATACGAAGACCAAGAGCTACGAGTTGGAGGTTGGAACCCCACCCACATCCGCGTTGATCATGAAGGAGCTGGGAATCGAGAAGGGATCTGGAGATGCCCTTCGGAAGAAAGTCGGAAACCTCGAGATAGAACAGGTGATGAAGATATCGGATATGAAGAAGGATTCCATGCTCGGGAAAACGAAAAAGGACAGGATGATGGAGGTTGCAGGTGCCTGCGTCTCTATGGGCGTGACGATAGAGGGAAAGACCGCTAAGGAAACCCAAGAAGAGCTGAGAAGCGGCCGATATGACGGAATAATACCTCCGGATTAGACGTTGGGGCTCTTCCAAAAGTTTATAAATGGCTTGTGGCATTGGTCCACTCCCCATGTAGGAGGCGAAAGCCGCTAGCACTACAGGAGGAATCGCATTGGCCGATACCAATACTATTGAAACATTGAAAAAGGCTGTTGAAGCTTCCAAGAATAGGAATTTTGAGGAAAGCGTGGACATAGCCTTCAATCTCAAGGATGTTGATTTGTCCGTTCCCAAGAACAGGGTGGAGCTCGCAGTGCTCCTTCCAAAGGGAAGGGGAAAGGATGTCAAGGTTGCTGTTTTCGGAAGTGCGGAACTGGCGCTCAAAGCAAAGAAGGTCGCCGATTTGGTGATCCAACCCGAAGACCTGGAGGACCTGGCCGACGACAAGAAGAAGGCGAAGAAGATTGCGAACACGTACGATTTCTTTGTCGCAGAGGCCCCGTTGATGCCCGTCATCGGTAAGAGGCTCGGAATCGTGCTCGCACCGAGAGGAAAGATGCCCAGACCCATTCCTCCAGGGGCGGATCCTGGTCCGATTATCAGCGGACTGAGGAATACCGTCAGGCTGAGAAGCAGGGACAAGAGGACGTTCCATGCTTCCGTGGGAATGAAGAGCATGAAGATCGAGGACCTGGCAGAGAACGTGGACGAAATCGTCAAAAGGGTCATCGGGACACTGGAGAGGGGAAAGATGAACCTGGCTTCGGTCTACCTCAAGACGACGATGGGTCCGGGAATAAGGTTGATGTGAGGTGGCAAGATGCGGGAAGTAGCTCAAAAGAAGAAGGATACCGTTGCCAGCCTCGTCAGTGCTCTCGTTGAGAACCCAGTGATTGCTATCACAAGGGTGGACGGAATCCCGGCTCCTCAGATTCAGATGATGAGGAAGAAGCTTCGTGGCAAGGTCGACCTGGTCGTCTCCAAGAACAGGCTGATAAATATCGCTTTGAAGGAAGCCTCAGCCAAGAGGAAGGGCATAGACAAGCTCGCAGAGGTGGTGGATGGGCAGACCGCGATAGCCACAGCAAGCATCAACCCGTTCAAGCTCTTCAAGGAGATGGAGTCCACCAAGACCAGTGCCCCTGCGAAAGGAGGAGAGATGGCACCCTCCGACATAATTGTCAAAGCTGGGGACACACCTTTCAAGCCCGGGCCCATAGTGGCTGATTTACAGAAGGCTGGCATACCAGTTGCGATCGAAGGTGGAAAGGTCGTCATAAAGGTGGAGAAAGTCTTGGTGAAGGAGGGGGAGAAGATATCCAAGGATGTCGCCAACGCACTTACCAGACTGGAGATCTTTCCGCTCGAGGTTGGCCTGGACGTGAGAGGAGCATATGAGGACGGACTGTTCTACGATCGCTCCGTTCTGGCGATTGACGAGGAAGCATATCTCACTGATTTGCACAAGGCCGCAACCCAGTCTTTGAACCTGGCGGTCTTCATGGCCTATCCCAGCTCGAAAACGATTCCGCTACTTCTCATTAAGGCCAATACAGAAGCAATGAATCTGGCCATGAATGCGAATATTCCCACTGAGAAGACTATCAAGCTACTCATACAGAAAGCAAATGCCCAGGCGGCCTCACTGGCTTCAAAGGTTCCTGAGGCTCCGGAAGAGGAACCCGAAGAAGAAGAGCCTAAGGAGCCAGAGGAAAAGAAGAAACCTGAAGAGAAGAAAGAAGAAGACCAGGGAGAACAGAAAGAAGAAGTCAAGGAAAAAGAAAACGACAAAGAAGCCGACTCTGGGGATGGCTAGCTGTTCGGAAAACAGGGAGGTGAACAAATGGAATACATATATTCCGCGATGGTTCTCCATTCCGCCGGGAAGGAAATCAATGAGGCGAACATAAAGAAGGTGCTCACCGCAGCCGGAGTCAAGCCTGACGACACGAGAATAAAGGCTCTCACTGCGGCACTGGAAGGCGTGGACATAGAGGAAGCACTTTCTACCTCAGCGATTCCTGCGGCACCGGTTGTCGCTGCACCAGCACCCGAGGGAAAGGAGGAAGAGAAGGAAGAGAAGAAGAAAGAGAAGGAAGTCTCCGAAGAGGAAGCCGCTGCGGGACTTGGAGCTCTGTTCGGTTAGTACAGGAAGAGCACGAGTCCTACCAGCCTCCTCTATCTGGAATCCCGCCTCTGCATTGATATCAATCTGTTTTCTCACCTAACTGGGGTTTGTTATCACTTTTGAGAATCAGAAGTCGTAATGAAAAGAACACCTTTATAATTGTTCGCTAACACTTTCATAGCCAAGAGGCTACCTGTCAGAGACTGAAACGGACCAAGTCCCGTAATGACTTCTCACAGGGGGAAGATATACGGAGAACTCCAAGAAGAAAGCAAAGGCCGAAGAGAATACGGACGTCCTTAAAGATCTGGAATACTTGCTCACAGAGATTCCAGAGGAAAGTGAGTTTCCCGTTTCTGAGAATGGCGAAGAGGAATACCGAGGTGGCCCTTGGAAGGGCCTGGACTGGGTTTCGAAGGCCATAACCCTGAACGAGATGGAGCGGTACAGAGAGGCGATCGACCAATGCGACGAAGCACTGGGCATCAATCCAGGCGATCCCAAGGCTCTTTTTGTCAAGGGTGAGGCCCACAGAGGACTGGGGAACTACGAGAAGGCCATCGACTGTTATGACAGGGCCGTCAGAGGAAAGCCGAACGACGAAGAGATATGGTATGCCAAGGGCGTTGTTCTGAAGCAGATGGGCAAGAACTTGGAAGCCCTGGCAGCCTTTGAGAAAGCCACGGAAGTGGAGGACTCTCACCATGATGCTTGGTATGAGCGGGCTGTCGTCCTGAGGCTACTAGGCAGGCATGAGGAATCCCGATCTTGCTTGGAAAAGGCGTTCAGGCACTACCCGTTTGAGGATAGAAAGAAGGTCGTTGAGAAGAGAGAAAGGAAGAGGTTACCCGAGTCCGTGGAAGTCTCGGAAGATGCTGAAGGTGACTCTGAAGAGGATGAAGGACGTAGCCTTGACACCCTTGACGCGCTCCTCGGGGACCTGATGAAGGAGACAGACACCGTTGCAGAGGAGCTGGAGGCAATCCCTTTCGACCAAGAGGACGAGAAGGTCCTGTTGAGCACTTTGAACCAATCCATGAACATACAGCAAATCAGCGCCATGTTGAAGATACCTCTGGTTACCTGTTACAAGAAGGTCAGAAGGATGGAGGACCTGGGACTGCTCAGGCGAGTCAGGGTCAAGGTTGTGGAGCAGCCAAAGAAGAAAAGAATTGGATATTACCGTACGAATCTCAAGAAGGTGAAGCTTTACGTCAATCAGGGCAGGTTGAGCCTGGGGATAGAGTTCAAACAACTGTTGCCATCCGACCGGGAAAAAACGGATTCCCAGGTCGCAATGCCTCCACATCAGTAGTGTTCTCATATCGGTTTTTGAAGGAAATTGACTCAGACAGCTTTAATAGTGACCAATCAATTCTGGAACCAAGTGATGAACGGACTCTTGCTGAGCCTTCAAAGGCGATGATGAGGATCTTGAGTGCTGATTAGGACTTGCCTTTCTTTGCCTTTTTCTTTGATTTGGCCTTTCTCTGCTTTGAGGTGAAGCCAGTGGCCTTCTCCATGAAGTCATTGTAAGCCCTGATGGTCTTCAGTGCAGTTGCATCATCAACGCCTTTCCGCATCTCAGTGTCCACGAACAACACCTTTCCGTCCGTCCAAACGACCAGTTCTTGAAGCGCACCAAAGGATGTCCTTATCTTTCCTTCAACCTCTTCAGCTTCTACGAAGAAGTCCCTCATGAGTTCCTTCAGCCTATCTCCTTCGATTGTTTCGTAGTGTCCTCTCTTTATGTTGAACGCTTGCATCGGATTACCAACTCTTTTCTGACCTAAATACTTTCACTTGTAATATCTCTCCATATCAATTGAGCTCTGGGTGAATCCCTGAAGGTCAAGGACGTCGAGCCACCGTTCCCTGCAGTCGCAGCGCAGGTCATCAAAGTCCTCTCTCAGCCCCAGCGAGAAGTCCTCAATCGCCTTTAGGAATTCTCCGCCACACTGGAAGCAGTTGTGGGCTCCTCTTTTCTTGCCTCCGCCCGATGGGAAGGAAACAATTCTTGGACTGAGATTCTTGCAGTCATCGAGGACTTTCACAACCGACCAGAGCCAGGGAGGCCGATATTCACCCCTTCTCCAAAGCCTCTCCACCAATGTCCCTTTCTGGACGTTCACCGGGTTAAAGGAAACAACGTCAGTGATCTTCTGGATCCTCTTCGCGGAATTCACAGAATCGGCGATGGCCTCGTTTTCCGTCAAGAATGGGGGTTTGATTAACAAGTAGGTCTTGAGAGCAGCCCCCGATTCCTTCACAGTTCTTGCAGCCTTTTGGTAGTCCTCGAACAGGAATCCCTTGTTGATGGAATTCGTCAGCAATAGGTTGTTGGTCGATTCCAACCCCAGAGCAACCTGCACCTTCTCGAAATGGGAGAGGCAGTCTCCGAGCGTTTCATCATTGACGTATTCCGGCCTCGTTTCAAATACGACCTGCTCGAATCTCTCGGACGCCATTGATAAGATTTCCCTTCTGACATCGGCAGGAACTTCTATCTCGTCCAGGAAGCTCCCGGACGTGAATATCTTGAGGATTTTCTGTCCTTGCGGCCTCTCCAACGCTTTCTTCATTTGAGAAACCAGGTCCTTCCCCTTGACGTTCGGATTGCAGTCGTTGAAGTACCCACACATTGTGCAACCATTTTCCCTTGCCCAAGAACATCCAGCAGTTCTTAGAATGACCACCAACGCATCAACGACCTTTCCGTTCAGGGCATCCTTCTCCGTCCAACAAGAGACGTACTCGCTCACACCTCCCCTTTTGGATATCTTTCTCTTTGGGATGTAATCCTCCAGTCCCTTCATAGAAATCTCTCAACAGAGTGAAAGGGAAAAGGTCGCCGTCTACTTCTTCTCTTCAGTCTTGGGTACCCTCTTCGCAAAGGCGAGGATGACAGCCAGGATTCCGAATATTCCAAATAGGAATGCGAGGAACAGAAGGATGTTGAAGTGTGTCGCTACTCCCAAACCGGTGTCAAATTGAAAGAGTAATTCACCCCAGACGGTCAAACGAAATGAACCATTGTCCACCAAGTAGACTGGATCCATAGCCCCAGCTCCGACTGCCAAACTGAGCATCATTGAGACGATGAAAAGGAGCGCGGCGATGAGAATCAAATAGAATCCCACCATGGCGACCTTGTCTTTCCTTGCCACGACTGGAGCCGCAACAGCGGCGGGCGCGACCCTTGCCTTGGGCCTGACTGCCACTGTAATCTTCCTCGGAGGTGCAGTGACGGGCTTGTAAGCACGGCAGGTGTAGCAGTAGTATCGGTTGTACTTCGGAATGAACTTCATGTTAGAGCCGCAGGTAGTGCATCTCTTTACCGCGGGCGGAGGGGCTGGTACGGCCGGCTTTGGCTTTACTCTCTCGACCCCTTCGTAAGCCCTGCAATCGTCACAGTACCACCGTTTGTATTGAGCGATGAACCTGAGAGGACAGGCGCAAGTGCTGCATTGCTTCTCCACGGGAGGTGCCTTTGGTTTGGCCTCGATTCTTGGAGCGTAGGTTCCACAGCTGTGACAGTAGTACCTGTCGTACTTCTCTATGAACTTGAGAGGTCTCTTGCACGTGGGACAGGGCATTTCTTCTTCTATGGGTGGTGGAGGAACCGCGACTTTCTCTTTCAGTGGAGGTTTGGCTACTTCTTTGGGAGCATAGCTCTTGCAATCAAAACAGTACAATCGATCGTATTTCTCAATCCGCTCGAGCGGTTTTCCGCAGGTGGGACAAGGGCGCTCAACTTCCTCAGGTGGCTTCTTTTCCGGGGGAGGTACCTCTTTGGTGACTGGTGGGGCCTTAACCTCCTCTTCCGGTGGTGGAGCTTCCTCTTCAACTTCTTCTTCTGGTGGCTTGATTTCTTCTTCAACCTCTTTCTCTTCCACCTCTGGCTCCTTTTCTTCAGGGACCTCTTCCTCAGCCTCTTCAGGCTCCTCTTCTGGAACCTCTTCTTCCACCTTCTCTTCGGGAGGTGCCTCGGCCTCAGCTGGGACCTCTTCCTTCTCTGGTGGTTTCTCCTCCTCTTCCGGTGGCTTTTCTTCTTCCGGAACCTCTTCCTCAGGCTCTTCCTCGGGGATTTCTTCTTCCTCTAACTCCTCCTCGGGAAGCGCCTCGGCTTCTGTTGGAATCTCCTCTTCCTCGGGCGGAACCTCTTCCTTTGGAGGCATCTTTTCAGGTTCCTCTTCGGGCACTTCTTCCTCGACTTCCTCCTCCATCTCCTCCTCAATGGGTTCTTCTTCTGGAGAGGGCTCACCAGTTACGTCGGCAAGCAGGCGCTTCTTGAGGTCTGCCTTTGTTCCGGAAGTATCGAGACCGCGGGCTTCGCACATTTCGATTAGTTGTGATTTTTTCGCCCTTCTGACGTCTTTCTTTGTTATAGAAGATTCTTCCTCCATTCACGTTCGCCTCCTGAGGGATGTCCAGCTTCTCACGAAATTCGGCCTTTGTTCATTCAAACGAGTGCACATGTCCCTTCTAGAACCAACTCTTATTTCGTCCTCCTGATGTGCTTCGAATGTCCCAATCATAGGCCAGTTATCGAGGTGCTTTCAGTCAATAGCCTTAACCTTATTTAACTTTTAAGGTTATCCAGTCTGGGTCGCCCGATTCCCATAGATTTTTATAGCGTTCTGAATATGATAGTTTCTGCTTCTGTTGAGATGATGCCACCGTAGCTTAGTTGGTAGAGCGGCTGACTTGTAATCAGCAGGTCGGGAGTTCAAATCTCTCCGGTGGCTTCCATATCTGGTTATTTCCATTCTGGTCAAACTATGATATACTCTTTTTCGGACTTGGTTGAACGTGAAAGAAACGGAGTCGATTTCCGATGATGTGAAGGACCAATCAGCCAAAAGAATAAGCTCACTATGAAAATCCAGTCAGAACTCGAATACTCTCGTGGCCCCCGGGATAGGCATTTCCTCTATGGGGAATCACCTTCAAAAATCCCCCCCAATATGTGTATGATGGCGATTTATGGCTAGCGTAGTCTCTAATACTTTCTTAGTTCTTTGAGTGCCTTTGCGTTCTCCCTTCGGCTGGCGTTGAAATGAGATACCAGTCCCCGAGTGAGCTTCGTTTTTCGGACGTGTCTTGAACGCTTTCTTGCCATAGTGCTCTCCATTTCAATTATTGGTCTGTGTCTATTTAATCTTTCGTGTGTGCTTCAAAAGCCAAAGATAGACTTCTTCAATCGGCAGCGAGTCTCTGCTCACTTCTAGAGTAAACTGGACCAACTGGTCCGCACTGACCTGAATCTTGTAGCAGTGATCACGCAGGAAGGTGTCACATGCAGTAATCGCCGTTCTCTTGTTCCCCTCAACGAACACATGGGTCGTCGCCAGTCCATGCAGGAGAATGGCTCCCCTATAGAAAGGGTTACTCGGACCTATCTTTCTCCCGTGGCGGAAGACGATGTAGTCCAAATTCGCCCGAAACATGACAGAAAATGACTCTCCACTCTCTTCCACGATGACTCTGTTCATTTCGATGACGTCTTCTGCGGATAGAAACCGCATAGTGTAGGTCTTCTCACGACCAATTGTAACTACCCATCCCCCATCTACCTTCCGTACCGTAGCACGATGCGTCTTCCTCACGTTGGTGAGAAGTTCTTCGCATTGAGTCCTTTCATCAATCGTGAAGGTGTCGCCTTCTGCCCACATTAGCTAGATGCAACTCATGTAACCCTCTTTAGCTTTTTCCAAGCATGAACTTCTGGTACTACATCTACTTGAAAGACTTTTTTTCGAGGTGAGCCAGCACCCTTTAACCCTTTGACTTGTAATCAGCAGGTCGGGAGTTCAAATCTCTCCGGTGGCTTGTCAAGAGGACTTGAGCTGCAGTCCTCGGCGGCCAACGAACTGAGCGTAAAGACGCACGCCCCGTTCGCTGGAATGCCATTTTCCTGACATTTTGATAGCGGGCAGCTCTCCCTGACTCGCACGAAGCCCCAGATAATTCGTGGAGTGGTCACCTCGTACCTTGAGGGTCCCAAAAGGTTTCAACTCATCTTCTTGCGTCCCGACCTGGTCAAGTAAGTCCAGAAGAGAACGGGCCGCAGCGATCTTGAGGAAAGCTTCCAACTCACTGAGATCCCCCGAGTGCCCCGATTCAAGGGCGTGCACATATCGACTCCTATCGGGCGGTAACACATGCACTGGCGGCCAACTGTGTTTGAGAAAGTGTAAGTTGAGGAGAAGCCTGCCAATACGTCCATTGCCATCGGTAAAAGGGTGAATCGCCTCAAAACGGTGGTGCATCCACGACGCCAGCCCGAACGTCGGTTCGCCTTTTAGGTCGCGCTCGGTGTACTCCTCCTCCCACGAGGCCATGGCCGTAACCACTTTCTCCGCTCTTGGTGGAGTATGCGTTGAGCCAGTAATCCGGACGTTCACTCGTCTCCAGTGACCGGCATCGGGATAGATCCCTCGAAAGACCGTCTCGTGAAGCTTCAAGACTATCTGCAACCGGATTGGGGCTTCGAGCTGTTGGGTCAAACCCCGAAATGCTGCCTCGTGTTGCAGTGTCTCTAACACATCTGAGATAGGGCGGTTCCCCACGCTACGCTGTTCCAATAGGACCCTCTCGACATCCCGCCACGTCAACGTATTACCCTCGATGGCGTTCGTACCCCATGTGTTCAGGGCTCCTATTCTCTTCCAGACCGACTCTGGAAGGGCAGGCAAGGGGGTCCTGGTCAAGAGCGATTGGCGAAGTTCCAATAGTATAGATTCCCGCATGTTAGTGCGGTATTCCATATTCAATATTTAAAGCCATATGGTATTGAGCCAATAATCCGATAACTCCATACATCACATAACCCTCGTCCTTTGCGTATCCCCAAGTCACCAGCCTCTCAATACTCTGAGAAGTTCTTCCGACAGGTGATTCGAAATCAGCATAACAGAAGTCAAAATCTCTCTTGTGACTTTCCCTTTCGATTTCTAGGGACTTTGGGAAGTGCTGACGACACGTCCGTGCGAAGGAAATATTATGTTGTTCTTCATGCGCATTTCTGTGAGGTGATTCCGGTTAGGAGGTCCATTTGATGAGCCCGGTTGAAGCAATCTATTCCATTGCCTTTGGAACAGCTCTTGGACTATCCATCGCTGCCCCACCAGGTCCTGTGAACGCCACAATCGCTCGAGACACGGTGACAAAATCCAGAATAGCTGGCATGCTTGTCGGTTCTGGAGCCATGACCGCGGACACCATATTTCTCGTTCTGACGCTGGCTTTGGGGAGCATGTTGCTTCTCACCACTGGTCAGAAAGGGGTCTTGTTTCTGCTCGGTGCCGGGATTCTGTTTCTCATGTCCTTCCTCACAATAAGGATGTTCAAGGTGAGGGATGAAAGTCTGAAGAGCAAGGCTTCCGCTACGATGCAGATGTCCTACACTTCGGGTCTTGTTATTGGACTCACCAATCCCTACCAGATAATGTGGTGGCTCACCGTGGGTCTCTCCTTGATAAATGAATTCGGGCCACAAGTGATAGTAGGGTTCTTCATTGGAATAGTGCTCTGGATAACACTCTTCCCCTATCTATTGGATTTGGGAACGAAAAGGTTCTCCAAACTTTACGCTGGCGTGATGATCTTCTCAATAACCTGCTTGCTCGTGTTTGCCATTTGGTTCCTCGTTCAAGGAGTCATATTCCTGATCGGGGTCTGAATGGAATTTGACTGGGAGACTCCGTGTCATTCCGGTTCTGTTTCGTGACTAACGGAATTCCCCGACTATCTTCTCCAGTTCCTCTTTGAAAATGTGAACTTCTTCCTCGGTGTTGTAGATGTAGAAGGAGGCTCTTGAAGATCCGTTTATCCCGTGAGCATTGAACCAGGAGTTGTTGCAGTGCATCCCGCTCCTGATCATGATATTCGCCACCTCGTCCAGGATCATAGCTACATCGTGGGGTTCCATTCCATCGACGAGAAAAGCCAGGATTCCGCCCCTCTTCTCCGGTTCGGGTCCCAAGATTCTCACACCAGGTATTGAAGACAGCTCCTTCGTGGCGATCGTGTTCATCTTCTTCTCGTGCTCGTGGACTTCCTCCATCCCGATATCCATCAAATAGTCGACGGCGGCTCCACTGCCTATGATGCCAGAGAAATTCTGGAGACCGGCCTCGAACTTCTGTGGCGGCTTGAGTATCTTGTAATCTTCATACGTAGTGTCCGCAACCGAGCTTCCCCCCACCAGGAATGTGTCGAGCTTGTCGAGCAGATCGTACTTGCCGTAAAGAACGCCCATGCCACTGGGACCGCACATCTTGTGAAGGGAGAAGCAAAGGAAGTCTATGTCCAGGTCTTGGACATCTATCTTCATGTGGGGGACAGCCTGCGCGGAATCGAAGAGAACGAGACTGCCGTGGTCATGAGATTCCTCTATCAGGTCCTTTGCAGGAACGGTAGAACCATCCAGATTCGAGACCTGGGCTATGCTAACCATCTTGACCTTGTCGCTCATTTTTTCCTTCATGTTCTCCATGGAGAATGACCCGTCCTCATCGGATTCGATCATATCATATTTCGAACCAATCCTGTCAGAAAGAACCTGCCACGGAACAAGATTGGAATTGTGCTCCTTGTCCCCTCCCAGAACGACATCGCCCTTCTCAAATCCCAGACTGTTGGCGACGAGATTTATGCCCTCGGTGGTGTTCTTGACGAAAACGATCTCCTCGGGCATCTCCGCGTTCAGTAACTTCTGAATCTTGTCTCTACTGTCATCGCATCTGATGGTGACCTCGGTTCCGAACTTGTGAACGCTCCTTCCTCCGCATGAGGGGTATTTCGTGTAGTATTCGTTCATCGCATCGATGACCTGGACAGGTCTCAGAGTTGTGCACGCACTGTCGAAGTAGATAGGTACTCTCCCGTTGATACTCTGCTGAAGGCAGGGAAAGTCATTCCGGATTCTGTCGACGTCCATTGTTCGTCCTAATATACCGAAAGGGATTAAACCTTTTCTTTTTCGCACTAGGTGAAGCGATCAAAGCTCTTCCAAAATCGTTAAATAAATCGGCTGTCAATGGTGCGCGACGTAGCAAGAGGAGTGCATGGTCCGTCATGAAGCTCAAGATTCTGAACTATCATCCGTTTTTTCTACCTTCAAGAGGCGGCACAGAGACCAACATATTCTCCTTTGCGGAGCACAGCAGGCACGAGCACTATGTACTCACAGACATGCTTCCAGATACGAAGGAACAAGAGAAAGTCGGTGCAGTTGAGGTGGTTCGGGCAAGACCATCCCATCTTTCGACTCCTCCCTTGGGGGTTGCACCTGCGGATGCGTTCCTGGAACTGCCAAGAGAGCTCGTGAAAATGCTCACTTTGAGAGATTTCGATTACGACATATTGCATCTACGCTTCGGCTCTATCACTCCTCGTTTGTTTGTGGGGATTGACAATAGGATTGGCAGGGCTCTCTTCACTAAGCTTGCGGCTTGGCGTACATCAAATCAACCTGTGTTGGTCACTTTTCACACTCTGCCCTCTCACACGGACTCTGGGCTTGGTTCCGAAGCATCTTCGCGATACAACAAGTCTTGGCGCGAAATAGAGACCTTCTTCTGCGGACAGGCAGAATCCATAATCTGCCTAGATGAGTTCATGGTCGAACCGTTGAGAGACATGTCAGGGGGAAAGCAGGTTTTTCTTGTCCCAAGCGGTGTGGATACAGATTTGTTTAAGCCTGCGGACCGTGAACAGTCTTTGGAACACCTTCCTTCCAGTGTGCGGGAAGCAATTGATGAGTCCAAGACTAACGTGCTTTCCGTGGCAAGAGTTGAGCCCGTCAAAGGGGCGCATCTTCTTCGTCAGCTCTCGGAAGTCTTGCCTGATGATATCAATCTCATCATCGCTGGGAGAGGATATAAGAGTCCGGAAGCAGGATGGAGAAACACCAAGCTGGTCGGAGACATGCCCAACGAGATGATACCTCATCTGATCAACAGTTGTGATATGGCCATCAATCTAACTGTTGCGCCAGGTGTGGGTAGATTCACGTTCGAGGCGATCGCTTGCGGGAAACCTACCATTAGGCTGTCGCCAGGAAAACTGCATCCTCTCACTGACAAAAAGAACGTCCTTCTTGTTCAAGACATCACGGAAGCACTCAAATGGATTAGGGAACTTCACGGGAACGATTCCTTGCGCAAGGAAATGAGCCAACACGCTCTCGAAACAAGAGACACGATTTCTGTGTCCACCTATGCCAAGGAAGTTGACAGCATCTACGAAGAGATTGTGGGAGGTAATGATTAGGGAATATCGGATTGGCGAACACCGATTCATCTGACACGGGGAACGGGCCCATGAACATACTCCACATCAACAACCCTGCGAACATAGCTGGAAGACTTGCAGCTGAACAGAAAAAACTCGGACACCAAGCGGCTGTTCTTATCGACAAACAGGACTACCTAGGATACAAGTGTGATTTCGAGTTTGGGTCCTCGAAGTCTTTCTTTTCAAAGAAGCTCGGACTTCCAATGATTAGGAAGTGGGTAAGAGAATTCGATGTGGTTCATATACACGGCGGAATGGCTTTGACAGACTCCTATGTCTACGTGTACAGATTCTTTCCCAGGAAAAAAGCGGTTGTGGCCCATTTTCACGGAACGGATGCCAGAGAAGGAGGTGGCTTGCACCATCTGTTCATGTGTAATGCCGTCCTTTGCTCCACCCCCGATTTGCAGAAATACGTCAAGGCGACATGGATACCGAATCCGCATGTCTCCCCTCCGATCAAATCAGTCAGGCATGATGATATGAGAATTCGACTGGGCCATTTTCCAACCGACAGAAAGAAGAAAGGGACGGACTACATAATCTCTAGTTTCCGCAAGTTGCTTTCAGGAAGTGCTATCGCAGAATCGAGAATGGGGGGTGTCACAACACTCCGTGGCGAAGGAATTGAGTTGTTGGTCGTGGAGAAATGTGACCATAGGAAAGCTGATGATATAATGCGGACTTGTGACGTGGTTGTGGACCAGGTTTCAGATTTCGGGATGTATGGTCTTGTTTCGATTGATGCAATGTCTTTGGGGGAGGTCGTGCTTTCATCCTATGACCCGAACCTCTATACTCAGTACGGCAAGGTTCCCATAATCAGAGTGACTGAGAGAAATTTCTTGGAAAAACTTCGGAAGACAATTGAGCAAAAAGACGAGTGGAATCGGATCGGTAGGAAAGGTATCGAATACACGAAAAAGGTGCATGACCCAGAGAGAATCGCGAAAGAAGTTGTCGAGATATATGCTCAATGTCTCGAATAACAGCAGTCACATCTTCGTGTGTCTTCAATGTTGCAGGGTTCTGCTCATCAGGCAGAATATCGCGGTCTTGTGAAGAAACGAGGAGGACAGGCCCCCATCCATATGAAAGGAAAGGTCTGCAAGATGAAAATGGGTCTAGCCGGTTTGCACCAACCCCCAGTTGACATAGTAGAGTCTTGAATAGCCATTGTCGTAGAGCTTCATATATGGCGATTTGTCGAACTTCTCGATCGCTTCCGTGCTCATAACATGGGCAGGATCCCATGGATATATCATGGCACCTATCTCCATGTCTTTGTCGAGAACAGCATAATCGACCCTCTTTTTTCCGGAAGGTGAATTCACCTCCCGCATTTCAGTTACAGCATCTTCAAATGTGTCTGCCAGCAGAGAATCTGGTGCGGTGTCCCAAGTGGCGTTTCTCTCTCCGAACCCAAAGATGATTGTGGATGCTCTGTGGTCGGAAACGATAAGACCATCCGCATACAGGCCAGAGAACTGGGCACACGAGACCAATTCCGCTTCAATTCCTTCCTGGTGTCCTGCCAGGATTTTCCTCGGAGGATAGGATGTGGATGCCAGAGCGACCAGAAGAGCGATGACCAGCGCTCCGACCATCACCTTCCCTTTCTTCTTGGTCACACCGAAGAGCCCGGACATCCTCGTGATTCCAAAGCCAGCCACCAAGGCCATAGGAGCAATCATGTACTGCATATGTCTATAAGGAACGATGACGTCGCTTGCGAACAGAGTTCCGAGAACGAGAGAGCCAAGGATCGCGATGAACCAGCTCGTCAGGTCATAGCCCTTTCTTGCGAAATCTGAGAATCTTCTTCCCGCCATCGCAACAGCAATCGGTATCATGAGCGGAGTAAAGAAAATTGCCGCGGAGGCATCAAGCGCGACGGTGGTACCTGGGATTGCCACCAGGATTATTATCGCCATGATAACATAAATCCCAATGAATGAAACCACCATCAGGCTCAGTCTGTCCTTCAATCTGGGATACTCAGGACGATACCCCCAGTCGATTCTTCTTCGGAGTTTGATAATGGCAAAGAGAACAACCATGAGAAGAACGAATGCCAGTATGACCCCCCACCAACTCAAGTAGACTTTGGAGAGGATGACATCGCGGAAGGGTGTGGCGTAAGCAATCCAATAGAGGAAGTTCATGAACACAAGGAACGTCACGAAGACAACACTCCGTCTCAGCTTCTCAACATCGCTCTTTTTAGAAACGAATTCTCGCAAGAAGATCGCGGTCACAAGGACGATTATCAAGAAATAGGCGGACAGATGATGTGTAATGACCAGTGCAAGCGAGGCTGGATAGAGGAGGTAGTATGTTTTCGGTTTGGTATGCGCTTTCCAGAATAAGAATATGCAGAAGATGAACAGCAATTCCCCGATTGAGCCCGGCATTGCGTGAGAGGTCACGTATACTGCTGGCAAGGCGACTGCTGATATCCCCGCAGCGATCAGACCAGGTGCGTCCTCGTGGTAGAGCTCCCTCCCCATAAGGAAGATGGGGAAGACCGTGAAGGCGGCAAGAAAGGCAGGTATCAGGGCGGTAGAGACTGAAATGGATGCACTGGTAGATCCCAGAATTCCGCCCAGGATGAACATACCCGGGAAATATGGATAGGTGAAACCCCATCCGTAATAGGGGAGGGCAAGATGGCCATTGGAAACCAAATCCCTGGTGAGGAAGTAGTACTCTCCGAAATCGGCACCCCAGAACAGGTGTCTCGTGAGCGGGAGAAAGCGCAAGAAAAGGGCAATGAGGAATATGGAAAGGAGGGCAAAGCCGGTTGACTTGCGCATTGCAGTTCAATGCAGAATGGAGTACTTTACGTTTGTTGTAGGCCCCGTTGTATCTCCTCTTTCATCCTGGCGATGAACACCTCCTCGTCGAACTTCCCTGACCTTTCAATGCAGTTCTCCCGCATGCTTTCCAGTTTCTCTTTGGGCAGCTCCCCAATTTTCTTTGCAAAAGCCTCCGCATCCGGGGGAAGAAGCCAGCCAGTCTCGCCGTCAACAACGGTCTCCCGGTATCCTCCTTCGTCCGTGACAAGGGCGACCTTCCCAGAGGCCATGGCCTCCACAGGTGTCATTCCAAAGTCCTCGTCGACGGCCGTGGCGATGAAGCCCTTGCATTCTGAGTACAAGTCGACCAAATCCTCTTGCCCGACCGAGCCCAGCAGCTCCACGTTAGGTGGAGTTTCACCCAATCTCGAGATATATGACTTCGAGTGGTCGCCAAGGGCAAACCCACCAACTATCTTCAACTTCTCCTCCGGAAGTCTCCTGAAAATCTCGATCTGGAGGTCGATTCTCTTTTCAGGATACAATCTGTTCACGGACAGCCAGAAATCGCCCACTTGGGAAAATCTGAACTTCCCTGTGGGAACGGGAGGATGAACAACGACCGCGTCCCTGTCGTAGTATCTTCCGACCCTCCGCCTCACATTCTCGCTGTTCACCACAATCCCGTCCACGTTTCGGATGGACCTCTCATTGAACCATTTGTGAGCGGCGATCCATATCTTTGCGGCGAGTCTTTGGGACCCACTGTCCAGATTCTCGAGCGTCCAGTCCCTCAGATCATAGAAGGCTCTGACCGGAGTGTGACAGTACAGCAGGTTGGGATGGAGTCTTCTCGCGGCGTAGTGGGACCAGTTGCCAGAGAACACGTGGAAGTCGTACTTCTTCTTTGGACGGAACCCCTTGAACTTGATTGAGGCATTGATCTGCTTCAGAGGCGGTTTCTTTGGGAGAGGACCCAGGTCAGTGATCCTCACGTCATTGAAACCCAGTTTGGACACTGTCTCTTGTTCCAGGTCCGTTGTGTAGACGTCAGCACCCAAAGCTCGAGCAAGCGTAAGAGTCAACTTCTCCCCTCCGCCAATCGAGCTCATGAAATCGTGAAATATGGCTACTTTCATTGACTACGACCAGCCTGTTCTCTATATTGAAACACTTCTTAATTCTTTCTCGGCAGACCGCCTAACAGAAATCGTCCAACTTGAGGTGCTGAACCCTTTCGTTAGTGAAGAGGGACTGTATGGCGCATTCAATCAATTCCAGTCTTTGCTGAAGGTAGTTGGAAACACCGTATTTCTTAGAGATTTCCTTCGATATCTCCAGGTACTTCTTCACTGATTTCTCATGGACGGTCAGCGTGAGGTTCCCTCCGCATTTCAGGCATCTCCCGCCCAGAGGCATTCTGCGGAACTTGGCGTTGCATTTGGTGCATCTCAGCTTCTGAGTGGAGAACGCGTTCATGTTGCCTATGATATCCGGAAGGAAATGGTGGACAATGGTCCTTGAGACCACGTCCGAGGCATCCACCGCCCTTATCTTCTTCTCCAATTCCAGCTGCTTCTCCATTTTGGATATCATGGATCCGTGAGTGTACGCGGATTTGAGCGGTCCCCTCGCTATGTCCTCCGTGTCGGTCGTGAAACCGAATCCCTCATATTGGAGTACCGTTCCTATCCTCTTGCCAACAGTGTCCACAAGGTCCTCCACGTCTCTTGGGTTCTCATACCTTGTCGTGGCTTCGTAGAACTCGAGCGGATAAGAGGTTCCCAGATCGATGCTGTATGCTTCCTTGTCTATCTCGCTGGGATCTATCCTTGGAGTGAGTACGAGTGGGGCATCCATGAGCCCTCCACGTTTCTCAGGCAGGAAGGACCGACTGAAATTGATTAGTCCATCCAAGAGAAGCATGACGCAATCCTCATCCCCGTCGCAGTTCCTTCTCTTGCTTGCATGGAAATAAGGATGAGCATATCCCACGCGAGCGTCAGTGTAGCCTATCAGCCGGGCAAGAACACCGCTTGACGTGTGAGGGGCCAGTCCAACCAAAAGACATCCAATTAGGTCCTCCCTCTTCTCGGCCGAATAGAACGGCTTCAGTCCGTACACCTTCACTAAGAGATCGTCAATGAAATTGGACACTCTCACCAGGTAGTCTCCGCACGAAGAGGAGGCGATGAAATCCTGAGGGCGGAGCTCAATCACTTGTTTCTCGTCCTCGATTGGATTCCCTTTCACATCCTTTTGGTAGCCCAGGGCCTTGACTTGCGAAAGTCTCAACCCGATCTCTGCCGGTTTGAAGTGGGTCAACGGGACGTCAGTCATGTCGTATCTGCAGGTCCCGTCCTTGAAGACGTATACGCCATGCTTCGCTCTGAGAATCCCTTTCTCCAGTGCTTCGGGAGTCTTGTCTTTGGATATCATTCCCCTTACGCCCTTGATGTTCGGGATGTTGCGTTCCCCGAGCCGTTCTGTCGCAGCACGATACAGTTTATCCAATCTTATCTCGACTGGCATCGGTTCTCCAATTGGCTTTGTGTGTCCTCCACAGGTGCACTTCGACAAGAACCATCTTTTCCCACATTCCTCGCATATCCGCTTCCCCACCTCGATTGTGATTGTTCCTTTCGAAAGAGCTTGCTGCACAAGACGCTGAGCCCCTCCTGCCGTTCCGAGTGGGAATAGAGAATGTGGAGGTGGTTTCATTTTCCTCTCCTTTGCCTTTTCCGGCCGTGCCATTCTCGCCCCCACGCGGGTGGATGATTTCGGTCTCACAGTCACTCCTGCAAGTCTCGAAACGCATTCCAGTGGATCCTCGCCCTCGATCTCGCCCATCGGTGTGAGCTTCGAATCCTCGACCTCAAGACCAAGGCACCTCACAATGGCGTAAGAATGATGTTCAACTACTACATCCTCGTCCTCCACGCGATGCGGTGCTCCGAGCTGAATGAGGAGTTCCTTCATCTCCTCTTCCTTTGGCAAGTACAGTCTCTCGTTCTCAAACTTACCTTCTTGGCTCAAGAACTCCCTCAGCCTTCTCAGGTCTTCCATTTCCAGATCGTGCCAAAACAGGTTGTAATCTGGATGCAGGGGAACGTCCAGTGACTCGGCTATCTCAAAGGCCCGGGAGGGCGTGGGCGATTCCCAGTCCTCCGGCAGATCCTCGCATTTGCTCAACAACTCCTGGCGGTACCACTCGAGCGAGTAGGACCCAGGGACAAGCATGTGATTGTTCTCTAGGAACTCACCGAACGGGACGAGCAACTCACCTAGGTCGGTTATCCTTTCTATCTGTGGGTCGAGACTCTTTGCTTCCTCGTAATCGTCCAATCTGATGAAATCACCGTTCTTCAACACGACAAGAGGTCCCTCGATATCACTGCAGGGGGTGACAGCGCAGGCCTTGCCAGGTCGTTCGATCTTCATCTGAGTTCCAACAGCTATGAATTCGCCAACAACTGTCATGGTCGCGGGATTCACACCCAAGGCGGCCAAACCCGTTGCCCTCGTTCTTCCGTATCTGAGACGGAATCCCCCCTTCCTGCTAGGATGTGCCAGTACCGGTCTTCCCGCGATTATGTTGCGGATGTACGTGTCATCCGGCTTGAGTTCCACCCTTTCCTCATCTTCACTTCCTCTCCGCCTAATGAACTTGCCAATGAAATCCCACCCATCTATTCTCAGGTTCCTCACGTGCTTCTGTATCTTCGGAGCCTTCAGGCACAATCCCTCCGCTGTCACCAGGCAGGCGCCTCCTCTGACCCTGTTGGTGCCTATCCTCGGAAGGTCCCTGTGCCCGGATATCTCCTCGTCCTCTGTGCCTTCTCCGTTTATGCACACTGGGCAATTGCTGACCATCAGTTCTATCTCTTCGCTCGTTGGCGTGTATTGGAGGTGTTGGGAGCGCTTGTAGAGCGGAATCTCCTCCTTGAAACGCTCCACTTCCTGTTTGGTGGGTTTGTATCGTCCGATGCCAAGGTCTCTTCTGACCACGTCCGCGATTAGGACGCTCAGTGCTTGGCCCGTGCCCCCGGCCGATCGGATGGGTCCTGCATAGTACACGTCTGCGTACGTGCTTCCATCGAGGTTCTTCCCTATCTTGACGGATGCAATTCCCTCGAGAGGTGCGACCAGAATTCCTTCAGTGAGTATCGCCAGTCCGGTGCGGATTGCCTTTTCCAGAGCCTCTTCCTTTGAGCCATTTGTATTCTTTGCAATCTCTCTCGCTATCTGAAGGGAGACCTCCTCTCGGTCCATTCTCTTGCTGAGCTCCCTTATCCTCCTGGAAACGCCCTTGTTGGTGTAATCACCGAGCAGTTGTTCCACTCTGGAAGCAAGATCGTCCGCCTTCAGAATCTCCACATGGAGCTGGGGATCAAACCCTTTCTTCCTCGCCCTCTCCGCGATCCTGTAGCATTTGGACGAAGATTGGTCTAGGCTCTCGAAATAGTCCTCTATTTCCTTGCTGGCTACGACTGTCATACCATCCCTTGACGTTCCAGGAAAATCGCAGACCGACATGTGATAGGATTTGTATAAAGATATCGATTGTCCGGTTCTCTGACCTTCCTATTTCTATTCTTGTTGAATTATTTAAACATGTGAGGATCCGCTTTCTTGTCTTCGGAATGGAGAGAGATTCCGCGCTCTCAATATTCTTGACAAAACATTCTTATATGCTCCTTTTGTTGGAATCAGAAGATGAAGAAGATAAAGAGCGGCATCTATGGGCTCAATGAGCTTCTGGATGGCGGGATCAACGAGAATTCTACTACAGTTGTCATTGGTTCATCCGGTGCTGGCAAGACCACCTTCGCGACGCAATTTATCAGGAGGGGCTTGGAAGGGGGGCAGGAAGGCATTTTCGTAAGCCTGGACGAGAACAAGGAGCAGATCATCAGGGAAGCTGTCGAGATGGGGTGGAGCGAGATTCTGGAGTATTTGGACAAGGAGCTCTTGGTCTTCATAGATGCTTCCGGCAGGGAGTTCTCAACCTTTATCAAGAAGGAACTTCCCGCTTTCGTTTCTGACTGGGGTGGCTCAAGGGCAAGGATTGCCATCGATCCTCTTACCCCTGTGATGTGGTCGACGAAGGACCCGTACGAACAGAGGGACCTCATCAGTTTCATGCTCAAGGAAATGAGGAAGGTCGGCACGGTTCTTTCGACGCTTGAAGAACATGGTGGAACTGGCGACCTCTCAGGTACGGAAACAATAATCCCGATGTACCTGGCGGACTGTGTTATTCATCTTCGATATATCCCGCTTGAAGGGGGAGTCAGCCGGACGATGAAGATCGTGAAGTGCAGGAGCAGCCGGCACAGTGAACTGTCCCATCCTTACTACATAATGAAAGGCCTCGGTCTGGTGGTTGAGAAGGGCGATTTCGAAAAGGGGACAACCGACAAGATTCCTCAAGAGATGAAGAAGAAACTGCTCGAGAAGAAATCGGACATTCCGCCTCAAGTATTCTCAAGATTGGAAAAGGCGCTGGACGAACTCAAGGATGTCGACTTCAAGGACATGAAAGCCTCCAATCTTATAGAAAGCATCCTGAATGAGTACTCTGGTGAATAGATGCCGGAGGGGGTTGGAAGAGCCTTCCAGAGAATGATTGGTCGCAAGGAGCCAGAGGAAAAGGAAGGGAGAAGAGGAATATCACTTCTCATGAACCCCGTTAGGAGAAGGCTGTTCGAGTATCTCTGCATCCGTCCTTGTTCTCATCTTTCTGACATATCCAAAGCCCTGGAGGTCTCACCCAATACCGCGAAGTGGCATCTGAACAAACTCAGGGAAGGAGAACTGGTGGTGAGCAAGGTCTCAGGAAGAAGGACGTTGTACTATCCAGCGGGGCTCGTCTCACAGGACACTCTGGGGGTATTCGAGCTCCTGAGCGAAGAGAGAATGCGTAAGGTCTACGTCCATCTGGTCGACAATCCCGGCTCAACTCAAAGCGATCTCGCCAAATCCATGAGAATAAGCAGCCAAACCGCAACACGTTCGACCCAGAAACTGGAACAGCTTGGCCTGGCATCCAAGATACAGGACGGCATCTACACCAGGTACTTCCCCACTGACATCCTGAAGAAGAAGAGGGAGGGGAATTTCACCAGGCAGAAAACGTTCCAGAAGAACATTCTCAAGAAGCTGGACGGTGAGGGTCTGAAACCGAAGATTGTGAGAAGGGCAAGCGTCTCTCTCATCGTTGAAATCTCCTTAGGGGCCGAGAAAAGCATCCTGAATGTCTCGACCGACCCCTTCGCAACAGTGCTGGCATAGGATTTACAAAATTCTGTTCGAGAGATTTCCGATTTATCGTCAAAACAGGTGATTCCAGAGCGATAAACGGTTTATATATTGTTCAGAGCTAAATGTTATGAATGGAAGAAGACTTCCTCCAATGGATTTCTCTCATACCTGGAGTCGGCCCACGGAGGGCCAAATGGCTGAAGGAAGCGGGTTTCACCACTCCAGAATCGCTGCGTGAGGCAGAAATCGAGGAGATAGCAAAGGTCGAAGGCATAGGCAAGGAACTGGCGAAGCGCCTGAAGGACTATGCCCAAGAGATTGCTCGGATAAAAGAAGAGGAAGCCTTTCTTTATCTTTGTCCAGAATGCGGTGCGTTCATCAGCAAGTCCGCCAAGAAATGCGAAGTCTGCGGAGCTGTTTTTGAAGAGGTGCCAGCGGAGGAAGAGCTGGCTCCAGAGCCTGAGATTGTAGAAGAGGAGGAAGAGGAAGAACCAGCCTTGTATCTGTGCCCAGCTTGTGGTAGGTTCATCGCACAGGACATCCGGAAATGTCCCCATTGCGGAGTCACTTTCGAAGAAGAACCAGAAAGGGACGAAGACTTCGAAAGACTCGTCGAGCAGCTTGAGGACCAACTGGAAGAGCTGGAGAAGGATATCAAAGGCCCTCCAGAGGAAGAGTTCAGGAGGGCCTTGGAGAAACATGTCCTAGAGAAGAAGCCAAGAGAAGACAAGGCCCTGGCTAAGGATTTCCTCAAGAGATGGAAGCGAATCAGTGAGAGGGAGGAAGGGATAGGCGTACAAAGGCTGGGGGAAGAACTCCGACATTACGAAAGTCTATTGGAAGTAGATCCCACTTTGGAGAGGGCCTGGAAGAAGAAAGCCTTCATTTTGATTGAGTTGGGCAGACTTGACGAAGCAATCGAGTGCTATGACCGACTGGCAGAGCTCGATCCCGAGAAGGAGGGGGAATACAAGCTCGAAGTCCTCAATATCGTCAAAGAGAGGGAGGGCCTCGAGGTCCCGGGCATTGAACTGGAAGAACCCCGCCTTGTGGATGAGAAAGAAGAAATCGAGAGAACGATTGAACATTACGAGGAACTTCTCAGAGCGGATCCGACTCTCAAACAGGCCTGGCAGACAAGGGGAGAACTTCTTGACAAGATCGGCAAGCACGAGGAAGCTCTGGCAAGTTATGATAAGGCTATCGAGTCCGCCAGGCAGGAGAGGCTCAAGGAGGTAAACGACCTTGCGGGTCTGAGGAAGATGGGTCTCCTCGAAGGCAAGACTTCGGGAAAGGGGCTCATCCAGAAGTTGGGAAGAACGAATGGCCTCGTTAACGGAATGGTGAACGGCCGGGTCAACGGTCGTGTGAACGGTCGAGTCAATGGCCGGGTCAACGGCCGGATTAACGGCATGGGAAGGGTCAACGGGCTGATCAATGGCATAGGCCGGCTCAACGGTCTCGTAAACGGACTGGTGAACGGTCTGGTGAATGGGGTAGGTAGGGTCAACGGTTTAGTCAACGGCCTCATAAACGGGAACGGCCTTGTTAACGGAAGAGCTGCCAGGCATATGCCACGCTTCACGCCCAGGGATGCGCAATGGCCGAAAGCGTTGGGAGGTCTCGCCGCTGTAATGTCTGTTCTGATACTTGCACCACTTATTTTCGGCATGATGGCCCCTAGTGAAGATGTCTCAAGAATCACAATCGACGGGAATTTCGACGACTGGCTGGGTGTCAGGTCATTCTCCGATTCAGATCTGGACCAGATTGGGAACCCAGATGTGAACATTATCTCATACAAGATAGACGGGCACAAGAACACGGTGTACGTTTATGCCGAGGTGGAAGGCACGATTCTCAACGGTTCGAGCAATAGTGGGGTCGAATCCATCTACATCTTCGTTGATCATGATGATGACCCGTCCACTGGGTATCCCGTTGGGGGAATCGGCTCGGACTATCTCATTGAGGCCTTTGGGTGGAACAACTCGGTTCATCAGAGTGCCATGTATGAATTCAGGGAAACGGTGCGCAGGAATGACTGGAACGGCTTCCGGAAGATTGGATCCGCAACCACGGCCATTGGTGACAGCGAGCTTGAAGTCCTTTTCCGCGTGAAGGCCGAGGGGACACCGAAAGTCATCGTGGCAACTTCTGACTTTTCTGGCAACCGCGATTTCGCTGATGCAATCATCAGCCCTCAGAAGGATGTCCTTCAGGTCGTTCAGACTACCATTGCCCCAGAGATTGTCGATACCAGTGGTCCCGTGCATTTCCTGAGGCTTGACATGGACGCTGCAAACGGAAGAGCTCACATCTCTCAAATCAATATCACCAAGACGGGAAACGTCCCGGATACTTCAGTGGATCTCATTCTGTATGTCGATTACGATGCGAATAGCGTGCCAGATGAACAGATCTCTTCAGGCAACTTCTTCACGGATTTGGCCGTACTGGATGTGGACATTGATGTGGATGAAGGATTGACTTTAATCGTGACAGCAGTCTTCACTGATGTGCCACCGGGTCGGTACATAGGTCTCAGCGTTAGTGGATTTGTCTCGAACGCGACTCTGTCTCTTCGGGATGTTGCCCTTACGAGAGTGTACTGTGATGTCGCACCACCCATAACGATTGACGGAGCCTTCGGTGATTGGGGTTCAAGCTCGATAAGAATGGATGCTGACAACGACGTTGTGGGAGGTCAAACCGGTGCGTTGATGAATGAGAATGTTGACCTTAGAAGCTACGCTCTCGAGATTGGAATCACAGCTTCATTCTACATGAAAGTTGACGGAAGGATGTTGGGAGGGATCGATATCCCGACATTCAGGCAAAGGCCCACCATAGGACCTTCTGTTATGGACAGCGATCGGGATACCGTCCCGGATGAAATGGATCTGCATCCACGTGATTTCAACAATGATGAGACTCCGGACAGACTGACCAACCATGATGTTGATGGTGACAACATCATTGACTACCCGGTAGGGTCTGACTATTGGCTGAACACAACCATTCCAGCCGATTTCCATCCAGACTACGCGAACAAGAATGTCTCAGTTTACATCGGTCCTATTTCTATCTCGGAATTGATGGGAGTGGACAAGATCTCGATACTCTTGGATGCTGATAACGCCTCCACAGGTTTGCCCGTTGATTTCGGTGGTCAGACCTACGGGATGGATTACCTCATAGCAATTTCCGGAAGGAATGGGGTTCCTCTCTTGAAGGGTCTATACAAATACAACGGAGGAAACATCCCCTGGGTTCTTGTGGAAAATCTCAGTCAAGTGAGCTTGGATACCAACACATTGGAGCTATCTGTTCCCGTGTCCTCCATCCAACCCTTGGCGCCCGACTTCTTCGCGCTCTTCCACATTGTGGACTGGCAGTCCGCCTCCGATCTCTCAGACCAAGCCATAGGCCGTTCGAGGGCCGAGGCTATCGGAACCAGATCTCCTGCCGGTGACAATGTCGTCCTGAACGAAATCTACTCCCCAGGGAATACAGGTGAGTGGTTCGAGCTGGCGAACCCTACATCTTCAGCAATCAATCTGGACAATTGGGAGTTTCAAGTGAAGGACAAGGGAAAATGGAAAACGGTCCACACGTTTGGGGCCGTTTCTATTGGGGCTTGGATGAGCGGGAGTGAGTATTTGGCCTTCGACCTACCCGCGAATTCGATAAAAGACAAATCAGTCGATGTCCGTTTAGTGGACTCGACGGGAACAGTGGTGGATGCTACGAAATTGCCTAGACTCAAAAGCGGAGAGAGCTGGGCTCGATTCAAGGGCGCAACGGACGGCAAACCTGAGGATACGGACGCTGACAAGGACGATTGGTATGTTTCCACTTCCCCAACGAAGGGCAAATACAATGAGAGACACCGGCCAAGGATAACGGTGGAGAAGACATCTAGCCAGAACACCGCTGCTCCGGGTGACACCTTCACCTATACTGTCTATTACAACAACGCGGGCGGGGGTATCTCCAAGGACGTTTGGATAAACGACACACTTCCTGATGAAGTTACGTACGTATCTTCCAGCGAACCTTATCAGTCCTTTTCCGGGAGCACCTACTACTGGGAATTCACCAATGTTGCCCCAAACACGCAGAACTCGTTCACTATCACGGTACGGGTCAATAATGGGACTGTTGATGGAACACAGTTCAACAACTTCGTGGAATTGAACTACACAGATGTGTTCAGACAGCCAATGGAATGGTCTAGTGCTAACAAGACGATGGTCATAGTCAGGCCAGTTATCGCGGTTGTCAAGATTGCGGATGTGACCGATGCCGGACCTGGAGATCCCATCACCTACACGATTTACTACAACAACACCGGAAACGGGACTGCAGCCCATGTCTGGGTGAACGATACAATTCCGATATACACAACCTTCACCTCCTCTAGTGTTCCGTACGAGTCTCAATTGGGCCTCACCTATGTCTTTCATTTCTATGACGTAGATCCTGGCATCCATTCGTTCACGATAACCGTGACCGTTAACGCCACCGCCCCTGATGGTGTGTATCTCACGAATTGGGCATTTCTCAACTACACCACCGTGAACGAATACCCGCTTGAGGAAAGCAGTGACTATACGGTGGTTAGGGTTCCAGAATTCGATACATTCGTCATTCCGATTGTGAGTGTTTTCGCCATCTTCTTTGTGTGGAGATATAAGCAGGACCGGACCAATGGAAAAGACGAGGAAGAAGAGTGAGGTGGCTGACGGCTTTCCATGCACCAGAAGGCCGTTAAAGCAGCACGGGTTACCGATAACCGTTGGCCGAAGCCGCTGGAAACCAGCTCCCGTACCTAGGCCAGAGGTCCACGACCCCCGAAGGGGCTAAACTTCCCGTGGGCTCGCGCACCACAGTACCGCAGAGAACGTAGGTGGGCTTCACTTCTGGGTTCGGGATGAGACCAGGTGTATCCCCACCGCTGTGGCCGTCATACCAATGTGTTCCAAGGCTAATTGGATATAAAGATTTTTTGATGTTATCCACGTGCATCGAAGGTTGCGCAAATCATACAAACGAGTACACTAGCCCCATTATCAGATTGCCCACTAGGAAGGATATCAGGAATCCAAAGAACATTGGAACCATGAAAGGCAACTGAGGGGTCGCCCAGGCTTTGTCTCTTCCCATTTCGAGAAGCACTCGAACCTCTCTTTTCTGGTTCCCGCTCCTCCTGGGAAAGAGGACAATTCGAACCTTCCCATTCTCAACTTTCTCCATCAGCCAAGCAAATCTCGGAAATTCATTCAGCTTCACCTTATATCCGACCAAGCACTGCGGAAACTCCAAATCCCTTCTCTTGGCGTTTATTGCCAGGAAAACCAAGGGAATGAAGATCATCAGGATGGCACTGTTCATCAAGATCACCAGCGCGAATGGAAACGCAATGCTCATAATATCCGCAACACCAGCATTCATACTCACAAGGGGAAAGTCGTAGAACATCGGGTAGAAGGGGACCAATACCGCCAGGGACATCAGGGCTTTTGCGTCCGCGCCCCCTCTCAACAGACCGGTTTGATATAGAATATGAGCTACAATTATCATGATAGGTATGGTCAGTAACTGATAGAAGAGATGCATCTGCTCTGGATTTCCCCACAGCAAGTAGACCTGTGCAATCAAGACCACCACTGCGAGCCCGTATAGGAGAAATGCCAACGGAACGAAATGGAATCCTTCGTCATCAATGATCGGGTCTCTGTCAATGTACACTTCAAACAAAAGCACCCCTGCCGGAATGAAGATGAGATAGTGTACCCAACTGGTCTGGAATCTCTGTTGCAGGTCCCACGCGAGGATGATGAAACCAACCAAACCAAGAAGGATCCACACTCGGTTCGGAACCCTCCTTGTCCTCACATCAGAGATTGCGGCAAAGCCTAGGAAAATGCCACCAACCAGAAACCTCAGGAGGGAGAGAATCTCCATGTTTCTGCTTAGAAATGGGTCCGTATTTAATACTATTGAGATGCACATTGAGAAGGTTTATTAGTCGTCTCTCCATTGCCTGCCCCATGCCCAGAAGAACTGCGATGGTCTTTGTGTTCTGCCTGATGTTATTGTCATTCTTCAGTCTGAATGCGCTCGCAGAGGATCAGTTGGACGGGACTGATATCCTGGTCATCCCCGTCGGTGATCACGAAGCCGACTTACATCTGGACGAGGAGATAACCTACACATGGATATTGTGCAACCAAGGAGGGGACCGCTACCACATAGGGTTGACTCCCGTCATCAATGAGACCATTTTCCAAGCCCGGGCCTCCCCGACATATGAATACATCGGACCGAATCAAAGTGATGATAGCTGCAAGGATGTCTCCCTTATTGTCACTGCTCCTTCCGATGGGGGGGAGGCAACGGTATCAATCGGGTTGTCTATCAGAGCGATCAACATAAGCACAGGAGATGACTTCGAAGAGACCTTCTACACCACCAATCGACTGACGGGTATTACACATCCTGCCGATCCAGAAGGGAAGCTGTTCATTCTGTTCTGGCCCTACGACAACCCCCTCCCCGCTCCCCTGGACAACAAGTGGGGTGCCTTCCTGGTGAGCTTTCTGATATGGGTATTGTTAGCTGGACTTGTGGTTCTTATTACGAAGGTCTTTGCAAGGGCAGTCGCTCACACTGAAACCCGTCTGGATGACATGATTGTTGAGATAATGAAAGGGCCGATTTTCATTATGATTGTGATTTCGGGGCTTGCCATCTGTCTTGGCATAATCGGGCTCCCGTCCGATATGGCAGGCCTTTTCGACACGGTTTTCGGCCTTGTGATGGTCATATTGTTCACCTGGATAGCATACAAGCTTTTCAAAGACATCCTCATCTACTACGGCCGGATACTCTCGGCGAAGACCCAGACCGATTTGGATGATCGATTGATACCCGTCATCGGTAAGGTGGGGGGAGTGGTCATAATCCTTATTGGGATGATATTCGTCATGCAGTCTCTCGGCTATGACATAACGTTGTTCCTGGCAGGAATGGGGGTGATGGGTCTTATCATTGCTTTCGCAGCCCAGGACACGCTCTCCAACTTCTTCAGTGGGATATTCCTGATGCTGGACCGACCTTTCGAAGCGGGCGACCTGATAAAGTTGAACTCAGGAGAGGTGTGCAGAGTTGCTTGGGTGGGCCTGAGAAGCACGAAGTTGTACCATATGGCCACTCATGAGATGATAGTCCTGCCCAACAACATGTTGGCCGAACAGAGGGTCGTGAATGTGACCATGCCTGATGCCAGGGGTAGATCCAGTATCACGATCGGCGTGGCATATGGAACGGACATGGATCGTGTCAAGAAAGTGTTGCTTGATCTCGTGAAGAGCCATCCAAACGTCCTGAAAGGCGACAAACAGGATCCCGTGTTCCGGGTGACGGAGTTTGCGGACTCGAGCGTCAATCTGAAAGTGATTTTCTGGTTAGACGCGGTCGAGAACAAGTGGCGCGTGGAGAGCGAACTGAAGGAATTGATTGACAAACGCTTCAAGGAAGAAAACATAGAGATTCCGTTCCCGCAACGAGTGATTTACATGCATGGTGAGGAGAAGATTTAGGCATCACATGGCAGGAGGAGCTATTGCTTCGGCTTCCTCCTCTCCTCTTTCCTTTTTCTGTGCTTCTTCTTATGAATCCTAATTCTTCTTTCCTGTTCCATCTTCGCCTTCAGTTCCCTCTTCTTCATCGCTTCCTGCTTTCTCTGGAGTCTCATTTTCTCTATATCGATGGGATGCAATCCCGCTCTTCTTCTCTCAGACATGACGACTCCCATTGTAGTGACCACCACGCTCATGACGATTATCAAGAATGCTATGTTCAGGAACTGTTCCTTGTATGGGCTCATGAGATCGTAGTACGCAGTCCCTTCCCTGAAAGCAGCAATCGTGAAGGGCAGAGATGCCAAGACTGCCGCGGCCAGTCCTCTCCCCATCATAATCCATATTGCGAATCTGTCGTCCCTGCTCTCCGGATGTATTCTTGTGGTGATGACGGAAGCCAGATAACGGGTTGCCATCAGAACTATGAAGATTATGATTACACCGAGAATAAAGAGAGTAGCGGTGTTGTTCAGAAGATCCAAGCCTGGTATGGGTGTCGTGACCGCCATATCGTCGCTCAAGGAAAGGGTGAAGACCAAACCTAAGAAAACGAAGAAGAACGTTCTGACAACAAAGGAAAGTTCAGAATGGAATTGTTTTATCTTCTCATCAATCACGAACTTAGTTTTGATCTTGAACATCCTGGCAATCTCTTCCTTGTTTCCGAGGACCAGACCGAATATCAGAGCGGCCATCGCTCCGCTTCCGCCCACGAACTCGACAATGCCGTAGAGCATGAAGAGAGCAGCAATTGTGATCATGAAGGAGAACGGCTTGCCGTACAGCCTCCTGAGTATCTTCAGCCAGGCAATCCCGAATATCAGTCCGACAAAGAATGCAATCGAGAAGCCTGCAAAGAGACTGGTGACCGCGCCCGCCGGGTCTTCCGTTCCTACGATGAATTCCAAGAGGGCCAAAGCAACAATAATGCATATGACGTCCGTCAGAACGGATTCGAGGGTGAGCACCGTCTTGGTCTCCTCACTTATCTTCATTCTTCTCACTAAGGTGATGACCACCGCTCCGCTGATGCCTCCAAGGACACATCCAAGCAGAATACCCAAGATCAAGGGGTAGCCGAGGATGAAGTGAGCAACTAACGCAACAGAGACGATCGTCAGAATGAATGCCACCATCGTGTGGATGAAGGCGATGTTTATCTTCCTCAGCACCAGGTCAAAGTTCAGGTTGAGTCCGCCGTCAAAAAGGATTATCACAAGAGCGAGTGCGGCGAAATAGGGCATCACGAAATCCAAAATGTTGTGCGGGATGAGCTCGATCCCAAAGTAGGTCGTGGCGACAGGACCGAGTATCAATCCAAGAATGACCAGTATGAGCAAATCTGGCACTTTTGTTTTCTGGAATATGAGGGTGGCGAAGAACCCTATGAAGATGATCGCAGCCACAGCTATGAATGCGAGCAGAACTGTTGGTATCTCGGTGACCGGTTCCTGAGCAAATATCTCAGTTGTCGTAGTGACGGTTTCCTCTTGGCTCACCAGCGTCGCCAGGTCTGTTGCGTTGAAGGTTACGCTGACGATTGCAACGTCTCCGGCACCAGCCTCTCCAGACCCAACGATCAGGAAGACCTCTTTCAGATCCATGGGCAAGAGCTGGAGTTGAACCGATGAGAGGTTCACCTCCACGTCCAAGTTGTCCGTGTCAAAACTGATGTTCACCAGGTATGTTGCGCTGTTGGAATTGAGAAGCTTCCAGGAGTAGTTGGCCGAGGATCCGATTTCCACCCTTTCTTGATACTCTCCTTCCGGGAGGATTATCACATCCGTGTTCCCAATGTGTTCTTGAGCCAATGCGGTGCTGGAGAACAGTATCCCAAGAAAAAGTGCGAAGGTTACGAGTGCTCCCATCCGCTTTCGCATTAGATTGCGAATGCGACAAATACTTTATAAAGGTTGGTGAAGAGGAGTTTCAGGATTCTTCTGCAGGTGGAGATACGTTCGCGTTCTCCAAACGAGACTGGGTCTTTATCGTCATCTCGTCCCCTATTATACTCTTGCTTATCTTCACGTCCTCTTCCACCGTACAGTTCCTCGAGAGTATACTGTCAAGAATCTCACTCTGAAGTCCGATTCTGGTCTTTTCCAACACTATACTATTGCTTATTACAGCGCCGCTCTCAACGAGGACGTCCTCATAGATGCATGAGTTCTCTATCACGGTGTCTTTGCGGATTGATGCGTGGTTGCCGATGAAACAGGGGCCAACCAGCCTTACACCTGTCTCAATGTCGGCAGAATCGGATATGATACATTTTGCGTTGGACTCCACACCCTCCTTGTGGAACTCCTTCCCTTGACGCATTATCACCTCTCTACTTGCCTTCATCAAGTCGTCCGGTTTCCCAATATCCATCCACAACCCGTCCAACTTCTTTCCATAGATTATGAGTCCTTCTTCGAGCAGTGCGGGGAACACATTCTTCGAGAAGTCGAACATCTCGTCCGGAGGAATGAAATCAAGGACTTCGGGTTCAAGGACATAGATCCCTGCGTTGATGAGGTTCGAGAATACCTCATGCGATTTCGGTTTCTCTTTGAACCTGGTTATTCTGTTCCTCTCATCCAGTTCCACGATTCCGAACCCTTCGGGGTTCTTGACTTCCGTGAGGGCCATTGTCGCAACCGACCCGGTCCTTCTGTGGTAGTCGTACAGATCGCGCATGTTCACATCGGCCAAGACGTCACCGCTGGCAACTATGAACGTGTCATCTATGAAGTCTCCAACTTTCTTGACCGCCCCGGCCGTGCCAGCTGGTGTGTCCTCAAACGAGTAAAGAATGGATGCGTTGTACTTGAGTCCGTCCCCCATTCTCTTCATCAAGTAGTCAGACATGTATCCCGTCGCTATGACAATCTCTCGAAAGTCCGAAGCGACCAGAGACTTGATCACAAAATCGATGCACGGCCTGCCCGCGACGGGAATGAGCGGTTTGGGCATCTTCTCCGTGAGGGGCCTCAGTCTCGTGCCTGCGCCCCCGGCTAGGATTATGGCTTTCGTACGATCACCCCATTTCCACTTTCTTTTTTTTCAGAAGGGTCTCCAGGGCTTCATCGGCCGCTTTTTCTCGCTTCTCCTCGCTGTCCAGAGCCTCCTTCACCTCTATTTTCTGTTGTTTGAGAATCTTTCGGGCTTCTCTCTCTTCTTCCCTCTTCACTCTCTTTATTGACAGAACCTTTGACTTCATTTCCATTGCTCTTCTGTGATAGTGGTCCGCCTTTTCCCTTATTTCGGAAAATTCGTCATGTTTCTTGTTCGCCTCCGCAATCAGGTGGGAGATTTCCTTCATCAAATCGACAATCTTCTCGTGAATGCCCTGGGCTTCTTCAGACAGTCTGACGACCATTTCGTGCTCTGCGTCCGCCTTTCTGAAAAGGCTATCTATTGAATCATCCAGGTTCTCGATGTCCTCAGAGATTTCTTGCTGCTCTTTGTAGATGTTCTCGCATTCTTCAATATCCAGTCTCTTTCGCTTCATCTCTTCAAGGAGGAGGTTCTCATCCTTGAGCTCCATTGGAACGGTTTCCTGCTTCTTCTGGAGGTTCTCTATGTCCTTCCTCAACCTTTCTAGGTGAAGACCGAGATTCTTCCCGACATCCTTTCTCCTCTTTCTCCGTATCTCGATGAGCTCCTTTGCCTTCTTCTGGCACTCGTTCCGTTCCTTCTTGTGGATTCTCATCTCGGTAACCAGTGCGTCTCTCTGCTCCTTCATGGCCTGCATCTTCTCGTTCGACTCTCTCCTCTCTTCGTTCAGCGTGTCCCTCTCATCCCTGAAGACATTCGCATCTTCATTGAGTGCATCCCTTTTGTCGAGAAGGTTACGGTACTTGATCTCTGCGAGCTGCAGTTCTGTCCTGGTTCTCTTCCTAACCATTGTGATCTTTCCTTGCTTGCTGGAAGGGCTGGAATGATGACCATTCCCTAAATTAAACTTTTCCTTGTAGAATCCTGTTGGACAGGCCTCCCAATTCCTCGGGACTGAGCTGTTCCACCCTCATGTGGGAATTGGGTAGGTCCGAGACTATCTGGCTCATTGTCTCTTTACTATCACACAGCTTATTCCAGGCGAGAAGGAGCGAATTCCCAATCTTCTTGCGTCTGTGGGTGAACAGGGCCTTGACCAGCTTGTGGAAATGTTCTTCGCTCTTCACTTCGAAAGGCGGAGGTCGGGGAGCGATTCTGATTATTGAGGATTCCACCCTGGGTTCGGGAAAGAACGCAGACCTGGGAACCGTTTCCAGAATCTCGCATCTTGCTCTGTAGTATGTGCTGACAGAGAGCCTTGAATAGCTGGAGTCTCCCTTGGTGGCAACCAGTCGTTGCGCGAACTCCTTCTGATACATCAGGATGCCCCCTTCGAATTCCTGCTCAAGAAGCTTGAAGGTCACGGGAGATGAGATCTTGAAAGGAAGATTCGAGACAACTTTGTCGAACTTTGGCAGCTCTATCTTCAGAACATCATCTTGGATGACCTCAACATCACTGAGCTCTTTCCGCAGATAATCGGCCGCCAGAGGGTCCAACTCAACAGCAATGACCTTTGCTGCTCTCTCAACGAGAATTCTTGTTAGAGTCCCCAATCCGGGTCCAATCTCCAGAACTGTGTCCCTTCTTCCGATATCGGCGTACTGCACCTGGCGGTTGGCAATCGCTTCGTCCACCAAGAAATGCTGCCCCAGTCTCTTGCTGGGTCGCAACCCCATCTTTCTGATCCGCTCTTTCACTTCTGAAAGGGACATCATGCGTCCATGAGGCTTGGCCATAATATACTTTTCAGGGACGCCCTTGTTCTAAACAAGTATTATATAAACAGAATGGAATGGAAGAGGAAATGCCTATCCCCTTGGAAAACGGTGATGGTGGCCCTCCTTGCTGGGTCTTGCTGGTCGCGATTGTGGCTCTTTTAATAGCTCTATTACTCCTGTGGGCCTACCAGCGCTACATAGCCAGTAAGAAAGCGGTTCATCATCTCTGTGACTACTGCGGACACATGGTCACGGCAGTGTCAGATTGCCATCACGCCATGGTCCGAGAGAGGTTCCTACACGGTGTCTGCCTCGAGTGCAAGAAGGAATGCAAGCTCGTTTGCGCCAGGTGCAAGCGACCTCTATAGTTACCCCCTAGGCTCCAGTGGAACATTGTGAGCTAGAGGGGACGTTCATCCATTCTTCGATGCTCTTGCAGGCTTTGTGCATACTCTTCATAGGATTCGCAGCTCTCTTTTCCTGGACAGAAGAAGCGCTTGTATTTCGCGCAGTAGAGGCCGTACCAGGAATCGAAATCGCAACTGCTCTCCTTCCGATGGGTGGACTCTGAGAAGGATTCACAATCCCGTTCGCCAGTGCAAATAGTGCTGGCGATTTCAGAATTGGCGCATCGTCCTTGCCCGTAGAAATACCTACACATGTGTATCCCATCCCTTTCAATAGCAGTTCCTCGTAGTGGAGGGAGGAATATAAATCTTCCTGGTAGCTAAAAAGCCCGTACTTGTTGCGTGAAAACCGCCCAGTCCCTCAGGCGATACTTACACTGTCTATTTTGTGGTGTCTGCTCATCAGCTCCTGGGCGATTCTCAGATTCCTCGCATCTCTCCCGATCGCCATCCCCTTTTGAACTGCGTCAACAGACACGGTCGCATGCATCCCCTTTTCCATCTTCTCTATCTCGACGCTCTTGATTTTGTAACTCCTGAATATGTTCCTCAGGAACTGTTCAGGAATGGGTGAATACTCAATGACATGCACGTCTTTGTTAAGTGTGTCCTTGAGTCTGGAGACATTCTTTCCACCCCTCCCGATCGCCTTGCCCCCTTCTCCCTGGCTGACGACAAAGATAATCCCTTCTGGAGTGTCCAGACAGTCCTTCACGGTCGACCTTGTGACTCTTTGAAACAATGATACGTAGCGAAGCGTCTCTTCATTGAACCTTATGTCAGCCATTTCCCATCCTACCCGGATAGTATGTTTGATTCGCCTGGATCAACGATCGTGACCGCAGATATCGAGAAGGGCTTTCCGCACAGAGCACCGAGCGCTATATTGTCTCCCGTGAATTCAAGGACCTTTGTCTTCTTCTGACCCTTCAGGAAGTCGCTCGGACAGGACTTCGCAATCACGATCATCTTGGCCGTCCTGTTCTCGATGGCCTTTTCTGCCTCTCTCACCCCAAAGAGGACCTTCCCAGAGTTGATTGCCGTTCTCAGATTCCTTTCTATGTCCATTACTTGTCGCTCCTTGATGATCGCTTGGGTTGATAGACCAGATTCACGGCTCCTGTGCCCAAAGTTATGGGCTGACCCACAATGACGTTCTCTGCCACTCCGTCCAGCTTATCCTCCTCTCCAATTATTCCAGCTGTGAGAAGATGAGTGCTTGTGATTTCGAAGGCAGCTCTTGCCAGGACACTGGATTTTCGTCCCGAAATCCCATGCCTGCCTATGGCCTTCACATCCCCGTCGTTGGTCATGATGTCTGATACAAGCATTATGTGCCTGATGTCAACAGTCAGACCCTGTTCTCTAAGGGTGTTGTTAGCCTCGCTAATTATTGAATTTCTTGCAGCTTCAACGCCTAGGACGTCGTAAATCTCCTGGATGCTGTTGGTCTTGGTCTTTGTTGGGTCCACCTTTTCCATTTCGAGAATGGCTGAGAGGTTCGAACCTTCCGTGTAGATGACGAATCCAGATCCTCTCTTCCTGATTATCGCTCTGTGTATCCCATCTACGCCCTTGATCTTGTGGCTCTTCACCGTTTCCACGAGCTTTTGCAGGCGCCTGTACGATGGTTGTCCTGACCTGGCTACGAAGACAGCCCCTTCTTCCTTCTCCTCTTCCGACTTTTCCATCATCTCTACGCCCTTCACCTTCTTCATCATTTTCTCTAGGTCGGACAGGCTGATTCTCTTTTCTTTCATCTTATCGGGATCCGGGCGAACGAGCACGCGCATGCCCGTAATGTCCGTTTCCACGTCCGAAACGTCTCCAAGCCGGGTCTCCTCTATCTCTGACGCGATTTGTTTGACATCTTCCAGGCTGGTCACTTCACTCTTCAGGTGGATTTCCATTAGCGGAGTGCTGGGGACCCTTCGCGCGTCCACGATCTCGATGAGCCTTGGCAGACCCAAAGTGACGTTTATTTCTGCGACCCCTGCGTAGTGGAAGGTTCGCATTGTCATCTGAGTTCCGGGTTCACCAATGGACTGTGCCGAAACGATACCAGCAGATTCGTTTGGGTCAATCAGATGAAGGTCAAACTTCTCCACAAGTCTCCTCAAGACCTCCTTCATTCCTTTCTTGGTCAGTTTGATGTTCTCAATTCGGTTTGATAGATTCTCAATTATCAAAAAGGGTAGTTCCATGCCCATCTCTTCAAGAATGGCGGAGATCTCCTTTTCCTTGGGTGTCATTCCTCTGATCTTCTTTGGAATCTTCATCTTCTTTGGGGCAGGTTTCTTCTTCTCAGCGGTCTTCTTCTTGGGCGCCTCCTTCTTGGTTTTCTTCTTTTCCTTGAGGGTGGGTGGCTTCCGGCCAAGCTTCTTGAAGACGTTCACCGCATCCTCTTTGGAAATGTGCTTGGTCAAATCTTCGAACTCTGCTTTCTTAAGAGATGTGACTGTATAGCCAGCATCTGCAAGGATGGAGGCGACCTTTGAACCCATCTTTCTCTTCTTCAATGCATTGATCGTGTCCTTCTTCGCCATTTAGTCTTCTCCTTCTTCAGGTGCGAACGCTTCTTCCTCCATTTCCACGTTCATCATGTCCTTCTCCTGTTTACCGTATCCAGCGATTTCCTTCTCTCCTGCAAGTAACAAGAACTCGTCCTCGCCCAGCACTTCGAGCAAGGTGTCGTCTATGTCGACCGCTTCTCCCTGCACACCCCTTGACGGATCGATCCCGTCCTCTCCAAATGTGAATTGGATGATTGTATCGGCCGTGTTCCTCACTGTCCTGTCCTCTTTGACCTTGAGGTCCTCGAGCGCGTTGATGAGCCTCCTCTGCATATAACCAGATCTGGATGTTCTGACTGCTGTGTCCACGAGACCTTCCCTCCCTCCCATGCTGTGGAAGAAGTACTCGGTGGGGCGCAAGCCGCTCTTGTATGAGGACTTGACGAAACCTTTGGCGTCAGCTCCCAAATCACCGACTTCGAAGTGGGGGAGGGTCCTGTTCCAATATCCTCTGGACAGTCTTTCGCCTCTCACAGCCTGCTGGCCAATGGAACCCGCCATCTGGCTCAGGTTGAGCATGGAACCTCTCGCACCGCTCTTGGCCATTATGACGGCCGAATTCTCCAGCCCGAGATGCTTTCCCGCGATCTCTCCCGCAGTGTTCCTGGCCTTTCCAAGCACTTTCATTGCCTCCACTTCAAGTGTTTCCTCGAGAGACCGGCCAGGTATCTGATCAAGTAGGCCTTCCTTGTAGGCCACGACCAGTTTCTTGACCCTGTTAGCAGCGTTTTTCAATACTTCACTGATCTGCCTCTTCTCTTCTTCCGGGATGTCTTCATCGTCTATCCCCGTTGTGAATCCCCTGACCATGATCGCACCGATCGACAGTTTGGTGACGTCATCTAGGAATACCCTGGCTCTGTCTGGTCCATAGTCGCGGGCAATCTTGTCCAATATCTTCCCTTTGAAGGCTCCTATCGCCTTCTCATCTATCGTCCCGCATATGACCTCTCCCTTCCTTATCTTGACATAGGCATCGTTCTCGCAATTATCCTTCTTGCATTTGTCGCATGCCTGGCAAATGGAAGCTCTGAAACTGATGGTCAAGTCCTTCGGGAGAGCGATGCTGAACAGCTGCTTGCCCGTCCAGTACTCGGTTTTCTTCTTCTTGATTTTGGGTTTCGGCATCTTGGCCGTACGCAACGTGGATAGCAGATTGATGGTCTCATCTTTTGTGAATTTGGAATCCTTATAGGTTAGCAGAAAGGCTCCGGTTATGTGATCATGGATGGCCCCAATCACTGGACCCCCAAACCTCGGCGAAAGTATGTGCTCCTGGACTTTCATCAGTATCTTCGCCTCAGCCCTAGCCTCCTCGCTCTGAAGCGCGTGCAGGTTCATCTCGTCCCCGTCGAAATCAGCATTGTACGGAGGACATACAGACAGGTTCAGTCTGAACGTCTTGTGCGGCATGACGCGCACTTCGTGGGCCATCATGCTCATTCTGTGGAGCGAGGGCTGTCTGTTGAACAGTACGATGTCACCGTCCATCAGCTGCCTTTCCACCGTGTATCCGTTCTCGATGGTTTCCGCGACCGTCTCGGCATTCTTGTCGGTGATCCGTATCCTTCTGCCGTCCGACCTGATGACGTAGTTGACTCCGGGCTCGTAGATGTCACCTTTAGGGAGGGGGCCCTTTCTCACCCATTCCCTAACATAATCGATGTTGTAATCCTGTACGCGTATGGGCACTGTCAGTTCCCTTGCCGCCTCCAAAGGCACTCCGACCTCGTTCATCGAGAGCAGGGGGTCTGGCGATATCACCGTCCTGGCGGAGAAGTTCACCCTCTTGCCGGAGAGGTTGGACCTGAATCTACCCTCCTTTCCTTTGAGTCTTTGGACCAGCGTCTTCAGTGGGCGCCCGGATCTGTGTCTCGCAGGAGGTATTCCGCTCGTTTGGTTGTCGAAATAGGTTGTAATATGGTACTGCAAGAGCTCCCACAAGTCCTCCACAATCAACTGCGGTGCCCCAGCGTCCCTGTTCTCCCTCAATCTCTGGTTTATCCTCAGCACATCGACCAGTTTGTGCGTCAAGTCGTCCTCAGATCTATCGCCACTTTCCAGTGTGATGGAGGGCCGAACAGTCACAGGTGGAACAAGAAGTGCCGTCAGGATCATCCAATCCGGCCGGGCAACTCCCGGTGCTATACCCAGAGGCGTTAGGTCCTCGTCAGGTATGCGCTCCAACCGCTCCCTCACCTCCTTGGGAGTGAGCTTATGCCCGTCCTCTCTGAACGTGGTGGGCTTGTCCAAGGTTATCTTGGACTGTTCTGTCGCACAATGGGGGCAGATTTGACGTTTGCTGGCGTCCTTCGCTGTTTCCTTCGTAACAAGGCGGATCTCAAGGTAGCCTCCTCCCATTTCCTCTATGGTTTCCCTCTCTTTCTCATACTCGTCCAGTTGTTTCTTGGTGAGCAAGAGTCGGCCACAGGACTTGCATGTGGCTTGAAGGAGCTTCTTGATTTCCTTCACATAACCTACGTGGATGACAGGCATTGCCAAATCTATGTGCCCGAAGTGTCCGGGACAATCGTCCACCCTGCCTCCGCATGTCTTGCATCTGAGACCTGGTTCTATGACTCCCAGATGTGAATCCATCAACCCCATGTCTATTGGAAAACCATCATCGTCATAGGTGTCCGCCGTAATGATTTTGGTAGCGGACATCCTCCTGACCTCATCAGGTGACAGCAAGGCGAATTTGATGGACTCAATTCTCTTGGATATTCCTCTCTCTATCATGTTACCACCTCACGTAAGGTCCTCCAATTGCAGTCTCATGGCCACACCTAGTGAAAGCAGCTCATCCAGCAGGAGCTTGAACGCATAGCTTGTTTGAACTGGATATATCTTCGAATTGTTCTCGCAGACCGGGCAGCGCAAGTTCCCTTTCCTGTCCTTTATGGCGAAATGTCCGCACTCTGAATTCCCGCATACGTATTGAAGGGTCCCGTCCGATTCGTCCAGCAGCCTGTCTTTGATGACCATGGCAGCTCCATGTCCGATTAAACAATCTCTCTCCATCTCTCCGAATCTGAGGCCGCCCTGTCTTGACCGACCCTCGGTGGGCTGTCTTGTAAGGATTTGGATGGGTCCTCTGGATCTCACGTGCAGCTTACCGGAGACCATGTGGTGCAGTTTCTGATAGTAGATGACACCTACGAAGAGCTCAGCTTCTATCATGTTCCCGGAGAAGCCGTCGTATAGGATCTCCTTCCCATTGTGTTTGAATCCGTTGTCCTCTAGCGCTTGCCTCATCGCTTCCTCTCTCTCCCCACTGAAGGGAGTTCCGTCCACCCATCTCCCATCAAGGGAACCTACCTTCCCTCCGATCATCTCTAGAACATGGGCTATTGTCATTCGTGAAGGGATGGCGTGAGGATTGATTATCAGGTCGGGGACCACTCCGTCCGCTGTGAATGGCAGGTCTTCCTGTGGAGCGATCAGCCCAATAACACCTTTCTGCCCGTGTCTTGAGGCGAACTTGTCTCCCAGCTCCGGAACCCTCAGATCTCTGACCTTCACTTTGGCCAGTTTGCTCCCGTTGTCAGATTCCGTGAGCATGACGCTGTCCACCCATCCGCTCTCACCGTGACGGACTGTGACGCTGGTCTCCCTTCTCTTCTGAGGCGTCAGGAAGTCTGTCTCTTCCTCTAGGAACCGGGGCGGAGAGGTCTTGCCTATGAGAACGTCCCCACCATCCACGCTAGCCTCAGGACCGATCATGCCATCGTCGGGTGTCAGATTACTGTATGAGAGGTCCGCTCTTGCACCCCTGACGTCAGGCGATGGTATCTCGAAATGGTCCTCTTGACCACCCGGGTATCTTCTCTCCTCAGCACTGTACGTCCTCATGAAGGTGGAGCGACCAAGCCCCCTCTCTACGCTCGCCTTGCTCAAGACCACTGCGTCCTCCATGTTGTATCCCTGATAGGACATCACAGCGACCACGAAGTTCTGGCCGGCAGGCCTTCGGTTGAAGTTGACATATTTCATTTCGTCTGTTTGGACAAGGGGTGCTTGAGGATAATGCAGCAGGTGTCCTCTTGTGTCCGGTCTCTTCCTGTAGTTGGATGTCCCCAGCCCAAGGGATTGTTTGGCCATTCCTGCGCCCATCGTTATCCTGGGAGAAGAATTGTGTTCTGGATAGGGAACCAAGCCCGCGCAGACTCCGAGAATCGTCATTGGGTCCATTTCGAGATGGGTGTGTCTCGGCGTGAGAAGAGTTTTCACTTCGAAAACACTGTTGCAGTGTTTGCATTCCAGCCTCTCCATTTCCTCTTCTTCCCCTGTTATGATCCACTCCACATCGCTCCAGGATAAGGGAACGTCACAATGATTGCATTTTGTGGGCACGTTATATGGATATACAGCAATGAACGCGTCCTCCTCCTCCTCAGCGTCGACCCATTCCACGACCCCGTTCCTAATCAGGTCATTCATCTTCAGCTTGCCCATCCTTATTGCTTCCAGATGTTTCGAGGTCAGGACAGGCCTTCCATTCTTGAGGACCACAAGCGGTCTTCGCAACCTCCCCTCGTCACAGTTGATTATGACCTCGTTCATGTGCTTGTCGTGACGGATGTTCACTTCATTGTGGAGCAGACCTTCCCGTCTCCTCTCCCGGATCTTTAGGACGAGCCTCTCCGCGTCTTCGTGAAGTCCCACCAGGTCTCCGTTTATGTAGACCCTCGTCAAGGCGGTCTGTTCTCCCTTCACAGCCTTGGTTCCGAGGTCTGCCAGTAGGATCTTGACCTCCTCTTCAGAGAAACCTTCAGAAACATCGACTATCAGAGCACAGTTCTTGACCAGGCCGCAGTTCTGACCTTCGGGCGTTTCGTTGGGACAAAGCCTTCCCCATTGGGTGGGGTGTAGGTCTCTGGCTTCGAAGTGAGGCTGGCTTCGGGTGAGGGGGGAAGTAACCCTCCTCAGATGGCTGATTGCGCTCATATTGGACGTTCTGTCAAGAAGTTGCGAAACACCTGCCCTACCACCGACCCAGTTCCCTGTCGCCAGAGCATGCAGGAGCCTTTGGGTCAATAGGTCGGGTCTTATCGAGGAAGTAATCTTGACATCCCTTCTTCGGGCGTAGCTCCTCTCTAGCTGATACTTGAGGTCCTTCATGAGGTTTGCAAAGCTTACCCGGAACAGATCCTCCATGAGGTCTCCAGCAAGCTTGAGTCTTTTGTTGGCATAGTGATCCTTGTCATCCTCATGCCGCTTTCCCAGGGACAGTTCAAGCACGGATCTTGCCACACGGCCCAGGAAGATCGCCTTCTTGATTCTATCCTCGGGTGTGTCCCCAAGATGCGGGAGCAGCGATCTGTCGATGATGGAGGAGACTTTCCTCTCCCTGTACTCCTTGGCCTGTCCCGTGGCGAACCTCTTTTCAAGCCAGTTCAGAGAATCGACCATCGTGAACACTCCGGCAGGAGGGAACAGTTTCTTGTCTTGACATTCCTCGATGTTTGCGTATACAATGTTCCGCATCTCGTCGTCCGAAACTATCGCTTCGAAGATGTCATTGTCACGCTCCATCCCAAGCGCCTTCATGAGTATCACAAGCGGTATCTGGCCGGATGCCGTAGGCACAGAAACCATCAGCATCCCGTCCTTCTTCTTCTCCATCAGCGTGAGGGCTCTGTATCCTTCCTTCTGCGAGAATACCTTCGCCACTTCCACTTTTCTCCCGTACCTCTTGCTGTGCTCCACAAGCACTCTGTTGGGGGCAAGATCCTCTAGGGAGATGGTCGCCCTCTCAGTACCTCCAATGATGAAATAACCACCGGGATCGCACGGGTCCTCTCCCATTTCGATCAGACGCTGTTTGTACTCCTCGTCCGTAAGCTCCCCCTCGGTCTCTAGGTTCTCCTTGTACAAAGTGCATTTCTTTGACTTCACCATGATTGGTAAGGAGCCAATGGTCACTCTTTCAGGTTCATGTTCCACTTCGTTCTCAATGATAGTGAACTCCAGCTCGATGGGTGAATGGTAGTTGAGGTTTCTCAGCCTCGCTTCCATGGGTGTGAGTTCGTGGGTTGCTCCGTTGGCCTCCTTCACTTCGGGTGCGCCAATGCGGACGGTGGGCTTGGATTCGTGGCTAATCTTGCCTTTCTCGTCTCTTTTCCGGCCGAACCTTATCTCCACGATATCACCGTCGGTTCGGTCCTCGTCCAGTTTCATCATCCCTCTCTTCTCGTCCTCCACACTGCTTCTCAGGTTGTCCACTATCCTCTGCATCCTGCTGTTCGGGTTATCCAGTGTAGGCAAGAAATCGTTGAAACTCGCAATGTGATGATTTACGACACTCCTTTCCCGAAAGAAGGCTTCAACCAGTTCTCTCATTCGAGATTACCTCCTGATGATTAGGCGATATGCCTTTGATCGTCCCGCGGTCTCGCTCGTCCGTGTGATCTCCACTATCATGCCTTCCTTGACTGGGCCCATTGCCTCGTCGAGAATCTTTATGCATGGATCGGAGATCCTTATTTTTGGAAGCTGTTCCTTCGAAATCTTAAGTTTGGTAAGGATTGTCTTCGCTTCCTTCTCGCTCAATATTCTGTGTTCTGGGACAAGCTGGTGTTCCATAACGTTGAACGGCATTTTCTTCCTCTGCTGACGTTGCTCCTTAACGACACGGGCGTTCGAATTCGGGCTCAGCGGGCCCGCGGGGATTTTCGAGCTTCTCCGGTGTCGGAGAATCTATTCGAACCCCGGACCACCTGGTTTCCTTCTAACTGGGTCGCGCAATATGTCTCCTTGTTCAAGTTAGATAAAAGCCAGATGCTCTTTCTAGGGATATTCAATTGTCATAGTCGAACACTCCTACCTAGCTAAGCTACGGGCCCCGCGCTCCTCGAGATATCGATATGCAAACGTACCCCATTATTGAACCCCTTTATTAACTTTGCGGAAGGAAGACCTTTCACGGGCCATTTTTGTTGTTTTCTCACTTATTCTCGGCTATTTAGATGTAAATCCAAAGATAAAAAGCAGCAAAAGCGATAACTATTTATAATAGTGCCAAACGGGACTGGGTGCACAGGGAGCAGACCTCCTAACAAAATCTTTATATTTGACCCATATTTGTGGGGTTGGATTCCAATGGAAGAACAAAGATGTTCATCCTGTGGGGCGATTCTGTTCGGAGAGGGAAACGTCCTCTTCAAATGTCCCAGTTGCGGCGAGAGCGTGATTGGCCGATGTGCCAAATGCAGGAACCAGAGTGTTCCCTACTCGTGCAAAGCTTGCGGTTTTGAAGGTCCTTAGGTGGGTAAGATGGGAAAAGTGGCTATTACGTTCAGACTGATGCCGGAAGGCCCGGATGTCGAAATGAGTGTGATTGAAGAAGAAGTGAAGAAAGCACTGGGAGACAGCCTGAAGTCAATGAAATCCAAACCCTTTGCCTTCGGGTTGAATGCTCTTTTTGCCGTTGCCGTGATAATGGATGAGGGAGGTGCGGCCGAAAGGCTGGAGTCTGCCTTGTCCCAGATCAAAGGAGTCCAGAGTGTGGAAACGGTTGGTCTCGACCTTATCTGATTCCTCTTGCCCAACGTGAGGTTTGGCTGTCATTGAAAAGGTATGTTATGCACACTCTTCTGAAAACGCTTAAATAACGGTGTCCTAAATGCTTGGTGGTATGGGTTTGATTCCCCTTGACCTTGGAAGCGACATTTCGGCCTTTCTGGCCGAGTTTGGGCTAATCATACTCCTCATCATCGCGATGTTCGTTGTCATGCTCTACGGTCTCGCTTACTTCTCAAGATACATAGAGTATCAAAAGTTGAAGGAACACAAGTACCTGGACGAGAAAATCCTGAAAATGATTGACAAGGTGGTCCATTGGGTCATCATCTTCTTGGTCGTTATGTTGACTCTCTTAGCAATCCAGTTCAAGTCCCCGGCTGTCAAAGAGGCTCTCATAGAGTTCTTCTACTACTTCCCCGCCATTTTTGTCGTCATGGTCATCCTTTTTGTCGTGTTCGTGCTCGTGAAGATTCTCTCAAGGCTAATGAGCTCACTTCGAAGACAGGTCACAAAGGGGGAATTGCTAGTGGAGCCCCCGAGGTTCCTGAGCTTGACCGAGCTCCTTCTCAAGTATACTATCTACACAATGGGTATCATCTTCGCGGTTTTCGGGGGTCTCGCTGCACTGCCGAGCGGGGGCATCAAGGACTGGGTTGTGGTGAACATCTTCAATCCTCTGGGTGAGAAGTGGCCAAGTTTTGCATTTGTGGTTTTCACTTTGGTGATAGCGTACATTCTCTTTTTGTTCGTGGACTCAGTGCTTGAGGACATAAAGAAGCGATCCAAGAAGTTCAGTCCGAGGGTCATTGATGTCTTCCGGTCGATCTCCAGATATCTCTTCATAATTGTGACGAGCGCTGTTGTTGGCTTGATCCTCATTGGGATGGTTGTCACTGGGACAGGATTGTACGTGATTGCGATTGGATTTGTTGTCACGATGTCAGCGATACTCGTGGTTCTGGCTGGACCAGTCAGGAACATTCTTTCTGGCATCGTCCTAATGATGGCAGATCCGTTTGACGAAGGGGACCGCGTCAAGATTCTCGACAATCTGGTCTGTGATGTCCTAGAGATGAACCTCACGCTGACCACAGTGAAATCTCTGAAAGGAGAAATGATAAGTATTCCCAACAGCGAGATTATGTCGAAGAGCATAGTCAACTTCACACGATCTGGAACTTATGCTGTGACAGTTGAAGTGAAGGTTTCCTACGAAGTCGCTCATGAGGAGGTTGAGGAGATCCTACTTGCTGCAGCGGAGAAAACGGATGGGATTGCGGATGAACCAAAGCCCCAGGTTTTCGGGAAAGATGTTGACGGAAACGTGATCGTCCATCAATTGCTGGCTTATATCGAACATCCGGGGGATATGAAGAGAGTCAAGAGCGAGTTGATCTACAACATCCAGGAGATGTCTCACGAGAAAGGAATCAAGATTCTGTTTCCTGAGTAGATTTCTTCGGAATGACTTTTCTGAACATCAGTATCGGTTTGTCAATTTTCTTGGCAAGCTGGTCCGTGATGCGCCCGAAGGCATACTCCTTGCGCTCCCATTCCGCGGTGGCACCCATTACTATCAGGTCATGCTTCGCCGATTCTCCAACAACCGCACCAACCATGGTTCGGGCGTAGACCACGTGATGCCTGTTGGTCACGCCAGCTTCCTCGCACATGCTCAGCAGTTTCTTGGAGTACTTGATGTCCTCTTCTTCTCTGGTCTTGTCTTCCACCACCGTGAGAACGGTGATTTCCGCTTCATGTTCTCTTGCGATGGCTATCGCCATGTTCGTTGCATAGCTGGCATGCCAGGAAACACCTGATATGACCAAGATGTTGTTGATTTTCTTTGGAAGACCGGCGGTCTTGAAAACCACGACATCGCAATTGGCCCTTTGAACCATATGGTCTATGTTGCTACCCAGAATTCTTCTACCACCCACAGGCCTCCCTTTCCACCCCAGGACGAGGATATCCACTGCCTCCTCCTCTGCAGAGTCCAGCACATTCTGGTATGGTCTGTGTCCGATCTTAATGAGAGATCTGGTCTTGACATCAGTTCTTCTGGCCAGTCTCTCCAACCTTTCCAGTTTCTTTATGCGGGAAGCAACCATGGAGAACGTCACCGCCTTCGGAGGCATCGCGGCAGGCACTTCATAGACATTCATCAGAGCAAGTTCTCCGTCTCGATGCCTGGCAACGAGTGCGCCAAAACGAACTAGGTCCTCGTTCTTCAAATCGGACAGCGAGACCATGACACGGAAAGCCTTCCTGTCCACTTTTGCCTTTTCCTCTGCAAGTAGCTCCAGAAGCTCTTTTCTTCGCTCCATTCCGATCTCGGCTATCGCTTCTCTTCCACCAGTTGGATAGTGAATGACGAGTCCGCCCACAATCCAAGCCAAGGCCAAGTACCAAGCAATCTGTCCAGTCCCCAATCCTCCGGCTTCCCCAACCAAGAACCACACACCAGCAGCCAGGGCAAGGTTCAGGAATATCCCCATCAAAGGGACAATTGGCACCAGAGGCACCTTGAATCCTCGGTCCAGGTCCGGCCTCCTTTTTCTGAGTGATATTACGCAAGCGTTCGCTATCGCAAAGAGGAGCAGGAACATTATGCCTGCCGCTGCGGCTATCGTCTCAATATCCGGCACCATCGCCATCATAATGATGAGCCCGCCGCTGACCAGCACTGCGTTAGAGGGCGTTCTCCTCTTCTCGTTCACTTCTCCCAACTTTGTGGGAATCACCTTGTCCCTCCCCATTGCAAAAGAGACCCTCGAGGAAGAGTAGATGGTCGCGTTGAGCGCGGAAGTCGTGGCAAGTAATCCACCTACGACCATCAGGATGTAACCTCCAACCCCAAAAAGCTCCATCCCCGCCCTCAGCATCGCGGTCTCAGAACCCGCCTCGCCCGCATCGAGTTTCGGATATGCTATATAGAAAACCAACACATAGAGAATTACCGACACCGCGATCGAAATGAATATCGCTCTTGGGATGTTCTTCTTGGGATCCTTGACCTCCTCCCCGGACTGGGCTATTATCTCATACCCTTCGAACGCAACGAAAGTCAGCCCCATCGCTAGGAATATTGTGCCCCCTCCTTTAGCAAAGAACTGGTTCACGAAGTCGCTTCCCAACGATGGGTTCATCACATAATGGGCAAAGCCTGCCACGATGAATACGCCCAAGACCACGATTTTCGAGAGAGTTATGATGCCCTCCGCCTTGCCAGTTGTCTGGGCACCCCAATAGTTGATGAATACGAAGAAGAGGACTATCAGTACCGCAATTATCTTCGTCAGAAGGAAGAAATGTGCGCCAGTGGCCCCAATCAAGAATGCAGCAAAACCCCCAAAGCCCACAGCATAGAGCGAACAGGCAATCATCGCGGCCGTCCAGGACATCCATCCGCTCAGAAAGCCCGCTGGAGCAGGTAGTCCTTCCCTTGCCCAGAGATATACTCCTCCCGCTTGTGGAAAACAGGAACCCAACTCAGCATAGCTCATCGCTGTAATGAGGGTCACGAAGCCGTTCAGGACCAGGGCAATGATGGCCGCGGAACCAGCAATTTCTTTCGCGCTGCCCATCAAGACGAAGACGCCTGCACCGATCATCGCGCCTATGCCTATCATGGTTATGTCCAACAGGCGAAGGTCGCGGCTGAGCGTGATTTCGACTCTGGTGGTCCGATTCTGTGCCATTTCCTGTGCGAATGATTCGGTCATAATTAAGTCTTTTCGACTCGTGGCTGGTATCTTTATTAACGGAAACAGTTATTGAGAGAATGGAATGAATGCCAAGGAAGCCCTGCCTAGATACTTCGGGATTTTGGATGAGAAGGAATTGCCATACTATCTGATATGCAAGAGTGTGCCAGTCTCCAGTCCCCTGGATTCGGATTCCGAAACACTTTGGAAGGAACATGAGGAGAAGGTCGCAAACGTCAGGTCTATGAGGGTGCCCTTCGAGGTTGTCAACCCCAATCTGCTGGATTTGAAACTGGAGCTTGGAATGAGATTGCTGAACCCTTGTCGTATATGTGAGAGAAAGTGTAACGTTAACAGGCTTGCTGGGGAGGCAGGATACTGCAAGGTCAAGGAATCCAGAGTCACCTCTAAGTTCGTTCATTGGGGCGAGGAACCTGAATTGATTCCTTCCTACACGATATTCTTCTCACGGTGCACCTTCGAGTGCATATTCTGCCAGAACTGGGATATTAGTCAAAGAAACCGGGGACACCACATTTCTCCAGGAAATCTGGCATCCTCAATCGAAGGTATGCTGGGCGGTGTAAGGAACGTCAATTGGGTGGGGGGAGACCCAACCCCGAACTTGGTCTACATTCTGGAGGTCCTGACGTCCTGCAATGTGCCTCTTCCCCAAGTATGGAATTCCAACATGTATCTCACCGAGGAGGCAATGAGCCTCCTGGACGGCATAACCGATTTGTACCTCTCCGATTTCAAATACGGGAACGACGGATGCGCTCAAAAACTGTCCCGGGTCATGAGGTATTTCGAGGTTGTGTCTAGGAATCACAAGATCGCAAACGAGCAGTGCGAAATCGTGCTGAGACACCTCGTTTTACCCAATCACTTGGAATGCTGCACAAAACCAGTGATGGAATGGATTTCGGAGAATCTTGACACCTCTCGCATCAGGGTGAATGTGATGGACCAGTATCGTCCTGAATACAAGGCGAAGGAGTATGAGGGAATGGACAGACGATTGTCATCAAAAGAATTCAGCACCGCTTACCGTTTTGCGGAGGACCTAGGTCTCAACGTCATCTGATTCTTCTGTCTTGGTTTGGTCGGTTTCTGGGCGAATTGTTTCTTCCTTCCTTTCTTCTCTTCTCCTTTTCAGAAGTATATACAACAGAGAAAGCAAGAGTACTGCGAGTATCGCAATGAGCATGACGGCTACCCACAGGTAGTCATCCACATCCTCAGGCGGGGTCACTGGAGGGGTTCTTGGATTGACAATGATCGTCACGGTTGAGCTGTTTGGGTTCCCAGAAGCGTCAATAACAGTCAAGGTTACCGTTACAGTGCCAGAGTTGTTGAAAATGTGTGCAGGTTGTTCACCCGACATGATGACAGGGTTATCGCCATCCTGGAAGGTCCATTCGAAGCTCTCAATCCTGTCATTATCATCAGAACCAGTCCCATCGAAGTGCACAACTTCTCCCTGTGTGACCTCCTGATTTGTACCAGCGTCCGCAGTTGGTGGGATTGAATCAACGATATCAAAGCTTCCAGATTCATTCGCCCAGTTCCCACTCGAATCATTCGCCCAGATTGTGAAATTGTATGTCCCGAGAACAAAATAGCTCTCATTGGAGAAATGACGAGTCACTGTGACCATACTGTAGTTCGACGTCTGTTGGTTGGGATCTGTGATGTTAATCCACACTCCCGAAAGCAGGTAGTCATCCATGACAATCGCAGATACGTTCACATATCCATCCAATTCGCCGGCTGAAGGAACGATTCTCAGGTCGGTTATCGTGGGTGGCAAAGCGTCCTCAACTGTGAATTGACCGGAAGCGAAGTTCCAGTTATCAGATACGTCCACAGCCCATATGGTGTAGTCAAAATTACCCAGCAAATCCCAGGTACTCACATAGTAGAAGCGAATGCCCCAGGACCTCATTGTGAAGTTGACTGCTTGTGCTGGACCAGACGGTGGCGTTATCTCAATCCAAGCACCTGAGACCCCAGAGTCATCGAATATGTCTGCTGAGATGTTGATGCCGTAGAACACCTGAACAGGGGATGGCATTCCTGTTACGTTCGTTATCTGAGGAGGAGTCAAATCAGGAGCCTGTGCCGTCCTGAAACTCCAGCTGTACATTGTTGCCAGGGTGTTTCCTGGTTCTGAATCGTCCTGAGCGGAAGTAGTGAAATTGCCCGTGTACCAGCTGTCTGTCAAGAGATCGAAAGTCGGATTGAACAAGAAGTCCGTTCCGCTCCAACTTCTCATCCCAACAACTGGTGTCCAGGTCGCGTTATCGTACAGGGCAAATGAAGCGTTTGTAATGGGCATGTTCATCATTTCGCTCCAATCGGCCTGCAAAACAACGTTCGTGGGTACGTTCTGTTCTCCATTTGTAGGAGTCGCAGGGAGTACTGACGGCGGGGTGGAGTCGATTTCGAAGGTTTGGCTGACGTTCCAGCTGGAACCACCATCCGTGTCTGCAACCTCGATTTCCAGGCAGGCGCTTGCGGTATCAACCAGGGGCACTGTCCAACCTAGCGGGGACGAATCTCCTGGTATCGGTCCGGCTACCGGTATCCAAGGAGCAGCGCAGGTGAGGGAGTAGTTCAACCAAACGAGAAGATTTGATGGAATGTCCTCATAGTCGGCTGCAGCGAAGGAAATGGCATGATTGGAGCCTCCTGTCCAGCTCTCACCACCTACTGGAGCATCTATTCTGACCGAGGGCATGACATTCAGGCTCTCTGTTGTGAAGGAGAAGGCGTAAGCGCTCTCGATGAGGTTCCCTGGTGATGAGGCGTCAAAGGTAGTTTGGTCAATCGTCACATCATATGTCTGATTGTAGGCGAAGGGATTGTGAGTCCCCGTCATGTTGTCGTCCGGATAGTTGGTGGCGGACCAAGACCAAAACCATCCACCAGGGTCAGGACTGATGCTGAATGAAGATGTGGCAGAAGCCCTCCTTACGCTCTCACTGAACTGGATGATTATAGGCTGGTCTATCGCCACGTCAGTAGCGGAGTCTGCCGGAACATTGAGAATCATACTTGGCGGGCTCGAATCAATGTCAGAAACGGGGTCCACATCCCAATCTGCATAGCCGTCCGGGTCGATTGCAGTCACATTGATCATCACATCAGAAGCGTCAATCAAGGGGGTCGTCCAACCGTAGGAGTTCGGATTCGGGTTGCCAATCATAGGTCCAGTGATCGTTCCCGTGGATGTTCCTGCATTGTAGCTGTAGTTTACATATACCAGAAGATTGTCGTTCGGACTGTTGTCGGTCATGTTCCACCATATGGTGTGGGGTGTGTTTCCTGTCCAGTTTTGTAGACCGTCAGGCCAGCTGATCATGACTTGGGGCGGTTGAGCTGGTGGGGCACCTTGTTTATAGACCTGAACACCAGAGATCCCAGTTACTGCAATATCGAGTATTCCATCATTGTCCATGTCTCCGAATGCCACTCCCCAGTATCTTCCTGTTGTGGGGATTCCTGAGACTCCTGGGTCCGACCATACCACACCGCCGTCACCACCGTTGCCTCTCATATACCCAATCCCAGTTGCGCCGGTATTGCTCGAACTTGCATATATCAGGTCTGGGTCCCCGTCAAGATTGGTGTCACCGAACTCGACACCTCCCCATCGTCCGCTCGCTGGAAGTCCCGTGCCAGCGTCAGTCCAGAGCATTGAGCCACCTTCACCTCCATTCCCGAGCCAAACGTACATCCCTTCTGCTCCCCCTGCAAAACCGGTAGCCGTAATGTCAGGATTCCCGTCGTGGTTCACATCTGCGAAGGCAAGACCCAGGTACACACCACTCGTTGGAAGGCCAGTATCATTCCTCTCCCATCCACCACTCGTTCCCGAACCGTCACCGGTCCACAATTGAACACCAACTCCGTCCATTGAACTGGCGGCAATGTCCAGTTTTCCATCATGATTCACATCGGCAACCGCCACATCGTCCACATTGATAGTCTCACCCGTCGGACCCACGTTTGCACTCCATGTGAAGTCCCCGTAACCAAGGTGAACAAACGGTCCCCAGGAACCACTCCAATAGCCGGTAACTACGTCCAAGTTCCCGTCATTGTTTATATCGGCAAGTTCCAAGCCAGCGCCAGATCTCGTTGTCACTGACGCCATCTCTGTCCAGTTTCCTTCTCCATCTCCGCTCCAAACATGGACACCATTACTGCCTCCTCCACCGTCCTGTGTCGCGACAATGTCGATTGTCCCGTTATGATCTAAGTCAGCGAATCTCAATCCGCTATAGTCTCCACCTATCGGCAGGCCGTTTGAGGATTCTGTCCAGATTCCTGTTCCATCGCCAAAGAAAACCCGGATTCCGTTACCCTGACCTTGAAAACTTGTGAAACCAACATCCAGCAGACCGTCGTGATTCACATCAGAGAACTGCACATCGGCCCAAGTAAACGCATTGGGAAGGTTGACCGATGCGTCCACATACGTGTCTATGAGAAAATCTGATTGCTCGTTTTCCCAGACCTCGACACCACTGTTCAAGCTTACTACGAAGTCCATCTTGCCGTCATTGTTGTAGTCGCCTGCGTCAACGTCGATGTAGTTTCCCGTTGGCAGTCCAGTCGACACCTCCGTCCAGTCCATGCTTCCTCCCGCTCCACCATCTCCAAGCCAGGCACTCAGCCCACCGCCTTGATAATGCGCAGCAAAAATGTCCAGATTTCCGTCGTTATTCACGTCCCTCAGCTTTGCTCCGAGGTACCAGGCACTAGTGGTGTCAAGCCCAAGAGAACCTTCCGTCCAATCCACACTTCCTCCTACTCCACCATCTCCCAGCCAGACCCTCACACCGTTGCCTGAGTAGTGGGCAGTTGACACTATGTCCAGATTCCCGTCATGATTCACGTCTCCGATGTCCACATCCGCATACTCGTCAGAAGTGGGTAGCCCTGTATAGGCATTCGTCCACAGGGCTGCAGGGCCTGTCAATCCGTTCCCAGTCCAAGCTTTTACTCCGTTGCTTCTGTCCGCGGAGACAATGTCAGGTTTTCCATCGTGATTGATATCCCCTATCGCCGTTCCCCAGAAGGTGCTACCCACTGGAAGTCCATTCGAAGAGTCGGTCCAGACAACGTTCCCGCCGACTCCACCGTCTCCTGTCCAGACACGGACTCCAGAACCGGTCCCCGCTACTATGTCCATATTGCCGTCGAGATTAACGTCTGCTGCAGTTGCAGCGAACCAAGAACCTGGGTCACTGTCGAACGTCCAAGTCATCGATCCACCATCACCTCCATTGCCCAGGTACACGCCATCACCGGCGAGGTCCAGATTCCCGTCATTGTTGAAATCTGCGAGTAAGACGTCATTAGCATTCCCCGCCATGGGGAGGCCCGTTGATTCCTCCACGAAATTCCCCAATCCGTCTCCAACGTAGACATGCATTATTCTGGTACTGGTTGTGACAGCTATGTCCAACTTCCCGTCGTTGTTGACATCTCCAAAAGCGACACCAAAATGTCTTCCGCTTCCAGGAAGCCCACCAGTGATGGGTGTCCAGTAGGGTTCAAAACCATCTGCCAGTTGAGGCTTTGACCTATCCAAGATTCCTTTGTGAGAGTCTGCAGTAATAAGTACGAATCCAGTCATCAGTAATAACCAAGAAACGGCAATTGCGACCGCTTTTGCTGAGCTAGCCCACTCTTCAATCGATTGCGAACTTCTGCCCATCGTGTCGCCTCCCTCGGAGACTAGAGCTTCTCTTCTTCGCCTTCCGAAGCGATCAAGGTGGTTGTGGTCGAAACTCCTTCTATGTTTCGAATCCTTTCCAAAACTATTTCGCTCAATTCATTTAAATCATTCGATTCCAATCTCGCGATTATATCGTAATGCCCGAAGACCATCTGGATGCCTTTCACTTCCGATATACCCGATAGACCCCGGTAGACGACCCTTTCTTGGCCGGCTCCTACCCGTATGAGGACAAAACCAGTAACCATACCTCTCCCCGTGCCAAATGTGTCAATGTCCTTAAATAGATTTTCTATGCCAAAAGGGACTCAACACGCCAATTCGGAAAACCTCTGGTGGGTGTATTTGCTCCTGGTGAGAACAAGACTGGACTCCTATTCTCTTCTGTAGACGACCTCTCCGGCTTTTATCACCGTTTCCACATGATTGAATGCGAATTGGTACGGGATTTGCTCATGATTGCCGATGTTCAGGACGATCACATCGCCCAGTTTCCCGGGTTCGAGGGAACCAACCTCACCGGCCCTCCCAACTGCGTGCGCGGCATTTATTGTCGAGGCCACTATCGCCTCAGAGGGGAACATCCTCATCTTGTAGCAAGCGAGGGAGATTATGAAATGCATGGATTTGGTCCAGCAATTGGGATTGAAATCTGTGGCTAGGGCCACTGGAAGTCCCATGTCTATCATGTGCCTGGCCTCTGGATAGTCCAAGTTCGTTGAGAATGACGTGCCCGGCAAGAGCACCCCTACCACGTCCTCATCAATCATTCTCCCCAAACCTGCATCCGAAGCCTTCTCCAGGTGGTCCGCGGAAATAGCTCCCACATCAGCAGCCAGTTCGGCTCCTCCCAGGTCGCTCAACTCATCTGCGTGAACCTTCGGAATGAGACCGTACGTCTTTCCTTCGTTGAGTATCCTTCTGGATTGGTCAGCATCAAAGAAGCCCCGCTCGCAGAACACATCACAGAAGTCCGCTAGTTCCTCGTCAGCGACAACGGGTAGCATCTCCTCCATGACCTGATTAACATAAGCATCTGTGTTATCCTTGAACTCTGGAGGAACAGCATGGGCACCGAGAAAAGTGGGTGAAATGTCAATCTGGTGCTCTTCGGATAACCTCTTGGTGACCTCTAGAATCTTGATCTCGTCCTTGGTTCTGAGACCGTATCCGCTTTTTGCCTCCACGCTCGTAGTTCCGTGTCTCAGCATGACATCAAGTCTCTGCTTGCCAAGCTGGAGCAGTTGTTCGTGGGAAGCTTCTCTGGTCGCCCTCATGGTGCTGACAATCCCCCCACCTCTCTCCGCAATATCAGTGTAGGAAGCGCCCTCGATTTTCCAGCCGAGCTCCTTCTCTCGTGAACCTGCAAACACCAAATGGGTGTGTGGATCCACAAAACCAGGCATCACGACCTTGTCACTCGCATCCAGGACGACGGCCCCTTCCGAGTTTGTGTCAGCAAGAACTTCATCTCTCGGTCCGACCCTTATGATTCGACCGTTCTCGATGACCACAGCTCCATTCTGGATCGAGCCAATGTCCTTCAGCCCCTCTCCTTTTCTGGGTCTTCTATTATCCCCCTTCAGTGTCAGCAATTCTGAAGCATTGTCAATAACCAATAGGCGTCCTTCTGGGGATTCTCCTCGTTTGACACGTCTGATCTTGTGGGCTTTCCTAGCTTTCATCAACTATGACTCCTCTGGTTTCCGTTTCAACGATGAAAGATCTGCCACCCAGTTCCGCTATGCGCTCCGACACTTCTTCTGGATGATCTGTCAGCGCTATCATGCTTCCCCCACCTCCTGCCCCAGTGAGCTTTGCACCATAGGACAAGGGAAGTGCTGCTTCCACGTATTTGTCAAGAAGCCTGTGCCCTACTCCCAGAGACCCCAGGAGTTTGTGGTTTCTGTTCATGAGCTCCCCGACCTTGTCGAAGTCCCCGTTCCTCAAGGAGTCCAATCCCTCGAGGGCTATTTCCCCGATCTCCTTGATGGCCTTTCTGGCGGAATCGTCCTTTTCGGCAAGCCTTCTAACATTCTCTACGAGAGGCCCCGTCCTTGCCTTAATCCCCGTGTCCCCGACCACTATCTTCATTCTTGGGATGTCACGCGCATGGAGAAACCACTTCTTGCCCCCTCTCTCTATCATCCATAGGAAGCCCTTATTCTTCTCTTTCGCAAGGTAAACGGCATGCCCCTCAGTGGATGTTGTGGTATCGATAGGACTTGCTCGTCCCTGAACCTCACACTCCACCTCAAAGCCACTCCTGGCGATGAATTCCTTGGAAAAGGTCCCTTCCAAACTGGTCAAGAATCCCAGCGTTGCCACTGTGACCGCGGCCGAAGACCCCATCCCAGATGCAGAGGGCAAATTGGTTTTGATCGTGAGATCCAGTGGCCTACCCGACCAAACCTTGCTCATTGCGGTATTTACGTAATTATCTCTCCCCTCTCGTAACGGTCTTCCGTTAATCTTGGGCTCGGATGAGTATCTTCCCGTAACACTCGTCCTCAGGTTTATCGCTGTCGCAAGCGCAGGCTCACCGAAAACAACTGCGTGCTCACCAAAAAGGATAAGTTTTCCAGGTGCCGAGCATTCGAACATTCTGCTGTTTGATATTACTGAACAACTTAAGTTTTGCGTTAGCTGAGCTCCTCTATCTCATCCTCTCCAATTGAGAAGCCTTGATATCGTACTTCTTCGCCTTCTCGTCAAGCTTTTTGGCAGATTCCCTTAGCTTTGCAGCTCGGGCTCTGAGCTTGGCAGACTGAGTTCTGGCTTTCGCTGCTTTTCCAGCTCGATCAGCCTTTGCCTTGGCAGCCTTCGCGCTCTTTACCTGATCCTTTGCCTGTCTTACCGTCTGATCTCGCCTCATAGGCCTATCTTGCATAGAATCGCTATCGAAACTTTGTCATAGATATATAACAATTTCGTCCTGTCATTTCTTGGGACATTCAGCACAGGTCACCGATGAAGAACTAGCTATTCTGTCTTCATTCTCTTTCTCGACTCCAGGTAATTCCGTGGTGACTGAAACGCCGTTCCCTCTTTTGATGATATCCAATACTCTGAGGATTCCATCGTGGGCACTCATCAATTACCCTCCAGAATAGCATATGGAAGGGCCGAGGGTCTATTTCACCTCAACTTTCCGTTTCTTCTCTCCCTCCGCGGGAGCCTTCTTGGGAATGGTCACTTCCAGGACGCCATTGTTCAGTTTGGCGGTTGCCTTGTCAGCAACAACCTCGGCAGGCAGTGCCATCTGTCTATAGAACGAGCTGTAGCCCCTTTCCCTGCGGTAGTAGTCTTCTCCTTCCTCGATCTCCTCCCGCTTCATCTCGGCCTTGATTTCGATTGAGTCTTCGGAGATGTGAACGTCTATATTCTCCTTCTCGGCTCCGGGTACCTCAGTGGTCACGATTATCGAGTCGGACGTCTCCACGATGTCCACTGGGGGCTGCTTGACCTCAGAGGGAAATCCTCTCCAAGCTCTCATTGGGCCGGCCATCCTGTGCCTCCAGAAGGGGCGAAAATCCTCGAACATGCTGTCCATCTCTCTGAGTGCCTCCTCTGGCCAGGTCCAATCCCAATAGTGATCTCTCTTGGCCAACTTCTTTTCTTCATCTTCTTCCTTTTTTCTCATGGTCTCACACCTCTCATGTTGCTAACCCTAGGTTGATAACCTGATATTACTATATAATGCCCTCCATTATTTGAACCTTCGGACTAGACCGCTCTCTTCACCGTTATCGGCATTGCATCTTTTTCAAACTCCAGTTCCGCGATGGCAATGGGGTCTATCAGGTCCTTCGGTCTTCTGATGAGTATTGGTGCACCCAAAGATATCTGCAGTGATCTAGCCCCGACAATCCTTGCTTTCTCAAAACGAGTGTATTTCATTCTCCTCCCTCGATCAATATTCTGTTCTCTCCAAATCTCTTGAGCATTTCCCTAATCACTTTCTCTCTGAGGTCCAACTTCTCCGATATGCTTGCAAGGCTCCTATCGGCCTCATCGAGCAGGTAGTACAGCAATCGCCTCTCATTGTAGTCCCTGCCCAGCTCCTCAACAGCCGCATGAGCCTCTTCCAAAGCCTCGTCCTTCAGGCCCATAAGGTGAGCCCTTTTGGCTCCCAGATCATCTATCTCTTCGTTAATCTCTTGTATGAATCGCGAGATCTCTCTTAACCTTTTCTTCGAATCTCGTACGGACAGCAATCTCCTTCTCTCTTTCTCGAACTTGTCGTATTCCCGTCCGACCTCCTTGTCCTTGGTGAGAGGTCTCATCTCCACGTTGAACATGTTGGGAGCGAAGTCGATTATCAGCGAGAACTGGTGATCTGTGACATAGCACTTCCTTTCCGGTCCCCCGGCATCGCTCTTCTCCGTCCTGCACTTCACCAATCGATATTCTTCCAGGACCTTCAGGTGCTTCATTATTGCCTGTTGGCTAACCTTCAGCTCCCTCGATAATTGGAGCGGATAGTGTCTCTCTCGCGAGAGCTTTTGCAGAATCCTCCTTCTTGTGGGGTTCTCGAGTATTGTCAGCATCTGATCAAGGTTAGAACTCGCCATCTCAATGCACCTGTGCATGTCGCGTCATTTCTGATATGATATCAGGAGGCCCTCGCGTTTTCTTCATGTTATGAACCTCAGGTTAACAACTCTCTATAACCATATAATCGATTGACTACTTAAACCTAATGTGAGCCTCAGTTCTGAATGTCCTTCTCACTCTCTCCCAGTTTCTTCCTCACAATTCTCAAGATGATTCTCTCGGCCCCGCACTTAGGACACCTTCTCAAGAATTTCGTGGAAACGAAGGTTCCGCACTTCTCCTTACTCCTGCACATCACCTCATAGAACACTTCTTCTTCTCCAACATCTCTCATGAAAATGATTGTTCTCTCCCTGGCTAAAGCAAGCTCTTCCTTGTCAATCGACCCCAGGGTGAATTCTCCGTTAAGGTTCCACACCGGGTCGGACGTTTCGGTGTTCAGAAGAATTGCCTCGTTTCCAAGCAAAGCTAGAAGGTACTTCCCAACATCAATCTGCCTTATCTCGTCCCCGAGATCCTTGTTCCAGACCTCCTCTCCGTTCTTGTCGAGTTTCTTGACTTCTTTCCCGGTCACGACATAGACGTCCTGCCCGTGTGCTGCGATTGAGGCAATTGGATAATCGACTTGCTCTCTCCATCTGGAACTGCCTTTCGGTTCCAGGCTTTCAATCGAATCACGGTTGGCCAGGATGAATCCTTGGTCGTTGTGTGCAAGCAGCTCAGGTTCGAAATCAAGAACTGCGCGGACCATCGAATCCCCACCCGGGTCAAGCATCATCAGTTCCGAGCCAGCCAGCAATCCAATCTTGTTGTTTGTGGAAATGGCTCTCGGTTCTTTGTTCAGGGAAGTCTCCTTTCTCCTCTCCCCTTCGGAGTCCAGGAGGACCAGGCCATCTTTGACTGCGATTACACACCCCCCATCTGAAAGAGAAGCAATACCACGGAAGTCACTTCCCAAAGAGTATCTCCACTGCATCTCTCCATCATAATCAAACATTCTGGCTACTCTCTCGGAGGCCACGACCACGCCCTCTTGGTCCCTGAGGAAAGAAACCCCACGGATGTTGTCTCCAACCTCACGTTCCCAAAGGGTCGCGAAGTTCATGCAGGAAGGATTGCGAGGGGAATTAAAAACCCTTCGTTCTTCCCCGTTCCTTGACTTGTTGGCTCACTGTATCTGTTATCACTCTTGAGAATCAAAACAGGTAATCTGCTCCTAATCTACTTATTCGCCTCAATTCTATGATTTGCAGACTAACCCCTTCGACAAGTCTAAGACCGGTAGATATTGTGGATCTCATGAATGACGAGGAATTTGTGAGAGCAGCTGGAGTCCTCTCCAGCGACCTTGGCCTGAGGATACTCAGAGTTTTCTCCGATAAGGATTGGAGAATAGCCAGCGAAGTCTCTTCCCATCTTGACATACACACAAGCACAGCATCGAAGTATCTGGCCCATTTGTATAAGAGCGGTTTCTTGGAGAAGAGAATGAGGAAAACTGGTCGCCGCTCCGCATGTGAATACCACCTGAAGAATTCTAGGATACAACTTGAGCTGGATATATGCCCGAGCCGGGAAATAGGAACGCTTGATGCCTGGCAGAAGTGCCTTACAGCCTTCTATCAACTGATTGTCCACGGAATTAGGATGGGCTTTCTGGAGTTCGCTGATGAAGCGGAGAAACTGATTGAGAAATTGAAGACTGAAACGGGTGTGGAGAGCCTCTGTTTCTACGATCCGAGATGCAATATCGAAGTGGTCAAACGGCTTGTTATGAAGAGAATAGAAGAAGGTAGGCTTGAGAACAGTCTTTCGGAAGCCAAGAAGACGTCCCATCTCGTTTTCGCCGCCCTCAGGTCTCTGTGCGAGGAGAGAGTCGGGAAGATCGCCACCGAGAGACTGTTTGCATGTGTTCTCTCCGAGTTTGATCAGGATCAAAGAGAGGCCTTTCGTGAACTGGGCCTGATGGGCGCGTTCGAAAGAGGATATGGAAATGAGTGATGATACTGAAAGGACTTCCACTGGAATAGTCGGGTTTGACGCCCACCTTCAGGGAGGGTACCCAAAGGGTAAGATAATCCTAGAGGGTCCCTCGTCCGAGGAAAGGAACACCTTTGCACTCAGCTTTGCTGCGGAGGGGCTGAGGGAAGAGGATTTCGTAGTGGTTGTCACATCATCCATCTCGCCCACAAAGGTCAGAAAAGAACTCAGGAAATTGGGAATTGACGTAAAGAGTTTTGAGCGTAAGGGTCACCTTGTCATCATCAACTGGTATTCTCATTCAGATTCTGAAGTTTTTGAGATTGAGGAGATCGGAGCGGTAATCAAATGTCCAGGGGACGCACTTCATTTGAATGAGGCGTTCAGCAAGGCCATTTCCAGGTTCCCTAGAGAAGGCAGGACCCGGGCCGTGATTGACGGTTTGTCCGCATTGATTGGCGAGTATGACATGAACAGTGCACTGTTGCTCGCGAATTCCATTGTTTCCGTCCTGGGCCGGGACAAGTCCACTGCCTTGTTTGTGATTGATAGCGAAATGCATGACAGTGCCACCGTCTACCAGTTGCAGAAGAGCTTCGACGGACACATCAAACTGAACAGGACAAAGGGGGAGGGAGCGGTCGTTGGGGAAATCTCAGTGCGCTCGTTCAAGAACACTGAAACGCCCTCTAAGAATCTGGTTCTCGAAAGAAGCGAGGACTGGGCCCTCAGAATACGCTCAGATGCAGAACCCAGGGAAGAAGAATTGGACGAAGAGATCTCCGATCTGATGGGCTCTCTGAAGAAAGACTCTGAGAATGCTGTCACATGGTTCGAACTGGGAACACATTACGCCTCTGAGGGCGAATACAGGAAGGCTCACGAATGCTTCGACACGGCAATCAAGTTGCAGCCCAACTACCTCGCTGCCTGGACGTCAAAGGCCAACATGTACATAGATGAAGGTGAGAACGATGAAGCGGTTCAGTGCTACAGGAAAGCGTTGAGACTCCAAACCGATTCTGAAGAAATCCTCGAAGAACCCGAAGAAGAAGTGGAGCCAAGTGTGAGGCCTTGCCCTGAATGCGGGACGGAGGTCAGTTCCGTTGACCCCTTCTGTCTTGAGTGTGGAGCGGACATGCCACCAGAGCCTTCGGTCTCAGATAGCAAACCGGTGGACGAGGTCCTTGCAATGTGCGAGGAGAAGTTGAGGAAGGACCCTGCTGATGTAGACGCCTGGTTCGTTAAAGGTCTTTGCCTTGCAAGATTGGGAAGGTACCAAGAGTCAGTCAATGCTCTGAATGAGACGACCAGACTGGACGTAGAGTACCCGGGCCTGTGGCTGATAAAGGGGAAGGTGTACGCTAGGCTTGGAGATGAGAAAAAGGCAGATCTCTCTCTGAGAAGGGGTATGGATTTCGCAAGGAAGGACTCTGACAGAGTGGGTGCCACATTTGAGTGCTCGATATGTGGAGAGAATGTGGAGCTGTCCGCAGATCAGTGTTCAAACTGTGGAGCCTCCTTCAAGAGTGAGGTTAGGAAAGTTTCATTGCCAGAAACCGAAGAAGATTTGTTCTCGTTTCCGGAGGACGTAACCCTTGATGACGTTCTCAAGAGATGGGAATCCGAGCTCACTGATCTTATCACCCCGGAAGAAGAACCGCCGGAGAAGCCCGAATTCGTGAGGGAGATTGGAAGAGTCAAGAAGAGGGTGGTTGAGGGAGAAAGGGACCTGACTGGAAGACCTGTTGAGAGACTGAGGGAAGCCAAACTATCGAGGAGAGAAGGCCTCACAAACGGAATAGGCAGAACGAATGGTCTGACCAATGGGCTTGTCAACGGTATTAGAAGAAAGCCAAAAGGTCGAGTAAACGGATTGCGCGGAAGAACAAACGGCCTGACGAACGGACTACGAGGAAGAACAAACGGTCTTACAAATGGGTTGCGCGGAAGAACCAACGGTCTCACGAACGGCCTGCGCGGAAGAACGAACGGCCTGACGAACGGAGTGCGTGGCCGGACCAATGGCTTGACTAATGGCTTGACCAACGGTGTACGAGGAAGAACAAACGGTCTCACAAACGGCCTGGTGAATGGACTGGGAAGAGCCAGTGGGGTGACAAATGGGCTTGTCAACGGACTCAGTAGTTTGAAGTTCTCCCTTGCTGACGGTCTAACAAATGGCAACGGTCTAACCAACGGGCTCGGAGTGAGGAGATTCAGCAGGGAGATGAGGTTGGCAAGATGGAAGGTCTTTCTGATTCCTCTACTCGCTGTCGTGCTCTTGACAGTTCCCCTTTTCGTGGTGACTTCGCCATCTACCGGGGACATGATCACGATAGATGGTCAATTCAATGACTGGAACAGGCAGCTAGTCACCCAGATGAATCCTTCGGGCATAATAGACCCGAATGTTGACATCACCCAGGCGTCAGTGGTTAAAAGCTCAAGTAGGATATTCTTCTATGTTGAGGTCCTCGGCTATATGCTCCAAGGCAGTACTCCTATGGGCATTGGCGATGTTGTTCAGATATTCATCGACTCGGACAGAGAGTATCAAACTGGATATCAGCTCAGAGGCTTGGGAGCAGACTACATGGTGGAGGTCTTCGGAATTAGTAATGGAGTCCGAGCTTCTGTTCTCAAGGAATACTCACTGACTGGTAGCGAGAATGACTGGAATCGGTGGACATCCAAAGGAAAGGTCAATGCAGCTGTTGGATTAAGTGAAATGGAAGTCAGTGTCGGATTGAGGAGCCTGGGCGATGATGTCACAAGCGTTCTTGCCCTTTTCCACACGCTTTCGTGGGATGGTGACCAGGATTTCTCGGACTTGGTCTTGAGTGAGAGCGGAGGGGTGCTTTCGATTCTTCAGCGAAGCGCCATTGCCTCTGACACTCTCACCGGTCTTGATCAGAATCTTCTGAACATCGAGCTCTATGCCTATAATCGGGACGTTACCATATCATCCCTGCAGGTGGATATCCTCGGCTCAGTGCAATCCAGTGAGATAAGCTCGCTCAAACTGATTTCAGAACAGAGCCAGTTGCTCGACCAGACAATCTATTCACAGAATCCCGCTACTTTCGCATTCGATTCCATTGTCATCCCGAAGGACAGTTCCATTAGCCTGGACGTCAGGGCAGATATTGTTGGCAACACGGGTAGCACTGTGGGTGCCGTGATCCCGTCTTCTAGTTCCATTGGCCTTGGTGAGGATGCCGCGACAGTTTCCTACATCTCATCAATTCGCGATTTGGGATACGTTGGACAGATACCCTCTCAGATAACCATAGATGGGGGATTCATTGACTGGGTCAATTGCACCAATAGTGATGATACTGGAGAGCAAAGCCTCAAAGGAGATTCAAATATCGACATAGCATGTTATGACGACGCAACTGGCGGGAATTCGCTTTTCGTCTACTATGATGTCTTGGGACGTATCATGGCTGGAACGAATGTCCCGAGTCGTTCCCCAACGCTCCGACAGCAAGTATCTTCACCCGTCGTTGACAGCGATCGGGACACGGTGCCCGATGAGCACGATTCCAACGTGTATGACTTCAACAATGATGGTATCTCAGATGGTCAAACACCTTATGACTTGGACTACGACAGTATCCTTGATTACCCCCAAGGAATGGACTACTGGCTGAACACCACCATTCCTATGAGCTTCCCGCCTCCGTATGCTGGAAGGAACGTTTCGATATACATTGGGCCGGTTGAGAGGCCTGTGGTTGTTGGTGAAGATGTAGCCAGGATATATGTGGATGCCGACAATTCTACTACAACTGGATATGCTGGTGTCGATGTTGGGGCGGAATACCTGCTGGAGGTCAGGGGGATTAATGGGATGATAAGCAACGCAGGGCTGTTCGAATTCGCCGGAAGATTTCCCGGAGAGTGGAAATGGAATGAATCCGGAGTATCGGTGGATGTAGCTTTGGATTCCCGTCAAATGGAAATGTCTGTAGATACGTCATTGTTACAGCTTCAGCCCGATTATGTGCTTGAAGTGGAGACTGAGAACTGGAGGAACGGGAATGACAACGCGGGCGGTACAACCATGAGAGGAACCAAGGGAAAGGAAGACTCATCGAAGTTTATCCTGTTCCTTGAGAATTCCGAGGGAGTAGACCTACAACTCCAGGTTCTCTCTGAAGACGGATATTATGCCTATGCGTCTCTTGAAGGGCTTCTAGACACGTATTTCACTTCAAGAAGCGGAGAGCAAAATCAAGTACGCATTCAAACCGGAGACCTTGCAATTACTTGGCAAATGATGTCGGTAGGACACTCGACAGGTAACCACTATGTTTCAATGACCGATGTTGACGATTCCGTGGGGTCAGTGGAACACAATCGAATAAGATATGTTGACATTGTCCAAGGTTTGAGTGATGAATACGAGGTCGAATGGAATCGTGTGAAACATGACATATTGGTCAACTCCGAATCAGCAATAGCTGACATTCCCAATAGTGCGACCTTTCTATCGTTTGAAGGCCTTCTCACCTTGTCAGACTCATCAGAAGTCTGGATAGACGGAACTAGGATCGGCTCCCATTTCTCCACTCAATCAATCATTCGAATAACCAATGAGGGAGGAGACAGTGTCTACCTTCAACCGCCTTTTGCTTACGAAGAGAATGATTACTCTGAGAAGACATATGGCAGGTTCTCTGGAACGGTGAGCGAATCTACTGTTCGATTAATCACGGATATTCCACTGGTATGGTTGAGGAGTGAAAGAAGACAATATCCGATTGTCATTGACCCAACTGTCACCGTCAACACAACGAATGAAAGTGAGCCCACGAGCTATTCCAATCAGAGGAAGGTCTTCTATGATGGTAGCTATTACTGGGCCTTCTGGTACAACTACTCTGATGGAGTTGCTCCTTCCAACACGTTTTATGAGTACAGTGCCGACGGTCAGGATTGGTCGGGGCTGGAGCAGGAAGCTTTCACCTCCAACAATGTGCACGTTGCATCAGTTTGGTACCACGACACAGGTTCAGAGAAGATTGTTTACATTGCGTCGGGAGGATTGAGCTCAAGCAATGTGATTGTGAGAAGAGGAACGATATCTGGGACATCTATCACGTGGGGGAGTGAATATGCTGCCACAGTATGTGCAAAGTCTCAAGCTGTCAAAGTTGCCTTCATCTCGCGGAGCAGTGATGGCTACATATGGGTGATCTCGGGCGGAAAAGAGTCCCCCAGCTCACCAAGTTACAACATTGCCGCTGTTAGATCAACGAATACCGATGACGTGTCCGCGTGGGACGCGTATACCACACTTTTGTCCGCAAACACCGATGGCTTCTACCTTTACCCAATAGTCCTCCCCCTCTCAGGCGGAGACATGTATGCAATATGGTACGCAGACGGAGAAATCGCCGGCAAGAAATACACCTCTGGAACGGGGTGGTCGGGGAGTGTGGACTCCATAGAGACAACCACCGGCTCGGTAACCAACAAGACTCCCTCCGCAGTCGTGGACTCGTCGAGCAACATTCACCTCGTCTATAGCAACAGTTCAGGAGCCGTCAACTACACGAAATACACCACATCATGGGGATCACCAACAGTGCTCGATTCCTTGGATGGTGGTGCATATCCAACAATCTCTCTAGAATCCACAAATGACTATCTCTACGCTTTCTGGGTCAACAGTAGTAACCAGGTCTGGGGAAGCAAGTGGGAAGGAAGTTCCTGGTCGAACATTACGAATATCGATGCCAACACAACCGCGAAGAAGCACTTGACTTCAATATACTCAACACCTAACAAGTGGAACATTTGCTGGGAATGCGGAATGGGAACCGACATGCCATACCTCGTCAGTTTCTTCTGCATTCCCGAATTCGATTCCCTGGTCGTTCCTCTGAGTCTGGCCATTGTGGCTCCGATATTGCTCAGATGGAAATCGAAGACTAGGAGAAGGAAGAAGATATCCTACTGAATAACCCTGGACGTCACAGCCATATATTAGCCAGCACGATTACTTTTAAATAGCCACAAACCCATTCAAAACTTAAGCTCAGAGCCGGGGGAGAGACCGATAATGGGCTAGCAATAGAGAAGAAGAGTGACGAAAGGAAGGCATAGGAAGACAACAGCTCAGCTCGAATATCGAGTTAAGTGATTGCAGAGGGGGCTAGGATTCTAGGTGGCCAGTCGCATGGCCAAAGCCTGATAGAGGCATCCTAGGAGATCCCCACTTGAGTTGCCTGCCTATTTGCTGTCTCTCGACCGATACGTCTCGATACGAAGGGGGAGGAGAAGATAGGGGAAAGAGACATCAAGTACGGTTCGAATGACTCGGAAGAAGAAGCCAGAAGGATCGAAACCATCCTGGAGAAGCAGGATGAACTGGTCAAAGCAAATCCGAGAAACGCGAGCGCCTGGTTCGCGAAATCAATTCTACTTTGCAGACTCCAAAGATATGACGAAGCAATTCTCGCACTGAATGAAGTCACCAAACTGGATCCCGATTTTGAAGGCGTCTGGGGGTTGAAGGCGAAGATCTATGCAGCACTCGGGGATAGAGATAAAGCCCGACTCTGCTGGCAGCGAGTAATGGGGATGAAGCCTCGACTTGGGGATTCTCGAACAGCATGTCCATTGTGTGCCACTGACCTCGATTCCAATGCCTCGAGATGTATCAATTGCGGATTCACACTGGTTGGAGAGAGGAGAGATGTCGATTCATTTGAGGATTTGCTGATTGCTGGCAAGAAGATAGAGATCGAAGAAGAGGCCCTGCCTCCACCACCTCCTCCACCACCTGATGAGGAGATGCTTCGTTCTGTCAGGAGAGCCAAAGCGCCCTGGGAGAGACTTACGGCTATCCAAGCAGGTCTCGAAGATGTCATCAACAACCACGATGAATCCAAACGCGAGGATGGTCTAACCAGCTGGATTGAGAGGGAATTCTACCGAAGAGAGGTTCGGACGGTCGGCTTCACAAACGGACGTGTCCGGGGCGAACGGCCCCTGGAAAAGGCAAGGGAAAGGGCGATCACGGTCGGCCTAACCAACGGCTTGACGAACGGTTTGACGAATGGCCTAACTAACGGGTTGGCGAACAGAATACAGAAGACTCGCGTGGGAGTCACTAACGGTCTCACAAACGGCAACGGTCTTACGAACGGATTGGGCGTCTATCGCTTCAGGAGGGAAAGCAGAGCGAAGGCCTGGAGGATATGGGTCATACCAGTGGTAGCTCTGTTTATTCTTCTTGTACCGCTCGTGAATCCCCCGGCAGATGAGGCTGGAATCGGCGTACAGGTGGATGGACTTCTTGATGACTGGGTCGCGGAGGACCTAGTTCAGAGCCATCGGACCGAAGGTTTGGATCCGAACATCGATGTAGTGGCCACGGATGTCAGACGGCGAGGAAACAACCTGTATTTCTGCCTGAAGGTGGCGGGTTCGAACCTGTTGATGGGAAACCCTTCGACTCGCGAGGTCGATTTGGTGGGCGTCTTCATCGACTCGGACCAGGATTTTTCGACCGGATATCCCGTCCAGGGTATCGGTGCTGACTATATGGTCGAGATCGCCGGTCTGAATGGGAAGGTGGTCTCCTCCAAGATGAAGAGCTACCCCTCAAACGGGCACGAGAGTGGCTGGAATGAATGGAATCATGCATCGAGTGTTCGGTCCTCAGTTACATCTAGATCAATTGAGTCCGTTGTTCCAACCAGGGCCATTGATTCGAAGAAGTCGGACGTGGATGTACTGTTCTTTGCGAGAAGCTGGAACGGTCAGATGGACACTTCCGATTTCGTACAGAGCAGCCAGTACGGTCTGCTCAGCGTTACCCAAAAGAGCGCCTTGGGGGACAATTTCGTTCTGGACGAATCAAGTCAGGCAGTTCTTGAGCTGAGTCTGGCCTCGATTAGAGGGAACGTGAAGGTGGAATACTTCGAGGTCGAGCCTATCGGCACCGCACGTCCCTCGGAGATATCAAGGATTCGTGTTGAAGATTCGAGCGGGAGGGAGATATCAAACAAGCTTTCAAATGGGGTGTCCACGAGACTCGATTTCAACCAGGTCGTCATACACAAGGGCAAGACTGAGATGTTCACAGTCTACGCGGATGTTGCAGGAGACAGCGGAAGAACTTTCGGACTCAGAATAGCACACTCAAGGGCAGTCGGCTCTTCAAATGCCGGGATTACGGTCAAAACCCTCCCATCCGCGAATGGGCTCGCTTACATCGGCCACACGAATCCAGAGATGGAAATCGATGGGGCTTTTCTTGATTGGAAGGGGATGCTGGAGAGCGATGAAATAAGAGAGTCAAGTACCAAAGGGAACATAAATATCGACATTGACAAGTACTCCGCTGTGAAGAATGAGCGGTATGCTCTCTTTTATCTTTCCACGCTCGGCCAGGTCATGGCTGGGTGTAGTGCACCCCAGAGCTCGATCAGAATCGTTGATGGCACTTCCACATCATTCCCTGATACCGACAGGGACGGTGTTCCAGATCCGAATGACCGCATGGGATCGGTTGATTACAGCAGAGATTTCGATAATGACGGGACGCCCGACGAGTTTGAGAGCGGGGATGTCGATGGAGATGGACTGATTGATTACCCACTCGGTCCAGACATGTGGCTAAACGCCACAATTCCACTTGGTTTTCAGGAACCCTACTCTGGAACGAAGGTGAGCGTTTTCATAGGCAGAGTGGAAGGGCCTGCTGTCAGGGGAGATGATGTCCTGTGGGTTTTCATTGACTCGGATCAAGATCCTTCGACCGGATACAGCCGCAAAGGGTTGGGGGCGGACTATCTGGTGGAAATCCGCGGTAGGGAGGGTTCCGTCCGAGACGCGAGACTTATGTCCCACCAAGGGAGCATCTGGAGTTATAAATGGGAACAGCTGGGGAGCGTTCGGCATGCAGAGGTGTACTCACAGATCGAACTGATGGTCGAGAAAGACCGACTGGATCTAGATGACGGCCAGACCTTCGATGTCCTTTTCGAAATCTCGGACTGGAACAAGAGGAGTACTGACAGTACTGACGCACCCTTTGGCGAGCTCACTGAAGACCCTTTCGCCCTTGAAGCTGTTGGGGACGTTTTTCAATCACTGGACGGAGGCGCGACTTGGACGCAGAAGGGAGACGCGGGAAACGGGGCAGGCTACAGGGCAATCGTTGCGAACCACTCAGGTTACTTGTACGTATTGCGTAAGAACGGAGAGGTCTATGGTTCAGATGATGAAGGAAGCACGTGGACGGAGCTGAGCGACATCGGAAACCACCAGGATTTGATAGACATCACGATTGACGGAAACGATTATCTGTATGCTGTGAGAGAGGGAGGAGAAGTCTATCAGTCCACGGACGGTGGGGTGAACTGGAACAGCAAAGGGGATGCGGATCCGTCCGCGAGCAGTGGATTCATAGGCATCGCCTATAACTCTTCAGATAACCTCTTTCTGTTGGTGACCAATGGAACCATTTACAGAAGCACAGACAGTGGGTCGACTTGGAATTACCGGGGAGATGCTGGTTTGGACACGGACTATCAGGACATAACTGCAGATGACAGAGACTACATCTACGTGATTACTGCCTCTGGCTATGTCAACGAATCTCAAGACAGTGGTTCCTCATGGTCGTACAAGGGGGATGTTGGCTCGGAAACGTATACCGCAATAGAATGGGGGTACGACTCCTATCTCTACGTTGTGGCGACGACGGGGGAGGTGTACAGGTCTTCGGACGGAGGTGGTTCTTGGACGTATCGCGGTGATGTAGGGAGTGTCTCAGACTTCACGGATTTCACGGCCCTCATTCCGGAATTCGGAACAATAGTCGTACCGCTGATCATTGTGCTATTCTTACCTCTGGTCTCCAGAATGCGAAGAAAGAAAGCCAGGAACGAGTGCTAGTCCTTTTTCCTCTTTGAGGAATTGTTCTTGGAGTTGTTGTTTTTCTGGTTCCTGTCGAGCAAGGACCTTATCTTCTTCTGGCCGGTCTTCCAGAAACCCTTCTCGTACGTTCCTTTGCTGAATCTGCCCAACATCTCAGGCAAGTCCTTGTAGGCCCCCACTTTTCCGTCCCACTTCTCAACATCCGGGTATTTCTCTTCAATGTCCTCTACCAGCTCTGCCATCCTTTCCGTCATGTCTTCGGGCTCTTCACCTCTAACCACAACTGCGACTGTCACAAATCGGCCCCTCTCCAGCAATATTATTCTCTCGCCTATGTCCATCTTTCTGAGCCCACCTCCCTCTCCGTAGGTGAATGTCTCCTTGGCGAACTCCAAGATGGCAGTGAGCATACCGCTCAGAATGTCGTGATCAACTGTCAACTTCAGTCTTCTCGTGTGATGCTCCAGCAGCATTCCGTTGTTGTGTATCAGGAATATGTCTTCGATCACCAGGGCTTTTCTCAAGAGTAGGTATCCTGCAGAACCGATGAGCGCCATAATAGTTAGAATCAAGATCAGTACCATTAGCCAGTTCTCAGAAAGCCAGTCCGTCGGCTCGTTACCGATTATGACCACCAGAATGGATCGCGTGGTGTTCGAGATACCGTCGCTCACCCTGATGGTGATGTTCTCCTCACTGACCCCTTCTGGATAGTCGAAGAACAATATCATGGACTCCACGGTCACATACTGAGAATTCGTAGTGATATTCAGCTCCGAGATGTCATTGTCCACATCGCTGATGTATGCTGTGATATCAAGTGTCCACTGCCTCTCGCCCACGAATTGATTCGGGATGGTAAGGACAACCGGCGGGTCGTTGACCGGTATCACCTCCACCCTGATCGTATCTTCCACAATCGCCCCCTCAGAGTCAATCGCCCTGAATGTGACGTTCTCAACTCCATACCAGTCCAGTGGAGCTTCGAAGGATACCGTGTGATTCTCGTGTATAGTGACTATCAATATCTCTTGCCCGGAAACGAAGAACAATGTATCACTGTCCGTGTCATTGAAATAGCCGTCCAAATCGAACGCGTATTGGTATTGAAAATCCTCCTCAAAGGTCAGATCAGGCAGATGTGTCAGAATCTCTGGAGGATAGTTGTCGTTTACTGTTACCGTTATCACTTGGAAGGATGAATCCAACCCGTCAGATACGAAGATCGTGAGCTGGACTGAGTAAGGATAGGGATTCCCACCCCAGTACTCGGGATACAGGAGAGTGATTTTGAGACCATTGACGGTCACATTATCTGGATTGTTGGTCGAGATGGTCAATTCGGACGTGTCATTGTCGACATCCAATATGTAGGGGGTGAGGTCGAAGGTGTAGGGATATTCAAAGTGAATGACGAGGGGTGGCACTCCTGATATCTCTGGTGGGTCGTTGACCGCAACCACCTCCACCGTGATCGTGTCTTCCGCTATCCCTCCATTTGGGTCAACCGCCCTGAACGTGACATTTTCCCACCCAATCCAGTTTTGCTCCGCCGTAATGGACACATTGTTCTCATCATCTATGGTGATTGTGAGATGGGTGTAACCGAACGAGAAGAAGAGGCTGTCCATGTCTGGATCGACTATGTAATCATCGAGGTCGAAGACATCTTCTTTTGTCTCGCTCTCATTGATCCTAATGTCGGGGAGAAGTCCTACCAGAGTGGGCGGATAGTTGGAGGAAATCCTCACCGCAACGATGTCACTGTCCCATCCGCCCGCTCCATCCCACACTGTTATCCTGACGAATGCGGTGTGACCAACCATGCTCTGGGGGTAGGAGAATGTCACATTGAGCCCCTGGGCGGTCGTGTTTGTCGGGTCGTCCGTTGTGAGGGACAGGTCGGCGGTGTCGTTGTCGATATCCCAAACGTAGGGAGAGTAGTCGAAGTCATATGGCTCGTCATACCTGACGAACAAGTCCGGGGCGCCTGATATAATCGGGTCATCGTTTACGGAGGTTATGTTTATCCAAATCATCTGACTGTCCACCAGTCCTAAGCTATTCATCAGCTCCAGCTCGGCCAGATCATTGCCATTTGCATTGAGCACCGTTGAGAAAACCAACACATGATTTCCGGCGATATTCGTGCCAGTGACCGTGTACAGACCCGAATCATAATTCTTGAGATTCCACATCAGAGTGTCTAGGTCCTCATTAGGGTCGTCGGCAAAACCGGAGAGATCCAGGCTCCAGCTACCGTAGTCCTCAGGTCTTTCTTGGGAGGGTATGGTCCCGTTGATTACCGGTGCAAGCAGATTCTCTGTCACGTTAACGGTGGCTGAACCCACTGCCGAACCGTGAGTCGCCTCTACCCAACCTCCTATGTAATCGGTGTCCTGTGCCACGAGGGTTGCAGATGTTGCCGTGGCCTGGACGATGTTGCCAACGTTCGTTGTCCAAATAGTTGTAACCAACGTTGCTTGATTTCCATCTGCATCGAAGCCTTGGGCTGTGAAATTCTGCTCCTCGCCAGTTCCTACTTCGGCATAGGACGGTGTTATCTCTATCGTTGAGATTTCTCCTGCCAGGACCGAGAACAGATTCGTACTGTTTACATGTCCCAATCCGTCATCAGCTACGATTCTCCCGTTTCCTATCCTTGTTGCATCGAAGAGGGCAGAAGAATTTGGCCCTGGAGGAATATCTCCTACGCCCCCGACGACCGACCAACTGACCGAAACGTTGCCTTTGGCATTTCCGTCGCTGTCCTTTCCGTACGCTGTGAACAGTATGGTGTCGTCCGCCGTGATGGTGCCCGGATCCCAAGGCGTAATTGCCACGTCAGCAGTAGCACCGGGAACCACAGTGATCACACTAGTCACGTTGATGTTGCCCCGCCCATCGTCCGCGATGACTCTTCCAGTGCCAGTTGTTGTCGCGTCGAAAAAGGCAGAGAAGCTCGGGCCAGGGTCTAACGTTCCTATGATGTCAGTCAGACTCCAGTTCACAGTCGCCTGAGAAATTCTGTTTCCGTCGGAATCACATCCATACGCACCGAAGGTGATGTTGTCGTCTGCCGTGACTACTCCTGGGTTCCAAGGGTCGATTCCGATTTGCACAATCAAGCCGGGGGAGACTGTGACAGTTGTGTAGTTTGAGATGCTATTGTCCGAATTGTTGCAGTATACCCGCCAGATACCCGCGCTTCCAGGGGTGTACAGACCCATGGAATCTACCGTTCCGTTCGGATCCGTTGTTGACCAATACTGCTCGAACGTCACTGTCTTTCCGTACATATCTCTACCCAGTGCGTTGATGTTCAGGGTATCATCCGCCGTCCCGTTCCACCAAGAGATCGACATCTCTATACTGGCCAGTGGCTCCAGGTGAATGAAGGTGAGGCTCATTTCATAAAGGACAGGAGTGGACTCGTTGGAGGATGTGAAGAGCTCAGCCTTTATCTGAATGTCTGGTATTGCCACGCTACTCATGTTGAATCCTGGGCTCATTTCGAACCATGATGTCCCGTTATTCGTGGAGTAGAAGTACTTGATGTCCGTGCCGTTGGGAATGTTTGCGGACGCATTGAAGATCCCCCATTCCAGAATCCCGACTGGAGAGAAGTTGAAGGTCTTCAGCATCCCCCAGTCATAGAAGTTGCTGTACTCAATTCTCACCGATTCAACCTCGGGCGTGATGTCTGGGTCTGTGGAACTCAGCACAATCTTGTATTGAATGAAGGGAGTGGGTGGCTGCCCTACGTCCTCTCCTGAGCTGACGGTGTATGGGGGTGACCATCCTGTCCAGTTCGAGTCTGGAATTGATGTATTCCCGACTCGGGTTCTTATCTCCACATTGGTTCCTGGAGTGACTGTCTCGACCCACGATATGTTTTCCCACTTCGTACGAAGCCCTGCACTGTGGACAGGAGAGGAATACTCGCCGTAAAGCGGATTGGTAATCCTGACGTTATCGAACCTTGCCGTGCCATTTGTCGCGCCACTGATATTGGAATACAATGAGAGCCCGAGCCTTACAGTATGCATCAACTCGTCAACAAGAACGGAACTAATCTCAACCTCTTCGGAGGCCCAGCTCATCATAGTGGCCAGGTCTGCCGACCAAACCTCCTCACCGTCGATGCAGGCAACCAAGGTTGCTTTGTTCATGCTTATGACGTTCTCCATTCTATAATCGAAGTTCAGTTTCACATCCGACCAGCGAACCATAATGTCAGAGAGAACGGGAGAATAATTCTGGTCACTCGTGAAGAACTCCACTTTGTATTGCAGATATCTGTTCGGGGAGGACTGAATAGGCTCCCCGTTCGGGTTCTGGTAGGCCGAACCAGGTGTCCAATTTCCCCATGCTTCTGGATTGATGTACGGATCGGGCATCCATCCCGTTCTCGTGTAAACCCTCAGGTCAGTTGTCCCAGGTATGACGCTCTGAGTCCAGCTGATGTTCTTCCAAGTCACATTCCGTTCTGCGTCAAGTATTCTTGATTCTAGGTTTCCCAGAGAAGCGTAGGTCTTGTTTGAATATGTGACCTCTAACCTCGGAGCAAACGGAGAGAATCCAGTCTCGCGCGAGTGGAAATGCCTTTCGTTGGGAAAGGTATCTATTTCGCTCACAATTCCTATCATTCCATAGTTTGCGTAAGTCAACGTATGCCAGTCGTCAACATTACTTGTCATGTCCCACCCAACAAGCACGCTGTCCCCGTAGGAATACTTGATGAGCTTTGTTGACAAGGGTGCGGGGTCGTAGTCGCCACCGCCAGTCAGCCAGGGGTTATCCCACGTCACCAACATCTCGCCCCATTGTTGCGTTATCCGATAGAACGTCACATTCTCATCAGGGCCTGTGTTCAGAGACATTTGGAGCCACAGGACAGCTTTCTCAACACTGGCATCAGTGGGGATTGCTGAGAGGTTGAATTCTATCAGAATTCTCTTTTCTTGGACAATGGATAACATTTCGAGTGTGTTTGTCCCTCCGTAGTTGTTTCCTGAGTCTGGACCGGAAGCGATATATGAGTCCTTTCCGCTAATCAGGTCAGACCAAATCGTCTTCGTTTTTCTCCCCCCGGTGAAGGCCAGTGTCACATTTCCCGGTTCGAAAAGCAATTCCAGGTTGGTTCTGTTTCTGGCGAAAAGAAAGTCGAGTTCTCTGGTATCTTTGTAACCCACTTTCTCTCCCCTGGCGAAACCCTGATAGACGTATGCAGTCTCGTCTATTGGCGCAATGTAGATTTCCAGCCAGATTCTGTTGAAGTCGACATAGGCAAAGGGTGCGGAATCAGTGTTGTCGAATCTCACTTCCAGTGATGAAAACACCGTTTGATTCCAGCTCGAGTAGAAGGAGGTTATGTCAGAGGACTTGTTTGCGTCCACCATCTCTTGGTTCATTGGGATGACATCGGTCCTCTGAAAAACTCCACTCTCATTCTTACACATCAAGGATGTCTGCGAATCGTAGAATTTGTCCTCCACTCTGTACTGCGCCCATAAGACAACGCGTTCGACCTTTCCCTGTATCGAGCTTGCATCGAAACCCACAACGAGAACGTATTCGCCAGGTCTCACGTGGTAATACTGTTGGTCGTCGCTTCTGAGGACATCAGTTTCGTTGAGGCCAGGTGGTTCTGTTCTGCCATCTCCCACCACAAGAGCAACTTCTGCACTACCGAAGTATGGTGGATTCCAAGGGGAATTGTGATGAATCCAAGCATTCTGACCTGTGGCAGACCATTCCGATGATATGTTCCCTTTTGAGCTGTTCTGGAAAGTCCAGTCTGAGTCAGATGAGAAATCTCCATTCGCGATTACATTCTTTGTGAGATTGGAAAGAACAACTCTCCCATCCAGGGTTGCTATCGAATTGTCAAAAGTTCCATTATTGAAATCCGATCCAGTCGTCTGCTCCCAACTAGAATTGACCTTGATAAGCTTGGCTTCCTGATTTGTCAGGTCAACATTCGCTGTTGTGTAATTGCTAGCATCCTGGAAGTCCCACATAACAGTACTCGTGTAGTTCCCATTCGGAATCAGTACAGGGTCAGCGGATCCTATCTGGTTGAAATCCTGGATTGTGAAAAAGCCCAGGCTAGTGATCAGGGATAGGACCAGCACTGAGGAGAGCGTGCTTGCTACTCTGTTTCGTTCTGAAAGCATGGAACCTACCTAGAGTTGGTTAAGGTTCTGATATTCGACTATGCGTTAATTGTATCAAGAGTGTATATGGTATTGAGCGTCCGACTATCGAAAGTGATTTTCACGATTGGGATTCTCGGAGCGTCGTAGGACAAGAGGACGTTGCAAATGGTTCTCTCAAAAACCGGGTGGGATTTCCCTCGGCAGTAACAGCCCGAATCATGGTACGCAACGCGATCTCCTCGCCCTGACCCTTGCCGAGGGTTTGTTGGATACCGGGGTTGTCCTCCAATCATTGAACCGCGTCGCGCGGAAATCATAGAGGGACCCATTGTTCGATACCCGCTCCAGCTTGCTCCGCAGTTCATTGATCCCTGCGGTCTTCGACTGGAGCAATAGGAATATCTGCAGAACAAGGATAAAAGTGTTGCTGTTCAAGCGGTGTCTATGCTGACTAGTTCTATCTGGAAGATGAGGGTTTTTCCCCAGAGTTCGGCATCTGGATTCGTATATCCTTTGCTTGGCGGCACTACTACGACTTTTATCTCTCCCCTCTTCATGCCAGGAAGGCCCTCATAAAACCCGGGTATCACTTCAATGTATGTAACATCCTCGTTTTCCGGGTCCACTGAGACTAGGAGGGTCTCCCCTCTTTGGTACGAGCTCTCCCAGAAATCTCCCTCCGATAGCCAGAGGGCGTAGTGAACCTGAACCTTGTCCGTAGTAATCACGTATCTTTCGCTCAATGTGACAACCTCTACCGTGAGATCGACAAGATCTTTTGCGGCCGGATCCGATCTGGAGGTCGCATAGATTCTGAAATCGTATGAACCCAAAGGTGTTACGCTCGGCACGTCCACCTTGATGATGGTTATGTCTTGATCTCCGGGTGCCATGGGGATGCTCTCGTCGAACGTCACAACCAGTGGAGAGGTTCCTTCAGAGCTGAACTGGATGGTGTCAGCCGCATTTGCCAGGTTTGTGACACGAATTGCGTATTCGGTATAGCCTCCCTGTCCCGCTTTGTGCATTTGAGGGCCTGTGTCCAGAGAAAGATTCACATTGTATTCCTTCTCAGTGGTCTCTCCGTCCTCCCCGAAGAGCAAAGTAGGCTTGACCAGGTACAAGACCAATGCGATTACGAGGGCAAGAATCAAAACTATCCCAAGAATACCGATCTTCCCTTCCCTGAACCATTTCCTGCAACTAGGACATCTCCAAGCACTCTCCAAGACCATCTTCTTGCAGTAGTGGCACTCGACCATTCCTTCTTCGATTTCCACTTTCCTTCTTTTCGCCATCTTGGTAACATTTATTGGTTCTTGGATATTAAAACTTACTGACGCACCAAATAGTTTATCTACCCATTTTTCGTTTGGAACCGAGTGGCCGAAATCGACATTCTCCCCCGGATTCTGGTTATCAAGGGAGAAATAGTCTATCAAGAGGGGGACGAGTATTTCTCAATGGATGTTGACGCACTGCAGGTGATAAATCGCATGCTGGACGAACATGGGAAAGCCCTGATCGTGGACTTGGTGGGCGTTTTCAACAATAGGCCACGGCTCAAATTCATCAAAGAATTCGAGACCAAGCCTATATGGGTTGACGCTGGAGCGAGGTTGGCAGAGAACGTGATAGACATTTTCGTGGCCGGAGCGGAGAAGGTTGTGATGAACACAAGGACGCTGGTTGGAATGGATGAAGTCAAGAAAGCGAACGAGCTGTCAGACCAGCTTGTCTTTCAGGTGGACGCAATTGACGGAAAGACCGTCGCCTTGGCCGAAGAATTTGAGAGGAGTCCCAGGAACCTTCTTGAAGAGGCTGCGCAAATCGGCCTGGACGTGGGAATCTACATGGAAGAAGGAAGAGGAGATCCCTACCCAAGCATGTTACACGGTCTTTCGGATGGATTGGAACTGTATCTGGGTACTCTTACCCGGTCCGACCCAGCGAGGTATGCGGAGACCGGGATTCGTGGTATTGTCGTTGATGTCAAGGAGCTGATCTGATTTGGATGAACTGAAGAGAACAATAGCACTGTTGTTCAAAAGAAAAGGCCGCTCACATATGTCAGAGAAGGAGTTCGTTTTCTCCGCGTCCATGGATATGAGATGGTTCCCGCCAAAGGATTCTCAGAAGCTTCTGGACACAGCGATTGCGAGGGGAGCCATCTCGGTCCAGGATGGACGGATAACCCCCAATTTCGAGATTTCGGGCGTAGACATCCCGTTGGATTTCACCCCATCCCCTGCAATTCTTGAGATGCCACCCAAAGAGGAACTGTTTGCAAAGATACTGGATCACCTGCTTTCGCACATTGACGTTGAGAGGAAGGACATCATTTCCAGGATTAACGCCATCCAGGAGAAGATGGAGGTCGAAATAGAGGTTGCTACCATGCTGGCGGGGGAAGAACAGGGCTTGGACATGTCTGGTTTTCTGGGTGAAGTGGAAAAGGAGATTCTGGAAAGGCTCAAGTCAGGGTCCTGATTCCTTTCTCTCTTCACGCTCTTCTTCAGGTTCTGCAACTTCCTCTCGCGGACGCAGAAACAGGTGCGGTTTGAAGAGCAATTCTATGGCAATGAAGGCAAATACGATGAAAACGATCGCGCACACCAGGTCAAGTCCAGATTGGCCTGTTGGGTGTTCCGTCAGATTGAGATAGAGGGCGTAGCCCAGAAAAACAACTATTATGGCAACCGATACGACAAGAATGTATAGCGGGGCCCTTTTCATTCCTTCTCCTCTCGGATGAGGTCCCCTATGGTCAGGGCCTGTCCGGACTTCTTTTTTTCGACCTTCTGAGGTGTGAACTTCTCCCTCAGCTTTATGCCCAGTGTTCTCTCCAGCTTGGCAACCAGTTTGTCATCTGGGCGCAAGTCACCCGTTTCGAGCCTGTTTATCACGCTCCACTTCTCGTTGAGCCTCTTTCCAAATTCCTCCTGACTGAGCCCCATCTTCGTCCTGGCATCCTGTATCCTGGAACTGTAATCGCTCACTAGGACGTCCACATCCTTCTCGTAGACGTCCCTTGGTCGGAACCTCCTCTTGGCCCTCTCCAGCCTGCTCACGATTGGAGGGGCTTTCCGATCCTCACTTTTCTGTGGAGCCACTCCGAACTTCGAGCAATTGCTGCATACATTTAGAGTCGTCCCCTCGACTATCACTCTTCTCGTCCTGGGCACTTCCACACCGCATAATTCGCAAAGCAATATCAGACCACCGACGCAACACATAAATACGCTGAAGCGAATATATACCTAACGATAGAAAAAACCCAGCGAGGGGGTGACCTTCTGGACAACGACCAAATCAAGGAGTTTTCGCAGAAACTTTCAGAGAGAATCTCCCATCTGGAAGACAAGAATGACAGACTGCTCGAGAATTCTAGGCGTATCGAAGGCGAGAAGAGGTTCATCGAGGGGGAACTCATCAGACTACAAAAGGAAATCAAGAGGTTGAAGACGGAAATGGAGCGTTTGAAGACTCCCCCGTTGATCATTGGGAGCATAAAGGACATCCTGGCGGACGGACGGGTTGTGGTCAAGAGCTCCACCGGCCCGGATTTCATTGTCAACACTGCGGACTACATAGGGAAAGATAACGTGGTGATAGGTGCGCGGGTTGCCCTCAACAAGCAGACCCTGGCCGTCATGGGAGTCCTTCCTCCATCGTTGGACCCGGTGGTCATGGGTGCTGAGCTTTTGGAGAAGCCAGAGACCACCTATAAGGACGTTGGCGGTTTGGAAGATCAGATAAGGGATGTGAAGGAAGCGGTCGAGGATCCACTCCTGAAGCCGGACTTGTACAAGAAGGTTGGAATAGAGCCCCCCAAGGGAGTTCTTCTGATTGGTCCTCCAGGCACTGGAAAGACATTGCTCGCCAAGGCCGTTGCCAACAAGACCAATGCCGTGTTCATCAGGTTCGTAGGGTCCGAGCTTGTACAGAAATACATAGGGGAGGGTGCCAGACTTGTTCGCGAACTCTTCGAGCTGGCACGTGAGAAAGCCCCAACAATCGTTTTCATCGATGAGATAGACGCCATAGGTGCGAAGAGGCTGGAGGTTGCCACCTCAGGTGACAGAGAGGTCCAGAGGACGCTAATGCAACTTCTGGCCGAGCTCGATGGCTTCAATCCGATTGGCAATGTGAAGATAATCGCGGCCACCAACAGACCCGATATTCTGGACGAGGCTCTCCTCAGGCCAGGCAGATTCGACCGGATAATCGAGATCCCCATCCCCAGTCAGGAGGGAAGACTGGACATCTTCGAGATCCACATACGGAAGATGAACATATCCAAGAGCATAAACTTCGGCACACTGGCTTCGAGGTGCGAGGGTGCTACGGGTGCAGACATAAAGGCCATATGCACAGAGGCTGGAATGTTCGCCATTAGGGAGGACAGATATGTTGTGACCATGGCCGATTTCGAGAGATCTACGGAAAAGGTTATGGCCACAGCTCTGCAAAAGAGCGAAGAACCTGGGGCCATGTTCGCTTAGTTATGCTCGGATTCTCGCCCATGGATAGATTTTCTTACCCGACCAGAACTCTGGAGAGAATGCAGACTCACTCATCTTCCACATCCACTTCCACGACAAAGGCCCCTATGTAGTGACATCTCTTGCAGTGGTATTTGTAACCAGTGATCAATGCCGTTTCGTAGTACAAATCATCTGATCCGCACTGGGGGCAGGTCAGGACTTTCCTCACCATAATGTGTCCAAATGACAACTTCTGTGATAAATCTACCGCGCCAACAGTCCAGTTGGAAAGGGCCATCAAACCAGCTGAACACGAGTTCCAGACCACAATGTTTATTAAATCCGTACTCATAACACGAAAATCGCGATGAACCGACTGGAAAAGGACCGTGCATCCGCTGCAGACGTATTTGCTGTGATAGTCATTGTGCTCATACTCGTCACAGCAGGATTAGGCATCATGCTCTACCAGATTTCCTCAAAGTCTCCACATACCACTCCATCGACTGTTGTTATTGACGAAGACGATATCGTTGAGTTCGAGTATGTAGGGCGTTTTGAGAACACTCGCAAGGTGTTTGAGACCTCGATGTATGATGTGGCCATAGACAATGAAACCTATACCAAGGCTCTCTCCTTTCGTTGGCCTGAGACTGACGTGTTCGAGCCCATAAACGTGACGATCGGAGACGGCATATCCCCGTTGGACTTCGTGAACTTCACTGGAATGATTAACGATGGGAATATCCTATTAGACGAAATGATTGGAATGCGGGAGGGTGAGTCAAGGCATATCCCGTTAAAGTCTTTCGAGGCTTTTGGTGACCCAGATCCCTCGAAGATAGTGACGCTCAGCCTCATGGAAACGTTGGACCAAGTTGAGGTCTTGACGTCTATTGAATTCCTTCAGAGAATGGGAGAAGTGGAGATTATCGTGAACGCAACATATCATGACCCTGCATGGGGTTGGGATGTCAGGATCATCAAGGAAGAACATGTCGGAGATATCGCAGAGCTCACGATAAGAAATTCGCCTACTGAGGGTCAGAGAGTCACCCCATACGAGACCTTCGAATCTGAGGTCGTCTCAATAGATAGCGCGGCCAATGAAGGGAAAGGAGAAATCGTTCTGAGACATCTCATAAGCGCGGAGGACGCTAACAATTTGATGGCCAAATCTCCGAGTGAGGGTTGGTTCATCCTCGTTGGTCTCGATGAAGATGCAGGGACCTTTGTGGCGGATTTCAACTCGGAAAAGGCTGGGAAGAGCCTTATTTATGAAGTCACGGTGGTGAAGATAGTCAAGAGATAATGAGGGGACTTACCTCAGTATTTCTGTCTTGCGTATCCCTCTCCTCTCACGTCCAGGCCGAACATGATTCTCAGATCGCCCTTAAGCCATGTCAAGAGAGTCTTCATGTATCCATTCTTCTCCATGCGCCTGACTGACAGTCTCACGTACAAGTCACTGTCGTACACTATCCTTCCAACCTTCTTCAGCCTGAACCCAATCTCCACGTCGTCCGAGTGCGGAAGGGATTTGTAGCCACCCACTTCCAGAAAGGCGGATCTCCGAAAGCCTGAATTCGTCCCTCCAGTGGTGTAGAACCCAAAGAAGGTTCCAAGATGGATGATGTTCCTGAGAAAGAAGTACACCATTCTTGCCTTGATCGACCTCTCAATCGGACCGTCTGGACCCACTACTGCCACAACACTCTCATCGTTCTCAAAGTGATCCAGCATGATTTCCAGCCATCTATCCGGAAGGATGGTGTCCGCGTCCGTGGTTGCGACGAGAGGAGTGCTGGCGATATCCACCCCGTCGTTTCTGGCTCCGCCAATTCCTTCCCCCTTCTGAACGATAACTTTGTCAACATATCCCTCAGCGATTTCCCGGGTCCTGTCCTCGCTGTCTCCATCCACGATTATGATCTCATATTCTGATCTCGGGACAGTCTGTCTTTCGAATTGCTGGAGGAAGGTCTCGATTGATCTCTCCTCTTCGTAGGTTGGAACAACAACTGATATTCTCTTCATCTCTTTCACTTGATATCATCTGCCAATGACATCGCTCTCTCTATGCAGGCATCCATGTTTAGGTACTCGAACTCACCGAATCTTCCGCAAATCTCTATTCCCTGCTGTCTGATGAAGTCTTTCACAATCTTGATGTTTCTGTCATACTCCACGTCATAGATGACGTAGGCAGGCGTCATTCTCGTCAAATCTGAGAAGACGACATCATCTTTTCTGATGACTTCAAGCTCGTCCAGTCCCTTCACGGTATCCTCGACAAGCTCTGCATCGGACATATTCCATATCCTGTCACCTTGGTGGCATGTAATCTCCGCAAGTACGCTGCAGTTGCCCTCGGGGGCGACCTCCGGGCTGTAGTTCGAAGGAAAACTGACCCTGTGGAACAATCCCGTCTCCCCCGGGAAATACACCCACGAGTAGTCTTTGGTCTTTGGGACCGACATTCCCAGTATGATTGAGATTAGGGAATTGTACTTCAATTCGCCAGCGGCCCTTTCAACCTCTTCTGGCACATTATCCAGGCATTTGATGAGGCTCGGAAGCGGGATGGTGGAAACCAGTTTGGAGTATGACATCTCGGATTCTGAAAGCTGAACCAGGAATTCGTTCCTTTCCTTCGAGATTCTCTTGACTTCACAATTCGTTCTAACGGAACTGCACTTCTCCGCGATTTTGTCCGTGAGAGCCTGGATGCCACCTGTCCTAGGATAGAGAAAATTCAGTTGGTGCACATATCCTTCCGTCCGGATGCCCAGTGAGGACTTGATGACGTCTTCAATGGGGGGATCTGGTATCCTGCCCTCTATCCATTTCAGGCTCATCTCTCTTGCTCTGATCTTCCAGATCTTCTCATTGTAGGGGAGGAGATACTTCTCGGTGATTCCCTTGCCGAAACGGTAGTACATCCACTCCTCGAAGTTCTGAGGCCTGGGTGATTCATTCATGTGCCTGGCATAGTAGCTCTGGATGTAACCAGTCAGGCATTCGAAATTGTCCTCTGGCGAAAGGTCGGACAGGCCGTTCTCAAAAGGATACTTCAGGTACTTCCCCTTGAAGAAAATCTTGGTGTTCCTGACTCTCCTCTCTATGTTGTTTCCCAGGGCCTCTTCCATGTATCTCATGGTGCTCTTGTTTCTGGAAAACAGGACGTGGGACCCTCCGATGTCGTAGGTGAATCCGTTCGTTGTCCTGCTTCGGCAGAGGCCACCCACAACCTCATCCCTCTCCAGGACTTCGGATTCCGGGAGTAATGAACCTAAGGTCAGCCCAGTCAAACCGCCTCCGAGAATGCCTATCGCCGTAGCTAACACCCGTCTTCAGTTTCCTTCTTCTCTGTCTCCATCTCCGCTAATCGTTTCTTCTCTTTTCTGATTCTCAGAAAGGCCATGACAACACTCAAGACAATGACTGTGACCACCATTATCAAGGTTACGGTTCGAGCCATAGTCGCTTCAATGGTGAGGTGGAAGATGCCCACGAGTGTCAAGAGGATGGAGTATTTTATCAGGCCTCCCGTAGCAATGTACAACATCGATTTCTTGTAACTCCAGTTGCACGCGGCCATGAACGCCCCAATAAAGGGTACAACAGGTGCGATTCGATTTGATAGGATCAGTCTTTCGTCCTTCAAGAACAGGAAATTGACATATTTGTTCATCACTCGCTCCAGGAATTTTGGCATCCCAATCTTCTTCACTGCAAAATACAAGGTCGAATTGCCGAGGACGGTCCCTATTTCTGCGATAACAATCACTATCAATCCCCATTCCAAGGTTGGATGGACTGTGAATATGAAGACGGCAAAGAGCTCGGGGAGAAGGGGGAAAATCATGGCGTCGATATAGAAGATTAGAAAAATGGCAACCAGCCCTCCAACAGGCCCAAGTCCTTTGAAGAAACCGTAAAGCGCTTCTTCTATCATCTTGATCTCCCAGTAGTTCCCTTCATGCAGTGATAATGTGTCGATTGTGGTGGCGACCACACAATAGCCACCTTAAAAATCTTTTCGTTGGCAGGTATTCTCATCCAATGCTCTTTCTGAAGGCAATCACTCTCTCATACATGTCAATCAGTTTCTTGGTACATGTCTTGATGGAATAGCCCTCAGCCATTGTCCTCGCGTTCTGGACGATTCCATCATGGTGGTCCAGTGCCTTTTCAATAGCGTCTGCGCATCCCTCAGTGTCATCAGGGTCGAACAGGTATCCAGTCACGTCCTCCTTGACAAACTCCGGTATCGCCCTGTATCTGATTCCCGCCACTGGCTTTCCGCTTGCCATTGCCTCCAGCACCACCAGGCCCTGGGTTTCGAATGTGGATGTTATCGCGAAAGTATCACATGCGGCGTAGTACTCTGGCAGTTCCTCGTCACTGACGAAGCCGGTGAAAATCACATCGTCGGATATCCCTTTTTCCTTCACACAACTCTTGCAATCCTGAGCGGCTGGCCCCATTCCAACAACCATGAGCTTGACAGAGTCTCTCCTCTTCCTCAGAGATGCGAAGGCGTCGAAGAGCATGTCCAGGTTCTTCTCAGGAGAGATTCTTCCGACGTGGAGTATGACTTCCTCTCCATCCAGTCCCCATTTCTCTCTCACCCGGGACCCATCTATTCCAGGATTGAAGCGTTTCTGGTCTATGCCCGTTGGGATTATGTCGGTCATTCTCATCTTGGGAGCCAGATCCTTGAGTTCTTCCAGTATGGCGGAGGTGGGGGCAATCACACCGTAGCACCTGTGGAGAACGTACCTCACCCACCACTTGGTGATAAACTCCACAAAACCGAGTCTCAAGCCGGTTGGATTGTACCAATTCAAGGCATCTAGCACCATGGTATGGAAGGTCAATACAAGCGGGAGCTTCAGGGTGTGAGCGACCCAGATTCCCTTTGCACTCATCACAGCCAACCCGTGAGTGTGAATAACATCGAAATTGTGTTCCCGGAAGAACCTGACCTCCTTGCCAGGCAACAAAGTAGCCAAACGGTATCCTGGATACATCTTCAATTCCCTGGCTCTGAGATAGATGGTGTTCGGGTCCTCGGGGTTTCCATTCTTCCTGTCCTCAGGGGCAATGATGAAGACCTCGTGTCCGAGATTCTCGAGAGCCTTTCGTGTTGTAATTAGGGAATTGACCACTCCATCAATGGTTGGCAGGTAGGTATCCGTCAGGACAGCTATTTTCATATCGAGCCCCTATTGTCTTTGGGTGCCATATAGTTCCTTTCTAACTAGCACCCCTTGAAGATGACGTATTCCCATTCCTCTCAGATGCTAGATGGTTCTCATATAAAAAGATATTCGCAATGGTGGAGCAATGTGTCCTATTCAGCCAATACCAGCTTTAGTTTCGTCAATAAATCCGAGGGTGACTTCCCCAAGACCCTCACCATTGGTTCCTTTCCAATAGATCCTCGGTCAAAGACCACGTCTGGTATCCGACCCAGATCGAGAATGGCTCTTTCGGTGCCCCATTCCATTGTAGAAACTCCCTCTGGCTCCTCGGACCTGTCGAACTCTGACACTGAAAGCCCATGATGCTTGAATCCTTCCACGATCTCTTCCGAGAACCTGACGTTCAAAGCCGCCCTGGATGTGTGGTCGAATCCCAACGCAGTAAGAATTATCTTGGAAATATGAATGGAAGTCCCGAAATCCATGTGGGATGGGGTGTCGATACGCTCGCCGACCCTCACTATTCGCCCCTTGAGAGCTACCACCTCACTGGGCTTCGATGCAAATGGCAGGGCATATCCGATGTTCATGCCGACCTCAGGCACCAGGTCAGCAGGCAGGAAACCTTTCAGCTCTTCCAAAGCGAGGTCCAGCTCCTTCCAGACCGAGTATCGGTCCTCCGAATAACGGCTCTGAATCACAGAAAAGCCTTTCCCGATTCTGTAGGAATTGAAGAAACCAGCAGTTATCATCTTCTTTGATTCTCGAACACATTCCTCCAATTCCATCCCCAAGGCCAAGCCTCCTGCGATGAAGGCCGAGAAGGCACAGCCACTTCCGTGAACGTCCTCTTTGAATCTTTCGGCAGAGAATCTCTTGAACTCCCCGTCTGTCAGCAGAATATCCACCGGCTTCTCTCCCAGATGTCCTCCCTTCAAGAGAACATTCTTCGCCCCCAGGTCGTGCATTCTTTCACAAGCAGCCTCGGCATCTCTGTCATTCTCTATCCTCAATCCGGAGAGGGACTCCGCTTCCATTATGTTCGGGGTGACGATTTCACACAAAGGAAGAAGTCTGGAGATCAAAGCCTTGGTCAGGTCCCCGCTTCCAAGGGAACTCCGGGTCGTTGCGACCATTACCGGGTCGACCACGACAGGGAACTCATTCCTCTCAAGGACCTTGGCTACGGACTCGACAATATCGGCAGAGTAAAGCATGCCAGTCTTTGCTGCATCTATCTTGATGTCCGACAGAACGGAAACTAGTTGTCTCTCAATCTCTGTGGAGGGTAGTGGATAGATCGAGTCCACCTTCTCGGTATTCTGGGCTGTGACGCACGTAACAACGGTACAAGGATGAACTCCAAGAGACGCAATCGCTTTAACGTCAGTTTGTATCCCAGCGCCTCCGGACGAATCGCTCCCGGCTATCGAAAGCACAACCTTCATCAAAACTACATCTCAGATGTGCCTATTAATCCCACTTCAAAAGAGTTAAATAGAATCAAAATCATCTGTTCAATGGTCCAGATGCAGGCGCAGAGCGGTCATATAAAATTCGACAAGAAGGTGAAGTACGGTGACCTTCTGCCCATCTATCGGGACATTTTTGAAAGATTCCTGGTTGAAACTGAACAGATTCCTGAGGAGGAGCCCGAGTTTACAGAGGTTCTTCTGGAACAGAATCTCATGGACCTGAGGAACAATCGCAAGCCCGAGGGATACAACAGGTCGGGATGCATGCGGATGATCTTCCCGATAAGTGAGGATGTGGAGTTCTATCTCTACGGCAGGGGAACGAACACCGAAGTGCCCCGCGTCACGGAGCTCATCAGCAAGCTCTTGAAGAAAGAGGGACTGAAACACAGTGTTGAATGGGACAATATGCTCCTGTTTCAGAAGAAGGAATAGAAGCTGTCCTCAAGGGTTCTCCATTTTTGCTTCGTGAACGGTCGAGTACGTGGGACCTTTCGGGCTCAGCACGCTCTTCTTGAGGAAGAGGCCACTGACTTGCAGATCCCCGAACTCCTCGTCGCTCCAACTCCTGATGACCTCTGCCAACCTATCTTTGTGCCTGGCGCCCTTGACCCGAGCCAAAGTCAGGTGAGGAGAGAACCTTCTTTTCTCTCTCTTGAAACCTAACCCGGCCAGTTCATCATTCAAATAACTCGCTATGGATTTCAGCCTTTCTGCACTCCGCACGCCAACCCAAACCACTTTCATGTGCTTCAAACCGGGAAAGGCACCCGTGCCTTGGAATCCTATTGAGAAAGGGCTCATCCCCTTCAAGGAATCCTCTATGATCTGGACAATTCGAGGCACCAAGTCCTCTTCGGTGTTCCCCAAGAACTTCAGGGTCAGGTGTAAGTTATCAAGGTCCACAAGTTTCAGAGGCGCCCCTGTCTCTCTCAATGAAGAATGAAACTGCCCCATCTTCTCGGAAGGTCCAACTTCGACAGCAATGAAGGCACGGAACGGCATCGTCATTCCTCCTCCCCGCTCACAACCGTGCCCGAGAATTGCTCACCTCTGATGGCAGCTGCGAGGTTGGGCAGATCCCTTCCGTTCAGGACCAGAAGAGGAATCTTCGTCCGGACCAGTGTTTCCGCGCCCAAAGGGTCGAAGACATTGCTCGGACCGGCTTTCCAGCTCGAGGTCCTGCAGAGTTCCAGGAGCCCTTCAAACGTCAGGGCATCGATTCTCTCTGCGTCCTCGTATTTCTTGGGATCTTTCGTGTAGACCCCGTCCACCGAAGTCGCGTTGATGATCCTGTCTGCTTTGACGCTCTCGGCGAGCAAGGCTGCAACCCCGTCCGTAGTGTGTCCGGGTGTCGTCCCTCCCATCACCACTATCTCGTGTCTGTTTCCCAGCTCAACAGCTTCTTCCACCGTCTCGGGTGGATACTCATTGGCACGTCCTGAGAGGGCGGAGATCAGAAGCCTGGCGTTCAGCCTGGTTGCCTGGACTCCCATCTCATCGAGGTAGATCTCGTCCGCCCCCAGATTTCGGCCCAGTTCGATATAGAATCTCGCGGTCCTCCCTCCCCCAACGACGGCATACAGCTTGTGTTGGGAGGACAACTCGGTGAGCAGCCTTCCAAGTTCTGAAAGGTACTCGAAATCCTTCTCACCCGGCACCAAAACCGAACCGCCGATGGAAATAACTACGGTATCCATCTGATTCCCCTACATTAATAAGCCCAAACATCTTTAACTCATAAAAAGAAATCGGTATGGCAATGGTTGAATTAACCAGTAAGGAAAGATACGAGTTCAATAAACAGTTGGACGAAATCGAAGAATGCCACGGCCGGGGTACCGAGCTCATCTCGCTGTACGTACCACCCGGGAGGCAGATATTTGAAGTGGCGAACCATCTGAGGAGTGAATACTCTCAGTCTTCCAACATAAAGAGCAAGACGACCAGGAAGAACGTAACGGCCGCCATTGAATCCATATTGAACAAACTGAAGTACTTCAAGAAACCTCCGGAGAACGGCATGGTCTTCTTCGTGGGTCACAAGGAGGTCGGCGCAGACAAGACCGACATGGTGGCCTTCGTCATTGAGCCTCCCGAACCGATTGTCACATTTCTCTATAAGTGCGATTCCGATTTCTTCATAGACCCTCTCAAAGATATGTTGGTGGAGAAGGACAATTACGGTCTCATAGTCGTTGACAGGAGCGAGGCCACGATTGGAAAACTGGCGGGGAAGAGGATTGAAGTCATCAAAAACCTGCAGTCCCTCGTTCCAAGCAAGCACAGGATGGGCGGACAGTCTGCCAGGAGATTCGAGAGGTTGATCGAGATAGCCGCGCACGAATACTTCAAGAAAGTGGCGAAGATAGCGAACGAGGCCTTCCTCTCGGAAAAGGATCTGGAAGGAATCCTGATTGGGGGTCCTGGAGCGACGAAGGACTTCTTCGCCGAGAAGGACTACCTGAACCACGAGCTGAAGAAGAAAATCATCGACACCTTTGATACAGGTTACACTGACGAATACGGACTGAGGGAGCTGGTTGACAAGGCACAGAAAACGCTCTCTGGACTGGAGCTGATGAGGGAGAAGAGCCTTGTGCAGAAGCTCATGGATGAGATTAGGAAATCGGACGGAGGGCTAGCTACATACGGACCGCAGGTGGAGAAGGCCTTGGAGATGGGAGCCATTGATTTGCTGTTGGTCTCCGAGGGTCTGTCCAAATCCGTAGTTACCATGACCTGCCCTGACTGTGACTTCTCCAAGAATGTCTTTGCGGACAACTCTCCTGGGAATGACTCCTGCCCGGAATGCGGATCGAGCCTCAAAGATGGGGGAGAGAATGATTTGGTGGATTATCTGTTTGATCAGGCCGAGAAGGTGGGCACCAAGATTGAGATGATTTCCCAGGAGTCCGAAGAAGGGCAACTCTTTCTGAAAACGTTCGGAGGCCTGGCTGGGATTCTGAGATTCAAACTGCCTCAGCAGTGATAGTGAGTCCCGTTATAAAGAAAAAAGAGAGATTTCTTGGAAGGCTATTTCTTGACCTTCTTCTTTTTCTTCTTCTTTCTCTCCTTCTTTTTCTCCTTTTTCTCGGGCTTCTTCTTCCGCCTCAGCGTGGGGAACTTACCACCGAACCTTCTGCGTAGCAGAAGAACGATCGCTATGATGAAGATCAGTAGAATGAGCACACCCGTGATGAGGGGAGTGACCCATCCTGCTTCTTTGACTGTGATCTTGTGCTCGATGAAATTGTCGTCGGTCCCTCCGGAAATCTCGTTTTCGGCCGTGCAGTTGGCTCTGATCGTGTAGACTCCGTGATCTCCGGGGTTCCATGTTATGACCGCGACCAGCTTCTCTCCCGCGGCAATGGTGTTCCCGACCTCTGTGCCGTTCTCATCATAGAACCTGACGGTACCTGCAATCTCAGTTGTCGCATCGTCTGCCTGCACTATCCAGAATCTGACTTGTACGCCTTCGGCCGCGACACCCACGTCCGAGTTTGTGACGTTCACCGATATCTTGACCGACGTTCCGACCTCTGGACTCCCGGGTTCGAAGAGAATGGGCTTGTCTGTCCAAGCTTCCTCAAATGCCAGGTCAGAATGTATCTTCTGGTTTGGGATCACCTGGCAGCTTATGTTGTGGTGCCCGGGGTTGCCAGCTTCGTCCAGAATAGTCAGGTTGCACCATAGCGTTCCCGTTTCCGTGAAGTTGTGAGTCACGTTCACGCCTGTGGTGTTGTATCCTGCCAGGTCCCATCTGAATGTCAGGTTCTCAAGGGTCGAGAAATTGTCTGTTGTGTCGCTCGCATTGAAGTAGGTCGAAGTACCCTCTAGTATCACGTTCACACTTGCGAATGTCTCGTTCAGCATAAAGAACACCGCATCTGGAGGGGTCGTGTCATCCACTATGATCTTCTTCGAGTAGTTCTCGCTCTTGTGGCCCACCCAATCCGTGATGGTCAGGTTGATGGTGTACTCCCCTGGCTCGGTGAAGAAATCGGTTTCTATCTGTCCTTCGGTGGAAGAGGGGGGGTCCACTATGCCGTCCGAGTCAAAGTCCCAGTCGAAGTAGGTCATGTTGCCCTCTTTGTCATCCCACATCAGGTCCTCCGACAGAAGGTCGTCCCTTGTGGCGTTTATGCGAAGGACAACGTCTTCATCCACGTGCAATACTGAGTCTATGACCTCAGTATCTCTCTCGTCGAATTCCGCCAGAGCTGTAGGCACTCTTGCGTCCACCTTCACATTGATCTCCGTGTAGGTTACGTTGCCACCGGGTTCCGTTACGTTCAGTCTTACGGTGTAGTTCCCTGAACCAGAGCCTGGATCTGAATAGTTATGGCTTGGGCTTATTCCCCATCCCTCGCCACCGTCACCGAAGTTCCAACTGAAATTCGAGTACGGTGAAACCTGGTTGTTTGGAAGGCTGTTGTTGTCCGTTGATTGTGCAGCGCTGAAATTGATCGCGACATCCGCTGGTACGACTGCCGAGTAGTTGTCCCAGTCCCAGCTGAGGACTTTGTAGTAGAGGCCACCTTCTTCTTCCTTCGGTCCAATGACCGCGGCCCTTGCGATTCCTCCCTCGGATTTCTGTACTCTCAGCGTTACTGTCCCTTTGCCGGATCCCTTCTTGGAATCGATGAAGATGCTGGTGAAACCAATGACATCTGTGTTGGCTGATGTGTTTGCTATGAGCTCGTAGGATGAAGGCAGAGTGACCCGATAGGTGCGATTGGCTAGTATTCTGTCCTCTCCGTCAATGTTTATCGCAGAATCATAGACGGCTTCCAGCCAAAGGTTGTATTCCTCCTGGTCCTGAATGAGCTCTGATGTGTTGTACCACGCGCTGGTGTTTATCCAAATGTGCTCAGTACCCTTCTCCACGTCAACGTAGTACTTGGAGACCTGTCCTGCATCCAGCTCAAGGGTGTACTCCTCACCGTCTGTCAGGAAAAGGCCGGCTGTCTTGAGGAACTTTGGACCTCTTTCCGTCAGCCAGTCTCTGAAATCGGTGTAGAACTCAGGGTCGCTCATCGTACCGTTCGAATCTCCCACTGCCAAATCAATCTCCAGAGGAAGACTGCCCAGCTGGGCTGTACCGAGTATCGGGAGATGACTGTCCATGTTCAGGGTCCAGCTTTCATTGACAATTGTCTTGTTCCAGTCGTTGTCTATGTACTCTATGCTGGTTTCATAGATTTCCTCTTCAGAGAGGTCCAGATAGACATCGTGTGACTGATTTGTGGTCTGAACCAGAATGGGCATCTCTTGTGCTTTGTATCCGTCCGCGTCAACTATGAGTGTGAAGTTGCCTGGGTATGAATAGAACCAAAAGTGCGGACCGTCCACAAAACCCTTTAAGCTCCTCTTGCTCTTCGGAACATCGTCCATGCAGAACATGTGGGCTCTGACATCCGCATCTGTAATCGGTGATTGAGATTCACTATCGAAGACCCAACCGATCACCCAGATAGGTGGGTCCAGTAATACACGGATGTTCTGATCTTCGTCTATCCGGATCTGTGAGACATTTGGCTGGAACATGTCTGCCGTGACCCTAATCTCAAATGTTCCACTCCAAGAATCAAGCTCGAACTCACCCAGTGAGCCCGAATTGTCACCGCTCACTTCATAGTCTCTTGTAGTATTGTACAGTGCTAGGGTTGCGCCTTGTATCCATGTTGGATGGTAGTCATATGTTACAGTTAGCACGTCCAAGCCGAACGTGAAGTTCTCGAGACCAACAATCTCGATTGTCCCGCTATCCATGTCGAGAGTATAGTTCCCACTCTCCTTCCAGGTAATGTTATTCTTCATTAGGTTGTATCCGGCGATGACAAACGTGTTTTCGAGATCGCTGGCCGTCTCAGAATAGTCGTAGGTGAAATTGAGCCAACCGAGCTGGTCCCTAAGCTCTGTTGCAATCGTATCATTTAGGATTTCTATCTCGCCTGACCACAATGTAATAGTGTAGTCCACTCCTACTGTCAGATTGAAATTCTTCTCCGAATCGTTATTCCACCAAGTTCTATAGCTGTTTTCCACAACAGGCCAGTGGCTAAGTTGTGTTGTGTTGGGACCATACGTGAAATTCCCGGTCACGTTCTCAGTGGTTGAGTGGGTCACAAAGTCCACAAGCTCGTCATCGACATGATTCGTGATTGACGAAAGAACCGTTCCGGTGATATGGTTGACCTTCGTGGGGGTCGGCTCCATGCAGAATTCAGTGATTTCCAGGTCCTCCGTTCCATTGAACCTGAAAGGTCCGGTCTTGTTTGAGAACAGGCCGTTCTTGGAGACCGTTAACTCGTAGAAACCAGGATTGACAGTGAATTCGTAGATACCGCCATTAGCGGTCGGTTTTGTGAACGGGGAGCCGTGAACATCAGTCAGTGTGACATCCGCGCCGTCAACTTTGTCAAAACAGTTCTCATCCTTCACGATTCCCCATATCATGTGGTCTTGCGCTGTCACGTTCTGACTCGGCAGCATTATTGCCGCGCTCATCATCATGAGCAGTACGACTAACAATGCCGCGCATCTGCTCACTCCTCGCTTTTTCATTGCTTTTCCTCCGTTCTTTTCCTATGTCCTCTATAGCCATTGGCTAAAGCTTTTGCGGGTAGGCTCTTGGCTTATATAAACTTTGTTCATTTAAAATCCGTCAAGATGTGCTGGCTACACATCATTGGAAGCATCTTGATTCTCATGCCGTGCAGCCTCCAGCTGGGCCTGCCCCCACGACGATCACGTCGTGCATTAGTGAGTCACGTGCAGGTGGAACCAAAAGCTCTAAGGCGGGCAGATAACAAGACCTATGCGCTCAGGCTAGCCCAATATTCCGAAGGCAGAGAGGAATATGTTGTCTTCTTCGCGGCCTTCTTTTTCTTCAGAACCCTTGCGATTTCGTTGTCGGACATCTCCCAGTAGAAGATCCTCCACGTCTTCCCGCTCGGAAGCATTAGTCTCTCAGCGTACGTGTGCAGCAGACCCACGTCATTGAGTTTGTAGAAAAGCCTCCTGTCCTCAGGGTTAAGCACGTTATCGATAATGACGTTTGTGAAACCGAAATAGCTCAACACGCGCTCGGCCATCTCTCCTGCCTCGGGCTCTTCGAGGTCGAACTTCTTTGCTACCGCTTTCTTCAGTCGGTCTACAGTCACAATCAACTGCTAGCCTCCCACCCTATCTTGTATATTATTCTGTCTTTGCTCGTATTTAGTTGTTTGGTAATAATTCTGGAAGATCTCAGCTTTCGCTTATGGCCTTTATAGGCGGGCAGTGCGAAAATTATCAAAAGTGATACCAAGAACGTGGCTTTTAATAGGCGTCAAATCCAAACACGTAACGGACACAGTGTACCGAAGGGAAGAACATGAGGAACCATAGGTCAATGGTCAATCTGGAGAAAGTGACGGTCCTCCATCTCAACGTAGGTTCTGGCTATTTGACATATCTCTCAAAACGTGATTCCAGTCAGAGGCCAGTGGTAAGAGGCATTCCTTTGACAAAGTAGGGTCAGGCAAAGACCCTCCCGGCTCAGTTCCTTCGTTGAAGGCAATCTTTTTATTTGACATCCCGAATCTGCTTTACGTGCAGGAAGAGGAGCCCCCCCCGACTTCACCTGAACAGGAAGATACCGAACCACAGCCCCCAAAGGAAGAGATACATATCGTGGAGCTCTCTGGAGCCAAGAAGCCACAAGAGGAGAAGGCCTGCAAGGTCTGTGGCAAGACAAAGCCGGCGTACATCGAGATGGAAAGCCAAGGGGTGACAGAATACATCTGCAGGGAATGTTATGACAAGACTGCCAAAACAGCGAAGAAGGAGTGCAGAGGCTGTGGGGCCGCTTTGAGCCCGGATGACGCCTTCTGCGGGAAATGCGGGAAACCGACCGTCAAGAAATGTTCAGAATGCGATACCAAGGCCAAGGACGAAGATTTGTTCTGCGGGAAGTGTGGCACCAAGCTATGAGCGTTTGATTGTGATCTCTCTTTCCGGTGTTTGGAACCTTTTCTTGGGAAGGGACTCGGATTCGTCAATCTCAACGTTGCCCAGGTGGATTTCGACCCTGCTCCATCTCCTCCGCATTGCGGGCGTCTTGGAAAGGGAGAGCTTCCACAAGAGATAGGCGATGTTATCCAAGATCTCTTCCTTCATGGCTATGTTGATTTCCTTCTCGTCCTCCAAGGCAGTGTACACGACCGGTGAGAGGGATATGTGTGCCTCGCCTTTGATGGAATCGTTCCCTTTGTCGAAACTCAACATGTTCTCTGGAGTGATTTCCGTACTCTTTTGTCTGGATCTGAAACGATGCCTGTTGAACGTCCCCTTCTCTATTGACAGACCCTCTTGCTTGAGGTCTTTCTTGGCGCGGTCCATCAGCTCCCAGCTAATCTTCCTTATCGCGTCCTTGAGCTCAACGTTCTCCATTTCCTCCTCCAAGTGAATGCTGAAGTTGCTGTGGTAGGATTGAAGGGAATTCTTGTAGGGGATCTCTCCGACCAAAGCGGGTTCAATCTCTTTTGAGCCCTTCTTCATGACATAGCACGAGTAGTCGATCCCGTTCGTGACGATGGAGAGGTAGTTCTTCCTTCTGCTGGACCTGGCCCTGAGCATGCTGTCGTCCGTACTGCTGTGAAAGATGTCGTCCAAGCTGGATATCCGTCGGAAATGGCCCCCTTCCAATCTCATTGCAAAAGGATGAGAGTGATACAATCCCACAATCCCAACATTCCTTGGATACAAACTGGCGATTTCCGCCTCCTGGGTCGGATCCGCTTCCGCCCCGAACCGGGATTGGAATCTGTATTTGGTGCATGGAACGGACTCGGATACGCATACCCCTTCCTTCTGAAAGAACCCCATCAGCCAGCCTATGACCTCTTTGCCGTGAGCCTTTGCCGACCTGAGAGCATGGCTCAGCAGGGAGTCGATCGCGCCTTCACGAATCAGAATGGAATCATTCATGCTAAACCTTCCCGCAAACGGGGCAGTCCGGGTCCCTTTTCCAATCGTACCTTTCCATCTTTCCTTCCAGACCGTAGTACATCAGATATGAGGCCACCTCTCCGAATCCCAGGAGGTACTTCAGACCTTCCTGGCACTGCAGACTGGAGATTATCGCCATTGTCGTGGGGAGGGAGGCAAAATGACAAAGGCCCGAACCATCGCTCCTGTGCGTCTGTGCTTTCTCCTCTCTTGCCAGAGGTCTGTTGCATCGGTAGCATGCCGTCTCCCCGGGTATTACGACATGAACGCTTCCGTTGATGCCATCATTCGACGCTCCTCCATCGACGAGTGTCTTCCTTGATTTGACCGCCTGGGAGTTGATGAACAATCTTACCTGAAAGGTATCCACACACCCAAAGATGATGTCGCATTTCGCTATCTCGTTGAGGAACGCGTCGTAACCTTCTCCGTCCGTTATGTCATACGGATAGGTTGTGATCTTCACATCTGGATTGGCCTTGAACAAGTGCTCTTTGAGGGCGTCCACCTTGGGCATGCCGACCTGGTCAACATTGTATATCAACCGATTCAGATTCGCCTCTTCCAGTTTGTCATAATCCATCAACACAAGCTCTCCTATCCCGACTCTGGCCATGATCTCCGCTGTGAGAGCTCCCAGTCCTCCTACGCCTACGACCATCGCCTTCTTGTCCCTGAGCTTGGAGAAATCTGCGAACTCGAATTGCCCGAGGCGAGCATACCTTTCCGTCATATCCAGCCCTTCTCCTTCATGGACTCAATCACGCTCTGGACCCAATAGGAGACCTCCCTCTTCAGGTACAGGGCGATGCCCGAATGTTCATCCCACCAGAAGTTCTGTTCCATGTGCATGTCGCATATTCTCAGCCCGAGAACGCTGTCATCCAGCTTTCTGTCGGTGTACTTCATCAGTTCAGGTATTCGGACTGCAGGTGGTGTGGTCGGATACGCGTCCTTCAGGACCATCTCCATGTCGAATTCATACCCCCACCCATTTACCACGCCCTTCCAGCGCGTGGCTCTCTCATCTATGGGACCGAGGGTGAACCACTCGTTCCCTTCCAGGAATCTCAGATACTCGCTGAACTTCTCCAACGCATACTTCTCTTCCTTCACCCTGAACAGCCAATCGTCGTCCCTGGGCGAAGCGACTGTTGCACACTGAAGAAAGTAGAACAGGTCATCCTCAGTTCGCATCTGTATCTCATCCGACGACAGAAGGATCGATCACGTGTATGTTCGGACTCTTGTCGGCCACTTCCTTGACCGTCCCGCCCTCGATGGGGGACCCGCCGGGAAAGGTCGCGGTCACGATGCTGGAATCCTTCCCCTGTTTCTTGGCTGCCATCACAAGAGCTTCCTGAAAAAGCATGTCCTCCGGAACCTTTAGCGATACAGTCGGACGGTCCGCGTCACTGATGAATATGAACCTCAACGTGACTTGCGCCATATCAATCCCGTGTATCATAGAGAATGCTATCTATAAATCTATTGTGGTGTGGTTACAGACCTCTTCCCAATGTGCCAGTTCCCGTCACAGCAACACCTCGGTCAGTGAACCTGGTCTTGGAGCGAAGTGGACCCACGGGATTTAACCCAATATAGGTTCAGAACCCAAAATAACACCTATTTGTCAGTCGAAAAGCATATCCATCTCCATGTCCTTGAAGATTCACAAGTGGAAGCATGACTCTCACTCGCAAAATCCGAAAGGTGGGAAACAGCCTCATCGTCGCCATCCCATCGTAGCTCGCAGAAATGGCGGGATTTGAGGTCGGGGTGAGGTTGAGTTCGAATATCTTGGCAAGGGAACTTTGCGGATCTCGACCCTTTAGCATATCTTCATGTGGTTATCTTGGGAATCCCTTTGTGAGGTTCCTTCTCAAGTTGGGAGAACTAAAGAGCATCTTGCTGTCAGGGGACAAGAAGACTCATGTAGCATGCGTGTTGGTTGCTCAACTCCTCAAGAAGAAAGAACAAATACGAGCAAGCATATATTGTCCATCCATACATCTCGAACCTGAATCTAGGCGAGTTTGTTGCGAGGGTAGCTACACAAGGATTGAGGGGAGGAGTCTGATGAAAGGATTCGCCAAGAATATGTTCTCTCTATTAGTTGCAGTTAACCTGTCAGCAAGTGCTTTTCCTCAACTAGGTTTGGACCCTTCTCCGTTTGGAGGAAGTGATTGGAATATAGTGGTCGTTGACTCCAATGGCGATGTCGGGAAATTTGCCTCAATAGCTTTGGACAAACATGGCTATCCCTGCATTGCATATCTGGATGACACTAAGGATGTTCTAAAGTACGCAAATTGGACGGGTACGAATTGGACCAAGACTACAGTTGATGATACTGGTAGTATTGGGGGAATGATATCGCTCTCATTAGACAAGAACGATTATCCGCACATCAGCTATTTCGATGGGAATCACGATGATCTGAAATACGCGAAGTGGACAGGAACTGGCTGGATTAACGACACTGTCGACTCTGTGGGCAGTGTTGGCTGGTTCACATCCATGGCGCTTGACACTGAAGATCGCCCTCACATCAGCTACTACGACAATGCCAACCACGATCTCAAATATGCTAAGTGGACAGGTACCAAATGGGTTAACTACACAGTCGACTCAAGTGGTAAAGTCGGCTACTACTCCTCAATAGGTGTGGACAGGAACAACCATGCCCACATCAGTTACCACAATGCCACTGGTGAGAGTCTCAAATACGCACAGTGGACTGGGACCAAATGGAGCATCCAGACTGTCGACTCTTCGGGGGATGTCGGCAAATATACATCTATTGCTCTCGACGAGCTCGACATTCCTCATATAAGCTACTTCAGCGAGTCCAGCTTCAGCCTGAAGTATGCGAACTTCACAGGAAACATCTGGAACTTCGAAACCATCGATTCTGCTGGCGAGGTTGGCTGGCACACATCAATAGCTCTTGACCAGAATGGGCATCCACATGTGACGTACCTTGACAGATTCAACCGCGAACTCAAGTATGCGAACTGGACTGGAGCGAAATGGAATGTTGAGAGAATCGATTCGGTCAGCTACATCTACTGGGGCACATCACTGGCTCTAGATGATGAGGGTATTCCCCATGTGGCCTATGCGGGCTTTCAAGCCTATCACGTCCTCAAATATGCGACAAAGACCAACTTGACTGCAAACAAGCCTCCAGTAGCTGTTGCCGCTGTAGATACAGAAGGCCCCGAGGGTTCTTCGACCGAATTCAATGGAACTGGGTCATTTGATCCCGACGGAACCATACTATCCTATTCATGGGATTTCGACTCCTTGGTAGATTCTGACAGTGATGGCAATTACACAAACGACAATGAGGCAACGGGGCCAACTTCGAGCCATGTATATTATGACAATGGTGTTTATGTAGTCACTTTGAAGGTCATAGACGATTCAGGACAAGTGGACACCGACACCTGCATCGCAACCGTCCTCAACGTGGCTCCTACCGCAAACGCCGACGGCCCGTACGAAGGGGACGAGCCCCACACGGTCCAATTCACCGGAACCTTCACCGATTCTGGAATCTTGGACACACACATCTTCCAATGGGATTTCGACTTTGACGGCATCACGTTCAATGTCGATTCAACCCAACAGAGCCCAACTCATCAATGGCTTGACGACTTCGATTGGAACGTCGCATTCAAGGTCATCGACGACGACGGAGGCTGGGACCTGGACGTCACTCACGTGACAGTGCACAATGTTCCACCCGACGCAACCGCAAACGGACACTACCACGGTTTCGAAGGAATTCCAATCCAGTTCAAGGGCGACCACACCGATCCCGGACCTCTGGATACACACACCTACGAATGGGATTTCGACTACGACGGAATCACATTCACACCCGACGCCACAGGAAACCCATATCCAAAGACATGGCACGATGATTACTCTGGGAACGTAGCTCTGAGAGTCACGGATGACGATGGCGGATGGGACCTGGATGTCACTACAGTCACGATAGTGAACGTACCTCCGATAGCGAAAGCGGGAGAGGACAAGGAAGGATTCGAGGTATCCATATTCATCTTCAACGGCAGTGCATATGATTCGGGAGCGAATGACACCCACACCTTTGAATGGGATTTCGACTATGATGGGTCGACCTTCGATATTGATGCTACTGGACAGACTGTTTCTCACACTTACATTGACGACTTTGATGGATATGTGGCCCTGAGAGTCACGGATGACGATGGCGGGGTTGGAGTAGATACAGCCCATGTACTGGTAAAGAACGTTCCTCCAACCGTGACCCTGGAAGTGCTCCCTGTGGAGGTTGACGCTTCGCTCAGAATAGCAGGCGAGAAGTGGCACGATGTGACCATCGAGATGTACGAAGATGGAATCCCCATAGTAAACGGGACTCTCATTCGCTACCCAGGAAGCCCCAATGAGCAAATGCGGGACTTAACGCATCTGCAGGTAGATATTTCGAAGAGTTACTCAGCGATAGTCCGCTACACGCCTGAAGAGGATCCGATAAACGGCAAACCAAACGGAGCCAATCCATGTTGGATAATACTCACATTCAGCGACGGACAGGAGCTCTGGATACATCACACATTCAATGTTCAGCATCCTGAGTCATATGTCTGGGAAGTGGATTTGACCGCTGCAGTTTTGATACATGGCCTGACATTTCAGGCGACTGCGTTCGATCCTGGTGCGGATGATCTGACCTTCTATTGGGACTTCGGGGACGGAACGAACACAACAAGCTTCTATTTGAATGCGAATGCGACATATCCTGTGGAGATAAGTGAGAGTATGAACCATGCTTTCACTGGGAGCGGGACCTACTATGTTGCACTGACAGTTGAGGATGACGATGGCGGACACTGGGTTGTAATAGTCTGCATAGTTGTGTAATCTGTCTGAGGATTTCCGTGGTTGCAGCTGGTTGTGACAAGTCCATGATCGAGGTTTATGTCAATGGAATGCTGACTATTGGTGCAATCTCATAATCTTTTCAGGTCTCATTCTCAAGTGAAGGACAGTGGAAATAATGAAGTTGACCTACAGGAACTCTCTGATTCTGCGTTGCTGTCCCAGTCTAGCCGATTTTCGAACTGTCTTCACTTGCTCGAGGTTTTCTCTTGCCTACAATATCTACTAGAACCAGGATTTCTTTGAGTTCATAATAGATCCGACTAAGTTCTGCGAGTGCTTCCGAATACTCAGGTTTTCGCTTTAGTAGGGACTGAATTTTCCTCTCAAGATATCTACCCCTAGACCGGCTCCATATGTGCTTCCTTCCTTTCAATACTCTTCCAACCCATATCGATGCTTCAGCCCCTAGCTCGTCGATGTCATGTAATAAGTCCCAGATTTCGTCGTCGTCGGTCTCGTCTAGTACTGGCATGCCCTCTCTCAACCAGTCATCCCATTTTTGCTTCAGTGTCTCTATCTCTCGTCTCACTGTCTGTTCCGTCTTGTTCACCAAGAGTCGTCAACCCCAAAATGTGATGATTTTTCCCGTGAGAGTATAAATGCCTCCTCCATGTACTCCAGCCCCCACTTTGCCCCAAATCTTCCAAGCTACGTCGGCATTGAGGTAAATAAAGGCTGTGAACCCTTATGGGGATGGACCCAACGGGACTCGAACCCGTGGCCTCTGCCTTGCGAAGGCAGCGATCTACCGGTCTGATCTATGGGCCCTTGGCTAGGTAGATTACAGATACAAACTAAATAGATTCCGAATAAGCTACTTCCCGAGGATCTTCTTCATGTTGAGTTCGTACAGCTCTTTGGTGAGCTTGCCCTCTTTGTACGCTTTCTCAAGCCTTGCCAGTCTTTCTTCCTTGTCGATATCCACCACTGGGGCCTCGGGTTCTTCCGGTTCTGCTTCGGGCTCGCCAACTTCTTCCTCAGGAACAGGAGCTACTTCTTCTTCAGGTGCCTCCTCGAGAACCTCTTCTGAGATCTCCTCTTCCTCCTCTAGCACTTCCTCCGGAATCTCTTCCTCCTCCTCGAAGATTTCCTCTTCTTCGAGCATCTCTTCCTCCTCTTTCGGGCGGAGAGTCATGCCGACAATCAAGCCCACAACAAGACCCACGATTATTCCCACAGCTATGAGCGCGTACGGCAGGATGTCCGGAACACTCATCTCAATGACCAACCTGCTGGCCCTGAGATTTCCGGCCGAATCCACCGCTTCGACTATGATTAGATTGGCACCTCTGCCAAGCGCGATTTCTTCCTCGAAGCTGCCTGTAGCACCGTCCAGATGGACGAACTTGCCGTTGACTGTCACGAGACTTCCAGGTTCAGCCGTTCCTCGGATGACAACCCTTCCCTCCTCCGTTCTCGATGGAACATCTTCCAGGTCAAGGGCAGGTGCCACCGTGTCCTTTGTGATGTTCCTGTAGATGCTCACCGAGTTCCCTGCCATGTCTGTCGCTTCAACGAAATGGGTATTGATACCTTCCTGCAGCGAGACCAACAGACCGAAAACGCCATCGCTCTCCACAGTCACAGACTCCCCGTTCACAGTCACCTGGACCGCAGATGGGTCATAGGGTGTTTCTTCGGCTATCAGGTCCTCAACCTTTCCACTGAGATAGGCGATGTCCGCACTGGTTGGCGAAGATTTGTCAAATCTCAGACTGGTCAGTGTGGGTGAGATGGTGTCATAGATGATCACCTTCTGCAAGCCACGGGAGTTGGATCGGACCATTTCCTCTCCGCTCGTCATACCGAAGAAGTCCACAACAACGACATCGATTGGGTTCTGGCCAGGAACCAAGTCCAGGTCGGCCTCGAAATATCCTTCCCCATCCGATATCACTGTCTTCTCTCGGATGATCACAGTCTTGTCAGGTTCAGTCCAACCGCTCACAGTGGCGACAGGGCTTGTAGTGGCTTCCACCAAGCCTCCCTCAAGAATGAGATCGGGGGCCTGGCTGTCGATCAAGAAATCCAGTTTGCCGTAGTTCTCGTTTCCAGCGATGTCCGAAGCGTAGACCTCGAATGAGTGAGAGCCTTCGGCAAGCCTGTTCGGTGGTGTGAAGATGACCTTCCCTTCGAAATAGCCCTGTTGCCCTCCGCTTTCCGTGAATGCTATATCGATTAGAGCAATGCTGGTTACGTTCTCTCCATCAAAGAATACCCTGACACTTCTCCAGTCCAGTTCTCCCCTATCTGTGTCCCTTAGAGTGCAGGATATGTCAGGCTGTTTATGATTTGTCGTTCTGTTTGTTTCCACATCTATTTCCTTGCCGGGCGTCCTCAGAGCGAAATCGGTCACCTCTGGTTTCACCCTGTCCACTATCAGTTCGATGGGTATCAGAACGGTGAAGGGTGACCTGTATGGTCCTAGGTACAAGGCTCCCAGCATCTTGCCGTCTGTAGTGTTTCCAGGTAGGTCCCAAGTGAGGTTTATCCTTGAGAGCTCTAACGGTCCCCATTCATCGTCTTCCTCTTTCAGCCCCTCGACCTTGAATCCAGCTCCCTGAACAAGGGTCACATCGATGTTGAAGGTACCTTGACCGCCTGGAACGGTGTATCCGAGCACTTTGATGATGTAGGGAACACCCACTTCCTGCTCGTTGATGTGAGGCGTGTCCGGGTCGTCAAAAACAGGAGGTTTGATGAGCCTTACGCCCTCCTCGGCATCCGGATCGGCGTCATAGGCCACGAACTCGTCTTCGGTAGCTTCTCCATCTGGTGTGTTGTCGGGACCCTTTCCATCCAAGAAGATGCCCAAGTCCAAATCCTTACATGGTTTGTCCGTCCATTCCTCCAGACTTGTTATGTTGACCGCAAAGATCAAAGCGGTCGGCAGGACGTTCACGACCTTGGTGTAGCCGCCCTGTGCCAGAAGTTTAATGAAGCTGTCTCCCTCGACATTGTCCTGTTTTATGGGTACGTTGATTTCTCGGACCGGTGGCGAAGGACCTGCCGATTGGCTACCTATTCCGAACCAGGGAATGGTAGAATGCATGCGAAGGTCCGTCCTACCTTCGAGTTGGTTCGTGATGATCTTGATCTCCTCTGGCACAACGGACATGGATGCGACATTTCCTGACACATTCTCCCAGTGTATCGTTCCATTCAGCCTCACTTGATGAAGCGCAATGACGTTGAGACCACCAGATATCTTGGGTGCGACTATCTCTTCGTTCTCGCCTGTGGTCGTGAAGAAGTTGGCAGTCTCCTCGCTTCCACCATTTGACCTGAAGAGCTCATAAGGTCCGTATAGAGTAGGAGAGAGAACCACTTTGGGATCCAAGCCACCTCTTGCACCTCCTGGGCCATAGGCAAGGACATCTATGTCCGTTCTGGGCATGTCCCACCAGACATCCACCAGGAACTTGGCCCCCGTCTCGGAATCGAACATCCCTTGGTCAGGCACATCCACGAAGTAGTACCGCCAGTCTCCTGATTTCGCCCCGTTTCCAAACCCACCGTTGACTCTGTTGGAATACAGGTCATCCTGACCGGCCTCAACTCCTCCAAAGCTGAACTCTATTCCGTCCGAAGGTACGTTTACAAGTACTGGTATTGTCGTAACATCATAGTAGGTGTAATTGACTATCACCTGATCGAAGTTGTTCAACGGGCTGACGAATTCCACGATCCCGTTATCTGCATGGAGGACATAGTCGACACCTTCCGTTTGCAGCCCACCATTGAGATATACTGTTGCGGACTTCGCGTGATATCTCTCCAGGCGAATGAAGCGCATGCCCCTCGTGCTTTCCACGACAGTCGTCTCGTTCTCATAGCCACCCTCTGTCCTGAGGTAAATGCCTCCCTGGTATGATCCAACTGAGGTGTTGGCCGGAACATCAACTGTGGCGGTGAACGTGTCGCTGTCACCGGCGCCTATCAGTTGCAGAGTCACAGAGTTCTTGTCCAAGGTGAGCCAGTTCCAATCTCTCTTCTCGAAGAACTCCAGAGAGACCATGATGCGTGCACCGACGGCTCCCATTCGGCCAGCTTGGATACCCGGCCTGGTCCCTATGACCAATCCGTCATGCGTTCTCTGCGCTGGGTTGTGGACCCTCCCTTCAAATATGTTTGCATCAGGATAGGAAATCAACATTCTATTCATGTCACGGTAGTCTCCTGGATGTGGTTCTTCCTCCATGTCGATCGGGTTCTTGGTCCAGTCGTATACGTCCAGGAAGTAGCTGTAGTCCGGATTCCCATCCGCGTTGTCATCCAAGTCCGTCCACTTCAAGTACATGGTTATCCGCAGCAGGTCCGCGTTCAGCCAATTGGTGAGGTTTATGTCCGCCAGCTTGTTCTGGTCCAAGTCATATACACCAGGCTCATACACTCCGGGCTGACTTGCATTGATTGCGAAACGGCCTGTTGCTAGGATGTACTGCCATTCAGCCCTGTCCTCCGCGACAGTTGTGAACGAATAGGTAACCTCGTCCACCTTTTGATAGACAGCATCGTAGATGTCAACGTTCTTTGCAGTGCTCGGGTTGTGGTTGCTTATTGTGAAGGTTTCTGTGTTGTCATCCTGCTGACCTGGATACATCAGTTTGGCGAACGATTGGTATCTGGTTCCCTTGTAGTTTCCTGGTACCCAGTTGTTGGGATAGACCTGCACCCCGTCTGTATCGGACGCGATGTCCGTAAGTCTCTTGGCATTGAGCATTCCTGCCCCTTGAGATAGGATGTCGTAGTTCATGTCGTCTCCCGAGCTCATCACCATTGACTTCGCAGTAGTGGCATTAGGATAGTAACCGTGATTTTCTTTGTAGGCCTGGAACGCGAGGGCCAGCATTGCGGCCACTCCAGGGGATGAGAGGCTCGTTCCTGCCCAGAGGTTCGTCGCCTGCGATCCGTCGTAGGGACGATAGGTCACTTGGTTCAGGGCCGTACTTCCAAAGGCCATCCTTCCGTTCGCCAGTATGTCAGGGTCAGGCTCTCCCATCATGGTCGGGCCTCTTGAGGACTCTACTGCCACATCCCCGTATGTTGGATGGGCGCCATCTTCAAGGCCTGAGAGGTGCCTGTAGAAGAAGTCGGAAGAAGCTCCCACAGTTATGACTCCAGGAGAGGATGCCGGTGTGGAGACCGTTCCGTATCCATAGCCGCTGTTTCCTGCCGAGAAAGTGAAGGTCAGTTTCTTATCTGCATATTCGTTCACGAGCCAGTCGAGGAATCTGGACTTGAAATCAAAACCAGCGTAATCAATGTTCGCGAAGCCGAAGCTGTTGGATACGATTTGAGGTTCGTCCCCTGTGTCGCGTATTCCATCATAACCTTCAACGGCGAAGTACCATCCATCGTAGTAGTTGCTGTAGTAGATGTTCGCCACGGAAACCAGCTTCACGTCCGGAGCGAATCCCATGACGTGTCCGACGGTCGGAACATCCATCGAAGGATCGAAGTACTCGGTCCTTCCAAGTCCTGATATTGAGGATGCAACCAATGTACCGTGGTTCATGTCCATGTCCAGATTGCCCGTTATCGCGACCAGTGTTCCGTTCTCGGCTATGAAATTCTGGACATCACCACCGAGTCTTTCTACGTACGTCTCCGAGTATGGGATGGGGACTTCATGCAGTTCGTTCAAGACATCATTGAACCTATGCTGTGCGATGTAGTAGACCATGCCACCCGAGACATCAGGCAGACCGTCTCCTGTGTTCCATCTTGTATAGTCCAAGGAACCTTCCTCGTGACCTTTGAATCCCTCGCCATTGGGAGCTATATTTATCAGCGGTCTTCCGGCACTCCACATCTGGACGTACTGGTCGTCTCCCCCCGTAAGGAGTGTTGTGTCATTGGTTGACCAGCTTCCCGCTCGAACAGACTCTCCATTATGGGAACCGGTAACCTTCTTAACACCACACTCCCCGAGGCCAAGGCCATACCAATCCCGAACTACGAGGGTAGGATCGTTTGTATAAGTTGGGAAAGACTCTGATGTGCTAAGTAACCTGACCCCATCAGGAGCCCATTTCAAAGTCCAGATCCTATGGAACTCGTTATGAGGCAGAAACCGGTCGCTGGCGCTTGTGGATATGTTGACTATGGTAATATACCCCCTTGAAGATCCGTATGTGATCCAGTCTCGTGTGGGATTAATGGAAACTGCCGTCAAAGGTTCTGGGAAAGACGGGTCTACGAATTCTGCGACAACTGGGTCGCTCGGAGCTGCATTTGCATCCCAGATCTTTGCCGTCATGTCCTGAGATGCTGTCGCAATTCTTCCATCAGAAGCCCAGTGGACATCGTATATCGGACCAGTGTGGTTGGTGTATGTCTTCTCTAGAGTACCGGTCACCGCGTCCCATATCTTCAGTGTGCTGTCCAAGGATACAGAGACCAGTCTGTCACCAGTAGGTGACCAATCAACTCCCCAAACACCTTCTGTGTGCCCTGTGAGGTTGTAGAATATTGTTCCGTTTGACACATCCCAAATGGCAACCGTGAAGTCTCCATTACCTGAACGATCGTCGTATCCGGCAGCCAGCCAGGTCCCGTTGGGAGACCATCTGATTGATTTCACTCTTCCATAATGTGCGTGGAGTTGCTTCTGATAGGTGACAGGCGGACCCAACTCCCAGATGACTATTGTGTGATCGTCAGAGCCGCTGGCAATCAACGTCCCGTCCGGAGACCAATCCAAGGATGTCACGCCCTTTGCGGGATCATAGAAGTCCCCGTAGCCCACATCGTCGTACATCGTTCCGTTACCCGACCAATTCGGAGGATGCCATTTCAACTCAGCATCGTACACGCCATACTTCTTCACCGGCTTGTCGTTTCGGAAGTCTCTGTTATGGTCCAAGTCCATGTAGACTGTGTCGTACACCCCTGCCTCGCTCTCGTCAACGACCAATACCCTCGTCAAAGGATAATTCTCCTCAGGATGGTCGCCGTACCAGTATTTACCGCTCTTGCTTGTCCCTGTTGGGATATACTTCAAGGGCCAAGTCATATTTGTGTTGGGAACCCCACCCACAGTGTCGTCCACTCTAGTGTAGGTATGCCTCCAGAATCCTTTCTGGTTTGCGATATCTTTTCCAACAATGACAAAGGCAGATAAGTTTGTCTGAATGAAGCTCCAATCGGGATTGGTGAAAACAGGAATGTTGGGGTCAGTGTACACGGTATCTTGCACGTGACTCACGTTGAACCCGGTGGTGAACAGTTCCACAGAGATGTTCTCGGGATAGCCCAGTACCGACTTGGGGATGCTGAACTCAACCACTCCTCTCAGCTCATCGTAGTCCCATCCCCCGTAGTTCATGTCTCCCCCAATGCTCTTGATGCCATAACCGCTCCACATATTGGGACTGTCGTCTTCCCATATCCAGACCGTTGCATCTTCAATCGTGTCGTTCTTGCTCCAGTTCCCGCGCTCCTCTCCGCCCTGATGCGGGATGTACACTACAACTTCAGGTCGATGCTCAGGGATTGATCCAACCAATGACAGGTTAACCATCCCATCATCATAGGTATTCTCAGGATCGTATGTCCCACCTTGATCCCATGGGGGAGAACTCGTTGTGTTTATGTAGAGCCCGAATTTCATTGTTGTTTGATTTGCCAGACTGTCAAAGCCGAAGTACCAGAAATCTGCATCTTGAGTCACATATAGCGAAATGAGGTTGTAGTCATTCCCTTCATGGGTGGGCTGACCTGGACGTGTGATCATGTCCGCATTGGAATCTGTCGCAACCAGCTCACTTCCGTCATCCCAGAAGTCGAACCTTCCATCGATCTTTATCGTATGAGTGACGTTCCTGTCATCGGATGTGGTGTTCGCGTACCATGTGTCCGTTGGGTATCTTGTATCTATCAGTGTTCTCAGGGAACCGGGATCAAAACTGATGGGCCATCCATAGTATGGAGAATAGAATTTGTACGTCGCCTTGACGTTCGTACCCGGTGGGAGTGATTGGTTGAACTGTACCGTTCCATTCCACAAGTGGAGATAGTATTCGGTGAAGGGGGTCATGGGGTTTCCGTTCCTGTAGAATATGTATGATCCGTCCACGATGTCGAAGTTGCGGAGTGCTGCGAAGGTCTGGCCCGAGTCAATAGAGTCAACCACCGTCTCGTTCTCCACCTGGAATATCGAGTCCACCCGCGCCATCTTTTCCATGAGGTCCGGGTGGGCGAAATCTATGCCGTCATCGAGAACTGCTATCTGGACGTCCTTTCCAGTGTATCCCTCCGCCCAAGCCAGGTTCGCCTGGTGATTTATCGTTGAGTTGAGGTTGTTCGCAATTATGTTCCGGGAGCGGAGAGGCTCGTACGAGGGAGCATAGTCCCTTATCGGGGTCTCGAATTCTTCTATGTATATGGTAGATGGAAGGGAGGCGATTCTCTCGATGGCATAACCGGGTACATTCAGTAGCGGCAGTGAGATTCCTTCAAAGCTGCTCTTCTCGGTACCGATTGTTCCTTCGAAATCAACGCCCTGCAAGGCAGCAGACAGTTCCGAGATGTCGTTAGTTGCGATGATTATGGGTATCTTCTCTTTGGAGTTCATTCTAGGGAACAAGGACTGCGAGACCTTTCCCATATCTGCGGTTTCTTCTCCCTGGTACGCGTTATCCTCAGAATAAGGCTGTTCTGTTGGGTTCTCCATCAGAGGTTCTATCTCGTTCTGTCCCGTGTCTTGCTCTGCTACACCTAGCGAGATAAACGAAGAAAAAAGCATCAGGAACACTAACACACTTGCGTAGACTTTTCTAGGCCCTCGTATCATATTTCCTCCTCCTTTTCAAGCCACTAGAAGGAAACTAGCTGTAAAGAGTAATCCGATATTTATAAGGTTTTGTCCTAGCGTCTGGTCATTCGATTTCTCCCCTCGACCTGTGCCCATTTCTGTTCAAACGTGTAAGCGTCCATCATCTTTGGGAAAGTTTAACTATCCTCAAGCATTGGTTTGTTTTGAAGGGTCAGCAATCGGACAGAGGGCTGAGATGCCATTGAGGATATATTCCACTGAATCAGGCAAAGTCGAGACGTTCCAACCTCGCACTCCCGGAAAGGTCACAATGTACATATGCGGACCGACGGTATACGATTTGATCCACATCGGACATGCACGGTCCTATGTTGTTTTTGACGTCTTGAGAAGGTGGTTGGAGTTCTCGGGATATGATGTCGTTCATGTTCAGAACTTCACAGACTTGGAGGACAGCATCACCAAGAAGGCCAAGGGATTGGGGGGGCCAGTGAGCGAAGTGACTGAGAGATACACACGCGAATACTTTCTGGATGCCGAACATTTGAACCTGAAGAAGGCAACCCATTACCCGAATGTCAGTGAGAATATTGGGAGAATGATAGAGGTAGTGGAAGGTCTTCTGGATTCCGACCTGGCCTATGAGAGGGACGGCAATGTCTATTTGAGAACTGGCAGTGACGATTTCGGGAGTCTCAGTCACGTGGATTTGTCGACCACCCTTGTGGATGACATTCAACCGGACGATAGGAGAGAGAATCCCTTTGATTTCATCATCTGGCGGAGAGCAAAGAAAGGAGAGCCCTCTTGGTCAAGTCCTTGGAGTGATGGACAACCCGGCTGGCACACGAGTTGCTTCGTGATGTCCACCAATCATCTCGAGGAACCCTTCGACATCCACGGAGGCGGATTGGATTTGATATACCCTCACCATGAGAGCGTGATGTTGATCTCAAAGGCACATTCGAAGAAACGCCACTGCAACTACTACGTCCACAACAGCTTCGTGACACTCGGCAAAGAGAAGATGTCCAAATCAAAGGGGAATTTCGTGACGGTCAGAGAGCTGTCGGAAGAATACGGAGGGGAAGCTATAAGGCTCTACCTTCTCAAGCACCACTATCGCACTCTTCTGGACTATGATGAAGGCGAGATCAGAGAAGCGTCAGAGGAGATCCAAGAGATGGGAAGGAGGCTGGAGAGGCTGAGAAGTCACACATATGGGTCCGGTTCCGAAACTGACCTTTCAGAGAAGATAGATCAGGAGAGATCCCGGTTCGAGGAAGCCATGAATGACGATTTGGATACTCCAAAAGCACTGCCCATTCTATTCGGACTGATCGAATGGTCTGACAGCGAACTGGAGAACCTATCCAAAGATGATGTTGTCGGAATCCTTGATGCCGCATCTCAGTTCAGTGAGGTTCTGGGACTCTTTCAGACTCCGGTCTCCGATTGATCCACCGCTCCAGGTCTTGAAGCTAAACTTTTTAACTCATCATAGTATTAGCAGCCTTCGAAAAGGTGCTGAAGTGGTTGAGTTCAAGGCGATTATTGCAGATCCAAAGTCCGGAAAATCCTATCCCAAGGATGTTTCGGGTCACCATGCTAACTCTCTGATTGGAAAGAAGATAGGCGAAGAGGTGGACGGGATCTTCGTGGACCTTCCCGGGTACAAGTTGGTGATCACCGGAGGGAGTGATAGGGACGGGGTTCCAATGAGGAAGGATATGCCTGGCCCCCGAAGAAGGCCTATGCTCGTCACCAAAGGTGTGGGTTTCCATCCCAAAGACAAAGGGGTCAGGAAGAGACGGAATCTCAGGGGGAACACGATTTCCCCGGACATAATCCAACTGAACATGCGAATTGTTGCTCATGGACCCAAGCCTATCAAGGACAGCCTGAAAGCCAAAGAGGGTGATAAATGAAGGTCCCCCGGCAGCCCGAGGTCAACATCGGGATGATTGGACACGTTGACCACGGCAAGACCACCCTCACCAAAGCCCTCACTGGCGAATGGACGGACCGGCACTCTGAGGAACTGAGGCGAGGGATCAGCATTAGGCTGGGGTATGCGGACGCGGCCCTCTACAAATGCCCGAAATGCGAGGAACCGCAGTGCTACTCCACTAAGAAGGAATGCTCCGTTTGCGGGGAGAAGACCGAGTTTCTGCGAGCGGTGAGTTTTGTGGACGCACCTGGACACGAGACGCTGATGGCAACGATGTTGTCAGGAGCAGCACTCATGAACGGGGCTCTGCTTCTTATTGCTGCAAACGAGAAATGTCCTCAACCCCAGACGAAGGAGCACCTCATGGCCCTTGCGATCTCGGGTGTGGAGAACGTCATCATCGTCCAGAACAAGATCGATATCGTTGATGAAGAGAAAGTGAAGGAGAGCTATGAACAGATTAAGGAATTCGTGGAGGGAACGGTGGCAGGCGAATCCCCCATAATCCCAGTGTCCGCTCACCACGAAGTGAACTTGGACGTCCTGATAATGGAGATTGAGAATAGGATAAGGACACCCGAGCTGGATGAGAAGAAGCCTCCGAAAGCGTTCGTGGCACGGTCATTTGATGTCAATTCGCCAGGAGTTCCTCTCGACAAAATCGTGGGTGGGGTCATTGGCGGTTCTCTTATCCAGGGGAAGCTGAAGGTGGGCGATGAGATCGAGATCTCACCTGGCAGGGAATCCGAGAGCGGAGGGCGCAAGGTCTGGACCGACATCGAGAGCGAGGTCACGTCTCTCTTTTCTGGAGGAAAGAATCGGAAGGAGGCGAAGTCCGGCGGTTTGATCGCAATTGGCACCAAGTTGGACCCCTTCCTGACGAAATCCGATTCGCTCACGGGCAGGGTGGTAGGTTCTCCTGGAACGTTGCCCCCAGCCCTATTCGAGCTCAGTGTGCAAGTCCATCTCCTGGAACGGGTTGTGGGTGCGGTGGAGGATTTGGAGGTCGATGAGATCAGGACCAACGAGCCTTTGATGCTGAGCGTTGGCACGGCAACTACGGTTGGAGTTGTCACGAGCGCTCGGGAGGACTATGCCGAGATGGCTCTGAAGATTCCCGTTAGCGCGGATAAAGGTCAGCGGATTGCCATTAGCAGGAGGATCGGGGGGAAGTGGAGGTTGATTGGGTACGGGGTTATCCAATAACGCGCTTCCGTCCAGCTGCGAAAGATTTGTGATGATTCTGTCTAAATATCCTGTTTCGGAGGTGGGTAGGATAAATCCATTCTCCAACAATGCCCACTGTTATTTCCGATATGTGCCCCAAAATATGTAATCGGAGGTGGCACGCGACAGGAAGAAACTGGGACTATGATCGGGTGGTGACTGCCTGTCTCCATTGTTCTGACTGATGAGATCCGGACAAAAAACAAAAAAAACAAAAAAGGGGAAAGGGTTAGTAGGTTGTGTAGGTCCTGTAGTGCTCTCCCTCGGTTCCTTCCCTGAATGTTCTCAGGTAGTAGTTCAGGTTGTAACCCTTCAGGGCATGATGCACCACTCTCTCGACGTAGGAGAAGTACTCCTCCCAGTTCTGCCCTTTTGTTCCCCAGTTGTCGCCCCATTGGTATGCATAGTCGAATGCACCGTACACTGGTCTCCATCCGAGAGGCTCAAGAATCTTGGTAACCTCCGTCGGTGAAGGACCATCGGGGCACAGGTTTACGCCTATATAGGTCACATATTTGTCTTCCATTTTTGTTCCTCCGCTTTTTTTCCCTAGTCCCGCTGGTTTTCGCCAGACTAGAGAGTCAAAACTTGCGTGTTCCCTTCTTAAAAACGATGTTTTGATTATCATATATGATATTGAGCGATTGTGTCAGAAAACCGCTGACTCGAACACCAAGATGTGTTCCTATGTGATTGGATAATCCCCAAGCGACAAAAAGAAATAGCCCTCTAGTCATCGAGAAAGAGTTGACATGAAGATATTGAACAAGAATGAAAAGACCGGGGAGATCAAGCTGTTGATACAGACCCCTGACGACCTGTGGCACATCTACAATCTGGTGGAGCCGGGCGACTCCGTGTTCGCAACATCCTACCGGAGAGAGGAAAAGGTCCGGGACAAGCTGAGACCCGAGAGGATGGAAAAGAAGAGGATGTGGATAGGTCTGGTGGTGGAGAAGGTGGAGTTCCATGACTTCTCGGACAGACTTCGTATTCACGGTGTGATTGAGCAGGCTCCACAAGACCTCGGGGAACATCACACCTTCAATCTGACGGTCAAGGACAATCTGACTATTGTGAAGAAATGGAAGGGTCATCAATTGGCCAGGATAGAAGAGGCCGTGGAAGCGACCCATGAACCTTTGATAACATTCCTAGCGATCGACGATGAGTCCGTACTGATGGCACAGCTTCACCAATACGGGATAGAAGAGTTGGCCGAGATAAGGTCCCCCAGAGTTGGAAAGATGTATCCCCAGAAAAGCGCAAGGGAGGAATTCTTCAACGAGGTCACGGGCAAGATCAAGTCAACAGATGTTGGGGAGGCGTTGATCATCTTGGGACCGGGTTTTGACAAGGACGCCCTTTACGAGACCATCAGGGAGAAACTTCCCGAAATCGCTTTGAAGACAAGCTTGTTCCCCACGAGTCATTCCGGAATGCTCGGAGTCCAGGAAGCCTTGAAGGGGGGGATGGCGTCCGAGATCCTGGAGAAGACCCGTGTGGCGTTGGAAACGAAACTGGTCGAGGAGTTGCTGTCCGAGATATCGAAGGAGGGAAAATACGCCTATGGCCCAGATCAAGTCAGGGATGCCACCCAGCGTGGTGCCGTGCTGACGCTCTTGGTCACGAACGAATTGATCAGAAAGGAAGAGATCGAGAGTCTTCTCAAACAAGTCGAGAATGCAAAAGGGAGAATAGTCGTGGTGAGCCCCAAGCATGAGGGTGGCCGAAAACTGAAGTCATTGGGAGGACTGGGTGCGATACTCAGGTACAAGGTTGACTGGAGCTAGGCTCTTCCGTGCGATTCCCCTGTTCTGATTGCGGCAGCGATCAGGTGCGCTATCCTGATGGGCTCGGGCAAGGCTCCCAGAACGGTGGATTTTGAAATCAGCTCTTCCACGTCCGAGAGTTCCGTCCCCACGAACTGCACGTACAGGGGTTTGTGCTCCGTTTTGACAGTATGGAGATCTCTTCCAGTGATTAGATCCAGTCTTTTCTTCCAATCCGAGAATTTCGCCTTGAGAACGTCTTCGATGGACTTGATGTCCGGCTCATCTCTGGTGACGGTAACAACCGGTATCCCCAGGTCTGTGTACAGCGCCTCAATGTCGATCACGTTAAATCCACCGACCGCAATGCCGTCTATCAGTATGGCCGCAAGATTCTCCATGTATCTGGACCGCCTCACCATCTCCCGCAAACGGTCCGTGGCATCTGTGCCGTCCACGTCCACCTTTGTCCTGAGAACGCCCTCCAAGTAGTTCGGCAACCGAACAGCAGCACCTATGATGGCTACATCCTTTTCCTTGAAAGTAAATGGAGAATCATCGATCCCCAGCACCCTCATGTGAGGTTTCATCCTACCACAGTTTGAGTTTTCCGGTGACCTGGTCGATAATCGAATTGGGAGCAGGGCCTATTCCCAAGCATGTGGTCGTTCCAGGAGGCAACTCCGTCAGACCCGCATCGTCGATTGTGGCTGTCGAGATACCCAGTTTCTCTGCTTCCTCACTCAGTTCATGAAGCCCGGCCACGTCCTCCGTCCTCACCACCACCTTCTTCTGCCCCTCGTCATACCAGTTCCTGAACCATTTTGCGTTCTTTCTCTTGCAGTTCATGGCTGATATCACCGCGGCATGGGCAACCTGCACGGCCATCTTGCCTTTCGACATGTCCAGGTCCTCTCTTACAGCTACCACCAATTTGTAGTCCATTTGACAACCTCAATAGAGTTCTGCAGCCCTCTTCTCCTCCAAGATCCTAAGTTCCTTGTCAATCTCCTCCAGTTCCTTCTGAATTTCGAGTATCCTGTTCTCCGTCCGTTTCCTCATCTCGCCCGTCTGAAGCTTCGCCCTCCTTTCGTAGTTCTTCAGCCGCTTTCGCTCCTTCTCCCTTCTCTCTGAAAGGTCTCGAAAGGCCAGGAGCGTATCCTTGTCCTCTTTCAGGTCCACGATCACCGACTGGGGCTCCCTTTTCGATAAGCGAAGTAGGGAGGGATGTATCTTCCCCATGGATGGGTATGCGCCCCGGAACCAGCCGATGAAGAAGAGGATCACAGCAAGAACAATCAGAATGGGCCAGATTATTTCAGCACGGAAGTAACCCTTGGACGTTTCCGGATCCGGTTCAAAGGCATTGAGGACGAATCCCACCAGGATCGCGATGACAACGCTCATCACTATCCCCAATGTTATCCGATAGAGAGTATCATAGTCCTTGTCAAGCTCACCTTTCCTGGGGAAAAGGGCGTTCACGAGTAAGAAACCCGGTAAGAAAAAAGCTGCGACCAGGACCAGGAGGATGTCAATCATCGGTAAGAAAAGTTGACTATCAATATAAATATCTTGGGTTATCCGTTTCTCTCTCTTCCATGAGTTTTCTCATCCAATCTGGAATCTCGATTTCGACCCTTCCCCTGTCTACCGCGTTGTAGGGTTTGATGTCCAGGACGGGGGTGTTGTCGTAGCAGTCCAAACCGATGACCTTGAGGATGGGTCCTTTTCGGGAGAGCAGTTTCACGGCACTGATGCCAATGGGATTGGGTCTGAACGGTGTTCTGGTGGCGAAAGTCCCCTGTTCGGGAATGTCCGTTCTCCCTTGGGGGCGAACCTTTGGTCTGTATTCGTCCACTTGGTGCATCCAGAAGATTACGATTATGTGAGAGAACTGCTCAATGCCCTCCAGTGAGGGTTTGTATTCCTCATCTAGTACGACCTCGGATGCTATCTCCCCCCAATCATCGACCTTTCCGCTTGGCACTTCGTTCCTCACATGACCGATGATTCGGACAGTTACGCTGTTTTCCTTCTCGGGCAACTCCTCACCTCTGGCTTCTCCCAATCGTGTGTTGGACATTTGTGCAAAGGCAAGAGTCATATAGAAATCTAGCTATCCGATGTGCGAGTATTATGTATGGATACTGGGGAAAGCTTCTGAGAGTCAATCTGACGAACAGGGAGATTGGCACGGAAGATTTGGATGAGACTCTCCTGTCCTCCTATTTGGGTGCCAAAGGGATCGGTGCATATTACTTCTGCAAGGAAATGGAGAAGGGAGCGGAACCGCTCTCTCCTGACAACCTCTTGATTCTGTCCACTGGGCCATATCAAGGAACGGACGTGCCTTCAACGGGCCGGTTTGCCGTTATCGCCAAGTCTCCCTTGACCGGGATTTTCCTCGACAGCTATTGCGGAGGATGGTTCGGACATTCCCTGAAGAGATGTGGTTACGATTTGCTCATAATAGAAGGGAAGGCGGAACGCCCGAGCTACATATCGATCAAGGATGATGAAGTACAGATCAAGGACGCCTCGGAATTGTGGGGAAAGACCACCAAAGAGATGGAGGTTCTATTGAGGAAGCTGGAGGGTGAGAAGGTTCGTGTAATCTCAACAGGTCCAGCAGGTGAGAATCTCGTGAGAATCGCCTGTCTGATGAGCGACTACCGAAGAAGCGCGGGTCGCGGAGGAAGCGGGGCTGTTTTCGGCTCCAAGAATCTCAAGGCCGTGTGCGTGGAAGGAACAAGGAAGGTGCCGGTGGCGGACGGCAAGAAGTTGAAAAAGGTCATTCGCCAGATAGCAGATAACGTGAAGCAAGAGCGGGAGAAGGGATATGCCTTCTACAAATACGGAACGTCGAACGCCGTTGACTACGCCAGCGCAAAGGATAGGCTTCCCACGAGGAACTATCAACTGGCCGAGTTCGAAGCAACCGAGAAAATCACCGGAGAGGCTCTCTACCAGAAGTATGAGGTCGATATGGTGGGTTGCTGTCCCTGCCTCATCAAGTGCCAGGGGGACATCGCAGGCGGTCGTGAGAGGCCGGAGTACGAGACACTTGCCATGCTCGGGTCCAATTGCGGAATCGATGATCTGGAACCAATCATAGAGGCCAATGCTCTCTGCAATCAACTGGGCTTGGACACGATCTCCACAGGCGGCGTCATAGGTTTCGCCATGGAGTGCTCGATGCTGGGTTTGTTGGAGGAGAAGTATGATTTCGGGAACGGGGACCAGTTGCTGGAACTCATTCGTAAGATTGCCTACAGGGAGGGCATTGGAGACATACTGGCTGACGGAGTGAGGATTGCCGCTGAGAAGATCGGTAACGATTCGAACAAGTTGGCCGTTCATGTGAAGGGTCTGGAAATACCCGCCTGGGATCCGAGGGGGAAGCTGGGACATGGTCTGGCATACATGACGGCAGACATCGGAGGTTCTCATCTGAGGGAATTCTACTCCACCAAGAAAATCCCAAACACATCGGCATTGGAAGTTATTGAGGTCCTCATCGGCGGTCAGGACAGGAACGTGATAAGGGACAATTTCATTTATTGCACCTTTGCCAGAGACACAATGGACAGACAATTGCGGAGAGATGCCTACCAAGCGATAACCGGGAACTCACTGTCAGCAGAAAAAGAGACCGAGGTCGCCAATCGTATTTGGACGTTGATCCGCCTTTACAACATCCGCGAAGGCATCACCAAGGATGATGACTGTCTTCCCCATAGATTCAGAACAGAACCGTTGCCATCGGGCGTTGCGGAAGGTTGCACCTCTTTCGTCTCAGAGGAGGACATGGAGCTCTCCCTGCGAACATATTACGAGAAGAGGGGATGGGACTCTGAGGGCATACCCACGGAGAAGACAGTTTCGGATTTGGGGCTTTCTTGGTTCTCGGATGGAAAAGATAAATAGGCTGTTTGATTTGCTACATTTGCAATGGCCAAACAGAGAAAATCAGGTGGTATCTGGACAAAACTCAAGATAGCTATAGTTCTCACTCTCGTCATTTTCTTCGTGGAGATTTATGGGGGAGTGATCTCGGGCAGCCTGGCTCTTTTCAGCGACGCGGGCCACGTCCTCATGGACGTTACGGCTCTTGCTCTCACTTTCGGTGCTCTTGGGATCGCTCTGCGTCCCGCCACCCACAAGGCCACATTCGGACATCACAGGTTCGAGATAGTGGTGGCCTTGATTAATGCTGGCGCTTTGTTTGTCATTTCAATAATCATCCTGTACAACGCTTTTCTTAGGTTCGCGAGCCCTCTGGAGGTAAAATCCACTGAGATGCTTATCGTGGCAACCGTGGGATTCGCCGTGAACCTATATGTGGCCTGGAACCTGCACGGGTACGAGGACTTGAATGTGCGTTCCGCATACCTGCATGTTTTCGGGGATACCATAGCTTCATTAGCTGTTATCATGGGCGCACTGATTATTGCATTTACCTCTCAATATTGGGTTGACCCTGCAGCCAGTGTTCTGATTGCCACCATCATTCTCTTCCGTTGCGTCCGGCTCATGAAGGAGTCTGGGGACATCCTCATGGAGAAGACTCCGAAACACGTAGATTTGGAAGATCTCAGGTCCGCGCTCAAGGCGGTTGACGGAGTTGACGACATTCACGATCTCCACGTTTGGAGCATATGTTCGAATGTGCACGCCATGACTGCCCACGTAGTTGTCCAGCCACCGCTGATGCAAGAGGCAAACCGAGTAATAAGAGAGATGAACAAGATTGTCTCGGAGGAATGGAGAATCCAGCACGCTACCTTCCAGGTTGAGTGCGAGACATGTGAATCCTGTGAGCCTTGCGAGCTTCCCCACATAGATATGGACTAGTTGTCCTCCCTGTTTTCCATCTTCAGTTGGAAAATTGCATATTACTGAAGTTGTATTCCAGTCCGTGGCTGACGAAAGCACTCTTGTTTCCGACCTGAAGAAATCCGTTTCGGACTTCGTGACAAAAAGGGATTGGGAGAGATTTCACAACCCCAAGGATCTGGCGATATCATTGTCCATTGAATGTGGCGAACTCCTGGAGCTTTTCCAATGGAAGACCCTGAAGGATGTGGACATCAGGGACGAGAAGATGGCAGACAAACTGAAGGAAGAACTGGCCGATATCGTCATCTACGCCATAAGTATGGCAAATGCAACGTCTATCGACATCTCGGACGCGGTAATGGAGAAGATAAAGATGAATGAGAGCAAATACCCCGCGGAAGAGTGGAAAGGCAAGGCCTGGCTCTAGTCCTCTTGCAGATTCCTAAGAACGGATCTCACCGGATCCCATCTCTCCCTCAGAGGGAAGTCCACCTTCCAGCCAGCGTGCTCCAGTCTTTTGAGCGTGGTATCGTACGGGTCCACCACTTCCTCTTCGAGGTCGTAGACCAGTTCTTTGTCGATCTCCCACAGTTTCTTGATCAACTGGACTCTCTCCTCATCCCCCATGAACCTGGGATCGGCCGACATGGCGGCGACATGGAAGCTCACCCCCGCGTCCTTAAGGTGTTCGATGGCCCGGAAAGGAATCTCGAACGATTCTCTCTTGGCCCCGGTTTTTCTCTCGAAGGTTTCGGGTGTACCTGCTTTCAAAGAAAGGCGTATGTGAGGTTTCTTGAATCTCCCCAATTTGTATACATAGTCCTTGTCGGTCCCGAACAATACCCCATTAGTCTCCAGAATGAATGTGGGGAACTCCGAGTCCTCTACGAGTTCCAACAGTGCCAGAAGATGCTGCTTCCCCAGTGTTGGCTCTGCTCCAGAAATCCGCATTTTCCTTATCCGGCGCTCATCAGCGGCTTGCTTCAGGTTATTGAATGCCTCTTGAGGGGAATAGAACTCTCCAATCCTATCTGGGAAGTCTCTTGACCAGTCCACCCAGCAAAAGACACATCGAAGGTAGCAACCGACCGTATACCCCGTGGATATGCCTCCGTACACGCCCACGCAATAGAAATCGGTGTATTTCCTCTTGGAACCTTTACATATTATCTCTTCGGTCTTTTTCGCCAGCTCCACCGGGTCGAAGGGTTCGGAATCCTCTGTCAGGAATCTAGGATATTCCTTCATGTAAGCCTCGATGCCACGAATTTCTTCACATCGCATTCGTGTACGTTCTCACAATCTCCGCACCTTCTTGGATCAGAAACACAGCCCGCACCTTTTGCAAATCTCATGCCCAGATCGCTACCCGTTTCTTCAACTGTCTTGCCTTTGATTCCAGGTCTTCCTGACCATTCCGCGTTCTCAAGCCCGCATCTTCTAGCGGTCTGCACGCAGAACTCCATCAGTTCCAGAGGCGCGCCGTGATGCTCCTCCATCACAAAGTTGGGGCGAAAGGCCAGAAATGCCACAGGGAGCGTCTCATCTATGTCAGCGATGAAACTGCAGATGTCCTCCACTTCCTCTTCGTGAATGCCAGGAATGGTGAGTATGCGGAATTCCCACAGCTTCCCCTTTGCTTGCTTTGCCACGGTCTCCGCATTCCTCAGAACAGGTTCGACGAAAGCTCCTGTCAAGGCGTTGAAGGTCTTGTCATTGTAGGCCTTTATGTCATATGTTATGGAATCTGCCAATTCCAGAACTCTCTTCAATGAATCCTTCGTCATGAAGCCATTGGTGTCGTAGTTCACTCTCATCTTGGTGTCCAGTTTCCTTGCTTCTTTCACTACCTCCTCAACCCAAGGGAGAGAGCAAGTGGGTTCTCCTCCCGTGAAGAACAATCTGTCCGCCGCTATCATGTGTGCGGACGTACTCTTCAGAGATTCCACACCCATAGCTGCCCAGTCCTTTGGAGAATAGTATCCCTCGACCTCACCACGAGGGCTTTTTGGATAATGCGCCAGAGTCCAGTTCTGACAGGACAGGCACCTGAAGTTGCAGCCCACCATGAAGGCGTCATATGATGCCGGGGGGGCTGGATGCAGAGATGAGTGCCCCACCTCTGGAATGCCGATCTCACAAACACCAGTTTCCCCTTCCAAGCGGTTCACATCGCACTCCCACTCGCACAACCTGCATTTCTCGAGTTCCTTGAGATAATCTGGATCGGATTCCGGAATCTCCTCGATAGTCAGTATCCTCGCCTTTCGATTTATGGAAAACACTCCCTCTTCAACTCGTCATAGGCAAGGTCGGAAAGAGTCTCGAGGTTCTTGATATCTTCCAGATTGTACTTCTCGAGCAAATCGAGTGCGTTCTCATCCCCTCTGAGATGTCTCTTCCAGAGGATCACAGCATCCCAACCACTCAGCCCAACAGTCTCCTCGCTCCTGTCTATTCCCACACTCTTCTCAATCGCCTTCAACCCTCCAGTGTATCCCAGCCTTCTGAGAGGGTACATTATGTCTATGTGTATCTGATTGAATCTCAGCCTTGGGAAGGTTGACGCGATGAAGGGCAGGTCGAACCGGGCTCCGTTGTAGGTCACTATGCTCTTGAACTTCTTGATCTCCTGCGGGAACTGGTGAAGGTTCTTCCCTCTGGTGAAGGTTCTTGCTTCTTTTCCATCGTATATTCCTATCAAAGTGATCTCATGCCGATCGTAATCCAGCCCCGTTGTCTCTATGTCCAGGAATGCTGTTGAATCCTTGAAATCGTGATATGCCCTCCAAAGCTCTCTCCTTGGAATCTTGTCCACGAAGAAGTGATGGTTCTTGTCATCGAGGTGTTTCTTGGATTCCCGTACGTAGCTGTGGACGAATTCTCTAGTGCGACTGGCAAGGAATATTTCCTTTCTTCCGGTCAAGAAATCGTCCCATGTTTGAATACCTTCATCCCAAATCCTCCTCTCGGTCTGGTAGCCTATGCCAGGAATGTGTACAAAGGTGCTTCTCAGCATCTCAAAACCTGCTTGTCCATCAATCGAATTTGTCTTACTTAATCGTTTCTTTGCTGGAGAAGGCAAAATCATATTACCAAAATGCCGATTCACTCCCCATGTTTGAGTTCAAGTCTCGGGACGGTCTGGGCAGAATTGGCGTATTGGAGACCAAGCATGGTCCAGTCGAGACTCCGAATCTGCTCCCTGTGATCAATCCCAATCAGCTCATGATCCCCCCAAAAGAGATGAGCAAGAAGTTCGGAACGTCCATCATAATCACGAATGCGTATATCATTTCCAAGAAAGCAGACCTTAAAGAAAGGGCCCTTTCCGAAGGAGTTCATTCCCTTCTGGATTTTGATGGTCCAATCATGACGGACTCCGGGACTTTTCAATCGCACGTTTATGGAGAAGTTCCTGTTACGAACGAAGAGATCGTGGCCTTCCAGAGAGATATCGGCACGGACATCGGATCAATACTGGACGTTTTCTCCGAACCCTTCGCCTCTAAGGAAAAGACCAAGAAAGCGGTTGAAGAAACCTTGGAAAGGGCAGTAGCGGCTTCCGAGATCAAAGGGAAAATGATATTGGCGGGAGGGATCCAAGGATCCACGTATCCAGATTTGAGAGAAGAATGTGCATCGAAGATGTCTGAGATTCGCATTGATATCAGTGCTATCGGAGGAGTCGTACCTCTGATGGAAAACTACCAGTTCTCAGCTTTAGTGGATGTGGTATTGTCCAGTAAGAAAGGATTGGACCCAAGCAGACCAGTTCATCTCTACGGTGCGGGCCATCCCATGATCTTCGCCCTTGCCACTCTACTCGGATGCGACATGTTCGACTCTTCCTCCTACGCGAAGTACGCAAAGGACGGAAGGATGATGTTTCCCGATGGAACCAGGAGAGTGAAAGACCTTGCCCACCAGATATGTCATTGTCCTGTCTGTTCTGACCTTACTCCCGAGGAGTTGAAGGAAGATGAGGTTGCAATAGCAGAGCACAATCTGCACATATGTTACAATGAGATCCGCATGGTCAAACAAGCTATTCACGAGGGCAGCCTGTGGGAACTGGTCGAAAGAAGATGCAGCTCTCATCCAGACATGCTTTCCGCCCTCAGGAAACTGAAGGAATATTGGGAATACCTGGAGAGATTTGAATCAACCAGCAAGAGGAGTTCCTTCTACTTCACGTCCGTGGAGTCCCTATACAGACCACTTATCATGAGGTACAATTCCCGGCTGCTGGAGAGATACTCCCCACCTACGAAGAAGCTCGTGGTTGTCTTTCCGGAGGCCAGCAAACCCTATTCAAGATCCTACGTGGAAGAACTGAAGGACATTTCCAGCATGGTGGACTCGGCTTTCCTTGTGGAGTCCGTTCTCGGTCCCGTTCCCATTGAGTTGGATGAGATGTATCCCCTTGCACAATCTCTAGTACCCGAGACACTGGATGTCGAGACCCAGAATCTTATGAAAGATAGGACCGCGGAGTTCTTGAGGAATATAGGTTTTGAGAACATCGTCCATTGGACAGACGAGGAATCGAAGAAGAAACTGGGAGAACTGGACACCAAGCCCGTTGAAAGGAATATGGATATCCTCAGACTCAGAGCTCTGGCGGATATGCAATTTGGTAAAGGTGCGGGAGAGGCTCTGATTGCAGAAGACGTGCACCTGGTGAAGTCCAAGAGAACCGGAAAGATAAGGAACGTTCTATTCGGTGACAAGCATCTCCTGTCTCTTAGAGCAAGGGACGGTATGTTCACGCTCCGGGCCGAAGGCGCCAAGGTACTTCATGATGAATTCCCTTCTCCCAGGATGCGAGTGATTGTGGAGAATGAGCCGGGCCAGTTCAATAGAGAGGGCAAGAACGTCTTCGCGAAATTCGTAAAGGAATGCGATGAAGGCATCAGACCCAGGGACGAGGTCCTAGTTGTCAATGAGGACGATGAGCTCGTAGCTGTTGCAAGAGCGCTCATGAACAGGGAAGAGATGTTAAGCTTCTCAAGAGGGATAGCGGCCAGAGTGAGGGAAGGGATACCAGAGAGCTAGCTTTCCGCGATCTTCTCGGCTATTGATATGCAGGAGAGGTAGTCCTCCAGGGTGTGCAACAGGGACTGCAGGCTTTTGGCTTGGATCTTCGATACAAGTCTGTTCTCTTCCACATCCGCCTCAACATAACCATAATTGTCCACATCCACTGATTTGAGGACATTCTGTGCTTTCTTCTCATTTTCGTAGAAGAATTCGAGTGTGCAGTCAACTTTCATATCACCCCCCCAAATGTGTCTTCACCTAATAAATGATAGCAAACGGTTTAGCCCTGTTTTGATTATCCTTGGTCCATGGAACTGAAGGAAGCCATCCAGGACAGGAGGAGCATACGAAGGTTTGGAAAAAAGGAAGTTCCGAGAGAATTCATTATCGAACTCATCGAGCTTGGCCATATGGCTCCCTCAGCTGGGAATCTTCAAGCCAGGGATTTCGTGGTGGTTGAGGACCAGGATACGAGGAGAAAACTCGGCAGAGCTGCCCTTGATCAGGATTTCATAGCCGAAGCTCCCGTGGCAGTCGTGGTGTGTGCCAACTTCGAGAGGATCGCACATTATGGTGTGAGAGGCGTGACTCTCTATTGTCTCCAGGATGCCGCGGCCGCGATACAGAACATGCTTTTGGCGATACATGACAAAGGTCTGGGTTGCGTATGGGTTGGTGCTTTTGATGAGGAGGAAGTCAGTCGAATCCTGAACCTGCCGAACTTCATCAGGCCGGTTGCGATCCTTCCCATAGGCGAACCGCTGTCCCAACCCGAAGCCCGGAAGAGGATCCCTGTGGAAGAACTGATACATTATGAGAAATGGTGAGAAATGGCCCTGAAATTCAGTAGTGTTGGAATAATCATCGCTGTTGCAGCTCTTTTGCCTGCCACGATCATCCTCTCGATAATGTCTCCATTTGGATCTGTTGGCGTCATTCTCACCCTCATGTTGTGGGTGCTGGTTCCCGTTATTATTGCAAGGCTGTACTACCGGTTCTCAAGAAAGGAAGAGCTCTAGGCGGTTCTGGTCTCAATCCCCTATTCCAGTTCAGCTATCAAGTACGCATCCGTGGCCGAGATCACGCTCGCATCACAGAAGATACCAAGGGGGAGGGCTTCTGGCAGTACGATTGGCTTGTAGCTGTTTATTCTCCCCATGGTGGTGCCGCTCTTTACGTGCTCCGTTGTCAACACGTTGAAAACCGAACCGATCAGAGAGTTGTTGATTGCCAAGGATATCCTGGATCTGAGCTTGGTCAGTTCTCTTGACCTCTCCTTCGACTTCCATCCTGGGACCTTCTCATCCATCTCGAAGGCAGCTGTGCCCTCCCTGGGGGAGAATCTGGTCACATTGATGATATCCGGTCGCACCTTTTCCATCAGCTCAAGAGAGGCCTTGAACTGCTCCTCCGTCTCTCCTGGGAAGCCCGTGATGATGTCCGTGGACAATGTGGAATCAGGATACTGAGTTCTGAAGGCGTTGAATACATTGATGAAATCATCCACACTGTACCTTCTCCTCATCTTCTTCAACATCCCGTCATCACCGCTCTGGACTGGTACATGGAGGAACTTGTAGACCTTCTCGGATTTGTATGATTCCATCGTCTCTCGAAGAATCGGCAACAGATTGGTGATGTTGGCCATTCCCACTCTTATTCTGAATTCTCCTCGAAGAGAGGCAACCCTGTTCATGATGTCCGGTAGAGAAGACCCGATATCCTTCCCATATGCCGCAGTGTCTTGTGAAGTGAGCCTGATTTCCTTGTACCCCTCTTTGAGTCTTCTTGAGACAATGTTCGCAATGTTGTCCTCCGAATAACTCTTCAGAGATCCCCTGGCAAGCCTGGTTATGCAGTAGCTGCACTGTTCCGTGCACCCCTGGCCTATGGGTACTATTGCGTCGATCGAATCGCGCGGAATCGCTCTCTCATCGGACCCTTCTCGTTCAAAGTCTGCCGATCCTGCAATCTCGCTGAGAATCTTGTTCACGTCCCCTGGTGAGACGAACACAGCATCGGGAGCAACGTTCCTAACCTTCTCCTTCATGATCGAGGCCATGCATCCCCCAACCAACACCAGCTTCTTTCTCGCTTCCAGATCCCCTATCCTCTTTAACATCCTGCGCTCGGTGGACTCAATCACGCAACAGGTCATGATCAACGATGCATCCGCCTCGTTCGGGGAGACGATTTCGTGCCCTTTGTTCTCCAGCAGTTCTTCCATTATCCTGGACTCGCCCTGGTTCAGTGTGCAACCGTAGGCTTCCACCGATATGCGCATCGCCATGCTATTCCAAGAAAGGTATTTGAGAATGACGGTAAGCATACCCCAACTTTTAAGAACGCTCTGTGCATTATTTCCAAAGTCCGATGACCACCGTTGATGATGCGAAGAAGGCAAAGGGCCTTGCTGTCAACAGGGCGAAGGCAGCCAAGTATCTAGCCAAATCGGCCAAGCTGGAGCTCAAGTGCAAGAAGCTTGAAGCGAAGATAGCGAAGCTCAGGGCAAAAGCTAAAGATTATGAGAACAGGGCTAAAGAAATTCATCGGGGCGGGACCGTCTAGAACCCGACCCATCCTACTCTTCTGTCTCTTCTCTCTCTTCTAGTGCAGGAGGTTCTGGTGCTCCCTCAACAGCAAACCTATTCTCCATCTGCCAGCATTCCTCAACATACTGACAGCGCAGTACCAGAGAGAGGGTGTCGCTTTTTGTTCTTATGAGTCGTGACATGCCCCTACAACCACCATTACTATCTGCAGTCCATGTATATATAATTTGTTTCGTAATTCGCAGTTTCTGTGTTGAATTGTTGATGTTTCTCTACGATTCTGGACAAAAGCGTTGGGGACGTTCGTCTTTCCACTCAGAAACGGTGTTTTGCAGAAGGTTTCGACCGGTTTGACTAGCGTTTCTTCAAGCGAGAAAAGTTATTAGAAGTGTTCATCATACAGCGAATTGGAACTCAACCGATTTGGACTGAGATGAGGAGGTGAGATCACAATGCCAAAAACAATGATGAGCGGTGTAGGGAAGTTCTCGAGACATTATCCTGCGAATGTTGCTATTGTCACCACCAGGACGGAGAAGGAGCAGGACGCCATGGCGGCTGCCTGGCATTCCACAATATCCTTTAGTCCGCCCCTCTATGGTGTGTCGATAGCCTCTAAAAGGCATACATATGACCTCCTTCTGGAAGGGAAGAAATTCGCCTTGAACTTCATACCCAAAGAGAAGGCCATGATATCCGCCCAGACTGGTGGTGTGAGCGGAAGAGAGGGGGACAAGTTCGAGAGATTCGGTCTGGCCCTGGAAGAGGAAAGCGGACTGGATTTGCCGATCCTGAAGGATGCCTATGCAGCATATGAGTGCAAATTGCATTCCCATCACACGTTCGGAGACCATGAGTGGTTCGTTGGAGAGGTCCTCTTCACGCATTTTGACGGGGAGTTGTTCGATGAGAGGCAGATGATCAGACTTGAGAAGGTCAGTCCCACGCTCTATCTGGGTTTCGACCACTACCTCTTCCCGACACAGTATGAAGTGAAGCACTTGGAAAGAGCCAAGCCCGCTGAATGAGGTTTGTGTACGAATTGCATCGGTCTACACTTCTCGATTCTAGTTAGGTATAAACGAGAAAAGCGTATTCTCAGGTTCGGGGTAAGGGGAAACCACCAGCGGAGATGGTTCTAATGTTGAAAACGCCCGAAGAGTATAAAGAAAGCTTGAGAGAGATGAGGCCGAACGTGTACAAGTTCGGTGAGTTGATTGAGGACGTCACTACACATTCTGCAACCAGAAGAACAGTGGAAGGCCACGCCCAGATCTACGGGTTGCAGCAAGATTCGGAATATCAAGAACTCGTCACGACAGATTCGATTCTAACTGGCGAGAGAGTCTCCAGATATCTTTCCATTGTGAAAAGCCCAGAGGACATGATTGCCAACTCAAAGATGAAAAGGTTCATGTTCAACGTCACAGGAACTTGTACTGGGGGCAGGTGCGGAGGTTGGAACGGAATCAACGCGTTGTGGAAGACCACCTTTGATATGGACCAGAAAAAGGACACCGACTACCATGAAAGGTTCAAGGAGTGGTTGAAAGGTGCTCAGGAAAGGGACGTGACGATATCTGTGGCTTTGACCGACCCGAAAGGGGATAGAACCCTCCCACCATCCAAGCAAGAAGACCCGGATATGAACCTGCGTATCATTGAGGAGAAGGAAGATGGGATTGTGGTGAAAGGTGCCAAGATAATGATTTGCGGCATAGCAGCTGCGAATGAGGTCCTCGTGCTTCCCGGTTCCAAATACGGTGAAGAGGACAAAGACTGGGCGGTGGCATTTGCCATACCCAGGGACATAGATGGGCTGAAATGCGTTGAGACAAGACATCCAAGCGATTTGAGGGAGCTGGAGGAAGGCTTTGACATTCCGGTCGAGAAGGGAGGGATAACGCAGTCCTACCTCCTGTTCGAGGACGTGTTCGTGCCAAGAGAGAGGATATTCATGCTCAAGGACTATGAATTCACTCTGGATGCGGTTATGAACTTCATTGCGCCTTACCGCGCCGCCATAGGTGCGTGTGTTGCTGGTCAAGGGGACCTGATGGTCGGTGCTTCCATCTTGATGGCCTGGGCGAACGGACTATCCGAGAAAGTGTTCCGCGACAAGCTGACTCAGATGGCGATCAACAACGAGACCACCTACGGGATAGGTATTGCGGCCGCGGCCTTGGGAAAGAAACATCCTTCCGGAAGCTGGCAGGTGGATACTCTTCTTTCAAATGTGAACAAGGTGTATGTGGCAACGCTGCCCTATGAGACGAAGAGACTGGCACAAGAGATCGGCGGCGGGATTGCGGAGACGGGCTGCATGCCGTCTTTCAAGGACTTTGAGAGTGAAGAATACGGTGAGCTTGTCCAGAAATACCTCAAAGCGGTTGCACCTGCCGAGTCAAGGGTTAGGATTGCCAGGTTGATTGAGTGGCTCACACTCGGGGCCGGAGTTCCTGGTTGCATGCATGGTGGAGGATCGCCCGATGGGGCAAAACTGATCATTCAAAGGACAGCAGGATTCGATAGATGCGTGAAGTTGGCTGAGGAGCTTTCGGGTATGGAGAAGGATTCTATCAAGAAACCATAGGCCTTTGTTTGCATTTTCTATACTTGATTCCTGCTCTATACCTCGGCCTCTCGTTGAATCCAAAGGCCAGCGATTCCAATGGTCTTGTAGGTCCCCGTCGCATCAAACTCGATGACAAGGAACCCATGAGAGGTGATGAAGCTACTCGGGATGTTGAAGGACCTATAGGTCTCTGGTGCCTGACCCCCCGATACCGAGACTGTGTAAGGCTTGACTGAGTCGCCATTGTATAGATTGAATCCCATGGTCCTCGCGCTGGTTGAGGAGTCAGAGAGGTATACGACCACGTCAAGGCCCCCTGAATCATGTATCTCACTGAGAGCCATTCCCGTGATGACAAGATAGGTCTTTTCATCCTCAGGCACGTCCAGCCAGTCCTGATACAGCTTTGCCGTACTGCCGGAAGAAGTCTTGGAATGTGCGCCGACCACAGAGTCATCATCCACGATACGCTCGACAAGGAATCCAGCAGACAGGCCTCTTGAGACAATATCCTGGCTCGGGATGGACCAGTCTCTGTCCTTTGGCAGGGTGTTCATAGGCCAATTGCTGATCCTAGGTCCAGAGGAGGTTGAGCCGACTATTGACTTGAACCCGGGATACGTTTCGGGGCCAATTGAATGCCAGTGATGACCCCCATCGGTATATGTGTTGGTGCCCTGGGAGTTGTACTCTTCAAAGTCAATATAGATGTTCTTATGGCCACTCTCCACGCTTCTCTTCCAGGCAAAGCTGATCTGGTTCCAGGAGTCGTAGCTGAATCTGGGGGCATGCTCGACAGTCCCTGACGCGGACCAGTAGGCGCCCAGGGATTCAGTGGGATTCTTGTAACTTCCCTGACCGGTGCTGCCCCGATAGCATTTCTCCCAGGGGTCACGATCATTCTCATTGAGATTCGTAGATGAGATCATCACGTTGTAGAAGTTTATCGTGTCGGGTTCGTTACCATCGGTGTCCTCATCATGATTGGCTCCAAGACCATGGCCGACCTCATGGATCAAGGTCTTTATAAGTAGTCTATCTTTCGTGATTCCCAGGTTGTTCGAATCATTTGGATTCCCAACCCAAGAGTGATTATTCCAATACCAGTCCGTCGGATAGTCATAGACGAGAGACCCAGATCTCTTTATTGTATCTTCACTGTAGGTCTTACCGGTTATGGTCTGACTATTAGCCTGACTTCGTGTCATATAGACATGGTAATAATTCTCATAGTCCTTTGTTTTCGAGAGGGCATTCTTCGCACCGCTTTGGGTCGGATTTCGAACCGAATAGGCTGACCCCGACACGTAGTTCCCATCGGCGTCATATCCTTCCTCATCGTCATCATTGGCATAGGTAATCACCTCGGCTCCGGCAAGATTGAGCTCGGGTGGGTAGATAGTCCCTGCCTTGATTTCTCCCATCGCTCCCCTGGCAAACGGAGCCCAGTCAGAATCCTCGAAGGCGGCCTCAAACTCAGCGATGAAGTTGGACCAACTTGCGACATCGACAGCCGGGGGACTTCCTCCATCCACGATATCAAGCTCGACTAGCAGGGTCGGCACATGCGGGTTGGAGGAGGTATAGCTCTTGCCAGCGGAAGGAGAGTGTGCGTACCACCAGTTCGAGTTCTCTTCCTTCCAGTCGCTAAGGCCATCATTGTCTGAGTCGACCTGCTTGCCGTCAAGAATGCCGTCAATCTCCCAGTCACCATTGTGGATGTTGTTGTAGTAGATTCCGCCACTGATGGAATAGATTCCGATGGACGCATAGGTGTATGCACTGTAAGGTCCAAACGGTCCACTCTCCTCCCAGGGATTCTCTCCAGCATCCAGACGGTCCTGATATGTGGTGGGATCTCCGGTATCCATCACGATGAAAAATGCAATCTCAATCCCGTCGACAATCCCGTCATCATCTGAATCTGGATCATTTGTTCTCATGCAAGTTCTGGGACGCGGTGGCAGTACTGCCGGGGGATGAGGTAGTTTATTACCTGCGCACGCAGCAAACATAGGTTCGAGGACGTCCCAGGCTAAGTCCCCATCTGAATCCGTGTAGGATCCTTCAACCCCATTGTTCGTCTCATCCCAATAGTCAATGATGTCATTGTTATCCTCGTCTTTGTCTCTCGGATCGGAATTGTAGGTATTTACCTCAGCCCCGTCCGTCAATCCATCGCGGTCAGTATCAGGATTGGTGGGATCCGTGTGCTGATCGCCAAGTCTTCCAGATCTATCCACTGTGACCTCGACATAGTCGCTGAGTCCATCGGCGTCAGTGTCAGGGTCCTTTGGATTGGTGAAGTAGGTATCGATTTCGGCCTGATCAAAAAGACCATCATAATCGGAATCACTGGAACGGGGATTTGTCAAGAAGGCTATGACCTCGGCACCATCGGACAATCCATCACCATCTGTATCTGGATTCAAGGGGTCAGTTCCATATTTCAGGAGTTCCTCCCAGTTCGTCAGGCCATCCTGATCGTAGTCCTCGAATCCATCAATCAAAAGAATAAGTGTAAGCTCACCATCATCTGTCATCAAATCGAACAGACCCAGTCCCTCCACTTCATAGTGGAATTCGCCCAGTCCTTTCTCGTTGAACTCTATCGCTGTTTCATTCTCTTTGGCTTTATATTGTTCATTAATCTTGAATTTGTCCCTTACATGAAGGTTCTGATGGTAGTGTGATATCTCGTCTGTGTCCTTCTCCAACTTGAACTCGACCTTGTAGTGGTTCTCTCCTAGGACAAAAGGCGCACCACCGTTGTAGCTCATCTCTAGCACCCTAACTTCTCTGTTCCCGTCTCTGCTCTTATACTCAAGCGTCAAATCCATGGTGTTTCCTGCATCATCAGTCAGTGTGTAACTTACGAGTATTTTGTGAGGTTTCGTGCTGATAATCGTGGATGTAACTTCCACATCTGCATCGATATCATCAATCCCATAGACAACGATTTCCTTTGTCCCGGTATCCCAGTGTATGACTGCCTCTGGTGGTTCCGTGTCTGCCATTACCTGAGTTGAAGTGGGTGTTTCGAGATCATAGGTCGCTGGATCAGATGTTCCACCTAACCCTTGACCTTGGCTATTTGGTGAATATACGCCAACATTCGCGGGCATTGGGACCGCTACTGCAAAAACAGTGGTGATCATCACTACACACACCATTACGTTCAAAACCCTTCCTATACTCTTCATGCCTCTCTACCCCCTATTCTTCCGTCGGTTGGACTTTCGGAGAGTAACTAAGAAAGCGGGAGGTCAATACTCTGAACGATTTCACTCGCAGGATTCTCACATACCCCCTCTAAAGCCTCCACCGAAACAACTTATCGCATTGGGGCTATTTATGATTTTGGGAGGATGGACCGACTCAGAAGCGCTTATTTCGAGGGACCCTGGGTTCAAACATGGAATGCCCATCTACTCCAAAGCTTGGATCCTTTGACACCCCATTGCTTTCGTGAAGGACCTAGGAATTAGCTACGATCCGTCCTTGCCCACTTGAATAATTTCAGTATGTTCCTTTGGTGTTAATCCATGTCGAATTAACATATATCCATCGTCCAATTGCTTCACCTTTTCAATGACTCCTTCCTTATCATAAACTCTCTTCCACTCTACTATTCCATCTTCAGAGATCTTGTATAATACGGGAAAGCATGATTCACCCACCTCGATCTCTCCAGCAATCATGATTCTGTCTTTCTTACAGTCAATAGTCACGCCGCAACCATTATCATATGTCCTATCCCAGACAATCTCCCCCTTTTTATTGATTTTAACAAGATAAATATGTTCACCTCTCATTCCAGTCAAGAAGATTCCGTCTTCCCCACTGCACATGTCATATACAAGGGCATCTTTGTATGATTTTTCCCATATCTTTCTACCATCCCTATCAACTTTTGATAGATACAGATACCACCTCCCATTCCTCATCAAGCTTCCTGCCAGTATATGGCCTTGATCATCTGGAACAATACCTCCAGCCATTACATCTTCTTCACAACAATATGTTCTTCTCCAGATTTCTTCCCCATGATTATCCAGATTCAGGAGAAACAAATGGCTATTTCCGGACGGATCTCTGGTTTCGCCGAATAATAGAATATTCTCCTTTACAACGAGTGAAAAAGCACATTCATTTCCCTTGATCCGAAAAGATCTTTGCCACTGCTTTTCCCCACTTGAATTCACTTGTAGCAGATATGCCTTCCAATCACGCCCACCACATTCAGAGGCGTGACCTTCTGAGCATCCACATATCAAGAAACCATCATCGATTGCAACTATGTTCTGCCCCTCGTAATCCACAGAGCTATGACCGTAAGTCTTTCTCCATTCCAACTCTCCACTTTTATTTGTCTTCAAAACTAGAACTCTATAGTTGTCGTTCTTGACACTTCCAACCATCACAAAACCATCTAGGGTATCTACGACTGATGTTATCACTATCTCTTCATCCTCTCTGAATACTGATTGCATAGGTTCTCCTATCGTTTTTTGCCTTTTCAAGACTTTCGTTAGCTAGCAGACAGCAACATTTCATATATGGGCTCTTCCCCCGTTGCGTGCGTCTTATGAAATTCGCAGAAGTCACTACGCTTCCAGGAACCTAGCACCGTGCTGAGGGGAACTCTCGCGTACACAGTTGACGGAAGATTCAGATATCTGCTGTCCTTCAACGAGAACTGTGACATCATGTAGGGGTTGGTTGTTGCGTCCATTATGAATCTCTGAGTATATTGGCAAATCGGAGATTCTGCCGAGGTCCTTTAGGGCGATTCCCCGCGTTATTCAGATAGTTGGGCGAGTTTATGATTTACTCAAGAAAGCCCATTTCTTGCCAAAATGTTCAGAGGCTGAATATGAGGTCTTTTTCAGTCATTGATTGCTGGAAACAGTAAGCCCTTCTGGAACCATTGATTCCCTAGGCATTCGTGTCAAATCCGAGCAATCTCTCCTTCACTGGCAATAGAGAATCAACAATCAGGGTACATTCCTCCGAGTCCATCGGGGACACATCGTCCAAATCGGCACTGATCACGCTATCGTTGAAAGGCACCGAACTGACCAGTTCAATGCCCATTTCCTCCAGATGCCTTCTTGCGAAGTCCTCGTCCGTCTCTCCCCTGGATTTGTTCAACACTGCGACAATCCTCGACAGTCCTATGTCATTCGCCAGTTTCTTGATGTTCCTGGCTGTCTCGATAGACCTCGTTCCCGGCTCGACCACGATTATCAGAACGTCAACGCCCTCGGCCGTTCCCCTCCCAAGGTGCTCAACCCCAGCTTCCATGTCCATGACCAGGACCTCGTCCCTTTTGAGGATCAGATGGCCGACCAATCTCCTGATCAAGGCGTTCTCAGGGCAGAAGCAACCAGAAGCTCCCGTCTCTATCGTCCCCAAAACGAGCAGCGTTACACCGTCCTTGGCTTCGACCCCGAACTTGTCCGCCAGGTCATCCACCTTCGGATTGAGTTTGAAATATGCTCCGTACGAGGAACCCGGTTTCACGCCCGTTCTCTCCTCGATCAGATCCAGCATCTTGGACACGGGAGTGGTTCTCTCTCTAACATCCCTCGGTACGCCCAAGGCAGATGCCAGGGATGGCGATGGATCGATGTCAACAGCGAGAACCCTCTTTCCATCTTTTCCAAGCAACCTCGACAATATCGCAGCCACGGTGGTCTTGCCAACTCCTCCTTTCCCGCTGACAGCAACCCTCAAGGCCATTCGGAACAACGCCTATTCTTCCACCACTGTTATCTTGTGGTTCATGAGATCTGCAGTCGCTATTCTACCATTGATCGTCTTTTCTTCCCCCAGTATCCCAATGATGGTCAGCCTGTCTCCTTCGATGAGTATCTTCGCAACGTCCTTCATGAACTCCACGCTCTCTCCATCCTTCTCCAGGAACACGGTAGATTCGCACATGTTATCCCAATCGTTCACATAGGTGGATTCCTATTTAATCGTTGTTTGTGCCCTTCTTCGGTTTGCCAAGCCACGAAAGATATTTGTAATCGTTCTCGCTGTGAAGGTTCGGTCTGAATATACCCCAGAAAACCGATTCTGGAACCCGAGAGAAGGGGTGATCTCTGTGACAAAAAAGAGAATCTCAAAAGGTGTGAAGAAGTCCGCGAGCTACGGTGAATCGTTCTTCGGTAACGATATTGCATCGGTCGACAAGGACATAGCGCGGTTGATTGAACTAGAAGAAGAGAGGCAGAACAGAAAGCTGATAATGATCGCGTCCGAGAGTATATGTCCCAAGCCAGTGAAGCAGGCGCTGAACTCCGTTTTCACCAATCTGTATTCAGAAGGACTGCCCTCGGTTAGAATGGATAGAGAGACAACAGATGAGGTCCTGGACTATGACTTCCAAATGACAAACCACAGGAGGTTCGCGGACAGAAGGTACTACAAGGGCTGCGATTACGTCAACCTGATGGAAACGCTGGCAAAGAGGAGGATATGCGAGCTCTTCGCAACGCACAATAACCCCACGGCCAAGGTCAAGATCAGACCGGAAGAGATCTATGCCAACGTCCAACCCCTCTCAGGTGCAATAGGCAACAATGCAATCTACAACGCATTTCTGGAAGTCGGTGATACCGTCATGGGAATGTCCCTCACCAGTGGAGGGCACCTGACTCACGGCAGTATTGCCAACAGGTCGGGGATGTACTACAATATAATCTCATACGAAGCGGATGTGGAAACGGGAGAGCTCAAATGGGATGAAATGGAGAAGATGGTCCTTGAGCACAAGCCCAAGTTGATAATTGCTGGCTACAGTGCCTATCCATGGGACATCGATTGGAAGAGGTTTAGGGAACTGGCTGACTTGTGCGGTGCGATTCTTCTTGCTGATATCTCGCACATAGCCGGACTGATAGTCGCAGGGCAAATGTCGAATCCGATTGAATACGCTGATGTGGTCATGTTCACAACTCAGAAGACTCTGTGCGGACCAAGAGGTGCGGTCATACTCACAACAGACAAGGAAAAGGCAAAGAAGATCGACATTGGGGTATTTCCAGGAGAGCAGAGCGGGGCCCACCAGAACAACATAGCCGCAAAGGCGGTCGCGTTCAAGATCGCCCAGACGGACGAGTTCAAAGAGCTGCAGAGGAGGATTGTGGAGAACGCCAAGCACCTCGCTACTTGCTTCAAGAAGTTGGGGTTGAAGGTTGCTTATGACGGCACTAACAGCCATATGGTTCTGATTGACCTGAAAGCGATCAAGAGCGAGACTGGCTACACTCTCACCGGAGAGATCGCAACAAGAATCTTCGAGATGTGCGGGATTGTATGCAACAAGAACACCATTCCAGGTGATGACAACGCCATCCATCCCACCGCAATAAGATTCGGCACGCCTTGGATGACTCAAAGAGGGTTCAGGAAGAAACACATGGAGAAGGTCGCCGAGCTGGTGCACAAGGTGCTGACAAACATACAGCCATTCGAATGGATTGGCAGAATCAAGATAATCGGGCGCGGGAAGATAGACCTCGCAATAATGGAGGAGGTGAAGGCAGAGGTTGAGAAACTAGAGCGTGAATCGACTCGAGAGATGGACATCGAGTGGGACGGTTATCCACATTATTTCCGATCCGAGGGTGAGAAGGGATTGAGGACCCCGTTGCATGATATGCACAAGGAACTCAAGGCAAGATTTGTGGAGAAACATGGATGGTCGTTGCCCTCTGTCTATTCCAGTGTCAAGCAAGAAGTCGAAGCCTTGCAGAAGAAAGCTGGGCTCGTTGACATTGGAGATGTGGGGATTATTGAAATCTCAGGAAGAAGAGCGGAAGAGTTCCTGGATGAAGCGGGGACAGCCAGCATACTCGGGATGAAGGAAGGACGGTCGAGGAGAACACTCTTCTTGGACAAGGACGGGGCCCTATTCGGAGAAGGTCTGATTATTCGTGTCAAGGGAAGGAAAAGGGAATGGAGCAGGTTCATTGTTTTGACTCATGCTCCCAATACCGAGAGACTGAAGCTATGGTTCCGGTCATTGTCGGATGCCTACGTCATCTTCGATAAACAAGATGTCTACAGGAAGATACAGGGACCTGTTGTTGTACGCGACCTGAAAGAGATAGCGAACCCAAGGGAAAGAAGAACCGCTTTGGTCTTGCGCGGTCCAGCTGCCCAGAAGGTTTTGAAGGGGGCCGATTCGAAGTTGAAAGGTATCGGTGAAGGGCAAGCAAGAGAAGGCAGCTTCCTGGGTTGCAGATGCATAGTCTCCCATTCAGGATTTGGCAAGAAGGACGTGAGCTACACAATTCTGGTCCATCCGAAGAACGCAGAGAACGTCTGGAAAGAACTGATGTCCTCCGGGAAGAAACATGGTCTTGTTCCAGTTGGATACAACGCCCGGTCCCAAGTCAGAAAGAAGTATGGGATGGTCCCACTGTCTGGCAAGAAGATGAAAGGGAAGTTACTGGTCGACACCCATAAATCTCTTTTCGGTTTCAACAAACCCTACTTCATCGGACAAAGGTCGTTGCTGAAACATGCCCCCAAACGAAGAAAGAGGAAATACCGGTACGTTCCAGAAGACAGACCTCCAAGAAGGAGCTGCCTGTATGAAGAGCATGTCAGATTGGCTGGCAAGAGCTCAATCGTACCCTTCGCTGGATGGCTCATGCCCGTTTCCTACGGTTCGATCGCTGAAGAACACCAGGCGGTCAGAGAGACGGCAGGGCTGTTCGATGTCTCCCACATGGGCACCATTGAAATATCGGGAGAATATGCGACGCACTTCTTGGATCTCGTCATGACAAACTACGCCCATCTTCTCTATCCAGGGCAATGTCAGTACGGATATATCCTGTACCCGGACGGAACCGTCGTGGATGACGTGTTCATCTACTGTCGCACAAAGGACAAGTATCTGATGGTTGCGAATGCGGTGAATGCAGAAAAGGTATTGGCTTGGCTTAAGGCCGTGAATTCAATGAAATTCGTGGTTGACAACGAGAACCCGAACGTGGAGATTCGAGAGCCGGTCACGATCAAGGACCTGAAAGATTCATCAAGCGGAAGACATCAAAGAGTGGACTTGGCATTGCAGGGGCCGAAGTCGTTGGACATACTTCTGAGCATTGTGAAAGATGAGGTTCTGAAACGAAAGATCACGCAACTGGGCAAGCTGGAGTTCATCGAAACCAAGGTCGCTGGAATCGATATGATGGTATCCAGGTCTGGGTACACTGGTGAAGATGTGGGATTCGAGTTCTACATGCACCCAAAAGACGCTCCCAAGTTCTGGAGATTGATCCTTGAGAAGGGGAAGAGATATGGTGTTAAGCCAACAGCGCTGGGAGCAAGGGATTCCACAAGGGCGGAGGCCGGTTTCCCACTTTGGGGGAATGAGCTGGCAGGTGAGCACAACATCTTCCCGTCCGAAACGGGCTATGGGTTCTTCGTGAGGTTGCACAAGCCGTTCTTCATTGGTAGGCATCGAGCTGTGAAGAAAGCCAGGGATTGGGAGAAGCAAATCGTCCGGTTCCAACTGGACTCCAAGGGCGGCAGAATGGTGAAGGCCGGGAATCCTGTCTTCAATACAAAGGGAAGGACCATTGGCAATGTGACAACCAATCTCGTTATCGGAGGCTATCAAACAGGTCTGGCATTTGTGGATAAGGATTACTCAGAGGAAGGCACGAAGTTAGGATTGTTCCCTCCACCTCGACCAGGAAAGAAGATTGATGTACCAGTGTCTGCTGTTCGCGCGGGAAACGCCACCGTTCTTTCCCGCTTCCTCTCTCTTGAAGAGCAAGTCACGAAGTTGAAGTAACCTTTCGGCGTAGATTTGCCCCAGTACCCCTTCTAGATGATTCGAATCTATTGCTAGTTTGACACAGGAAGTATTCAGTGAATGGGAATAGATGAAATGACGAAGTTCTCATTGAAGGACGACATTCTCAATCTTGAAGGAAGCAATCAGAATGATTCCAGAACCAGTTTCTTAATTTCTCCTGATAAGCCCCTCAACTCCGGATTCGTGGCTTTGATACTATCAGCCAGTTTCAGTATAAGTTCCCTTAGCTGGAGATCTGGACTGTCCAGTCCAACCCTCTTGTAGGCTCTCTCCATGAGTTCCCTTGCCACTTCATCTCTGTCTCGCAGATGAGCTTTCACAGCTGCTATGGCATTCATGAGTGCGCTCTCGGCGAAGGACCAATCGTCTCCTCTTGCGTCCGGGTTGTCTAGGTCGTACTCGCTGTCCCTTTCAATAGACTGAGCGAAGACATCAATATCCAATCTCCAGAAAAGCGGTACGTCCTTGAAGCGCACAAAGAAAAGGCGACGCTTCTCCGAGTTCTGGAGGTTGGAATCTGACCGCAAAGACTCTACTGGATGAGCCTTCGACAGTATCTCCCTCATGTTGTCCACGCACATCTTGAACAGGGAATCAGGGACTTCCCATAGCATATCGATGTCACTGTACTCATCGGCGCTCCTGTCTGCGAGTGAGCC